>NZ_JBIRZD010000009.1:0-324520 GCF_044390505.1 Streptomyces sp. NPDC018947
TCCGCGCCGTTCCGAGGACGGACACCCCCCGACCCGGCCCCGACCCACAAGACCACCGAACGCGCTACGCGCACCCCCACCAAACCCGCACAGGCGCCGCAGGCACCCCACCCACCGGAGCCGCACAGGCGCCGCAGGCACCCCACCCACCGGAGCCGCACAGGCGCCGCAGGCACCCCACCCACCGGAGCCGCACAGGCCGCCGCAGGCACCCGCACTCCCCACCGAACCCGCACAGGCCGCCGCAGGCACCCCCACCCAAGCGCCGCAGGCACCCGCAGGCACCCGCAGGCACCCCCGCTCAACCGCCGGAGGCGCCCGCCCGGTCCAGCAGCCCCGTCCGCGCGGCCAGCGCCGCCGCTTCCAGGCGGGAGCCGACCCCCAGTTTCATCAGCACCCGCTGGACATGCGTCCGCGCCGTGGACGGTGCGATGCCCATGCCGGCCGCGATCAGCCGGGTGTCCTCCCCCTCGGCGACCCGGACCAGCACCTCCACCTCCCGGGGCGTGAGCATCGACAGCAGCCGCTGCCCCTCGTCGTCGGGCTGGGCCGCCGGATTCAGCAGCTCACCGAAGGCCCCCTGGAGCAGCGCCGGCGTCACCGCCGCCTCCCCGGCCCGCGCCTTCATGATCGCCCGCTCCACCCCCTCGATCCGCTCGTCGTGCCGCACGTACCCCGACGCCCCCGCCGCGAAGGCCGCCGCGATCCCGCGGGGGTTCGGCACGGGCCCCAGCACCAGCACCGCCACCTGCGACCGCTCCCGCTTGATCCGCACCACCGGATCGAAGGTCCCCGGCTCGGCCGGCGCCGCCGTCCCCCACAGGCACACCTCGGGCGCCCGGCTGATCACCAGCTCGGCCGCCCCCGCGGCGGGCGCCGCCGCCGCGAGCACCCGGTGCCCCCTCAGCTTCAGTGCCGAGGCCAGCGCCTCGGCGAGCAACCGGTGGTCGTCGACCACCATGAGCCGCACTCCCATCGAGCAACCCCCACTCCCCCCGGTCCCCCGGCACGGCCGGCACGGACGGCAGGAGAACCCCACCCGGCCCCCCGGCCCCGCCCCTCATGCCCCCGGAAGCTACACGCTGGTGCGCCGTCGCGCTGCCCCTACCGGCGAGAACTGCCCCGGAACGCCGAAATCCCCCGCAATACGGCGCACGACCGACGGCAGACAGCCACCGGCGGACAGCCGTCGGCAGACAGCCGTCGGCGGACACCCGCGCCCGAACGGCCCACGGCCCCGCCCCTGGACAGGGACGGGGCCGTGGGACACGGTCCGAAGGACGACGAGCCCGGCGTCAGCCGCTCGTGCCGAACGCGACCGCGAGGTACTCCTCGTCGGTCGAGCTGGACAGCGAGCTGGCGTACACCTCGGACATGTACAGCCGCCCCTGCGCGTAGATCAGCTCGGAGTACTCGGGCGACATGCTGGTCTCCACGTCGGACACCGCCTCGGTCGCCGGGTTCTCCAGCAGCGTCGTCTGCTTGAACGTCCCGCCGTCGATGCTGACGATCTGGCCGCCCTTGTCGTACGGCGGGCGCTTGTAGGCGATCACGTTGCCGCCGTCCATCCGCAGCGGGGTGATCGTGTAGCCCTCGCCGGCGTCGGCACGCTGGCCGGTCTGCTTGCCGGTGGCCAGGTCCAGCGCGACGACCTCGTTGGTCCGGCTGTACGACTTGCCGCCGCCCTCGTGCTCCTCGGTCGGGATGTAGAGCTTGTCGTTGCCGACGGCCAGCCCGTGGCAGTCCTCGACCTCTGTGATCGTCTCGCAGCTCGCCGCGTAGTCGTCGCCCGGCGCGGAGATGCGCGTGCGCAGCTTGCCGGTCTTGTTGTCGATGGAGAAGAAGTCCGAGATGCCGCTGCCGTCACCGGCGGAGTCGGCGACGTCGGCGACCACGACCAGCGGGTTGGTCGAGACGACGCCCGCGTACTCGATGCCCTGGGCCATCTTGTACTCGGAGAGCACCTTCCCGCTCTTGGGGTCGATGGTCTGGATGTTGAGCTGCCGCGCGCCGTACGTGCCGCACTTGCGGACCGCGACCAGCTTCTCGCCGCCGCCGTAGCCGGTGTCGTAGCAGGTGTCGGTGGCCTTGGGGGACCAGAGCACCTCGCCGGTGGCGATGTCCCAGGCCACGCCGCCGCTGGTGCTGCCCGCGGCGACGGTGCCGCCGCTGATGGTGACGTTGTTGAAGGAGATGGGCCGGCTGCCGTCGCCGGAGGTCTTGGTCCACACCTGCTTGCCCGCGTCCAGGTCGATCACGGTGACCTGCGTGCAGGACTGCGGGCTCGTCTTGGTCGGCATGGCGGGCTTGTGGATGATCACCGTCTTGTGGTCGTCGGTGACCCGCTGGGTGGCCTCGCAGACCGGGCCGGCGAGGTCGATCGTCCACAGCTTGGAGCCCTTGGCCGGGTCGTAGCCGACGACCTCGCCGATGCCGCTCTTGGCGTACACCTTGTCGGTGAGCCAGGAACCGGTCGTCGGGAAGCTCGACTGCTCCTCGGTGACCGGGGGCTGCGGGACCTGGAAGAGCACCTTGGCGCTGGGGTCGGAGGGGGCCTTCTCCTTGCCGCCGGAGGAGGTGCCGCCGCTGCCGCCCTTGCCCTCCGTGCCGCCGTCGCCGCCCGCGGTGGTGGTCTTGTCGTCCTTCTTGCCGGAGGAATTCGCGTACCAGACACCGCCGCCGACGATCAGCGCGATGACGACGACGGCCGACACGATGATCGCGAGCTGCGGGTTGATCTTCCGTCCGCCGCCCGGAGGGCCGGGCTGCGGAGACATGGGCATGGTCGGCGCCTGGTAGCCGTATCCGGGCTGGCCGGGCTGCTGGCCGTAGGGCGGCTGCTGCCCGTAGGCGGGGGTCGGCGCCCCGTACGGGCCGGGCTGCTGGCCGGGGTAGCCGTAGCCGGGCTGGGGCTGCGGCGGGGTCTGCGGGTATCCGTAACCCGGCCCGGACGGCGGCGTCGGCTGGGCCGTCGGCGCCGCGGGGGGCGTCTGGGGGTATCCGTAGCCCGGCTGGGGGGCCTTGCCGAGGTCCGGCGTTCCGCCCGGCGGCGGGCCGGCGGGCGGGGCCGGCTGCGGCGGCTGGTCCTGCGGCGGGCCGAACCCTCCCCCCTGAGGGGGCTGGTGGGGCGGCGGGGGCGGCGGCTGGGTCATGACGTGAGTACCTCGGGGAGCTCAGACGGCGGGGCCGGCCGGACGGACCGGCCCCGGCGGACGGCGAAGGCGCGGATCGCGCAGGAGGGGGAGGAGGCGGAGAAGGTCACTTGCCGTAGGCGAGCATCAACTTCTCCTTCGCGTCGTCGTTCCCGGTCAGGCGGGTGCTGGCGATGTAGAAGCGCCCGTCGGCCCAGTCGATGTCCCGCGAGTAGAAGCTGCCCTCGATGTCCGCGGCGCCCTGCGGGTTCTGCAGCAGCTTGGCCGGGGTGTGGGCGGTGCCGGTGGTCGGGATCGCCACGACCTGGCCGCCCGCGTCGTACGACGGCTCCACGTAGGCGATGAGGCGGCCGCCCTCGGCCTTCATGGGCAGCATCGTCTCGTCGACGGGGGACTTGGCGCGCCACTTCTCCTTGCCGTCGGCGAGGTTGACGGCGACGATCTCGTTGGCGCCGCTGGTCGCCTCGGTCGGCAGGTAGAGGGTGTTGTCGGCGACGACGACACCCGTGCAGCCCTGGAGGTCGCGCTCCAGGATGGCCCAGCCGCACTCGGGGGCGAAGTCCTCCTGGACGCCGACCTGCGCCTGGACCCGGCCGGAGGCGGTGAAGCTGGAGATGTTCCAGACCTTCTTGTCCTCGTTGGTCGCGTAGACGACGAGCGGGGCGACGGAGTAGGCGCGCTCGACCCGCCAGCCCTTCTCGTACTTGTACGTCCACAGGACCTTGCCGGTCTTCGGGTCGAGGCCCTGCACCTCGTCGTGCTCGTTGTCGCCGCCGGCGCCGCAGGAGGCGACCTGGACGAGGCTCGTCGCGTCGGCCGCGAACCCGGCGGGGAAGCAGGCGTCGCCGTAGCGCTTCTTGTCGTACAGCTTCTTGCCGCTGGTGACGTCGTAGGCCGTGCCGGACTGGGAGCGGGCGACCATCAGGGTGTTGCCGCTGACGCCCAGTTCGACGGAGAGCGTGGAGTCGAACAGCTCGCCGTCCGGGACGACCTGCTTCCAGCCCTGCTTGCCGGTGGCGAGGTCGATCTCCTGGAGCTGGTTGCACTCGGCGCGGTCGCTGGACCCGCTCATGTAGGCGACGACGATCTTGTCCTGGGCGGTCTTCTCGGGGGTGACCGCGCAGATCTTCTGCGGGAAGGTGATCGGCGCCCACGTGGGCTTGCCGTCGGTGACGTTGTACGCGAAGAGCTGCTTGTACGCCGCCTTCACCGCGGTCTTGTCGGTGATCCACATGCCCTCGGCGTCGGCGCCGGAACCGGGCGCGTCGGGCGCCTCCTTGTACCAGAGCACCTTGGACTCACCGGCCTGGCGGCCCTCGTTGAGGTCCGCGGTCTCCTCGTCGCCGTCGCCGCTGCCGTCACCGGGATTGACCGGGGCGCCGCCGGAGGCGGCGGGCTTGGCGTCGTCGCTCTTCTGAGCGACGGGCTTCTTCTCCTCGCCGTCGTCACCGGTGCCGGTGACCGCCCACACGGTGCCGCCGATGACGGCCAGGGCCGCGACCGCGGCGGCGATCACGAGGGCCGGCTTGCCCTTGAACGGGTTGCGGGATCCGGAGCCGCCGGGCGGCGGGGTGCCGGGTCCGCCGGGGAAGGGGGGCTGCTGCGGATAGCCGTAGCCGGGCTGCGGACCGTACGGGCCGGGCTGCTGGGGCTGGGCGTACGGACCGGAGTTGTACGGGCCGGGCTGGGCATATGGGGGCTGCTGGGGATAGCCGTATCCCGGCTGGGGCGGCCCGGACGGCGGCGGCGTCTGCGGCGCGCCCTGCGGGGGCGGCGGAGTCTGCGGTGCCCCGAAACCGCCGGGCGGCTGGTCCTGCGGTGCTCCGAAACCGCCCGGCTGCGGCGGCTGGTTGGGCGGCTGGCTCATCAGCGCGTTCCCCCTTATTGCTCACTGATTTTCCGCCACGGCCCGGGGTACGCGCTGGCCCCGGAGTCGTCTTCGGGCGGTCGCTCAGACAGTCTTCAGACGGCCCTTTCTATCACCCGGCCCCGACAGCACACCGGGCCGCGTCCGCCCCTGTTCCCAAGGGAGGACCGGCCCGTGATGCCCCTGTTACGCGCCTTCACGCCCTCTTCACGCAACGCGCGCCCCCCGCACGCGGAGCGTCAGGCGTCCTCGGCCAATTCCAGCCAGCGCAGCTCCAGCTCCTCGCGCTGTCCGGCCAAGGCGCGCAGCTCGGCGTCCAGTTCGGCCACCTTCGCGAAGTCCGTGGCGTTCTCGGCGATGCGCGCGTGCAGCTTGGTCTCCTTCTCGGAGACCTTGTCGAGCTGCCGCTCGATCTTCTGGAGCTCCTTCTTGGCTGCGCGCACGTCGGCGGCGCTCTTCTCGGGCACCTCCGCGGCCGGCTTCGCGGCCGCGGCGGGGGCGCTCGCCGCGGCGGCCTCCTCCATGCGCCGGCGCCGCTCCAGGTACTCGTCGATGCCGCGCGGCAGCATCCGGAGCGCGCCGTCGCCGAGCAGGGCGAAGACCCGGTCGGTGGTGCGCTCGACGAAGAACCGGTCGTGGGAGATGACGATCATCGATCCGGGCCAGCCGTCGAGCAGGTCCTCGAGCTGGGTCAGGGTCTCGATGTCGAGGTCGTTGGTGGGCTCGTCGAGGAAGAGGACGTTGGGCTCGTCCATCAGGAGCCGCAGGAGCTGGAGCCGGCGCCGCTCACCGCCGGAGAGGTCACCGACCGGCGTCCACTGCTTCTCCTTGCCGAAGCCGAAGGTCTCGCAGAGCTGACCGGCGGTCATCTCGCGGCCCTTGCCGAGGTCGACGCGCTCCCGGACGCGCTGCACGGCCTCCAGCACCCGCCAGTCGGGGTCGAGCTCGGCGACCTCCTGGGAGAGGTAGGCCAGCTTGACGGTCCTGCCGACGCGCACGCGGCCGCCCGCGGGCTGCTCCTCGCCCTCGCTGCGGGCGGCCTCGGCGAGGGCGCGCAGCAGGGAGGTCTTGCCGGCCCCGTTGACGCCGACGAGGCCGATGCGGTCGCCGGGGCCGAGCTGCCAGGTGACGTGCTTGAGCAGGACCTTGGGCCCGGCCTGGACGGTCACGTCCTCCAGGTCGAACACGGTCTTGCCGAGCCGGGAGGAGGCGAACTTCATCAGCTCGCTGCTGTCGCGGGGCGGCGGCACGTCGGCGATCAGCTCGTTGGCGGCCTCGACGCGGAAGCGGGGCTTGGAGGTGCGGGCGGGGGCGCCGCGCCGGAGCCAGGCCAGCTCCTTGCGGACGAGGTTCTGCCGCTTGGCCTCCTCGGTGGCGGCGATGCGCTCGCGTTCGGCGCGGGCGAAGACGTAGTCGGAGTAGCCGCCCTCGTACTCGTAGACGTCGCCGCGCTGCACGTCCCACATGCGGGTGCAGACCTGGTCGAGGAACCAGCGGTCGTGGGTGACGCAGACGAGCGCGGAGCGGCGTTCGCGCAGGTGCCGGGCGAGCCAGGCGATGCCCTCGACGTCGAGGTGGTTGGTGGGCTCGTCGAGGACGATCAGGTCCTGTTCCTCGATGAGCAGCTTGGCCAGCGCGATCCTGCGCCGCTCGCCGCCGGAGAGCGGGCCGATGACGGTGTCCAGCCCCTTGGGGAAGCCCGGCATGTCGAGCCCGCCGAACAGGCCGGTGAGCACGTCCCTGATCTTGGCGTTGCCCGCCCACTCGTGGTCGGCCAGGTCGCCGATGACCTCGTGGCGGACGGTGGCCGCGGGGTCGAGGGAGTCGTGCTGGGTGAGGACGCCGAGCCGCAGCCCGCCGGAGTGGGTGACCCGGCCGGTGTCGGGCTCCTCCAGCTTGGCGAGCATCCGGATCATGGTGGTCTTGCCGTCGCCGTTGCGCCCGACGACACCGATGCGGTCCCCTTCGGAGACGCCGAGGGACACGCCGTCGAGGAGTGCACGGGTCCCGTACACCTTGCTGACGTTCTCGACATTGACCAGGTTGACGGCCATTTCTCTCCTGCCTGGGGGATCGATCAGCCTTCAAGCGTAGGCCCTTCGGGGGGCGGGGTGACGCGGACGGGGGTCGTCACTCTTTGTGGTGACGCCTCTCCGACTGTGCGGCTACCGTGGGGAGCGAGGCAGCAGGATCCCGTCCATGGGAGGAACCATGACCGCCGAGTCCGTAGAGCACCGCCACCAGCGCTGGCCGGTGCCGCCCGTGGACGGCTACACCGTGGACGACCTGTTCACCCTGCCGGATCTCCCGCCGCACACCGAGTTGATCGACGGGAGCCTGGTTTTCGTGAGTCCGCAGCGCCGTTTCCACTACCTCGTGATCGACCTGTTGATCAATGGGTTGCGCAGCTCACTCGATCCGGGACTCAGTGTCGAACGGGAGATGACCGTCACCCTCGACAGCCGCAACGGCCCGGAACCCGATATCAGCGTGGTCCGGGCCGACGCGGTCACCGGACTGGATCAGACCAGCTTCCAGGCCAAGGACGTCCTGCTCGCCGTCGAGGTCGTCTCCCCCGACTCCGAGTCCCGCGACCGCACGACGAAGCCCCACAAGTACGCCGCCGCGGGCATCCCCAACTTCTGGCGCGTCGAGCAGGGCGGCACGGACGGCGGGCCGGTCGTCCACGTCTACGAACTCGACCCGATGACCCGTGCGTACGTGCACATGGGCATGCACCGGGACCGGATCAAGGTCGACAAGCCGTATGCCGTCGACATCGACCTGACCGCCGTCGACCGGCTCTGAGCACGGCCTCTCAGACCACGGTCGCCCCCGCCGCCGGCCCCGCCGCCGTGCGGACGTCGCGGCAGGTTCCCGAGGCCCGCAGCACCCCGGCGATGTCGGACGCCGTCCGGGCGTCGGAGGCGAGGAACGCCGTGGTAGGGCCGGAGCCGGAGACGAGGGCCGCCAGCGCGCCCGCGGCGCGTCCCGCGGCGAGGGTGTCGGCCAGTTCGGGGAAGAGGGAGAGCGCCGCGGGCTGGAGGTCGTTGGCGACGGCGAGGGCGAGGGCGGCGGCGTCCCCCTTGGCGAGGGCGTCGAGCACCGCCTGGTCGGCGGCCGGCTCGGGGATGTCCAGGTCCTCGCCGAGGCGGTCGAACTCGCGGTACACGGCCGGGGTGGACAGCCCGCGCGCGGCCAGCGCGAAGACCCAGTGGAACTCCCCGCCCACCTCCAGCTCCGTCAGCCGCTCGCCCCGTCCCGTGCCGAGCGCGGCGCCGCCGACCAGGCTGAACGGGACGTCGCTGCCCAGCTCGGCGCAGATCTCCAGCAGCTCGGCGCGCGAGGCGCCGGTGCCCCACAGGGCGTCGCAGGCGAGCAGGGCGCCGGCACCGTCGGCGCTGCCGCCCGCCATGCCGCCGGCCACGGGGATGTCCTTGGCGATGTGCAGGTGCACGTCGGGGGTGCGGCCGTGGCGCACGGCGAGCGCCTCGGCCGCGCGGGCGGCGAGGTTGGTCCGGTCGAGCGGGACCTGGGCGGCGTCCGGGCCCTCGCAGGTGATGCGCAGTCCGTCGGCCGGGGTCGCGGTGATCTCGTCGTAGAGGGAGACCGCGAGGAAGACGTTGGCCAGGTCGTGGAAGCCGTCGGGGCGGGCGGCGCCGACCGCGAGCTGGACGTTGACCTTGGCGGGGACGCGGACCGTCACGCTCACTTGCTCGTCACTCCTTGTGCTCGGCGATACGCGCGAACTCTTCCACGGTCAGCGATTCTCCGCGCGCCTGCGGCGACACGCCCGCGGCGACGAGGGCGGCCTCGGCGGCGGCGGCCGAACCGGCCCACCCGGCGAGGGCGGCCCGCAGGGTCTTGCGGCGCTGGGCGAACGCGGCGTCGACGACGGCGAACACCTCGCGCTTGGACGCGGTGGTCTTCAGCGGCTCGCTGCGCCGGACGAGTGACACCAGTCCGCTGTCGACGTTCGGCGCGGGCCAGAAGACGTTGCGGCCGATGGCGCCGGCCCGCTTCACCTCGGCGTACCAGCCCGCCTTCACGGACGGCACGCCGTACACCTTGGAGCCGGGTCCGGCGGCGAGCCGGTCGGCGACCTCGGCCTGGACCATGACGAGGGTGCGCTCGATGGTCGGGAAGGTGTCGAGCATGTGCAGGAGGACGGGCACGGCGACGTTGTAGGGCAGGTTGGCGACGAGCGCGGTCGGGGCGGGGCCCGGCAGCTCGGTGACCTGCATGGCGTCGCTGTGGACGAGCGCGAACCGGTCGGCGCGCTCGGGCATCCGGGCGGCGACGGTGGCGGGCAGGGCGCCGGCGAGGACGTCGTCGATCTCGACGGCGGTGACGCGGTCGGCGACCTCCAGCAGGGCCAGGGTGAGCGAGCCGAGACCCGGTCCCACCTCGACCACCACGTCGTCGGGGCGCACCTCGGCGGTGCGCACGATACGGCGGACCGTGTTGGCGTCGATGACGAAGTTCTGGCCGCGCTGCTTGGTGGGGCGTACGCCGAGGGCCGCCGCGAGTTCACGGACGTCGGCGGGACCCAGGAGGGCGTCGGGGGTGGGGCTGCTCACCCCGCAAGGGTAGCCGGGGGCGGCCCCCGCACCGTCCGGGGCGGCCGGGCACCGCCGGTCAGCCCCCCAGCCGTGCCCCGCAGTGCGGCCAGGCGCTCGCCCCGCTGCGCACGTAGAGCTTCTTCGCGCGGTACGTCTGCTCGGCCGGCGTCGCGTCCTCGGGCCGGCCCTCGCCGCCGAGGCCGTGCCAGGTGTGGGCGTCGAACTGGTACAGGCCGCCGTACGTGCCCGACGGGTCGACGGCGCCCGGGCGTCCGCCCGACTCGCACGCGGCCAGGGCCTGCCAGTTCAGGTGGTCGGTGCCCCGCACGGACCGCGGCCGGGGCCGGGTGCCGACCCGCACGATCCGCGGGCTGGGCTCGCGCACCGTCTCGGTGCGCAGCGGGCGCGGCCGCTGCCGGACGCCGTTGACGGTGCGCACGGCGTACGTGGTGCGGCGCAGTCCGGGCCGGCCCGTCTGCTGGACGACTTCGGTGCCCTGGGGCAGGGAGGGGTCTACGGTGCGCTGCTCGGCGAAGGGCAGGAGGTCCTCGCGGACCTCCGTGGAGTCGGTGATGCGCAGCACGGTGACGGTCTGCCCGTCGCGGGGGAAGGCGGCCGCCGGGACGGAGGTGGTGTCCCGGCCCCGCAGGGTGACCCCGGCCTGCTCGACGGCCTCGCGCACGGTCGCGGCGTTGGTGCGGACGGTGCGGGCGCGGCCGTCCGCCATGACGGTGACGACGCGTTCGGTGCGGACGTCCAGCGAGAGTCCCGCGGGGCCGATGCGCCGGGAGGGCGGGGTGGACAGGCGGGCGCCCTCGGCCCGGACGCCGAGCTGACGCAGCGCCCCCGCCACGGTGTCGGCGGTGGTCCACACCTGGCGCCGCTGGCCGTCGAGAGTGAGCAGGACGGGGCGTCCGTGGCGGACGGTGATCTCGTCGCCGCTGGTGAGCGGGGTGCCGGGGGCGGGTTCGACCACGTCGTGGGGCCCGACCCGGACGCCCTCCCCCGCGAGGAGTCCGGTCACGTCGTCGGCGAAGGTGTGCAGGGCGCGGGGCCGGCCGTCGACGGTCAGCTCGACGGCCTTGTCCTCGGCGACGAAGGCGGTGGTGCCGCCGGCCAGGAACGCCACGACCAGGGCCTGCGGCACCAGCCGGCGCACGGTGCCCTGCGCGGGCCCCGCGTACCGTGCCCGGCGCCGGTGGCCGCCCCGGCCGGCCGGGGCGGGGCGGACGACGCCCTGCCGGGGCACCGCGGCGCCCGCCTGTCCGGGGGCGGGCCGGCAGGTCTCCCCGTACGGCGGGGTCGGCGCGCCGTGCACGTCGTACGGTGCGCGGGTCTCGTACGTCTCGAACCGGGTACTGCTCACGCCGACACGCTCCAGGGGTCCGGATGGGCCCCCAGAACCTAGCGGAGCGTCCGTCACTCTCCAAAGCGACGCGACTACTCGGCGTGACGACCTGTCGGGTCAGTAGGCGAAGGCGCGGGCCGTGTTGGCCGCGAGGGCCGTCGCCAGGGTGTCCTCGTCGACGCCGCGCACGGCGGCCATGGCCCGCACCGTGACCGGCACCAGGTACGGGGCGTTCGGGCGACCCCGGTAGGGCACCGGCGTCAGGAACGGGGCGTCGGTCTCCACGAGGACCAGCTCCAGCGGGGCCACGGCGAGGGCGTCGCGCAGGTTCTGGGCGTTCTTGAAGGTGACGTTGCCGGCGAAGGACATGTAGTAACCGGCCTCGGCGCAGATCCGGGCCATCTCCGCGTCGCCGGAGTAGCAGTGGAAGACGGTGCGCTCGGGGGCGCCCTCCTCCTTGAGGACGCGCAGCACGTCGGCGTGGGCGTCGCGGTCGTGGATGACGAGGGTCTTGCCGTGCCGCTTGGCGATCTCGATGTGGGCGCGGAAGGACCTCTCCTGGGCCTCCTTGCCCTCGGGGCCGGTGCGGAAGTGGTCGAGGCCGGTCTCGCCGACGCCCTTGACCTGGGGCAGCGCGGCCAGCCGGTCGATCTCCGCGAGGGCGTCGTCCAGGGCCGCGTCGCCGCCGGGCCCGCGAGCGCCCTGCCTGGACCAGCCGTCGGGGTCGCCGTGGACGATGCGGGGTGCCTCGTTGGGGTGCAGGGCGACGGTGGCGTGGACGGCGTCGTACTCCGCCGCCGTCTCGGCCGCCCAGCGGGAGCCCGCGAGGTCGCAGCCGACCTGGACGACCGTGGTGACACCGACCGACGCGGCCTTCGCGAGGCCCTCGGCGACCGTGCCCGCCTGCATGTCGAGGTGGGTGTGCGAGTCGGCGACCGGTATCCGCAGGGGTTCGGGGAGCGGCGGAGCGTCGTTCCTGTCGGTCCGGTCCGAGGCGTTCGAAGGCATGTCCCGATCCTACGGAAGGTGCGTGCCGCCTCAGCCCGCCCTGCGCTGGAGGTGGAGCGCGCGCAGCAGGTCGGACAGGTGCGGGCGCCGGGGCGCGGGTGTGAGGCCGGGGGCGCCGGGGCCGGGCCGCTCGGGGACCTGCGGTACCTCCAGGGGTCCGGCCGGCGGTACCCGGTGCACGCCGTGGGCGGTGCCGCGCACCGAGGCGACGCGCCCCGGCCGCATGATCCGTACGACGTGGTTGTCGCAGTTGGCGCAGGTGGGCCGGGTCAGCGGGGAGGGCACGATGCGGCCGTCCGTCACGTAGAGCAGGAACTCGTGGCCCTCGGCGTCCCTGTGGTGCTCTATGTCGAACGACTGCTCCCAGCCGTGCCCGCACCGCATGCAGGCGAAGGAGTACGACTCGTGGACGACCTCGGTGGCTCCCGCCCGTGTACCGGTGCGTCCGGTGATCTCGCTCATTCCGGCTCCCGCTTGTCCGCTGGCCTTCGGGGACGGGTGCGTCCCCTTCTTCCAGTGGACGCCTCGCCCGACCGGAATGCACCGGCCCGGCCGAGATATTGGAGCCGTTTTGGGCGTCCCTTGCCCTGACGCCCCCGACGGGCGGCCCGGGGCTTTGCCCGGCGGGCGGAGCGTTTGCCACCGCTTGGGGCGCGCACGGGCACCGGCCGGGCGCGCGGGGCGCGGGGACGTGTCGCGGTCGCGCGCGGGCGCCGGGCCGGCCCCCGGCGTCATCCCCCGGCGTGCTTCGCCGCCACCACCGCGTCGAAGACCTCCCGCTTGGGGACCTGCGCCTCGGCGGCCACCGCGGCGATGGCCTCCTTGCGGCGTTCTCCCGCCTCCTCGCGGACCCGGACCCGGCGCACCAGTTCCTCGGCGCCGACTTCCTCGGGGCCCGTGTCGGGGGCGCCCTCGACGACGACGGTGATCTCGCCGCGCACGCCCTCCGCGGCCCACGCCGCCAGCTCGCCGAGGCCGCCGCGCCTGACCTCCTCGTACGTCTTGGTCAGCTCCCGGCAGACCGCGGCCCGGCGGTCGGCGCCGAAGACCTCGGCCATCGCGGCGAGGGTGTCGTCGAGGCGGTGCGGGGCCTCGAAGTAGACGAGGGTGCGGCGCTCCCCGGCGACCTCGCGGAGCCGGCCGAGCCGTTCGCCGGCCTTGCGGGGCAGGAAGCCCTCGAAGCAGAAGCGGTCGACCGGCAGCCCGGACAGGGCGAGCGCGGTGAGCACGGCGGACGGGCCGGGCACGGCGGTGACCCGGACGTCCCGCTCGACCGCGGCGGCGACCAGCCGGTACCCGGGGTCGGACACGGAGGGCATCCCGGCGTCGGTCACCAGCAGCACGCGGGCCCCGCCCACCAGCTCCTCGACCAGCTCCGGCGTCCGGGCGGACTCGTTGCCCTCGAAGTACGACACGACGCGGCCGCGGGGAGTGACGCCCAGCGCTTGGGTCAGCCGGCGCAGCCGCCGGGTGTCCTCGGCGGCGACGACGTCGGCGCCCGCGAGTTCCTCGGCGAGCCGGGGCGGGGCGTCCTGGACGTCGCCGATGGGGGTGCCCGCCAGTACAAGGGTTCCAGTCACGCCCCCATCCTCCCAGGGGCGGACGGACGGGGACGCATCCGGACCCGTGGGGGTCGTGTGCGGGACGCGCACAGAACGGTTCCCTACGATGGCGCGGTGACGAGTACCGCGTCCTCGACGGACACCCGGCAGGACCTGGCCCCGCACGACGGGGGGCCCACCTGGCAGCAACGGCTGCGCCGCTTCGGCCACGCGGCGGGGCCGGCGGCCGGCGGTGTCCGCGAGCGGCTGGTGCCGCCGTACACGCGGCCCGGCCCGCGGCTGTGGGTCTTCCTCGGCCTGCCGGGGAAGACCGCCGACCGGATCGTGCGCTGGTCGGGCTGGGGCGGACCGCTGCTGGTGGCGCTGCTGGCGGGCCTGCTGCGGTTCTGGAATCTGGGCAGCCCGAAGGCGGTGATATTCGACGAGACGTACTACGCCAAGGACGCCTGGGCGCTCGTCCACCGCGGCTTCGAGGTCAACTGGGACAAGAAGGTCAACGACCTGATCCTGCAGACGGGCGGGGACGTCCCGATCCCCACCGACGCGGCGTACGTGGTGCATCCGCCGGTCGGCAAGTACGTCATCGGGCTGGGCGAGCTGCTGTTCGGCTTCGACCCGTTCGGCTGGCGGTTCATGACGGCGCTGCTCGGCACGCTGTCGGTGCTGATGCTGTGCCGGATCGGGCGCCGGCTGTTCCGCTCCACGTTCCTGGGCTGCCTGGCGGGCGCGCTGATGGCGGTGGACGGGCTGCACTTCGTGATGAGCCGCACCGCGCTGCTGGACAGCGTGCTGATGTTCTTCGTGCTGGCCGCGTTCGGCTGCCTGCTCGTGGACCGCGACAAGGCGCGTGAGAAGCTCGCCGCCGCGCTGCCGGTGGACGCCGACGGCCGGGCGCGTCCCGACGCGGAGGTCGCCGAGACGCTGCGGCTCGGGTGGCGGCCGTGGCGGGTGGCGGCGGGGCTGATGCTGGGCCTGGCCGCGGCGACCAAGTGGAACGGCCTGTACATCATGGCGGCGTTCTGCGTGATGGCGGTGCTGTGGGACGTGGGCTCGCGCCGGGTCGCGGGCGCGCGCCGGCCGCGACGGGCGGTGCTCAGGCACGACCTGGGCTGGGCGTTCCTGTCGACCGTGCCGGTCGCGATCGTCACGTACATCGTGTCCTGGACCGGCTGGATCCTGTCGGCCACCGACGGCACCGGCGGCTACTACCGCGACTGGGCGACGGCGAACGGCCGGACCAGCTCCTGGTCGTGGCTGTTCCCGGACTGGTGGCGCAGCCTGTGGCACTACGAGTCGCAGGTGTACGAGTTCCACACGCACCTGACCTCGCCGCACACCTACGAGTCCAATCCGTGGAGCTGGATCGTCCTCGGCCGCCCGGTGTCCTACTTCTACGAGTCGCCGTCGCCCGGCACGGACGGCTGTCCGGCCGACGCGGGCGAGAAGTGCGCCCGCGAGGTGCTGGCGATCGGCACGCCGCTGCTGTGGTGGATCGGCTGCTTCGCCCTGCTGTACGTCCTGTGGCGCTGGGCCTTCCGCCGCGACTGGCGCGCGGGCGCCATCGCCTGCGGGCTGGCGGCCGGCTATCTGCCCTGGTTCCTGTACCAGGAGCGCACGATCTTCCTCTTCTACGCCGTGGTCTTCGTGCCCTTCCTGTGCCTCGCGGTGGCGATGCTGCTGGGGGCGATCGTGGGCCGGCCGGGCTGCGGGGACACCCGGCGGGTGGCGGGGGCGACGGCGGCGGGCGTGCTGGTGCTGCTGATCGCCTGGAACTTCATCTATTTCTGGCCCCTCTACACCGGCACCGCGATCCCGATGGACGAGTGGCGGTCGCGGATGTGGCTGGACACGTGGGTGTGAGGGGCCGGCCGGGATCTCCGTTCGGCCACCATCCGGAAACATCCGTACCAAGGCCCGACCCCTGCGCCTAGAGTGCTGCCACAACGACTTCTGAACGCGTTCAAACACGCTCGGGGGTCCGACGGGGAGGGGACTGCCGATGGGCAGGGGGGTGAAGGTCGCCGTCGTGGGCGGCGTGTTCGCCGTGATGGTGGGCGGGGCCGCGTACGGCACCTACAACATCGTGTCGGCGCTGGACGGGGACGGCGGGACGGGGCCCGCCGGGGCGTCCGTGAAGAGCGGGCCGCCGAGCGCCGACGAGGTGAGGGAGACCGCGCAGAAGTTCTTCGCCGCCTGGGAGAAGGGCGACGCGGCGACGGCGGCGACGTACACGGACAACGGCCCGGCCGCAGGGACGCTGCTGGCCGCCTTCCGCGACGACGCCCACATCACCGGCGTCGAGATCACGCCCGGCGAGGTGAGCGTGAGCGGGATGACCGTGCCGTTCACGGTGAAGGCGGAGGTCACCTACAAGGGCGCGGCCAAGCCGCTGACCTACCGCAGCGAGCTGACCGTGGTGCGCGGGCAGACCTCCGGGCGGGCGCTGGTCGACTGGCGGCCGTCCGTCGTCCATCCCGGGCTCCAGGACGGCGACACCCTGGTCACCGAGGAGTCGGCGACCCCGCAGATCCAGGCCGTCGACCGCGACGGCACCGTGCTGACCGGGGAGAAGTACCCCTCGCTCGGCCCGGTCCTCGCCGCGCTGCGCGAGAAGTACGGCGACAAGGCGGGCGGCGAGCCCGGTGTGGAGCTGGTGATCCGGCACACCGCCACACAGGCCCCGGACACCCCTCTGCTGCCGGTGACCGAGGGCAGGCCGGGCAAGCTGCGGACCACGATCAGCGCGGGCGTGCAGGCGGCGGCCGAGCGGGCGGTCGGCCGGTTCGACGAGTCCTCGGTGGTGGCGGTCAGGCCGAGCACCGGTGAGGTGCTGGCGGTGGCGAACAACCGCGAGGACGGCTTCAACGCCGCCTTCGAGGGCCGGGTCGCCCCCGGCTCCACCATGAAGATCATCACCGCGGCGATGCTCATCGACAACGGCGTGTCCTCGATGAACGGTCCGGCGCCCTGCCCGGACACGGCGACCTGGCAGAGCCAGACCTTCAAGAACCTCACCGGCATGAAGCCCGACATGAGCGCGACGCTCGCCGACACCTTCATGCGCTCCTGCAACACCGGTTTCATCAAGCTCATCGACGAGGAACCCCTCACGGACGCGTCCCTGACGCGGGAGGCCGAGGAGCGCTTCGGGCTCGGGCGGGACGACTGGCAGACCGGCATCGTCTCGTTCGACGGCAAGGTGCCGGCCGTCGCCGGCCCGGACCGCGCGGCGGGCGCCATCGGCCAGGGCCAGGTCCAGATGAACCCGCTGAACATGGCCTCGGTGACGGCGACCGCCGTCACCGGCGAGTTCCGCCAGCCCTATCTGGTCTCGCCGGAGCTGGACGGCCGCACGCTCGCCACGGCCAAGGGCCTGCCGCGCAGCACCGCCGACCAGCTCAAGCGGATGATGCGGCTGACGGCCACCAGCGGCACCGCCGCGGCGGCCATGTCCGGCCTCGGCGGCGACATCGGCGCGAAGACCGGTTCGGCCGAGGTCGACGGCAACGCCAGGTCCGACAGTTGGTTCACCGGGTTCCGCAACGACATCGCGGCGGCGGCCATGACCGAGGAGGGCGGGCACGGCGGCGACGCGGCCGGCCCGATCGTGGCGGACGTACTGCGCGCGGGCGGCTGACCCGCCCGCCCGGCACCACGGCGGCCCCTTCCCGGCAGGGCGGGGCCGCGCGGAGCGCCCCGGCCTGTCCGCCGGACGCCGCGGGGCGGCGGGAAGCGCCGGACAGGCCCTAGGGTGGTCGCCGTCGCGCGGGGAGCGGCGGCAGCGAGGTCCCGGGGATTCCGGGCACGACGGAGGAACGGGACGCAGTGGGCAGCAGGAGGGCCGCCACCGGGCGGCGCAGGACGAGACCCGCCCTGATCGGCGGAGTGGCCGCCCTCGTCGTCGGCGGCGCGGGCGTCGGCGCGTGGGCGGTGTACGGCGGCGGAGCGGCGGCCGAGGAGACCGCGCGGAGCACCGCCGCGGCGGCCCGGGAGAAGGTGAAGTCGGGCCCGCTGACGGCGGCCGAGGTGACCACGACGGCCCAGCGGTTCCTCACGGCCTGGCAGCGGGGCGACATCGCCGGTGCCGCCGCCGCGACCGACGACGCCGAGGCCGCCACTGCCCTGCTCACCGGCTACGCGAAGGACGCCCGCGTCACGGACGTCACGCTCACCGCGGGCACCCCGGCCGGCGCGAAGGTCCCGTTCTCCGTCAAGGGCACGGTGCGGTACCGGGGCGAGGCCGGGGGCGAGGAGGTCGGCAAGCCGCTCGCCTACGACAGCGCGCTCACCGTGGTCCGCCGGGCCGGCGACGGCGAGCCGGCCGTGGGCTGGCGGGCGTCGGTCGTCCACCCGGAGCTGAAGGACGGCGACAGGCTGGTGACCGGCGAGGCCGGGACACCGCCGGTCAAGGCCCTGGACCGCGACGGCGGCGAGATCACCGCCGCGAAGTACCCCTCGCTCGGCACCGTCCTGGACGGGCTGCGCGAGAAGTACGGCAAGAAGGCCGGCGGCGCGGCGGGCATCGAGCTGCGCGTGGTCCGCGGCAAGGAGTCCAAGGCGGCGAAGGCGTCCGACAAGACCCTGCTGGAGCTGCGCGAGGGCACGCCGGGCACGGTCAGGACGACCCTGGACCCGGCGCTCCAGTCGGCGGCGGAGCAGCAGGTGGCCAGGAAGCCGCGGGCGTCGGTCGCGCTGCTGCGCGCCTCCACGGGCGAGATCCTCGCGGTCGCCAACAGCGGCCACGGCTTCAACACCGCCTTCCAGGGCTCCCTCGCGCCCGGCTCCACGATGAAGGTGATCACCTCCTCGCTGCTCATCGAGAAGGGCCTCGCCTCGGTCGACGAGCAGCACCCGTGCCCGAAGTACTTCAGCTACGGCGGCTGGAAGTTCCAGAACGACGACGAGTTCGAGATAAAGAACGGCACGTTCAGGGCGAGCTTCGCGCGCTCCTGCAACACGGCCTTCATCAGCCAGGCCCCGGAGCTGGAGGACGACGACCTGACCCGGCAGGCGAAGGAGGTGTTCGGCCTGTCGATGAACAACTGGTCCGTCGGCGTGCCCACCTTCGACGGCTCGGTGCCGGTGCAGAGCGCGGCGCCGATGGCCGCCTCCCTCATCGGGCAGGGCGGGGTGCGGATGAACCCGCTGAACATGGCCTCCGTCTCGGCGACGGTCAGGACGGGCAACTTCCACCAGCCGTACCTGGTCGCCCCCTCGGTCGACGGGCGCGAGCTCGCCACCGCCTCGCGCACGATGTCCGCGTCCACGCTGGGGCAGCTCCGCCGGCTGATGTCCTACACGGCGGCGTACGGCACGGCGGCCGAGGCGATGGCCGGGGTGAGCGGTGAGGTCGGCGCGAAGACCGGCTCCGCCGAGGTCGACGGGCAGGAGAAGCCCAACGGCTGGTTCACCGCGTACCGGGGCGACCTGGCCGCGGCGGGCGTGGTCCAGCAGGGCGGCCACGGAGGCGAGACCGCCGGTCCCCTCGTCGCGGCGCTGCTGAAGGCGGGCGGCTGACGTCTCCCGGGGCGGCCCGGTGCCGGCTCAGTGCGGCACCGGCTGCGCCACGGCCGTGTAGGTGCGGCGCAGGAACCGCGTGAGCGCCTTGGTCTCGAACTGCACCACGGAGCAGCCCTGCGGGGTGTGGAACTCGACGACGGCCTGCACCCGTCCGCAGGGCCACACCCGCACCTCGCCGGTCCCGGCGGGGGCCCGCAGGCCCTGTTCGAGCAGGTCGCGGGGGAACGTCCACTCGCGCGCCGCGGTGTTCCGGCCCCGTCCGGGCAGGGCGACGCGGACCGAGCGGGGGTCGTGATCGGGGTCGTACCGCAGCACGACGGGTATGGCGCCGCCGTCGTCCTCGTCGGGGACGTCCGCGTCCGTGAGGATGTGGGCTCGTGCGTACTGTTCGACCACGGACATGGGGTCACCCCTCACGCTCTGTCACTGGCGCGGAAGCCACCGTTCCGCTTCACATCGGGTGTCCCGTATTCCCGGGATGACACCCTTCGGGACACTCACCCCCGCCGCCCCCCGGTGGCACCCCCGGGGATATCTCACATCTGAGATGACGAGGCCGTCGCTCTTGCAAGAGGTTCGCAACAAGCCCCTATCATCGAGCCGTGCATGTACCTGACGGATTCATCGACGCCCCGACCTCCGCCGTGACCGGTGTCGTCGCCGCCGGCGCCATCGCGGTCAGCCTGCGCGGCGCGCGCCGGGAGCTGGACGAGCGGACGGCCCCTCTGGGCGGCCTGGTCGCGGCGTTCATCTTCGCGGTGCAGATGCTGAACTTCCCGGTCGCCGCGGGAACGAGCGGCCATCTGCTCGGCGGCGCCCTCGCGGCGATACTCGTGGGGCCCTACACGGGCATCCTGTGCGTCTCCGTCGTCCTGCTCATGCAGGGCATCCTCTTCGCCGACGGCGGCCTGACCGCGCTCGGCGTGAACATCACGGACATGGCGCTCGTCACCACGGTCGTCGCCTACGCCCTCTTCCGGGGCCTGGTGAAGGTCCTGCCGCGCTCCCGCCGGTCGGTCACCGTCGCCTCCTTCGTCGCCGCGCTCGTCTCCGTGCCGGCCGCCGCCCTCGCCTTCACGGCGCTGTACGGGATCGGCGGCACCACCGACGTCGCCATCGGCAAGGTCGCCACCGCCATGGTCGGCGTGCACCTGCTCATCGGCATCGGCGAGGCCGCGATCACCGCGCTGACCGTGGGCGCCGTCATCGCCGTACGCCCGGACCTGGTGTACGGCGCCCGCGGGCTGCGGCAGCGGCTGAAGCTGCGCGTGGGCGGCGAACTCGTCGACGCGCCCGCGGCCGAACCCGGGCCCGCCGCCCGCTCGCCGCGCAAGGTGTGGCTGGCCGGCCTGGCCACCTCCCTGGTGCTCGCCGGATTCGTCAGCTTCTACGCCTCCGCGAACCCCGACGGCCTGGAGAAGGTCGCCGCCGACAAGGGCATCGACAAGAAGGCCGAGGAGCACGCGAACGCCGACTCCCCGCTCGCCGACTACGGGGTCGAGGACGTGGGCGACGCCCGACTGTCCGGCGGCCTCGCGGGCGTCATCGGCGTCGGCGTGACGGTCGTCGCGGGCAGCGCGGTGTTCTGGGCGGTGCGCAGGCGGCGCGCCGGCGACACGTCGCCGGGCAGCACGACCACCGGCGCGACCACCGGCACGACCGGCGACTCGGGCGTCTGAGATGGGCGCGGGACACGCACACCGGCTCTACCGGCACGGGCACTCCCCCGTGCACGGTCTGCCGCCGCACACCAAGCTCGCCGCGGCCTTCGCCTTCGTGATCGTCGTGGTCTCCACACCCCGCGAGGCGATGTGGGCCTTCGGCCTGTACGCCGTGCTGCTCGCCGCGGTGGCGTACGCGGCGCGCGTCCCGGCCGCCTTCCTGCTCAAGCGGCTGCTGATCGAGGTGCCGTTCGTCGCGTTCGCCGTGCTGATGCCGTTCGTGGCCGAGGGCGAGCGGGTCGAGGTCCTCGGCATGTCGCTGAGCGTCAGCGGCCTGTGGGGTGCCTGGAACGTGCTGGCCAAGGGCACCCTGGGCGTCGCCGCCTCCGTGCTGCTCGCCTCCACCACCGAACTGCGCGAACTGCTGCTCGGCCTGCAGCGGCTGAAGCTGCCGCCGCTGCTGGTGCAGATCGCCTCCTTCATGATCCGGTACGGGGACGTCATCACCGACGAGATGCGCAGGATGCGGATCGCCCGCGAGTCCCGCGGCTTCGAGGCGAAGGGCGTCCGCCACTGGGGCGTGCTCGCCAAGTCCGCCGGAGCGCTGTTCATCCGGTCCTACGAGCGCGGCGAACGCGTCCACCTGGCCATGGTCAGCCGGGGGTACGCCGGTTCCATGCCGGTCATCGACGAGGTGAGCGCGTCCCGCGCGCAGTGGTCGTACGCACTGGCCCTCCCCTGTGCGGCGCTGGTCGTCTGTCTGCTGGGATGGACGCTGTGACTGCTTCCCTGGAGGTCTCCGGCCTCGCCTTCGCCTACCCCGACGGCCACCAGGCCCTGTTCGGCGTGGACTTCTCCGTCGCCCGCGGCGAGCGGGTCGCGCTGCTCGGCCCCAACGGCGCCGGCAAGACGACCCTCGTCCTGCACCTCAACGGCATCCTGACCGGCGGCACCGGCACGGTCACCGTCGCCGGACTGCCCGTCGCCAAGAAGCACATGGCCCAGATCCGGCGCCGGGTCGGCATCGTCTTCCAGGACCCCGACGACCAGCTCTTCATGCCGACCGTGCGCGAGGACGTGGCGTTCGGACCGGCGGCGGCCGGGCTGAAGGGGCCGGAGCTGGAGGCGCGTGTGGACCGGGCCCTCGGCCTGGTGGGCATGGAGGAGTTCAAGGACCGGCCCCCGCACCACCTCTCCTTCGGCCAGCGGCGCCGGGTGGCGGTGGCGACCGTGCTCGCCATGGAGCCGGAGATCCTGGTCCTGGACGAGCCGTCCTCCAACCTGGACCCGGCCTCCCGCCGCGAACTCGCCGACATCCTGCGCTCCCTCGACGTCACCGTCCTGATGGTCACCCACGACCTGCCCTACGCCCTGGAGCTGTGCCCCCGCTCCCTGATCCTCAGCGACGGGGTGATCGCGGCGGACGGGCCGACCGCCGGGCTGCTCTCCGACGACGCGCTGATGCGCGCCCACCGCCTCGAACTGCCCTTCGGCTTCGACCCGCGGTCGGTCACGAGCGGTACATGAGGAATCGCAGGCGGTCGGTGGCTGTTGCACCCACTGTCGCAGGCGATCGGAAGGGGTACGGGGAAGTGGACGCGGACGTGGTGGTGCACGGCACGGTGGCCGGGGGCTTCGAGCCGGTCCGGGACGCGTTCGCCCGGAACTTCGCGGCGCTCGGCGAGCGGGGCGCGGCGGTCGCCGTCTACCGGGACGGCCGCAAGGTCGTCGACCTGTGGGGCGGCACGAAGCACGTCGACGGCGCGGGCGACGCCGGTGACCCGGACGCGGGCTCCGCGCCGTGGCGCCGGGGCACCGCCCAGGTGGTGCGCTCGGTGACGAAGGGCGTCGCCGCCGCCGTACCGCTGCTGCTGCACCAGCGCGGCGAGCTGGACCTGGACGCGCCGGTCGGCGGGTACTGGCCGGAGTTCAAGGCGCACGGCAAGGAGCGGGTGCCGGTGAGGCACCTGCTGAACCACCGGGCCGGGCTGCCGGTCCTGGACCGTCCGCTCACCCCCGCGGAGGCCCTCGACCCGCTGCGGGCCGCCGAGGCCGTCGCCGCCCAGGCACCGGTCTGGGAGCCGGGCACCGACCACGGGTACCACGCGCTGACGTACGGCTGGCTGCTGGACGAGCTGGTGCGCAGGGTGACGGGCGGGCGGAGCGCGGGCGAGTGGCTGGCCGAGGAGGTCACCGGGCCGCTGGGCCTGGACCTGTGGATCGGCCTGCCCGCCGAGGAGGAGGCCGCGGGCCGCGCCGGCCGGGTCGGAGCCGTCGAGGAACCCGAGCCCGAGGGCGGGCTGCGGCTGCGCCCGAAGCGCTCGGTCACCGAGGCCTACGAGGACCCCGGCTCCCTCACCCGCCGCGCCTTCGCCGCGATCACGCCGACGCCCGACCAGAACGACCCGGCGTACCGGGCGGCGGCCCTCCCCGCGGCCAACGGCATCGCCACCGCCGAGGCACTGGCCCGGTTCTACGCCGCGCTGATCGGCGACGTGGACGGCGCCACCCGGCACCCGCGCCTCTTCGACCCGGCGACGCTGCGGCGGGCCCGTTCCGAGGAGTCGGCGGGCCCCGACCGCGTCCTGGTCGTCGGCACCCGCTTCGGCCTCGGTTACATGCTGCACGGCAGCGCGTCCCCGTTCCTGTCCCCCGGCTCCTTCGGCCATCCCGGCCGCGGCGGCTCCCTCGGCTTCGCCGACCCGGAGGCGGGCGTCGCCTTCGGCTACGTCACCAACGGCTTCCGCCGGAGCGTGACGTCCGACCCGCGGGCACAGGCCCTGGTGCGGGCGGTCCGGGCGTCGCTCGACGCGGGCTGAGACGCGGCGCGGGGGGCGCCGCCGCGCCGGACGGCTCAGACGTGGATCGGGTGGGAGATCCGCCCGGACGCCTCGTCGATCTCGCCGTGCGCCTTGGTGAGCAGCATCATCGCCAGCTCGTTCAACGCCCGTGCGCCGGCGACCTCCTCACCGACACGTGGCTGTTCCGCGTCGACCCGGTGACGGGTGGCGTGGCCGTGCGCCCGCACCTCGGTGCCGTCGGGAAGCCGCACCATCGCGACCGCCCGCGTGTGCCGGCCGTCCTCCATGAACTCCATCTCGACGTGCCATCCCACTGCGGTGTGCATCATGACGATCACCTCCGGAACACCTCCTTCCAGGGTGCTCCTCGCGGTCGCCGTACGCACCATCGCGGGCTTGGTCGTCCGGCATGCGGTACGCCTCGGCGACGCCGCCGGCCGTACGCGGCGCGGGGCCCCCGTCCCGTGCGCGGCGCCGGCCGGCCGGTGGACTCACGCGGAGCGCTCGCGCACGTCCACGAGGGTGGCGCCGGCGGCGTCGACGAGGTCTCCCGGTGCCATCGGGAAGACGGCGTACGGGGTGCCGGCCGCCGCCCACACCGTGTCGTGCGCGAGGAGGGACCGGTCGGCGAGGACGCGGGTGCGGCTGCGGTGCCCGAAGGGCGGCACGCCGCCGATGGCGTACCCGGTGGTCTCGCGCACGACGTCGGCCTCGGCCCGCGTGACCTTGCCGGCGCCCAGCTCCTCGCGGACCCGGTCCACGTCGACGCGGGAGGCGCCGTCCATGAGGACCAGCACCGGGACCCCGTCCGCGGCGAAGATCAGCGACTTGCAGATCTGGCTCAGCTCGCACCCGATCGCGGCGGCCGCCTCGGCGGCGGTCCGGGTGGAGTCCGGGAAGCGCCGGATACGGCCGGCCAGGTCGTCCAGTCCGAGCGTCCTCAGGGCTTCGGCGAAACGGGGGTGCGCGGCGGTGCCGCCTTCGGTCGTCGTCATGCCGGGCACGGTAGCGGTGCCTGTACGGCACACGCGACCGCTTACCGGATGCCGGCCGGGCCGCCGGGGACGAGGAAGCCGGTGAGGGCAGCCCCGTCCCCACGGAACCCTCACCGGCTGGTCTGTCGTCGGGTGCGGCGCGTCAGGTGCGGGCCAGCTCCCTGTCCTCGTCGGGGTCGGTGTGCCTGCCGGCCGTGCGCAGGCCCTCGCCCTCGACGTCCACGTTGGGCAGGGCGCGGTCCAGCCACTTCGGCAGCCACCAGGCCTTCCTGCCCAGCAGGGCCAGGACGGCCGGGACGATGGCCATGCGGACGACGAACGCGTCGAAGAAGACGGCGATCGCCAGGCCGAAGCCGATCATCTTGACCATGGACTCGCTGGAGCCGATGAAGCCCGCGAAGACCGCCATCATGATCACCGCGGCCGCGGTGACGACCCGGGCGCCGTGCCGGAAGCCGGTGACCACGGCCTGGTTCGGCTTCTCGCCGTGGACGTACGCCTCCCTCATCCGGGTGACCAGGAAGACCTCGTAGTCCATCGCCAGGCCGAAGACCACGCCCACCATGAAGATCGGCATCATCGACATGACCGGGCCGGTCTCCTCGACGCCCATCAGGCCGGACAGCCAGCCCCACTGGAAGACCGCGACGACCGCGCCGAGGGCCGCCATGACCGAGAGCAGGAAGCCGAGGGCCGCCTTCAGCGGGACCAGGATCGAGCGGAACACCACGATCAGCAGCAGGAAGGCCAGGCCGACGACCAGGACCAGGTAGGGCAGCAGGGCGTCGTTCAGCTTCTGGCTGACGTCGATGTTCATGGCGGTCGCGCCGGTGACCAGGGTCTCGGCGCCGGTGTCCGCCTTGATGTCGCCGCCCGTGTCACGGATGGCGTGCACCAGGTCCTCGGTCTGCACGGAGGACGGCTTGGAGTCCGGGATCACGGTGATCGTCGCGGTGTCGCCGGCCTTGTTGGGCGCGGGCGGGGTGACCGCGACGACGCCCTCGATGCCCTTGATCGAGTCGGCGACGTCGCTGAACGCGTCCTTCGGCGCGTCGGCGCCCTTGGCGTCCACCACCACCATCAGCGGCCCGTTGAAACCGGCGCCGAAGCCCTCCGACAGCAGGTCGTACGCCCGGCGCTGGGTCGTGGAGGTCGGCTGGGCGCCGTCGTCCGGCAGGCCCAGCTCCAGGGAGGTGGCGGGGATCGCGGCGGCGCCGAGGCCGAGGACGCCGAGCAGGAGGACGGCGACGGGCCGGCGGACGACGAAGCTCGCCCAGCGGGTGCCCATGTTGGGCCTGGCCGCGCCGGCCTCGTTCCTCGCGGCCGCGCGGGCCCCGCCCAGCAGCTTGCTCTTCTCCCCGGCCGGCTTGACCTTGCGGCCCGCGTAACCGAGCAGCGCGGGCACCATCGTGAGCGCGATCAGCACGGCGATGGCCACCGTGCCGGCCGCCGCGACGCCCATCTTGGTCAGCATCGGGATGTTGACGACCGCCAGGCCCACCAGGGCGATGACCACGGTGAGGCCGGCGAAGACCACGGCGGAGCCCGCGGTGCCGACGGCCCGGCCGGCCGCCTCCTCGCGTCCGCGGCCCTCGGCGAGTTCGGCGCGGTAGCGGGAGACGATGAACAGGGCGTAGTCGATGCCGACGGCGAGGCCGATCATCATGGCCAGGATCGAGGTGGTGGAGCCCAGCTCCAGCACGTTCGCCAGCGCGGTAATGGTCGAGACGCCGATGCCGACGCCGATCAGGGCCGTCAGCAGCGGCAGCCCGGCCGCGACCAGCGAGCCGAAGGTGATGACCAGGACGACGGCGGCGACCGCGATGCCGATGATCTCCGTGGAGCCGGTCTCCGGGACGGCCTGCAGCGCGTCACCGCCGATCTCGACGGTCAGCCCGGCGTCGCGGGCCTGCTGCGCGGCGTCCTCCAGGGCGTCCTTGGTGGACTCCTCCAGCTCCATGCCGGAGACGTCGTAGCGCACCGACGCGTAGGCGATCGTGCCGTCCTTGCTGACGGCGTTGCCCTGGTAGGGGTCGGCGACGGAGGTGACCTCGGAGCCGTCCGCCAGTTCGTGGACGGTCTTCTCGACGGTCGCCCTGTGACCGGCGTCCGTCATCTTCTGCCCGTCGGGCGCCTTGAAGACGACGCGTGCGGTCGCCCCGTCGGCGCTCTGGCCCGGGAAGCGCTGTTCGAGCAGGTCGAAGGCCTTCTGGGCCTCGGTGCCGGGTATCGAGAAGGACGAGTTGCCGGCGGGCGGGGCGCTGGCCGCGCCGACACCGGCGAGGGTCAGCAGCGCCACCCAGATCAGGGCGACGAAATGCCGTCGCCGGAAGGCGAGGCGGCCGAGTTTGTAGAGGAATGTGGCCACGAGGGCGTACTCCCGGTCAGGTCGTTGAGTCTTCAGGGCAGGTGTGATCAGCCCGACGACGTGAGCGGTGACGTCAGGTGGGGCTCGGCCGGGGACAGGCCGGGAAGAGCCGGACGATCAGGCGGAGCCGGACGGTCCGGAGGCTTCCGAGGGGCCGCGGGGAGCGACACCGAGAGCGGGGAGGATCACGGCGTCGACGTACGAGGTGAGGAAGTCACGGGTCGGCGGCCGGTCGTCCAGCAGGGTGCGCGTGGCGAAGCCGCCGACCAGCATGTGCACGAGGAAGTCCAGGGCCGGACAGTCCGCTCTGATCTCCCCCCGGTCGACCGCGCGTTGCAGCAGCCGCCGGAACTCCGCCATCTCCGGTTCGATGAGCTGTTCCCGGAACGCCTGGCGCAGATCCGGGTTCTGGTGGAGCGCCATGGCCACGCCCCGCATCAGCGCGGAGTTCTGGGCCATGGTGCAGTCGTCCTCGCGGGACATCAGGGCGTGCAGGTCGCCGCGGAGCGAGCCGGTGTCGATCTCGCCGGTCTTCCCGGGCTTGCCGTGCCGGATCGCCTTGACGACCAGCTCGGGCTTGCCGCCCCACTGGCGGTAGAGCGTCGCCTTGCTGGACCGGGTGCGGGCGGCCACGGCGTCCATGGTCAGGGCGTCGTAGCCGACCTCCCGGAGCAGGTCGAGCACCGCGCCGTACAGCTCGGCCTCGCGCTCGGGGGTGATCCGACTGCGGCGCGCGGTGGCGGCCTCGGTCATCTCGCTCCCCTCTCCGTTCAGAACGACACCGTTTCGTACAGGTCGAGGGTACCCCGGGCGGCTAGCGAAACGAAACGGTTTCGTTCGTGTTCTGGATCACGGTTGTCAGCTACCCATAAGTTGCCGGTGCCCAGCCCCCGGCAAAGCATGGGACGGGTGAGTTATCTGCGCCTTCCCCACCTCAGTGGCGACCGGTTGTGCTTCGTGGCCGAGGACGACCTCTGGCTCGCCGACCTCGACGGTCCGGGCCGGGCCTGGCGCCTCACCGTCGACCGCACCAAGGCCGGCCACCCGCGCTTCTCGCCCGACGGCCGCCACATCGCGTACACGAGCTGGCGCACTCTCGTGCCGGAGGTCCACCTCCTGCCGGTGGACGGCGGCCCCGGACGGCAGCTCACGCACTGGGGCGGCTTCGACACCCGCGTCTGCGGCTGGACGCCGCCCGACCCCGACGGCAGCAGCGCCGTCCTCGCCGTCGCCTCCCACGGCGAGCCCTTCTCCCATCTGACCTGGGCCTACAAGATCGCCCTCGACGGCGAGCCCGGCCGCAAGCTGCCCTGGGGCCCGGTGGCGGACATCCAGGCCGCCGACCTGGCGGGCGAGCGCAGGACGCTGCTGCTCACCGGCACCCCGCCGCACGAGCCCGCCGCCTGGAAGCGCTACCGGGGCGGCGCCACGGGCCGGCTCTGGCTGCACGGGCAGCGCCTGCTCGCGGATCTGGAGGGGCACCTCCACTCGCCCATGTTCGCCGGGGGCCGCATCGCCTTCCTCTCCGACCACGAGGGCGTCGGCAACCTCTACTCGTGCGCCCACGACGGCTCCGACCTGCGCCGCCACACCGACCACGACGCCTTCTACGCCCGGCACGCCTCCAGCGACGGCACGCGGGTGGTGTACCAGTGCGCGGGCGACCTGTGGATCGTCGACGACCTCTCGCCGGGCTCGGTGCCGCGCCGGCTCGACGTCCGGCTGAGCGGACCGCGCGCGGGGCGGCGTACGTACCAGGTGCCCGCCGCCCAGAACGTGGGCGGCCTCTCCGTCGACGAGACGGGGCGCGCGAGTGCCGTCGTCGTCCGCGGCAGCCTGTACTGGCTCACCCACCGGGACGGCCCGGCGCGCAGCATCGCCGACCCCCCCGGGGTACGGGTCCGGCTCCCGGAGATGCTCGGGGAGAGCGGACGGATCGCGTACGTGACGGACGCGGACGGCGAGGACGCCGTGGAGACCGCCTACCTGCCGCGGGCGACGGGGGGCCGGGCGCCCCGCCGGCTGGCCTCGGGCCGGCTCGGCCGCGTGCTGGAGCTGGTCTCGGACCCGGCGGGCGAGCGCCTCGCCGTCGCCTCCCACGACGGCCGGCTGCTGCTGCTCGACGTCCCGGACGAGACGGAGTCGGCGGCGGTGCTGGACGTCTCCGACGGGGCCTCCGGCGGTCCGGGTGAGGCGGACGCGGGGAGCGGGCGGGGCACGGGCGGCCCCGACGCGGGCGGCGAACCGGGGAGCGGCCCCGGCGCGGGCGGTGGGGCCGCCGCCGCCGAGGCGGCCGGCACCGGACAGGCCCCCGGCACGGACCCAGGCACCGGACAGGCCCCCGGTGCGGGCGACGGCGCCGGCGTCGGTGGGACGGGCGTGCCCGGCCGGCCGTTCACCGCCGTCACCGAGCTGATCCGGTCCGACAACGGCCCGGTCCGCGACCTGGCCTTCTCCCCCGACGGAGCCTGGCTGACCTGGTCCCACCCGGGCATCGGCCGCTCGCTGCGGCAGATCAAGCTGGCCCGGATCACCGACCCGGACGAGCCCTTCGTCATCGACGTCACCAACGGCCGCTTCGAGGACGAGAACCCCGTCTTCACCCGCGACGGCCGCTACCTGGCGTTCCTGTCCTGGCGCGGCTTCGACCCGGTGTACGACGTGCACACCGGGGACCTGTCCTTCCCGCTCGGCTGCCGCCCGTACCTGGTGCCGCTGTCCTCCGCGACCCCCTCCCCCTTCGCGCTGAACCCGGAGGGCCGCCCGGCCGCCGGCGGACTCGACCCGCTGGAGGACGAACCGGGCGAGGGCGGCCCGGTCACCGTGGAGGCGGAGGGGCTGGAGAACCGGGTGACCCCCTTCCCCGTGGCCGCCTCCAAGTACTCGGCGCTGCACCCGGTCGCGGGCGGCGGCCTGGTCTGGCTGCGCTGGCCGATCTCGGGGGCACTCGGCGAGACGTTCGCCAACCCGGACGACCCGAGCGAGCGCCCCACCCTGGAGCACTTCAGCCTCGCCAAGGCGAAGAAGTCCGAACTGGTCGGCCACCTCGACTGGTTCCGGGTCAGCGGCGACGGCACCCGCCTGGTCGTGCTGGACGAGGGCGACCTGCGCGCCGTACCGGCGACCGAGGCGGGCGACGGGGACTCGACCACCTGGATCGACCTGCGCCGCATCCTGCACGAGGTCGATCCGCCCGCCGAGTGGCGCCAGGCGTACGACGAGGCGGGCCGCCTGATCCGCGCCTACTTCTGGGACCCCGGCATGTGCGGCATCGACTGGGACGCGGTGCTGGACCAGTACCGCCCGCTGGTCGAACGGGTCGCCTCCCCCGACGACTTCGCCGACCTGCTGCGCGAGGTGCTGGGCGAACTGGGCACCTCGCACGCCTACGTCGCCGCCGCCCGGCGCAACGAGGGCCCGGCGCACTACCAGCGCTGGCAGGGCCTGCTCGGCGCCAACTTCGTGTGCCGGGACGGCCGCTGGGTGGTCAGGCGGATCCTGCCCGGCGACTCCTCGGACTCCAAGGCCCGTTCCCCGCTGGCCGGTACGGGCATCCGCGAGGGCGCCGTGCTGACGCACGTGGACGGCCGCCCGGTCGACCCGGTGGCGGGCCCGTCCCCGCTGCTGGCCGGCGCGGGCGCGACGACCGTCGAGCTGACCTTCGCGCCGGCCGGGGACGGCACGGGCCCCGCCCGCCGGGTCGCGGTCGTCCCGCTGATCGACGAACGCCCGCTGCGGTACCAGGACTGGGTGACCAAACGCCGCGAGGTGGTACGGCGGTTGAGCGGCGGACGCTGCGGCTACCTCCACATCCCCGACATGGGCGGCTCCGGCTGGGCGCAGTTCAACCGCGACCTGCGCATGGAGGTGTCGCGGCCCGCGCTGATCGTGGACGTGCGCGGCAACGCGGGCGGGCACATCAGCGAGCTGGTCATCGAGAAGCTGACGCGCACCATTCTGGGCTGGGACCTGACGCGGGACGCCCAGCCGGTGTCGTACACCTCCAACGCGCCGCGCGGACCGGTGGTGGCGCTCGCGGACGAGGCGACGTCCTCCGACGGCGACATGATCACGGCCGCGTTCAAACTGCTGCGCCTCGGCCCGGTGGTCGGCCAGCGCACCTGGGGCGGCGTGGTCGGCATGACCGGCCGGCACAGCCTGGGCGACGGCACGGTCATCACGGTGCCGATGAACGCGGCGTGGTTCGACGCGTACGGCTGGTCCGTGGAGAACTACGGCGTCGCCCCCGACGTGGAGGCTCTGCGCACCCCGCTGGACTGGGCCGAGGGCCGCTACCCGGTGCTGGACGAGGCGGTGCGGCTCGCGTTGGAGCTGCTGGAGACCAACCCGCCCGCGACGCCGCCGGGTTACGCGGACGTACCGGACCGCTCCCGGCCGCCGCTGCCGCCCCGGCGGTGACGGCCCCGGAGGGCGGCGACTCACCGTCCCCGCTCATGGAAGAGGCGCCCTCCGCACGGCGGAAGGCGCCTCCTCGGATCGGCTCAGCGGCCGCGCGTCAGGCGTCGTAGTTCTCCTCGAACCGCTCCTCCGCGTCCCGGCGGCGCGAGGACGGGTCGGCCTGGTCCTCGTCGCGACGGCGGTCGCGGTTGTGCATCTGGTCCTTCGCCTGCTCGGCACGCTGCTTGCCCTGCTGCTGCATGCGCTCGGCCTTGTCCTGGAACTGGTCCTTGATACCCATGTGGGTTCACTCCTGTTGGTCTTTCGGGCCGGCCGGATCGGCCGGGCCCGATCAGATTCACACGGGCGGTGACCCTGCGCATGTCGATCAGTGACGCTCCGTGGCGGACGTCGAACGGTGCTGTTCGTCGGCCGCTCCGCCCGCGCCGACCAGCCCCGTGCCCACGCCGCTCAGCCGGTCCGCGAAGCGCCGCACCTCGCGCTGGCCGACGGTGCCGATGAGCGCCGGCAGGTACCCGCGCACCCCCTGCATCCCGCGCAGCCACCACTGTCCGTACACATGGCCCGACCGGCGCTCGATGCCCTCCACGAGCCGGTCCACCGCCGGGCCCAGCGGATACGTCTTGTTCGACGGCCACGGCAGCCGCCGCCTCAGCTCCCGCATGACGTCGTCCTGGTCGGCGCCGCGCACCATGTCGGTGTCGGTCCACGACAGATAGCCGACGCCGACCTTCACGCCGCGAGGGCCGACCTCGGCGCGCAGGCTGTGCGCGTACGCCTCCACACCGGACTTGGAGGCGCAGTAGGCCGTCATCATCGGCGCGGGCGTGATCGCGGCCAGGGACGCGATCTGGAGCAGATAGCCGCGGCTGTCGAACAGCGCCGGCAGGAAGGCGCGGGCCGTCACCGCCGAGCCGATCAGGTTGACCTCGATGACCCGGCGCCAGGACTCGGGGTCGGAGGCGGCGAACGGACCGCCGGTGGCGACGCCCGCGTTGGCGACGACGATGTCGACCCTGCCGAACCGCTCCCGGACCTCACCGGCGACCCGGGCCATCGTCTCGTGGTCGGTGACGTCGGCGTGCCAGACCTCGCTGTCGGTGTGCAGCCGGGCCGAGACCTGCTTGAGCCCGTCCGGCTCCAGCCCGACCAGGGCGACCTTCACCCCGCGCGCGGAGAGCTTGCGGGCCAGCAACTCCCCGACGCCCCGCGCCGCTCCGGTGACGACGGCGACCCGGCCTTCCAGACTCACCCTGCTCATGCGCTCTCCTCGGCGTGTACGGCGTGCGTGTCTGCGGATTCCGCGGATCCTACGGACCGCCCCGGCCCCGCGGGCTTCGCGGATGCGGCGGGCTTCGCGGATGCCCTGGGCGTGACCGGTATGTGTTCGGCGGCGAGCGCGCGTATCTTCTCCGTGACCAGTTCCGGCGCCTCGACGGGCGTCATGTGACCGAGTCCCGGAAGTTCCGTCAGGCCCACGCAGTTGGGCAGCGCCTCGGCCAGCGAGCGGGCGTGCACGGGCGGGGTCAGCCGGTCCGCGGTGCCGACGATCACCTCGACGGGCACCCTCAACTCCCGTACGCCGTGGTCGAGGTCGAGCAGGTCCAGCACCTCCGACCAGGCGTGGCGCACCGCACGCGGGCAGGCGTGCACGATGCGGGCACACGCCTCGACCATGTGCGGGGCCGAACCGGGGCCCATCGTCCCGTACTTGAGGATCCTCAGCGCGACGGGCGTGACCGGCCCGAGCGGGGCCCTGGAGCCGAGGACGCGCCGGGTCAGCCAGGTGCGCACCCGGCCCTCCCGCAGCGGCAGCACGGTGGCGGACGCCACCAGCCGCGAACTGCCCGTGCTGCACAGCAGGACGGCCGCGGCGTGCTCCCGCACGGCGGGCCGCGCGGCGGCGGCCATGACCGTCATCCCGCCCATGGAGTGCCCGGCGATCACGGCCCGTTCGCCGGGCGCGAGGGTGGCCCTGAGCACCGCTTCCAGGTCGTCGGCGAGGGCGTCGGTGCCGCACGTACGGCTCGCCGGGCTGCGGCCGTGGCCGCGCTGGTCGTAGGCGATGACCCGGTGTCCGGCGGACAGGGCGCGGATCTGCGCCGCCCAGAAGGCGGTCGAGCAGGTCCAGCCGTGGGCCAGGACGACCGCGGGGGCGTTCTCGGGTCCGTGCACCTCCACGTGCAGCCGGGCCCCGTCGGCGGAGGTGACGGTCAGCACATGGGCGGGCACGGGCGGGGCGTAGGGACCGGAGGCGACGTACGCGATGCGGCTCACGCGCCCACCTCCGCGCTCGTGCCGGCGGGGGACTTCGCGGCCGCGGGTGCTGCGCGCAGCACCTCGTACTCGGCGAGGTCCACCCTCCGCGTCGCACGCCGGAACTCGGAGGTGGTGCCGGGCCAGATGGTGGTGTTGCGGCCGCTCGGGTCCAGGTACCAGCTCGTGCAGCCGCCGGTGTTCCACACGGTGCGCTTCATGCGCTCCTGCACCCGGTGGTTCCAGCCGCGCACGGCGGCGGGGCGGGCGTCGAGGGCGACCCTGCCGCCGAGGACGTCGAGCTGGCGCAGGTAGTCGGCCATGTAGTTCAACTGGGACTCGATGACGAGGATCATGGACGAGTTCCCGAGGCCGGTGTTGGGACCGATGATCGTCATCCAGTTGGGGAAGCCGGGCGCCGAGGCTCCCCGCAGGGCCTCCATGCCGCCCTTCCAGGTCTCCGCGAGCGTCCGCCCGTCCGCGCCCACGACCCGCTCGGCGATGGGCATGTCGGTGACGTGGAAACCGGTGCCGAAGATGATCACGTCGGCCTCGGCCTCGCTGCCGTCGGCGCCGACGAGGGTGCTGCCGCGCACCTCGCCGAGTCCGGCGGCGACCACGTCGACATTGGGCCGGGCGAGCGCCGGGTAGTACTCGCTCGACAGCAGGATCCGCTTGCAGCCGATGCGGTAGTCGGGGGTGAGCTTGGCGCGCAGGGCCGGGTCCTTGATGGCGGAGGCCATGTTGCGCTTGGCGATCCGCTCGACGAATCCCAGCTCGTTCGGGTGCTTGGTGAAGGCCTGCACCTGGAGTTCCCGGATGCCCCACAGCAGGCCCCGGCGCAGCTTGGTGGTGACGGGCAGCGCCCGGTGCAGGGCGCGCTCGGCGCCGCTGATCGCCCGGTCCATGCGGGGCATCACCCAGGCCGGGGTGCGCTGGAAGAGGGTGAGGCGGCCGACCTTCGGCTGGATGGCCGGGACGATCTGGATGGCGGAGGCGCCGGTGCCGATCACGGCGACGCGCTTGCCGGTGAGGTCGAGGTCGTGGTCCCAGCGGGCGGAGTGGAAGACCCTGCCGGGGAAGGAGTCGAGGCCGGGGACGTCCGGGACCTTGGGGTCGGACAGCGGGCCGGTGGCCGAGACGACGACGTCGGCCGTGAGGCTCCCGCGCGCCGTCTCTATCTCCCACCGCAACCGCTCCGCGTCCCACGCCGCCCGCTCCACCTCCGAGCCGAAGCGGATGTGGGGGCGCAGCCCGAAGGTGTCGGTCACGTGCTCCAGGTACGCCCGGATGTGCCGCTGCCCGGAGAAGGTGCGCGGCCACTCCGGGTTGGGCGCGAAGGAGAACGAGTAGAGGTGGGACGGCACGTCGCAGGCGCACCCCGGGTAGCTGTTGTCCCGCCAGGTGCCGCCGACGCTGTCGGACCTCTCGAGGACGACGAAGTCGGTGATCCCCTCGCGGCGCAGCCGCACGGCGGCCCCCAGCCCGCCGAAGCCGGACCCGATCACCGCCACCCGCACGTGTTCTCGAACCTGCTCGTGCTCGGCCATCACGAAGCCTCCACGCGTCGCCTAGAACTCCGCCAGTGAACACTGGCGCAATGGGGAGAGTAGAGCAGCTCCGTACTGATGGGTAGGGGGCGCGGCAAGGAAAGTTACCGCCGGTACGACATAGGCTTCCGGCGTGGCAGAAGACGCTGGAGACGCCGGACGACCCGCAGGCCCGCGCGAGTACCGCATGGAGGAACTGGCCCGGCTGGCCGGCATCACCGTGCGCACCCTGCGGTTCTACCGCGAGCGCAAGCTGATCCCGCCGCCCCGCCGCGAGGGCCGCATCGCCTGGTACGACGACCACCACCTGGCCCGCCTGCGCACCATCGCGGCGCTGCTGGAACGCGGCCACACCCTCAGCGGCATCGCGGAACTCGCCGACGCCTTCGACCACGGCCGCGACGTCGGCGATCTGCTCGGCATCGGCGAACCCACCGAGGAGACCCCGGTCCGCCTCACCCCCGAGGAACTCGCCGCCCGCTTCGAGGGCGAGGTCACCCCGGACAACCTCGCCGCCGCCATGGAACTGGGCTACCTGGGCACCGACGGCGACGAACTCGTCCACATCAGCCACCGCCTGCTGGACGTCTCCTCGGCGCTGGTCCGCGAGGGCATCCCCCTCGCCGAGGTCCTGGACGCCGGCAGACGCGTCCGCGACCACGCCGAGGCCCTCGCCGACATCTTCACCGAGCTGATCCTGCGCCACGCCACCGCCCAGGACGTCCCCCGCCTGCGCCCCCTGGCCCGCAGCGTGGTGGAGGCGGAACTCTCCCTCGCCCTGGACCGGAGACTGCGGGAGAAGCCGGACGAGGGTCAGCGCCCGTAGACGACGGTCACCGGCGCATGGTCCGACCAGCGCTCGGCGTGCGTGGCGGCCCGCTCGACGTACCCCTTCACGGCCCGGGCGGCCAGCCCCGGCGTCGCCACGTGGTAGTCGATCCTCCATCCCGAATCGTTGTCGAAGGCCCGCCCCCGGTACGACCACCACGAGTACGGTCCCTCCGCGTCGGGGTGCAGGGCGCGCACCACGTCGACGTAGCCGCCGTCGGAGGGGTCGAGGACGCGGCCGAGCCACTCCCGTTCCTCCGGGAGGAAGCCGGAGTTCTTGGTGTTGCCGCGCCAGTTCCTCAGGTCCGCCTGCCGGTGGGCGATGTTCCAGTCGCCGCAGACCACGACCTCGCGGCCCTCGGCGGCGGCGCGTCCGCCCAGTTCCTTGAGGTAGGGCAGGAACTCGCCCATGAAGCGGATCTTCTCGTCCTGGCGCTCGGTGCCGACCTCGCCGGAGGGCAGGTAGAGGGAGGCCACCGTCACACCGGGCAGGTCGGCCTCGACGTACCGGCCGCTCGTGTCGAACTCGGACGAGCCGAAGCCGATGCGGACGCGGTCGGGTTCCCGGCGGGTGTAGAGGGAGACCCCGGCGCGGCCCTTCGCGGCGGCGGGGGCGTGCGTCACGTGCCAGCCGTCGGGGGTGCGCACGTGCTCGGGCAACTGCTGGGGCTCGGCCCGCACCTCCTGAAGGCAGAGCACGTCGGCGGAGGTGTCCGCGAGCCACTCCACGAAGCCCTTCTTCGTGGCGGCGCGCAGACCGTTCACATTCACGGAGGTCACGGTGAGCATCAGCGCACGATACCGGCACACTGGACGATGTCCGTCTCCGGATTGCGCATCGACATACGGTAGGAAGCATGAACATACGCCGGGTCCCGTTCGACCACCCCGACGCCGTGAAGCTGAACGACGAGGTCCAGGCCGAGTACGACCTCCGCTACGGCGACGGCGGCGACGCCACCCAGCTCGACCCCGCGGACTTCACGCCGCCGAACGGCCTGTACCTGATCGCGTACGACGAGAACGACGTTCCGGTGGCCTCCGGCGGCTGGCGCAGCCAGGACGCGAACGACGAGGGCAATCTCGACGGTGACGCCGAGCTGAAGCGGATGTTCGTGATCGAGCAGATGCGCGGCCGGGGGCTGGCCCGGCGCATCCTGGCCGCCCTGGAGGAGGACGCCCGCGCGGCCGGCCGGTCCCGCATGGTCCTGGAGACCGGCACCAAGCAGCCGGAGGCCGTCGCCCTCTACGTCTCCAGCGGCTACGAGCCCTGCGAGAAGTTCGGCTACTACCGGTTCCACGAGGAGAGCCTCTGCTACGCGAAGGCCCTCCAGGTCCCGTAGGACGTACTCGGGAGGGTATGCCTGGCCCCACCCCAGGTCTCGCCCCTGCCGCACCGACCCGGCGGCCCCTGTCGCGGTTTCGTGGACCCCACGCACACCGGACGAGTGGGGGCAGCGGAAGACATGGGTATCGCGGGCAGCGGAACCGGCGCGGTCGAACTGCGCGGCGTCAGCAGGAGATACGGGACGGGCGGTGGCGAGGTGGCCGCCCTCGACGGGGTGTCGCTCGCCTTCCCGGCCGGCACCTTCACCGCCGTCATGGGCCCCTCCGGCTCGGGCAAGTCGACGCTGCTGAGCTGTGCGGCCGGCCTGGACCGGCCCACCGCGGGCTCGGTACGGCTCGGGGGGACGGAGCTGACCGCGCTGAGCGAGCGGCGGCTGACGCTGCTGCGCCGGGAGCGGATCGGGTTCGTCTTCCAGGCGTTCAACCTGCTCCCGTTCCTGACGGCCGAGCAGAACGTCGCGCTGCCGCTGCGCCTGGCCGGACGGCGCCCGCGCGGCGCCGAGGTGCGGGAGGCGCTGCGGCGGGTCGGGCTCGGTGAGCGCGCCCGGCACCGGCCGTCCGAGCTGTCGGGCGGTCAGCAGCAGCGGGTAGCGCTGGCGCGGGCGCTGATCACCCGGCCCGAGGTGCTGTTCGGCGACGAGCCGACCGGCGCGCTGGACACGCGCACCGGCCGCGAGGTGCTGGCGCTGCTGCGGGACATGGTCGACGCGGAGGGCCGCACGGTCGTCATGGTCACCCACGACCCGCTGGCCGCCTCCTGGGCGGACCGGGTCGTGTTCCTGGTCGACGGCCGGGTGCACGGCGAGCTGGCGGGTGCCCCGGCCGGGGAGATCGCGGCCCGCATGACGACGCTGGAGACCGCCGGTCAGGAGGCCCTGTCGTGCTGAGCCTCGCCCCGCGCACCCTGCGCGTGCGCTGGACCTCCTTCGTGGGCGGCTTCGTCGCCCTGGCGCTCGGCGTCGCCCTGCTCACCGTGACCGGCCTGGCCCTGGCCTCCTCGTCGGACGCGCCCGAGCGCGCCCCGGAGCGGTTCGCGGCGGCACCCGTGGTGGTGCGGGGGCACGACACGCTGCGGGTGCCGACCGCGAACGGCGTCCGCACCGAGCCGCTGGCGCATCCGCGTCCGGTGCCGCCGGGGACGGTGGCCGCGCTGCGGGCGCTGGGCCGGGTCACCGAGGACCGTTCCTTCCCCGTGCGGGTCGAGGGCGGGCCGCGTGATCTGGTGGGCCACCCGTGGTCGACGGCGGCCTTCGCCCCGTACGCGCTGAGCGCGGGGCGGGCTCCGGGGGCGGACGGCGAGGTGGTGGTCACGGGCGACTGGGCGGCCGTGGGCGAGCCGCTGCGCACCCCCCAGGGCACCCTGCGGGTCGTCGGCACCGTGGACGGCCCGGACGTCGAGCGGGCCGTCTTCCTCACCGACGCCCGCGCGGCCCGGCTGTCGCCGTCGAGCACGCAGATGGTGGTGGACGCGGACCCGGCGGAGGTACGGCGGGTGGTGGGCGACCGTGCCCAGGTCCTGACCGGTGCCGCGCGGCGGCTGGCGGACGCGGCGCCGGACCGGGACCGGGAGGCGGTGACGGCGCTGCACGCCCTGTTCGGCACGGCGGGCGGGGTGGCCGCCTTCGTATCGGTGTTCGTGGTGGCGTCGACGTTCTCCTTCACGGTGGCGCAGCGGCGCCGCGAGTTCGGGCTGCTGCGCCTGGCGGGCGCGACGCCGGGCCAGGTGCGCCGGCTGGTGACCGCCGAGGCGCTGCTGGTCGGGGTCCTCGCCTCGGCGACGGGCTGCGCGCTGGGCGGGCGGGCCGCGCCCCGGCTCGCGGCGTGGACGGTGGAGCAGGGGCTGGCGCCGGGCTGGTTCGGGATCGGGGACCGGGTGTGGCCGTATCACCTGGCGTTCTGGACGGGCCTGCTGGTCGCCCTGTGCGGGGTGGTGGCGGCGTCCTGGCGGGCGGGACGGACCCGGCCGGCCGAGGCGCTGCGCGAGGCGTCGGTGGACAGGGGCGTGCTGACGCGGGGCCGTCTGGTGTGCGGTACGACGCTGCTGCTGACGGCCGCGGTGACCCTGGCCGTGACGCTGCTGGGCGATCCGGGCGACCTGCTGCACCGCAAGACGTACGTCAGCCGTCCCCTGCTGCTGATCACTGCGGTGGCGCTGCTGGCCCCGGCGCTGGTGCGCCCGCTGATCCGGCTGCCGGCCCGGTTGCCGTGCCGGCCGCGCGGTGCGGGCGGGATGCTGGTGCGGGAGAACGCCGCCGCGTCGGTCCGGCGCACGGCCTCGGTGGCGGCGCCGGTCCTGGTGACGGTGGCGCTGACGGGTTCGCTGCTCGGGGCGGCGGCGACGCTGAACGGGGCGCGGGCGGCGGAGGCGCGGGAGCGGACCGTGGCGGACCTGGTGGTGCGGGCGGAGGGCGGCCTCGACGCGGACGCCCTGCGGCGGCTGCGGGCGGTGCCGGGCACGGCGGCCGTGTCGCCGACCGCGCCGACGGCGGTGTACGTCGTGGAGGAGGGCGTGGCGCTGGTCCGGTCCGAGGCGCGGGCGGCCGACCCGGAGGCGCTGGCGGCGACCGCGCGGATCCCGCTGACGGCCGGCCGGATCACCGATCTGGACGACGACTCGATCGTGGTCGACGAGGAGTGGGAGCGGCACACGGTCGGGCAGCGCGTGACGGTCCGGCTCGGCGACGGCACCCGGCGTTCGCTGCGGATCGCGGCGGTGATGCCGGTCGGCACCGGTGACAACGGGGCGTACGTGACCCCGGCGAACGCGCGGGGCGCGAGCGTCGACCGGGTGGAGGTGACGGTGGCGCGGGGCGCGGACCGAGCGGCGGTGGCGGCGGGGCTGCGCGAGGCGGTGCGGTCCTCGGGCGGGGAGGTGCTCACCCGGGGGGCGTGGCTGCGGGCGACGGCGCCCGGCACGGACGGCACGTCGCGGGCCGGCTTCCTGCTGGTGCTGGGGCTGGCCCTGGTGTACGCGGGGATCGCGCTGGCGGCCACCCTGGTCATGGCGACGTCCGACCGACGGCGGGAGCTGGCGGCCCTGCGTCTGGCGGGCGCCACCCGGGGACAGGTGCTGCGGCTGGTGGCGGCGGAGTCCCTGGCGGTGGTGGCGGTCGGCACCGTCCTGGGGCTCGCGGTGACGGTCCTCGACCTCCTGGGCATGCGGGCCGCCCTGCTCCTGCTCTCGGCCCCGGCCGTCTCCCTCCCCCTGCCCTGGACGGCCCTGGGCGCGGTGTCGGGCGCGTGCGCGCTCGTGGCGGTGGCGGCGTCGGTGCTGCCGGCGGCGGTTGCGCTGCGACGGGGGGCGGGTGACGAGCTGTCAGTCCGGGCGGCGGGCTGATCCCTGCCGGTGCCCGGCGGCCCGGGGGCCGGGACACGATGAAGCCCCAGTCAGTGATCCCTGACTGGGGCTTCATGATGCGTGGACCTGAGGGGATTTGAACCCCTGGCCCCCTCGATGCGAACGAGGTGCGCTACCGGACTGCGCCACAGGCCCTTGCAACGAGTGAAACTTTAGCACCCCGATCGGCCTGCTCAAAAATCGCTTCCCGGCGACGGGGTCCGGGCGTCCTATTCGTTGGCCGCCCGGGGGCGGTCGCCGTCCTCGTACTGGTCGAACAGCGGGGTCCGGCCGCGTTCGCGGGCCCGGCGGGCGGAGGCCGCGCGGCGGGCGCCGCTGCGGCCGGGGCCCTCGGGCCGGTCCTCGGCGCGGTCGGCCGTGCGGTCGGGCTCGGGCGGGGTCGCCGTGTCGTCCCGGTCGGGGGCGACGGCGCTGGAGCGGGCCGAGCTCCAGGCGTCGGGCGCCGCGAGGTCCACGTCGGGTGTGGCGCGGGGGGCGACCGGCGCGGTCACGTAGGTGGGCAGGGGCACGGGCACGGGGTCCCAGCTCTCGCCCTGGCCGGGCCGCCGCTGGCGTTCGCGCTGCTGGTCGACCCACTCGGCGTGGTCGGTCTGCTCCACCAGGGCCCGGCGGTCCGCGGCGAGCGCGGAGAGCCCGGGGTCGGGCTCGGCCTCGGGTGCCTCGTCCGGCTCCTCGGTGTCGGGGGCCTCGGTGAGGTCGGCGGGGGCGCGCCGGCGCGGCCGGCGGTCGCGCTCGCGCAGCCGCCGCGCGGCGGCCTCGGCCTGGCGGCGGTCCATGTGGAAGGCGAACCGGCGCCGTTCCTGGGACCGCAGGTAGGCGATGTACGCGCTGAGCAGCACCGCGGGCACGCCGGGCGCCCACAGGAAGGCCAGCCCGCCGACCGCCGCGACGACGGTGCCGAGCGTGAAGGCGAGGAACAGCACCACGGTGGTGCGCCGGCGTCGGGCGAGCACCTTGGTGCGCCGGGCGCGGGCCGCCGCCGGGGAGGCGGGGGCGCGCCGGGCCGCGGGCGTCCCCTTGCCGGCCGGGGCCGCGCCGGGCTCGGAGCTCCGGCCGGGCCGGACGCGCCCGGTGCGCGTGTCCGCCTCGGCGCGGTCGGGTTCGGCGTGTTCCGCGGGGTGCCCCGGGTCGGCCGGCCGGGTGTGCAGGCCGGTTCTGGACACGGCGAACGCCCGGACGTCCACCGAGTCGGTGACGGCGTCCGGGGCGTCGGCGTCGGGCTCCGCCTCGTCGGCGGAGCGCGACCGCAGGTCCTTGGCGTACCGGCGCTCCATGCCCGCCCTTCCGGACAGCAGCCGGATGGCTGTGCTGAAGCGTTCCGTCGGACGGGCTTCGTTCAGCTCGTCCTGCCTACGGAGCCACATCGGCACCAAGTAGGCGGCCCAGGCCCCGACGATAACTGCGTAGATGAGGCCGCTGCTGCTCACGCCTCACACGGTAGAGGGGTTTGCATGGGGCCATCCGCCAATTGAGCCGGTGTGTCGCACGATCTGGCTGATATTTCGAACTTTTTTTGCGATCGATGCGATCGGCCGACGGTCGGGGCCGCGAATTATCCGGTTGGGCCCGGTGCGACCCGATCAATTTCGAACGTTTATTCAATTCCACTGCCGGGCCGGGCGTGATTCCCGGGGGTTTCGCGTGAACTCCGGCCCTGCGCCTGGTCCCGTGACCGGTGCCAGCGGCGCAGCATCCCCTCCGGGACCTCTTCCGCGGTGAGCGCGAACACGAGGTGGTCCCGCCATCCGCCGTCGATGTGGAGATAACGCGGCCGGAGGCCCTCCTCGCGGAATCCGAGTTTCTCCACGACCCGGCGGCTCGGCCCGTTCTCCGGGCGAATGCAGACCTCGACGCGGTGCAGTCCCACGGTGCGGAAACAGTGGTCCACGGCCATCGCCACCGCCGTCGGCATCACTCCGCGCCCGGCCACCGCCTCGTCCACCCAGTAGCCGACGTGCCCGGAGCACATCGAGCCCCAGGTGATCCCCGCCACCGTCAACTGCCCGACCAGCCGCCCCTCGTACTCGATCACGAAGGGCAGCATCCGGCCCGCGTTCGCCTCCGCCCTGAGGTGGCGGACCATCTGGCGGAAGGTCGGCCGGTGCGCGAGCGGACCGCCGGGCGCGGGCGGCGGAATGGTCGCCTCCCAGGGCCGCAGCCAGTCGCGGTTGCGCCGGTTGACCTCGCGCCACGTCCGCTGGTCGCGCAGCTTTATCGGCCGGAGGACGATGTCGCCGTCCACCAGCACGACCGGCCAGGAGGGAGTGTTCAGCTCGCACCCCCACCGCTGCCCGGCCGGGGATGGTCACCACCGCGGAGCTGGTCCACGGCGTGCGTCAGCAGCGGCTCCAGGACCGCGAGGCCGTCCTTCACGCCGCCGCTGGAACCCGGCAGATTGACGATCAGCGTCCCGCGCGCCACCCCGGCCAGTCCCCGGGAGAGCGCCGCGGTGGGCACCTTGTCCCGGCCGTGGGCCCGGATGGCCTCCGCGATGCCGGGGACCTCGTGGCCGATCACCGCGCGGGTCGCCTCGGGGGTGCGGTCGGTGGGCGAGATACCCGTGCCGCCGGTGGTGACGATCACGTCGTAGCCCGCGTCGACGCCCGCGCGCAGGGCGGCCTCGACGGGGTCGCCGTCCGGGACCACCTGGGGCCCGTCCACGGCGAAGCCGAAGCGCCGCAGGCCCTCGGCGACCAGCGGGCCGCCCTTGTCCTCGTAGACACCGGCGGCGGCCCGGTTGGAGGCGGTGACGACCAGGGCGCTGTAGGGGGCGAGCAGGGCGCCGCCCGCCGACGTGTCGAGTGTCATGACCGGCTCCAGTCGCCCGACTTGCCGCCCGTCTTCTCCTCCACGCGCACGTCCGTGATGACCGCCTTCTTGTCGACCGCCTTGACCATGTCGATCACGGTGAGCGCGGCGACGGAGACCGCGGTGAGCGCCTCCATCTCGACACCCGTGCGATCCGTCGTCCGCACCGTCGCGGTGATCTCGACGGCGTCGTCCGCGACCGACAGGTCCAGTTTCACACCGGAGAGCGCCAAGGGGTGGCACAGCGGGATCAGGTCGGGGGTGCGCTTGGCTCCCATGATGCCCGCGATCCGCGCGGTGGCCAGGGCGTCGCCCTTGGGAACGCCCTCGCCGCGCAGCAGTTCCACGACGCGGGGCGCGACCAGGACGCGTCCGCTCGCGCGCGCGGTGCGCGCGGTGACGTCCTTGGCGGACACGTCGACCATCCGGGCGGCGCCCGCCTCGTCGATGTGCGTCAGCCTGCCCTGCGTGTCCTGGCCGTCCTCGGTGGGTCGGTCCTGCGTGCTCATGCTGTGTGGCGCTCCCGGTCCGGGCCCGTCGCGGTGCGGCGCGTGGGCCTGCTGTGCGCGACACGGTACCGCCAACCGGGCCCGGTCAGCGGAGCAGGACCACCTCGACCTCGGCGCCGGGCTCGACCGACTCGGTGTCCTCCGGGACGACGATCAGCGCGTCGGCCTGCGCGAGCGCGGCCACCAGATGGGATCCGGCGCCGCCGACGGGGGTGACCGAACCGTCGCCGAGCCGGCCGCGCAGGAACTGCCGTCGGCCCTTCGGCGAGGTCAGCGCCGTGTCGGCGGCGAGCGTGGCGGTGGCCGTCGGGCGGTGCACGTCGGGCAGGCCCATCAGGGTGCGGATCGCGGGGCGGACGAACAGCTCGAAGGAGACGTACGACGACACGGGGTTGCCGGGCAGGGCGAGCAGCGGGGTGTGGTCGGGGCCGATGGAGCCGAAGCCCTGGGGCTTGCCGGGCTGCATGGCGAGCTTGCGGAACTCCACGCCGCTGCCGGGCTCGTCCTCGTCGGCGACGTGCTCCAGCGCCTCCTTGACCACGTCGTACGCGCCGACGCTGACGCCGCCGGTGGTGACCATCAGGTCGGCGCGGACGAGCTGGTCCTCGATGGTGGAGCGCAGGGTCTCGGCGTCGTCGGCGACCGCGCCCACGCGGTAGGCGATGGCGCCGGCGTCGCGGGCGGCGGCAGTGAGGGCGAAGCTGTTGGAGTCGTAGATCTGACCCGGGGCCAGTTCCTCGTCGGGCTGGACGAGTTCGCTGCCGGTGGACAGCACCACCACGCGCGGGCGGGGGCGCACCCGGACCCGGCCGCGGCCGATCGCGGCGAGCAGGGCGATCTGCGCGGGTCCGAGGACCGTGCCGGCGCGCAGCGCGCGGTCGCCCGCCCGCACGTCGCTGCCCGCCGTGCGCACGTGCGCGCCCGCCTCGGCCGGCCGGTACACGCGGACCTGGCCCTCGGCGCCCTCCGGGGCGAGGCTGCGGGCGCGCATCCCGGCGGCCGGGCCCTCCCCGAGGCCGCCGTCGGTCCACTCGACGGGGACGACCGTCTCGGCGCCGGGCGGCAGGGGGGCGCCGGTCATGATGCGGGCGGCCTGGCCGGGGCCCACCGTGGGCGGTTCGGCCTGGCCGGCGGCGACGTCGCCGACGACCTCCAGGACGGCGGGGAACTCCTCGCTCGCGCCCGCCACGTCGGTGACCCGCACCGCGTACCCGTCCATGGAGCTGTTGTCGAACGGCGGCAGCGAGACCGGCACCGTGACGTCGTCGACCAGGACGCATCCCTGGGCGTCGAGCAGGTGCAGCTCGATGGGCTCCAGGGGGCGGACGGTGGCGAGGATGTCGTCCAGGTGGTCCTGCACCGACCAGAGCCCGCCCGGGCCCGGGCGGTCGTCCGGGGCGGAGTGGTCGTGGCCGGTGGCACGGTGCGCGGCGCTGCTCAACGTCGTTACATCTCCTCGGCTACGTAACTGCGGAGCCAGGTCCGGAAGTCGGGGCCCAGGTCCTCACGTTCGCACGCCAGTCTGACGATGGCACGCAGGTAGTCGCCCCGGTCGCCGGTGTCGTAGCGGCGGCCCTTGAAGACGACGCCGTGCACCGGGCCGCCCACCGTCTCGTCCTCGGCGAGCTGCTGGAGGGCGTCGGTGAGCTGGATCTCGCCACCGCGGCCGGGCTCGGTCTTGCGCAGTATGTCGAAGATGTGCGGGTCGAGGACGTAGCGGCCGATGATGGCGTAGCTGGAGGGGGCGTCGGCCGGATCGGGCTTCTCGACCAGTCCGCTCACCTTGACGACGTCGCCGTCCTCGGTGGCCTGCACGGCCGCGCAGCCGTAGAGGTGGATCTGCTCGGGCTCGACCTCCATGAGGGCGATGACGCTGCCGCCGTGCTGCTCCTGCACGTCGATCATGCGCTGCAGCAGCGGGTCGCGGGGGTCGATCAGGTCGTCGCCGAGCAGGACCGCGAAGGGCTCGTCGCCCACGTGCGGGGCGGCGCACAGCACGGCGTGGCCGAGACCCTTGGGGTCGCCCTGGCGCACGTAGTGGATCATGGCGAGGTCGCTGGACTCCTGGACCTTGGCCAGGCGTCCGGCGTCGCCCTTCTTCTGGAGGGCGGACTCCAGTTCGTAATTGCGGTCGAAGTGGTCCTCGAGGGGGCGCTTGTTGCGGCCAGTGACCATGAGGACGTCTCCGAGACCCGCGGAGACGGCTTCTTCGACCACGTACTGGATCGCCGGCTTGTCGACGACCGGCAGCATCTCCTTGGGAGTGGCTTTGGTAGCCGGCAGGAACCGGGTACCGAGCCCGGCTGCGGGGATGACAGCCTTGCTGATCCTGGGGTGGGACTGAGTCATGACCGCCACCCTATCCGGTGACTTCGGGAGAACCTGTGACCCCGGATCGCCGTCGCCCGTATGAGCAGATCAGAACAGTACAGGAGGGGCATGTGAGCCTCACCGGACGGGCCGACGAGCCCGGCAAGCGGTCCCTGCGGCGGGAGTTCATCGCCGCGCGCAACGCCTTGACCTCGGACGACGTGCGCGAGGCGGCGGACGCGCTGGCCGAGCGGGCACTCTCGCTGCCCGAGGTGGCCGGGGCGCGGACGGTGGCGGCGTACGTGTCCGTGGGCGCCGAACCGGGCACCCTCGCGCTGCTGGACGCGCTGCGCGCGCGGGGCGTGCGTGTGCTGCTGCCGGTGCTGCTGCCCGACAACGACCTGGACTGGGGCGCCTACCGCGGCGAGGAGTCCCTCGTGCGCGTGCGGCACGGCGGGCGGATGACGCTGTCGGAGCCCGCGGGCGAGCGCCTGGGGCCGGACGCCGTGACGGCCGCCGACGTCGTGCTGCTGCCGGGGCTGGCGGTCGACGAACGCGGGATGCGGCTGGGGCGCGGCGGCGGCTCCTACGACCGGGTCCTCGCGCGTCTGGAGCGGGCGGGCGCGCGTCCGGCGCTGCTGGTCCTGCTGTACGACCGGGAGGTCGTCGCGCGCGTCCCCGAGGAGCCGCACGACCGGCCGGTGGACGCGGTGGTGACGCCGTCGGGGGTGCGCCGGTTCCGCTGAGGCACGCGGACGCGCGCACGAGAAAGGCCTCCACGCGTGCGTGGAGGCCTTTCTCACATCGGGGCCGGCCGTCCTACGGCTTGAGCACCAGGGTGTCGCTGGTGCTCTCGCCGACCGCCTTCTCGGTGAACGCCCAGGGCAGCAGTTCGCCCTCGGCCCACTTGTCCGTCTGGTCGGTGTAGTGGGCGCTGTAGGCGTGCCCGGAGGCGCCGGTGAGGTTGATCCACCGGGACTTGTCGAGGTCACCGAGGTTGACCACCATCCGCATGGACGGCACCCACACCACTCCGTAGCCGCCGGCCGCGTTCCAGCCGGTGGCGTTGACCGCCGCCTCGCCGCCGCTGAGCTTCCACGGACCGCGGTTCAGCGCGTACTTCAGGAAGCCCGGGCCCTCGGTGCCGAGGGTCTGGTTCTTCAGGAACAGGCGGTGCAGCCGGCCCCAGCTCCAGGTGTCGATGTCCTTGCCGAGCTCGGCGGTCAGCTCCCAGCGGGCGTCGACCATGGCGCGCTTGAACAGGTCGTCGCGATTGTGGTCGGCGCCCTTGCGGGTGCCGGAGGCGGGCGTGGTCCACCAGTCGCTCTTCGGGTCGTCCAGCAGCTTGCGGACGACCTCGAACCAGCGGTCGCCGCCGTCGGGCTGGGCCTGGCCGGCGTCGCGCTGACCGCACTCGTAGACCTTGTTCACCTCGTCCGCGGGCCCGGTGGTGTTGACCGGGTCCACCCACAGGCACTGGCCCTCGACCCGCAGTTCCTTGGGCAGCTTGTTGCCGAAGGCGAGCTTGAGGATGTTGCGCCAGACCGCGTTGAAGTAGGCGGCGGCGGCCGAGTCGGCGTCCTGGGTGTAGTCCCAGCCCTCCAGCAGCTTCTGTGCCTCGCGCACGTCCTTGTCGGCGATGTCGATCTTCAGGAGCTGGGGCACCAGCAGCTTGGCCATCTCGCTGCTGTTGTCGAGCTGCATCTGCCGCATGTCGTCCGTGGAGATCTTGCCGTCGTCCTTGATCTTCTGCTCGATCAGGGCGGTGATCCGCTGGCTGCGGGTGCCGTAACCCCAGTCCGTGGTGAGGGAGTACGGGTAGGCCTCCTCGTCGATCACGGCCTGGTTGGCGGTGACGATGTAGCCGCGCTCGGGGTCGAACTCGTACGGCAGCTCGTCCGCGTCGATGTACTTGCCGGTCCAGTGGTACTTGGAGTCCCAGCCCGGCGCCGGGACGGAGCCGTCGTGGTCCTCGGCGCGCACCGGGATCCTGCCGGGCAGCGTGTAGCCGATGTGGCCCTCGGTGTCGGCGTAGACCAGGTTCTGGGACGGCACCTCGAACAGGGCCGCGGCCTCGCGGAAGTCGTCCCAGTCCTTGGCCCGGTCGATCGCGAAGACGGCGTCCATCGTGGTGCCCGCGTCCAGCGCCGTCCAGCGCAGGGAGACGCCGTAGCCGTCGGCGCGGTCGGGCGCCGCGCTGTCGACGGTGGCCTTCTTGCCGACCTTGACCAGCTCGTCGTCGCGGTCGGACAGCAGGGGCCCGTTGTCGGTCTCCCGGACGACGATCTTCTTCGAGGCGCCGCCGGCGACCTTGATGGTCTCCTCGCGGGTCTTGAAGGGGACCACCTTGCCGTCGTACTGGTAGCCGTCGCCGGTGATCTTCTCCAGGTACAGGTCGGTGACGTCGACGCCGGAGTTGGTCAGGCCCCAGGCGATGTCCTTGTTGTGGCCGATGACGACGCCGGGCATGCCCGCGAAGGTGTAGCCGCTGACGTCGTAGCGGCACTTGTCGGAGACCGTGCGGCAGTGCAGGCCCATCTGGTACCAGACCGAGGGCAGCGAGGGCGACAGGTGCGGGTCGTTGGCGAGCAGCGGCTTGCCGGTGATGGTGTGGTCGCCGGAGACGACCCAGGAGTTGGAGCCGATGCCGTTGCCGTTCACGCCGACGGCGGTGGGCAGGTCGTCCAGGACGTTCTGGAGACCCGCGAGTTGGCTCTCGAGGGCGCCGCCGCTGCCGGTGCTCGCACCGGTGCCGGTGCCGGTGCCGATGCCCGTACCGGCGCCCGTGCCCGTACCGGTTCCGGTTCCGGTGCCCGTACCCGTGTCCGTGCCCGAGTCGGACGAGGAGCCGCCGGCCTCGAAGGTCTCCGTCAGCTCGTCGTACTGGCCTTCCTGGACGATGGCCTTGTTGCGGCTGTACGGGTACGCCGGGTACAGGTCGGCGATCTGCTTCGGGCCGAGGCGGCTGGTCATCAGCGCGCGGTCGACCTCGTCCTGCATGTTGCCGCGCAGGTCCCAGGCCATCGCCTTGAGCCAGGCCACGGAGTCGACCGGGGTCCACTCCTGCGGCTTGTAGTCGTTGGTGAAGCCGAGGGCCGCGTACTCCAGCGAGATGTCCGCGCCGTCCTTGCCCTGGAGGTAGGCGTTGACGCCCTTCGAGTAGGCCTGGAGGTACTTCTTGGTGGAGTCCGACAGCTTCTCGTCGTACTCCTTCTTCGCCACCCGGTCCCAGCCCAGGGTGCGCAGGAACTCGTCGTTGTCGACCTGGCCCTTGCCGAACATCTCCGACAGGCGCCCGGAGGTCATGTGGCGGCGCACGTCCATCTCGTAGAACCGGTCCTGCGCCTGGACGTAGCCCTGCGCCATGAACAGGTCCTCCTCGGAGGAGGCGTAGATCTGCGGGATGCCGTAGCCGTCGCGCTTGACGTCGACCGGTCCCGACAGGCCCGCGAGCGTCAGCGAGCCCTTCGTCTGCGGGAAGGACGCGCGGACGGTGCTGATGGACCAGTACGCCCCGTAGGCGAGGCCGCCGATGATGGCCAGCACCAGCACGAGGACGAGAAGGCGTGCTTTGCGCCCCTTCTTCCTGCCGGACTTGCCGGGCTGCTGACCCGAAGAGGCGGTTTTGGTGGGGGGCATCGCTGTCCTTGCTGTCCTAACACGAGCGGCAGGGGCGGGCTGTGCTTTGTACTGAACGCTGGGGCAACTCTAGGCGCCCCGCCCCGGCCCCCTTGACGCGGAGTCGGGTACCGGCGCGCACGGGCGTTCGATCTTGCCAAGGTGAGCGTCAAGAAAACGTCAAGAGTTAGGTAAGGTAACGAAGTAGTCGGCCGCGGAGTCCCGCGGCTTCGTGTGCCATGTATGTGCGCTCACGCGCGCTGTGTCCGCACACCGTCCCGCGCCTGCCGGCGTGCGCACGAACCACCGCGCACCCGCGCGTGGGCAGTCTGCGCACCGCAACGCGTGGGCGCCGTGCGCCAGGGAAGGGAACGGCCGCTGACTGTCCAGCACCTCAACCAGCTTCTGCTCGTCTGCTCGCTCGTCCTGCTGATCGCCGTCGCGGCGGTCCGGATCTCCTCGCGCAGCGGGCTCCCCAGCCTGCTCGTCTACCTGGCCATCGGCGTCGCCATGGGCCAGGACGGCATCGGCGAGATCCGCTTCGACAGTGCCGAACTCGTCCAGGTCATCGGATACGCGGCCCTCGTCGTGATCCTGGCCGAGGGCGGTCTGGGCACGAAGTGGAAGGAGATCAAGCCCGTTCTGCCCTCGGCCTCCGTGCTGGCGCTGGCCGGGGTCGCGGTGAGCGTCGGCGTGACCGCCGCGGGCGCGCACTATCTGACCGGGCTGGAGTGGCGGCAGGCGCTGATCGTCGGTGCGGTGGTGTCCTCCACGGACGCCGCGGCGGTCTTCTCGGTGCTGCGCAGGATCCCCCTCCCGGCACGCATAACCGGCACGCTGGAGGCCGAGTCGGGCTTCAACGACGCCCCGGTGGTCATCCTCGTCGTCGCGTTCTCCACGGCCGGCCCGATCGAGCACTGGTACGTGCTGCTCGGTGAGATCGCCCTGGAGCTGGCCATCGGCGCCGCCATGGGGCTCGCGGTGGGCTGGCTGGGCTCGTGGGGGCTGCGGCACGTGGCGCTGCCCGCCTCCGGTCTGTACCCCATCGCCGTCATGGCCATCGCCGTCGCCGCCTACGCGGCCGGCGCGCTGGTGCACGGCAGCGGCTTCCTCGCCGTCTACCTGGCCTCGATGGTCATGGGCAACGCCCGGCTGCCGCACTGGCCCGCCACCCGAGGCTTCGCCGACGGGCTCGGCTGGATCGCCCAGATCGGCATGTTCGTGCTGCTCGGCCTGCTGGTCACCCCGCACGAACTCGGCGACGACATCGTCCCCGCCCTGCTCATCGGGCTGGTGCTGACCATGGTGGCCCGTCCGCTGAGCGTCGTGCTGTGCCAGCTTCCCTTCCGGGTGCCCTGGCAGGAGCAGGCCCTGATGTCGTGGGCCGGGCTGCGCGGCGCCGTGCCCATCATCCTGGCCACCATCCCCATGGTGGAGGGCGTCGAGGGCAGCCGCCGCATCTTCAACATCGTCTTCGTGCTGGTGGTCTTCTACACCCTGATCCAGGGGCCGACACTGCCCTGGCTGGCCCGCAAGCTGCACCTGGGCAAGGGCGACGAGGCCGCCGACCTCGGCATCGAGTCGGCGCCGCTGGAGCGGCTGCGCGGGCACCTGCTGTCCGTCACGATCCCCGAGGGCTCCAAGATGCACGGCGTCGAGATCAGCGAACTGCGGCTGCCCGCCGGCTCCGCCGTCACGCTGGTCGTGCGCGACGGCACGTCGTTCGTGCCGCTGCCGACGACGGGGCTGCGGCGCGGGGACGAACTCCTCGTGGTCGCCACCGATCCCGTCCGGGACGCGGCCGAGGCCCGGCTGCGCGCGGTCGGCCAGGGCGGCAAGCTCGCCGGCTGGCTGGGCACCGCCGGTGCCACGGCAAAGAGCAGGTGAACGGGGTGTGCCTGCTCACTTTCACAGGTGATGCCCCGCTTGATCCCTGTACGATGAAGGAAGCACCTGATCGAACCAACTCTGCCTGAAGCAGAGCTGGCGCGACCGTATGGCGGCCGGAACGCCCCGTGAGCCGGGGCCGGCATCTACCGCAGTCCGCGCAAGAGGACAGCTCTCGGCGCTCCCGCACGGCACCGGCCGGCAGGCGGGACCGGCGCTACCAGGCGGCAGAAAGGCACGGGCCGTGGCATCCACGGTCACCCCGTCGAAGAAGTCCCCGGAGGAGTCGCGGCACCCCGCCTCCTCCCGCCCCGGATACGGACAGCTGCTGCGCACCCGCGGTGCCTGGACGTTCCTGCTCCCCGGCTTCGCGGCACGCCAGCCGTTCGCCATGCTGACGATCTCCATCGTGCTGCTCGTGCAGCACACCACCGGCTCCTACGGCGTCGCGGGTGCCGCGGCCGCCGTCACCGGCGTCTCCATGGCCCTGTTCGCCCCCTACAGCGGCCGGCTCGCCGACCGATTCGGGCAGCGCGCCGTGCTGCTCCCCGGCGTGCTCGTGCACAGCCTGTCCGGCCTGACCCTGACCGTGCTGGCGCTCACGGACGCCCCCCTGTGGGCGCTGTTCGCGGCGGCCGTGCCCACCGGTGCCTCGGTGCCGCAGATCGGGCCCATGGTCCGCGCCCGCTGGGGCGTGAAGCTCGGGGGCTCCCCGCTGATGAGCACGGCCGCGGCCTTCGAGTCGGTCACGGACGAGCTGACCTTCGTCCTGGGCCCGCTGGTGGCCACCGCCCTGTGCACGGCCGTCGACCCGGCGGCCGGCCTGGTCACCGAGGCGGCGCTGACCCTGGTGGGCGGTCTGCTGTTCGCCGCCCAGAAGAGCACCCAGCCCCGGGTCGCCGGGCTCGGCGACGGCCACGCGCGCGTGGAGCACGTTCCGGCGCTGCGCGTGCCCGGTGTGCGCGTACTGGCCGTGATCTTCCTGGGCATCGGTTCGGTCTTCGGCGGCATGCAGGTGTCCCTGGCCGCGTTCACCGAGTCCATCGGGGAGCCCGGCATGAACGGCGTCCTGTACGGCGTCTTCGCCGCCGGCAACATGCTCTCCGGCCTGGTCTGCGGTGCCGTCGCCTGGAAGGCCGCCCCGCAGCGGCGCCTGCTCGTCGGGTACACCGCCCTCGCGGTGACCGCCTCCGGCCTGTGGGCCGCGCAGTCGCTGCCGGTCCTGGCCGGCCTCGGCCTGCTCGTCGGCATGTGCATCGCGCCCGCACTGGTCACGGGCTACACGCTGGTCGAGGACCTGGTCCCGGCGGGCGCCCGCACCGAGGCCTTCACCTGGCTGACGGGCGCGGTGGCGCTCGGCCAGGCGGCGGCCGTCACGATCGCCGGGCAGTTCGAGGACCGGCTCTGGGACGGCGCCGGATTCCTGGTGCCGATGGGCGGCACGGTGCTCGCGCTGGCCACGCTGGTGGCCCTGCGCACGCGCCTGGCGACCCCGTCCCGCAGCCGCACGGTCGCACGTGGCGTCGGTCACCGCCTGCCCGCCGCAGTGGACTGATCCCTCGGAATACGTCACTATGGAGCGTCGTTAGCACTCATCGAGTGAGAGTGCCAGGAGGAACACAGTGCCGACCTATCAGTACCAGTGCACCGAGTGCGGCGAGGGCCTCGAGGCGGTGCAGAAGTTCACCGACGACGCCCTGACCGAGTGCCCGAACTGCAAGGGCCGCCTGAAGAAGGTGTTCTCGGCGGTCGGCATCGTCTTCAAGGGCTCCGGCTTCTACCGCAACGACAGCCGCGGCAGCTCGTCCAGCAGCTCGCCGGCGTCGTCCTCGAAGTCGTCGTCCTCCACGTCCTCGTCCTCCTCGTCCTCGGACTCGGGTTCGTCCTCGTCCTCGGGCAGCTCCGCCAGCAGCACCACCGCCGCCTAGGCGGGCGCCCTCTCGGGTTCCGCGAGACCCTGTCGTCGTACGACGACGGGGTCTTCGGCGTTCCCCGGCTCCGGGCGGCGGCTAGGGTGCGGGCATGGCGAACAAGGCGAAGGTCCCCGGTGCCGGGATAGGCGTGATCGGCGGCTCCGGTTTCTACTCGTTCCTCGACGACGTGACCGAGATCCAGGTGGACACCCCCTACGGGCCGCCCAGCGACTCCCTCTTCCTCGGCGAGGTCGCCGGACGGCGGGTCGCCTTCCTGCCCCGGCACGGGCGCGGCCACCATCTGCCGCCGCACCGGATCAACTACCGGGCGAACCTCTGGGCACTGCGCTCGGTCGGCGTGCGCCAGGTGCTCGGCCCCTGCGCGGTGGGCGGCCTGCGCCCCGAGTACGGGCCGGGCACGCTGCTGGTGCCCGACCAGTTCGTCGACCGCACCACGTCCCGCCCCTCGACGTACTTCGACGGGGTGCCGCTGCCCGACGGCACGGTGCCCAGGGTGGTGCACGTGTCGCTGGCCGACCCGTACTGCCCCACCGGGCGGGCCGCCGCGCTGAAGGCGGCCCGGGGGCGGGAGTGGGAGCCGGTGGACGGCGGCACCCTGGTCGTGGTCGAGGGGCCGCGCTTCGGGACCCGTGCGGAATCCTTGTGGCACCGGGCGCAGGGCTGGTCGGTGGTGGGCATGACCGGCCATCCCGAGGCGGCGCTCGCCCGGGAGCTGGAGCTCTGCTACACCTCGCTGACCCTGGTCACCGATCTCGACGCCGGGGCCGAGACAGGCGAGGGCGTCTCGCACGAGGAGGTGCTGCGGGTGTTCGCGGCCAACGTGGACCGGCTGCGGGGCGTGCTCTTCGACACCGTGGCGGCGCTGCCGACGTCCGGCGAGCGGGACTGCCGGTGCGGTGAGGCGCTGGGCGGGATGAATACGGGGATCGCGCTGCCGTAGGGGCGGCCGGGCGGGCGGCCTGGGTACGGCAGTGGGGGCGGGCTCGGCGCCGCTGGGGGGCGGCGGCGGGGGGAGCGTCACCTTCGGGTGAGGGAGTTGTCCACAACCGGTCGGTAGCGCATGGGCTCCGGCGGGATCCGGCGGGAAGCCCCATCGTGGGTGCGCAAGCAGTTCTCCCGTCGCAGGTGGTGATCACCGTGTCCCGTCCCGTCGTTCCCTCCCCTCTTCCGCCCGGTGCCGACGCTCCGCCGACGTGCGAGGTGCCGCCTTTCGACCCCGTGCGGGTGCGCGGCGGATCGCATCGGCTCCACCGGCTCGTACGGCACCGGCGGCGTGCCGTGGCCGCCGGCCTCGCGGTCACCGCGGCGGCGCTCGTGGCGGCGGGCCCGCTTCCGGGGGCCGGCGCGCAGGACGGGGGCCGGGCGCGCGGGCATCCGGTGACCGACCGGGCACGCGAGCGGCAGGCCCCGCGACCGGTGGCGGCGCCCGTGCGGATCGCCGACGCCGGGACGGTGCGGCTGCTGTCGCCCGGTGACCGGGTGGACGTCGTCGCGTCCGAGGACGGCGGGGGCGCCTCCGTGATCGCGCGGGGTGCGCGGGTGGTGGAGGTGCCGGAACCGGTGGCGGGGGCGGCCGGGGACGGGGCGTCGCCGGAGGCCGGGGCGCTGGTGGTGCTCTCGGTGCCGCCCGCCACGGCGCACCGGCTGGTCGGCGCGGGCGCCCGGGCACGGCTGGCGGTGGCGTTGTGCTGAGCCCGCCGAGCCGCTCGACGGTGGAACCGGACTGGACAGCACCGCCGGGTACCGGCGTAGGTTGCGGAGCGATTTGTTCCACAACCTGGTCGTGTGAGGAGTGCCCCCGAGGTGAGCGAGAAGAAGGATCCGAGCGTCTGGCAGGGCTTCAAGGCCTTCCTGATGCGCGGGAACGTCGTCGATCTTGCGGTCGCGGTGGTCATCGGCGCCGCCTTCACCAACATCGTCAACTCGATGGTGAAGGGGATCATCAACCCGCTGGTCGGCGCGTTCGGCACGCAGAACCTGGACAGCTACAGCTCCTGCCTCAAGGGCCCGTGCACCGGCACCGGGGACAGCGCGACCGGTGTGCGCATCCTGTGGGGATCGGTGCTCGGCGCCACCCTCACGTTCGTGATCACCGCGGCGGTCGTCTACTTCCTCATGGTCCTGCCCATGTCCAAGTACCTGGCCCGCCAGGAGGCCCGGCGCAAGGCACGGGAGGGCACGCAGGAGATCGTCGAGGTCTCCGAGCTGGAGGTCCTCAAGGAGATCCGCGACGCGCTCGTCGCGCAGCGCGGTGCGGGACACGACCGCGTCTAGCGGGAGAGGTCCGGCGGTGGCGGACGAACGGCCGGGCGGCTCAGAGGTGGTGCGGCGGCTTCTCGTCCAGGAAGCGCTTCAGGTCGGCGGCGCCGTCGGCCTCGGGCCGCTCGCCCCAGCCGCGGTCGGTGTCGTCCGAGGACTGCTGGTCGAGCGGGTCGTCGAAGACCAGCGCGGGCTTCGGCGTACGCGGCTCGGATTCGGGGGCGGTGCTCATGCCTCCAGGGTACGGCCCGGCCCTGTCCCCCCGCCCACGAGCACTTCCGCGCCGTCTCTGCTGTGCTGGGGGGCATGATGTCCAGTCCCCCTTCCCCAGCCGAGTCCCCCGGCGCCTCCGACAGCGCGCCCGGCGGCCCGTCCGACGGGCACCGGCCGCTGCGCAGGCTCACGGCGCGGGCCCGGCACGAGTCCCATCGCGTCGCCTCGCCGCTGGAGCTCTTCTTCGACCTGTGCTTCGTCGTGGCCGTCGCCCAGGCGGGCGCCCAGTTGGTGCACGCGGTCGCCGAGGGACATCCCGGCCAGGGCATCCTCAACTACGCGATGGTCTTCTTCGCCATCTGGTGGGCATGGATGAACTTCACCTGGTTCGCCTCGGCCTACGACAACGACGACGTGCTCTACCGGATCGTCACGCTGGTGCAGATCGCCGGCGTCCTGGTCCTCGCCGCCGGGATCTCCCGGGCCTTCCAGGACCACGACTTCCTGGTCATCGTGCTGGGTTACGTGATCATGCGGGTGGCCATGTCGGCGCAGTGGCTGCGCGCGGCACGCGGCGCCCGGCCCAAGGAGCGGGTGATGGCCCGCCGGTACGCCGGCGGTGTGCTGCTCTGCCAGATCGGCTGGGTGGGACTGCTGTTCGTGCCGGACGCCGGGCGGCCGTGGCTGTTCCTGGTGATGGCGGTGCTGGAGATGTGCGTGCCGGTCTTCGCGGAGAAGAACCACCAGTCGGCCTGGCACCCCCACCACATCTCCGAGCGCTACGGACTGTTCACGATCATCGTGCTCGGCGAGACCATCGCCGCGGCCACGGTGGCGGTGAAGTCCGGCATCGACGAGCACGACGCCCTGGGCGAGTTGCTGCCGATCGCGGTGGGCGGGCTGCTGATCGTGTTCTCCGCCTGGTGGATCTACTTCGTGGTCCCCATCCACGCCCATCTGCGCACCAGCAGGCAGGCGTTCATCTGGGGATACGGCCACTACCTGGTGTTCGCCTCGGCGGCGGCGATCGGCGCCGGCCTGGAGGTGGCGGTGGAACAGGCGGTCGGCAAGGCGCACATCTCCACGCTCTCGGCGTCCGCCGCCGTGACCCTGCCCTCGGCGCTGTACCTGATCGCGGTGTGGGCGCTGCACGCGCGGCACTTCAAGGTGGGCATCGCCCAGCAACTGGTGCTGCCGACCGCCGCGCTGCTGGTGATCTGCTGCACCTTCGTCGGCGGCATGGCGGTGCTCGCGGCGGGCCTCGTGCTGGCGGTGGCGGTGTCGACCGGGGTGGTGCTGACGGCACGCGCGGGTGAGCGGCGGACACTGGCGGCATGACAGTTGACGCGTTGACGGACGTCGCCGGGGTGCGGGTGGGCCATGCGACCCGCGCCGGCGGCGGGTGGCTCACGGGGACGACGGTGGTGCTCGCGCCGGAGGGCGGGGCCGTCGCCGCCGTGGACGTGCGCGGCGGTGGTCCCGGCACCAAGGAGACCGACGCGCTCGACCCGCGCAACCTGGTGCGGAAGGTCGAGGCGGTGGTGCTGACCGGCGGCAGCGCCTACGGGCTCGACGCCGCGTCCGGCGTGATGGCCTGGCTGGAGGAGCGGGGACGCGGGGTACGGGTCGGTCCGGACCCGGCGCACGTGGTGCCGGTGGTGCCGGCAGCCTGCGTCTTCGACCTGGGGCGCGGTGGCGACTTCCGGGCCAGGCCGGACGCGGCCACCGGGCGGGCGGCCGTCGAGGCGGCCCACGCGAGCGCGCCGGGTGCGCCGGTGGCGGAGGGAGGTGTCGGGGCCGGTACGGGCGCCGTGGTCGGGCTGCTGAAGGGCGGGGTCGGCACCGCCAGCACCGTGCTGGACTCGGGGATCACGGTGGCCGCGCTGGTGGTGGCCAACGCGGCCGGGTCGGCGCTGGATCCGGAGACGGGGGTGCTGTACGGGGAGTTGTTCCGCGGAGGGCGCGTGGCGTATCCGGCGGCGGACGTGCACGCGGCGGCGCGACGGCGTCTCGCACAGGTCGCCGCGAGGAACGCTCCGCCTCCGCTCAACACGACGCTCGCCGTGGTCGCCACGGACGCCGGGCTGTCCAAGGCGCAGGCGCAGAAGCTGGCCGGCACGGCGCACGACGGCATCGCCCGTGCCGTACGTCCGGTGCATCTGCTCAACGACGGGGACACGGTGTTCGCCCTGGCCACCGGGGAGCGGGCGTTGGACGCCGGGCAGCCGCTCGCGCTGAACGAGGTGCTGGCGGCGGGCGCGGACGCGGTGACCCGGGCGATCGTGCGCGCGGTACGGGCGGCCGGGCCCGTGGACGGACCGGGCGGGGCGTGGCCTTCGTACACGGAGTTGTTCGGTGAGCCGGAGGAGGGCGCCCCCGGGGCGTCGTAGCGGACGCGGCGCCCGGCGGGGGCGGGACGGGTGCGCGGGCGGGGGACGGAGCCCGTCCGCGGGGCAGGTGTCCGATGTGGGCAACTGTCGGGCATGGCAGGACGATTGTCGCGGTTCTGTCACTGAACGGCCTTTCCGGCGGTTGGCGGGAACCCCGCCCGGGGTCGCCCCGCTCTTCAGGGCTGAAGCGGATACGCACATCACCTGAACCTGGAGCAGCCCGTGACAACGCCGGACATATCAGCGCGTCGCGCCCTGGTGGCCTGTGCCGCCCTGGTGGTCGGTTCCCTGGCCCTCACCGCCTGCGGCGGCAGCGCCAACGCCGACGACAAGAGCGGCGGCGGAGACAGGGGCTCGGTCAAGACCTCCGTGGCGAAGCTCGTGATCTCCGCGAAGGACGGGTCGACCGGCGCGTCGATCAACGCGACCGGCGTGAAGGTCAGCAAGGGCAAGCTGACGGACGTGAGGATGACGGTGGCGGGCACCGGCACGGCCGTACCGGGCTCGGTGTCCGCGGACGGCACGAGCTGGAAGCCGAAGGAGCAGCTCGAGCGGGGCACGAAGTACCGGATCACCGCGACCGCCGAGGACGCGGACGGCCTGCCGGCCGCCGCCGACTCGACCTTCACCACCGTCTCCACGGCCAACAGCTTCATCGGCACGTACACCCCGGACGGGGGCAGCACGGTCGGCGTGGGCATGCCGGTGTCGTTCACGTTCGACAAGGAGATCGGCGACAAGAAGGCCGTGCAGTCGCACATCTCGGTCACCTCCAGCAGCGGGCAGGAGGTGGTCGGGCACTGGTTCGGCTCGCAGCGCCTCGACTTCCGGCCCGAGGAGTACTGGAAGGCCGGCTCCAAGGTCACGCTGAAGATCGACCTGGACGGCGTGGAGGGCGCGAACGGCGTCTTCGGCGTACAGAAGAAGACCGTCACCTTCACCGTGGGCCGTTCGCAGGTCTCCACGGTCGACGTCAACACGCAGACCATGACGGTCGTGCGCGACGGCGCGACGGTCAAGTCGATCCCGATCTCGGCGGGCAGCGCCGCGAACCCGACGTACAACGGGCGGATGGTGATCTCCGAGAAGTCCGAGCAGACCCGCATGGACGGCTCGACGGTCGGGTTCGGCGGCGAGTACGACATCCCGGACGTGCCGCACGCCATGCGGCTGAGCAACTCCGGCACCTTCATCCACGGCAACTACTGGTACGCGCAGGGCAACCCGCCGTTCGGCCGGCAGGGCACCAGCCACGGCTGCGTGGGACTGCGCGACGCCCGCGGCGGCCAGGGCGACACGCCCGGCAAGTGGTTCTTCGACAACTCGCTGATCGGGGACGTCGTGGTGGTCCAGAACTCCCCGGACAAGACGATCGCGCCCGACAACGGCCTCAACGGCTGGAACATGGCGTGGAGCGAGTGGACCGCCGGAAGCGCCGTCTGACAGGCTTGCGAGCAGCGGTTTTTGACGTACCGTCGGGTCGCGCGGGAACTCCTCGCGCGGCCGGCGCGTTTTTCGTTCGTACGTTTTCTCGGTTCCCGGACACGACGTCCGGCCGAGGGGCTACGGTATGCACCCACTAGGTGACATGCAGCAACGCCGGGAGAAACCTTGAGCGTTCCGTACGAGACGACAGCGTACGAACCACCCGAGTCGCCCGAGTCTCCGGAGGAGCACCTCATGCGACTGCTCGGCCGTGCCCTGAACTCGTTCGAACTGCCCGACGAGACCATACGCCGACTGGACTGCGCGCTGGCGCACGACGGTTCCCTGCACTCCGCGCACCACAGTGCGGGCCTGCACCGCGAGACGTACCGGCACACGTGGCTGCTCGCCGACGGCTCGGCGCTCACGCTCTGGGAGCTGGTCCACAACACCGCTCCGGGCGGCGAGGCGCAGCACGAGGTGTACGTCGACGAGGAGGAGCTGCGCGCCGCCACGGCCCGGCTGGCGCTGCCGCCGGACACACCGGAGTTCGAGCTGCCGGTGCCGGTACCGGTGCAGTTGTCGCCGATCCCCGCCCCGCGCCACGTCTACGCGCAGGGGGGTTCCGCGGACCACGCCCGCCGGCTGCTGCGCCGCGCGGAGAACGCGGACCGGCCCGGCGCGGAGACCGCCGCCCTGCTGGCCACGGCGACCGCGCACCAGATCACGCAGGCCTTCGGCGGCCCCGGCCGTTCGTGCCGCGCCGGGATCGGCTTCTCGCTGTACGAGCACGCCTTCCTGCTGCGCGACGGCGCCGAAATCTCCCTGTGGGAGGTCGAGCACACGGCCACGCCCGACGGACGGCACATGTGCGAGGTGTACGAGAGCGAGGACGCGGCCCGCGGGGCCATGGAGCGGCGGGCGACGCAGGTCTCCTGAGCCGTCGCGCAGCCACCGGCCCCGCGCGGGCCCGCCCGCGCGGCCGCGTCCCGTCCTCACGTCCCGCGTTCCCGCCTCCCGCTCACCGTCGCCGTCAGGCCGGCGTGGGCTCCTTCTCCCGCTCCGCCGCGGCCGTCTCCGGCTCGGCGGCGCCTTCCAGGTGCTGGGCCGGGCGCCGGGGCAGCGCGAACATCAGCAGGAAGATGAGGCCCAGCACCGCGGCGACCCAGCCCAGCGCGTTCTGGAACCCCTCGGCGTAGGCGGCGCCGAGGCCGGCCCCGGCCACGTGGTCGTCCACCACACCGAAGAAGACCACCGACACCAGGCCGAGACCGAGCGCGTTGCCCATCTGCTGCACGGTGTTGATGAGCCCGGAGGCCGCACCGGCGTGCTCACGCGGCACCTGGGACAGCACCGCGTCCGTCAGCGGGGCGACGATCAGGCCCATGCCCACGCCCATGACGGCGAGGGGCGGGACCATCTGCCAGGGCGTGATGGCGAGGCCGTACCGCTCGGCCTCCCAGATGTAGAGCAGCACCCCGGCCGCCATCACCAGCGCGCCCGCCTGGAGCACCTTGCGCCCGAAGCGCGGGACCAGCTTCTGCACCGAGATGCCCGCCGCCGTCGACACCGCGAGGGAGAACGGCACGCCCGTCAGGCCGGCCCGCAGCGGGGTCCACCCCAGGCCCTCCTGCATGTAGAGCGTCCACACCAGGAAGAAGACGCCGAGTCCGACGCCGAAGACCGTCTGGACGGCGATGCCCGCCGCGAAGCTCTTCACCTTGAACAGCGACAGTTCGACCAGCGGGGACCCGTCCCGAGCGCTCTTGCGCCGCTCGTACGCCACCAGCAGCGCGAGGACCACGAGCGCGCCGCCCATCGAGACGTGGCCCCACAGCGGCCAGCCCAGCTCGCGGCCCCGGGTGAGGGGGTAGATCAGCATCAGCAGGCCGAGGGTGACCAGCGCGACGCCCACCAGGTCCAGCTTGAGGGCGCGCGGGGCCTTGGACTCGGTGATGAAGCGGCTGCCGAGGATCAGTCCGGCGATGCCCACCGGCAGGTTGATGAGGAAGATGGGGCGCCATTCCAGCCCGAAGAGGTTCCACTCGGTGAGCAGGGCGCCCAGCAGCGGGCCGGAGACGGCTCCCAGGCCGACGATCGCGCCGAACAGCCCGAACACCTTGCCGCGTTCGTGTGCCGGGAAGGTCGCGTGCACGATCGACAGCACCTGCGGCACCATCAGCGCGGCCATGGCGCCCTGGAGGACGCGGGAGGCGACCAGCATCTCCGGGTTCACGGCGAATCCGCACAGCGCGGACGCGACCGTGAACCCGCCGATGCCCACGAGGAACAGCCGCTTGCGGCCGTGGATGTCGCCGAGCCGCCCGCCGGTGATCAGGCCGGCGGCGAAGGCGAGGGCGTACCCGGCGGTGATCCACTGGATCTGGCTGAAGGAGGCGCCCTCGTCCCGCCGGATCGACGGGACCGCGATGTTGACGATCGTGACGTCGACGAGGTCCATGAACGCCGCCGTCATCACGATGGCGAGGGCGAACCAGCGCCGGCGGTCACCGCCCTCGTCGGGGGCGGGCCGGGCCGTGGGCGTGTCCGGGGTGTGCGTGAAGGTCATACGAGCACACTAGGAACCCAGTAGGACAGATCATGTCCTAGATCTGCGGCATCCTCGACCCATGACGACGGACACCCCGGCCCGGCTCCTGACGCTCCTCTCCCTCCTCCAGACGCCCCGCGAATGGCCCGGCGGCGAGCTCGCCGAGCGGCTCGGCGTCTCCCGTCGCACGGTGCGGCGCGACATCGACCGGCTGCGTGAACTGGGCTACCCCGTGCAGGCGACCATGGGCGCCGACGGCGGGTACCGGCTGGTGTCGGGCAAGGCGATGCCCCCGCTCGTGCTCGACGACGAGGAGGCGGTGGCGATCGCGGTGGGGCTGCGCGCCGGCGCGGGCCACGCGCTGGAGGGCGTGGACGAGGCGTCGGTGCGGGCGCTGGCCAAGCTGGAGCAGGTGCTGCCGTCCCGGCTGCGGCACCGCGTGGCCACCCTCCAGGCCGCGACGACGCCGCTGACCAGCGGGGACGGACCGAGCATCGCTCCCGAGACCCTGACCGTGATGGCCTCGACGGTGGCGGCGCGGGAACGGCTGAGGTTCGCCTACCGCGCCAAGGACGGCGCCGCCTCGCGGCGCCTGACGGAGCCCTACCGGCTGGTCTCCACCGGCCGTCGCTGGTACCTCGTCGCCTACGACCTCGACCGCGAGGACTGGCGGACCTTCCGGGTGGACCGGGTGAGCGAGCCGTACGCGACGGGCGCGCGGTTCGCCCCGCGGGAGCTGCCGACGGGAAGCGCCGCGGAGTACCTGCGCCGCTCGGTGCGGCGGGGCTCCGACTCGTACGAGATCGTGGTCGCCTTCGCCGCGCCGGCGGAGCACGTCGCCGCCCGCCTGCCGAGTTGGTACGGGACGCCGGAGCCGGTGGACGACGGCGCGTCGTGCGTCCTGCGGGCCACCGTGTCGGACGCGGTGGACTGGACGGCGGTACGGCTGGCGATGCTGGGCGTGGAGTTCCGGGTCCAGGAACCGCCGGAACTGGCGCGGACCGCGAGGGAGTTGGCGGACCGGCTGAGCCGGGCGGCGGGGGAGGTCTGAGCGGGCCTCGCACGGGGCGGCCGCGTCGCCGGTGGCGGGCAGCGAGGGCGGCGCGGCCGGGCGGGGCGGCACCTCGTCGGCCCCGACCGGCCCGCAACGTCGTCGGGGGCGCCAACCGGCCCTCATCTCATCTTCGGCGCCAACCGGCCCCCACCTCATCGGCTCATCGGCGTCGAGCCGCGCCGCGCCCGCGAGCCGCCGCGCCTACTCGCCCAGTGCCTCGTCCCAGGCGAACCCCCTCAGCACCCGGAGGTTGTCGAGCGCCAGCTCCAGCGCCTGCGGCGACTCCTCGGCGGACGCGGCCCAGAACTCCACCGCCACGCGGACGGCCGCGCCCGCCGTCGCGGCGGCGAAGCGCAACCGGGGGCCGGGCGGCGGCGGTTCGGCAACGTTGTCGGAGCCCGCGGCGGAATCCGCGGCGCTACCCGCTCGCCGTCCGGAGGCGCCCCGCACCGCCAGGGCGTCCGCGAGTGCCTGCTCGGTCGTGTGGCAGACCTCCGCCCACACCTTCCGCAGGGCCGGGCTGGTCCCGGCCAGGCGGATCAGGGTCCGGGCCCATTCCCAGGAGGCGGCACAGACCCCGGCGCCGGGCGTCAGGGTCTGCCGTACGGCGTGTTCCAGGGCCTGCGGCGGGGACAGCGCGGCCGGGGCCTCGCGCACCGCGTCCACCCAGCGCTCGGCGCCCAGGGAGTAGAGGGGTGCGACGGCCTCCTCCTTCGTGGCGAAGTACCGGTAGAAGGTGCGGGGGGCGACGCCCGCGGCCCGGGCGATGTCCTCGGCGCGGGTGGCCCGGAGACCCTGGTGCACGAAGAGGCCGGCCGCCGCCCGGGCGATGTCCATCCGGGTCTGGGCCTTGCGCCGCTCGGTCAGGGAGATCGGTGGCCGAGCGCGGACGGGAAGGGCACTGCTCACTTCTGCAGGCTATGCCGCTGTGGCAGAATCTGCCATCCGGCGGGCCACCCCGGGGTTCAGGTTCGGGGTGACCCGCCTTCTTCCGCGCGGAGGGAGCCGGGCTGCGGCGCCCGGGGGGAGGGGCACCGAGCCCGGCTCGGGGAAGTCCCGGCGCCGGGGGGATGTGCGTCGGGACATGGTCCTCGGGGGCGGTAGAGAGTCCGCTCGTGCGGCGGGTCCGGCACTCGTGCGGCGGGTCCGGCGGAGGGCCGGGCCCGGATCGGCGGGCCCGGAGTTCTTGTTCCCGGGCCCCCGCCCCTTGAAGCAGCGTTACACAGCCATGTTTGCGCGGGGTTCGGCCACCGGCGTACGCCCCACGTGTCACACCACCACCCCGCCCGTCACATCACGCGCCGGCCGCACGCCCCCGGCGGCGGCCGCGCGCCGGTTCGCGCGGTGCCGACCGTGCGCCGGGGCGCCCGCGACGGCGGTGCGCCGACGGCGGCGCGGTCGTCCTACGCAGCCGCCTCGAAGCCGGTGTCGCGGGCCAGCTTCTTCAGCTCCAGCAGCGCGTGCTTCTCGATCTGCCGGATCCGCTCACGGGTCAGCCCGTGCTCCTTGCCGACCTCGGTCAGCGTGCGCTCGCGGCCGTCCTCGATGCCGTAGCGCATCTTGATGATGGAGGCCGTGCGCGGGTCGAGGCGGCCGATCAGGTCGTCCAGCTCCTCGCTGCGCAGCAGCGTCATCACGGACTGCTCGGGCGACACCGCGGAGGTGTCCTCCAGCAGGTCGCCGAACTGGGTCTCGCCCTCGTCGTCCACCGACATGTTCAGCGAGACCGGGTCGCGGGCCCAGTCGAGCACGTCGGTGACGCGCTCCGGCGTGGAACCGAGCTCGGCGGCGATCTCCGTGGGCTCCGGCTCACGGCCGTGCTCGCGGTTGAACTCGCGCTGCACGCGCCGGATCCGGCCCAGCTCCTCCACCAGGTGGACGGGCAGGCGGATGGTGCGCGACTGGTCGGCTATCGACCGCGTGATGGCCTGACGGATCCACCAGGTCGCGTACGTCGAGAACTTGAAGCCCTTGCGGTAGTCGAACTTCTCGACGGCGCGGACCAGGCCGGCGTTGCCCTCCTGGATCAGGTCGAGCAGCGGCAGACCGCTGCGCGGGTACCGGCGCGCGACCGCGACGACCAGGCGGAGGTTGGAGCGGATGAAGACGTCCTTCGCCCGCTCGCTCTCGTCGATCAGGGCCTGGAGCTCCTCCCGGGTGGCGTCCGCCCCGGTCTCCTCGTAGCCTTCGAGGACCTGCCGCGCGAACACACCCGCCTCGATGATCTGGGACAGCTCGACCTCCTTGGCGGCGTCGAGCAGCGGGGTCCGCGCGATCTCGTCGAGGTACATGCCGACCAGATCGCGGTCGGCGAGCTCGCCGCCGTTGGCGCGGACGCTGGTTGCCCTGTCGGCCGTCTCGCCGGTGGCGGACTTTCGACGGGCGACGGCGCGGGTTGCCATGCGTGCTCCCTTGCGATGAGTGGTTCAGCGGGCGGTCCTGCGGACGTCGGACACCGTGTGGGGTTGTCTGTGGTCTCGGTCTCCCGGAAGGCTCATCCGGGCCCTGGACTCTCTTGAGACTCTCCTCGGGTGCCCTGCATCCGATGGAAACAACGACTGGAATCCGGACAGAATTCCCAACCCGACCCCCGATTTTTCTGATCATGCAGTACCCTGTCCCGCCGCACGGGGTGCACCGCCTCCGTCGTGACCTACGGACGTCCAGGTCAGGCGGGGGATCGAGGACGCCCCCGAGCTCCTCGCGGAGCCCCGCGAACGTCGCGCGGTGAGACGCCCGTCACGTCCGGCACCGCCTCCTTCAGGCCGGGAGAGGCACCCTCTCCCACCCCTGAGGACGACATGCGGCGGCCGGGGGTTGCCACGGATGCCGCACGGCGGTCAGCCGAACTGCACCGACCGCTTGGCCAGCCCCATCCAGAACCCCTCGATCACCGACCTGCCCAGGTCCAGCTCGCCGGCCGCGTCGGCCGCGCCCATCGTCACGAACAGCGGGGCGAAGTGCTCGGTGCGCGGGTGGGCGAGGGCGCCCGCCGGGGACTTGCGGGCGAAGTCGAGCAGCGCGTCCACGTCACCGGCCTCCAGCGCGCGCCGGCCCCAGTCGTCGAACTCGGACGACCAGGCGGGGACGCCGGCCTGGCGCAGGGCGGCCAGGTTGTGGGTGAAGAAGCCGGAGCCGACGATCAGCACGCCCTCGTCGCGCAGGGGCGCCAGCCTGCGGCCGATCTCCATCAGCCGCTGCGGGTCGAGGGTGGGCATGGAGACCTGGAGGACCGGGATGTCGGCGCCCGGGAACATCTCCACGAGGGGGACGTAGGCGCCGTGGTCGAGGCCGCGGTCGGGGACGTCCTGCACGGGCGTGCCGGGAGCGCGCAGCAGCTTGCGCACGGACTCGGCGAGCGCGGGGGCGCCGGGGGCCTCGTAGCGCACCCGGTAGTAGTGCTCGGGGAAGCCCCAGAAGTCGTAGACGAGCGGCACGGTGCGCGTGGCGCCGAGGGCGAGCGGGGCCTCCTCCCAGTGGGCGGAGACGACGAGGATCGCCTTCGGGCGGGGCAGGCCGGCGGCCCAGGCGGCCAGCTCGCCGGGCCAGACCGGGTCGTCGGCGAGGGGCGGGGCGCCGTGGCTCAGGTAGAGGGCGGGCATGCGCTCTCGGACTTCGGCACCGTCGGCGGCCACGGTGACATCGGCGGACATGGCGACTCCCCATCAGGTGGTACGTGATCCGCCAGGTGGTGCCCGGCCTCACCGGACCACCCAGCATTACTTGAACTCTAAAGCTCTCACCGTCGAATGTACGCCGACTTTGTTTAATATTCAAGAAGTGATCTCGTAGAGTGGGTTGCATGACCACGGCACCCATCCCGGCCCCCGCCGACGAGCCCCGCTGGCTCACCGACGAGGAGCAGTTCGTCTGGCGCTCGTACATCGAGGCCGCGACCCTCCTTGAGGACCACCTCGACCGGCAGCTCCAGCGCGACGCCGGCATGCCGCACGTGTACTACGGCCTGCTGGTCAAGCTCGCCGAGTCCCCGAGGCGGCGCCTGCGGATGACGGAACTGGCCAAGTACGCGAAGATCACCCGCTCCCGCCTCTCGCACGCGGTCGCCCGCCTGGAGAAGAACGGCTGGGTCCGCCGCGAGGACTGCCCCTCAGACAAGCGGGGCCAGTTCGCCGTGCTGACCGACGAGGGGTACGAGGTGCTGCGGCAGACGGCGCCGGGGCATGTGCACGCCGTCCGCCAGGCCGTCTTCGACCGGCTCACCCCCGAACAGCAGAAGTCCCTCGGCGAGATCATGCGGATCGTCGCCGAGGGACTTCAGCCCGCCGAGGCGGGCGCGGACCTGCCCTGGCTGCGCTGAGCCGAACGCTCGCGCGGCCGGGGCGGGTCCGCCGGGAGCCGTGCGCACGGGGCGTCCCCTCCCCCCGCGCACGGGCGGTACTCGGAGCCCGAGGGGTATCACCGGGGGTGCGGGCCGGGCCGGACACCGGGGGTGCCGGGCTGACCCGGCCCGTGGACCGGGCCGGGTCAGTGGACGACGACCGGCACCGGCAGTTCGTCCTCGGCCCCGGCGCCGGAGCCGGACCCCGCGACGCTCGCGCCGCCCGGGCGGCCGGCGTTGACGAAGGTCAGGGCGATCAGACCGGCGGCGACCAGGATGCCGACGGCGAACCAGATGGCGCTGGTGTAGCCGTGCACCATGCCCTCGAGCTGCACGAGCTGCTGCTGGGACCGCCCGCCCGCACCGCCGATGTGGTCGGCGACGTACGACGTGGTGGCCGAGGCGGCGATCGTGTTCAGCAGCGCCGTACCGATGGCGCCGCCCACCTGCTGCGAGGTGTTGACCATCGCGGAGGCCACACCGGCGTCCCGCGGCTGCACGCCCTGGGTGGCCAGGGACATGGCCGGCATGAACGCCGTACCCATGCCGAGGCCGAGCAGCAGCATGCCGGGCAGCAGGACGGCCGCGTAGGAGGTGTCGACCTGGAGCTGCGTCAGCAGCAGCATGCCGACGGCGGCGACCAGGAAGCCGGGTCCCATCAGCAGACGGGGCGCGACGCGGGTCATCAGGCGGGCGCCGATCTGGGTGGAGCCGGCGATCATGCCCGCGACCATGGGCAGGAAGGCGAAGCCGGTCTTCACCGGCGAGTAGCCCTTCACGATCTGCAGGTAGTAGGTCAGGAACAGAAACAGGCCGAACATGCCGATGACGGCCAGGCCCAGCGAGAGGTAGATACCACCGCGGCTGCGGTCGGTGACCACGCGCAGCGGCAGCAGCGGGGCCTTGACCCGGCTCTCGACCAGCACGAAGGCGAGCAGCAGCACGGCCGAGGCGACAAACATGCCGATCGTCAGACCGTCGCTCCAGCCGGCCGACTCGGCGCGGGTGAAGCCGTACACGAGCGCGACCAGGCCCAGGGTGGACAGGATCACGCCGGGGACGTCGAGCGGGGAGCGGTTGCGGCTGCCCTCGGGCTCACGGATGACCAGGTACGCGCCGACGGCGGCGACGACCGCGAACGGGACGTTGACGAAGAAGGTCCAGCGCCAGTCCAGGTACTCGGTGAGGAAACCGCCGAGGATCAGACCGACGGCGGCACCGCCACCGGCGATCGCGCCGTAGATGCCGAACGCCTTGGCGCGCTCCTTGGCGTCCGTGAACATCACCGCGAGCAGCGAGAGCGCGGCGGGCGCGAGCAGCGCGCCGAAGGCGCCCTGGAGGGCACGCGAGCCGAACATCATCGCCTCGTTGGTGGCGGCACCGCCGAGCGCGGACGCGGCGGCGAAGCCGGCCAGACCGAGGACGAAGGTCCGCTTGCGACCCCACAGGTCGGCTATCCGGCCGCCGAACAGCAGCAGACCGCCGAAGGCGAGGGCGTAGGCCGTGACGACCCACTGCCGGTTGCCGTCGGAGATGCCGAGGTCCTGCTGCGCGGAGGGCAGCGCGATGTTCACGATGGTCGAGTCGAGGACGACCATGAGCTGGGCGAGCGCGATGAAGACGAGCGCCTTCCAGCGGCCGGCGTCCGGGACGCCGGGAGCCTTGACGGCTGTTTCGGACACGGGGATACCCACTTCGGGACGTGGTGACGGAAAAAAGGCGAGAAAAGGGGCGACGCGGCCACGGCCGTGGCCACGATCGCCGCGGTGCGGACGGACGCGCGTCGCGTGCGTCTTATGAGTCGGTGAGCCTTGTGAGCCCTGTGAGTCCTATGAGTTGGCCAGTGGTGTGCGTGGTACGAGTCGCGGGTCGCGCGTGATCCCGGTGCTAGCCGCAGGAGCGGCGCAGGTCCTCCAGGGTCACGGCGGTCCCCGGCAGGGCGGAGGCGGCGGGAGCCCGCAGCCCGTCCAGGAAGAGCTGAAGATGGCGGTGGACGAACCGGTCGGAGCTCAGGCACCCGGTTCCCGCCGGGGGCCGGCTGAGCTGGGCCACGGCGATCATCAGGTCGCCCACGCCCACGTCGGGACGGAGCTGCCCGGCCGCCACCGCCCGTGCCATGACCTCGGCGACGAGCCCCTCGACCCGGTCGCGCGCGGCCTCCAGGTCGGGGTGGTGCTGGTCGAACGTGCTGGACACCATCGGGCACAGGGCGCTGATCCGCTCCTCGGCGGCGGCGTGCACGAAGCGCTCCAGCGCCTCGAACGCGTCGCCGGTCTCCGCGAGCGCCACCTCGGCGGCCCGTGCCGTGCGGTCCATGACCGAGCAGACGACCTCGCGGACGAGGGCGTCACGGTCGGGGAAGTTGCGGTACACCGTGGCGTTGCCGACACCGGCCCGGCGGGCGACCTCGTCGAACGGCACGTCGGGGCCGTGCTCGACGAACATCTCCCGGGCGGCGGTGACGATCCGCTCCCGGTTGCGCAGGGCGTCGGCGCGGGGCCGGCCCGCCTTGCGCTGCACGGGGGTGGCGGTCTGCACGGCGTACTCCTCGGATGACTGGATGGCCGGTCGGCCGGTGAAGCCGCGATCCGGGGAAGGAGTCCCCGTTTCGCTCGGACACAGGGGTAAACGGGGAGACAGTCCCCGGTTATTTCCCGCATCGGCATCCTTTTCCAGTGAGCTGGGTCACATGCGCGGAGCCGCCCGCCGTACCCCTCGGAACGGACCTCAAGCCCCTGCTCAGGGGGCGTACGGGAACTACCCGCGAGAAACCCACGATCGGTCCGCTCCAGCGCGCGCCCGCACACCCCGCGGCACAGGGTGAGCGCAAGGGCGCAGCCGGTGACCAGCGGCTGCCGTGGTGCGGGGAGGTCTGCATGCAGCCGCTGGCGCAGCCGCCGAGGCGCCGGATACGCCCGCGCCGGCCGGCCGTGCTGGCGACCGTGGCCGTCCTGACCCTCGCGGTCAGCACCTCGGCGGGCTCGCGGCTCGCCCCCGGACCCTCGACGGCGGGCCCCGGCCCGGCCGTCCTCTCCCGCTCCTCCGCGCACGGCCCCTGCATGATCAGCGGCGGCTCCGAGACGCAGATGTCGGAGGGCGTCCCGACCGCGGCCGGGTACACCCGCTCCACCGGCACCGTCCGCGCCCTCAACCTCATGGTCGACTTCTCCGACGCCCCCGGCGAGGGCACGGCGATGGACCGCTACGCCGAGTTCTTCCCGCAGACCCGCGAGTGGTTCCGCACCAGTTCCTACGGCCGCCTCGACTACCGCCCCGAGACACCGGTCCGCGACTGGCTGAGGATGCCCAAGTCCTTCGCCGAGTACGGCATAGAGCGCGGCGCCCCCTTCGACCCCGGCTACCGGGAACTGGTCGAGGACCTGGTGTCGGTGGCCGACGCGAAGGTGGACTTCAAGGCGTACGACCTGCTGAACGTGCTGGTCACCCCGAACGCGGGCCCCTCCGCCCTGGACACGGTCCTGTCCGTGACCTTCGCCGGCAACGCCGAGGCCCCCGTCGCCGACGGAGTCCCGGTGGCCAACGCGTCCTTCGTCTACTCCCGCCAGGACGACGGCTCCGGCACCTACGACAGGACCGGCTACCGCGTCCTGCCCCACGAGAACGGCCACGTCTTCGGCCTGCCCGACCTCTACACCCAGGAGGGCGGGGGCGCGGTCGGCCACTGGGACATCATGAGCGAGGACTGGGGCGCCAACAACGACCTGCTCGGCTGGCACAAGTGGAAACTGGGCTGGCTGGACCCCTCCCAGGTGCACTGCGCGTCGCGGCCGGGCACGACCGAGTACACGCTGACGCCGCTGGCCCGCAAGGGCGGGGACAAGCTGGTCGTCGTACCGCTGGACGGGAAGTCCGGATACGCCGTAGAGCTGCGCACCCGCGAGGGCAACGACGAGGCCGTCTGCCGCGAGGGGGTGCTGATCTACAAGGTCGACGCGGACGTGGACACGGGGATGGGCCCGGTGAAGGTGTACGACTCCCGGGAGGACAGCGGCGGCTGCACCCGCAGCCCCAACGTCCACGCCGAACTCTCGGACGCCTCGTTCCTCCCCGGCGAGACCTTCGAGGACCCGCGCCGGGGCATCACGATCAAGGTGTCGGGGGCGGACCTGAAGGGCGACCACCAGATACGCGTCACCCGCCGGTGAGGGGCGGGCCCCTCCCCGTGGGCGGGGGCCGCATTACGGTAGGCCTGCCGCGACCGCCGTACGGAGAGCCGATGCCTGCCGAGACCATGAACGATGCCGCCGAGGGGGCCGGCGCCGGGGGTGCCGGGGCCCTTGGTGGCGCCAAGGGCCGTCGAGACGTCGGGGACTCAGAGGGTGCCGGGGGCGCTGGAGGTGCCGGTGACGGTGCCGCTGACGGTCGAGGCGGCGAGGGCGCCGGATGCGCTGGGGGCGCCGGGGATGCCGGGGCCGTTCCGTCCGAGGCGGTGGGACCGCTGCTGCGGGGCATCGCCGTACTGAGGCGGCTGACCGAGGCCGACGGCGGCACCCTCAGCCTCAGCGGGCTGGAGAAGGCGACCGGCCTCGCCCGCTCCACGGTCGACCGCGTCACCGCCACCCTCGCCCGGATGGGATACGTCCGCCTGGACGGCCGCGACGTGACCCTCGCCCCCCGCCTGATGGAACTGGGCAACGCCTACCTCGCCGCCCTCCGCCTCCCCGCCCTGCTGTCCCACCGGGCCGACGCCCTCGCCGACGCGCTGGACGAGTCGGTCTCCCTCGCGGTCGGCGACCGGGACGGCATCCGCTTCATCCACCAGGCCACCCGCCGCCGGGCGATGTCCCTGAGCTTCCGCATCGGCGACCTGCTGCCCGCCGAACGCACCGCCCCGGGCCCGCTGTTCGCGGCCGAGTGGACGCCGGACGACTGGTGCCACTGGCGCGCCCGCCGCGCGGCGGACCCGGCGGACCGCGCCTTCCCCTCCGTACCCCCGCGCGAACACACCACCCCGGACACGGACTTCGAGCACCGTACGGAGCGGGCGGCGGCCGACGGCTGGGCGCTGGACGACCAGTTGATCGAACCGGGCCTGGTGGCGGTCTCGGTACCGGTCAGGGACCCCGGCACCGGCCGGGTGGCGTGCGTGGCGAGCGTCGTCAGCCACACCAGCCGTCACACCGCGGAGGACCTGCGGACGGCGCTGCTCCCGCGTCTGCGCTCGGCGGTGGCCGCGATGGAGGACGACCTGCGCGCCGCGCCGCCGCCCGAACCGGGCCCCGCGCCCGCGGGCCTGGCCACCTGGACGGGCGCGTCGAAGCAGGAACTGGGCCGGGAGTTCGTGGAGTCCCTGGCCCGCGGTCTGACCGTACTGACCGCGTTCGGCGAGGGCAGGGCCGCCCTCACCCTCACCGAGGTCGCCAAGGCGACGGGCCTCGCGCGGGCGACGGCACGCCGGGCCCTGATCACGTACGAACACGCGGGCCTGGTGACGCAGGCGCCCGACGGCGCCTTCACCCTCACGCCCCGGGTCCTGTCCCTCGGCTTCCCGCCCCTCTCCCGCCTCTCCCTCCCCCAGATCGCCCAGCCCCACCTGACGGCGCTGGCGGCCCGGGTCAACGAGTCCGCGTCCCTGGCCGTCCTGTCGGACTCGCGGGAGGAGGTCCAGTACACGGCACGGGCGTCCACGAGCCGCGTGATGAGCGCCCACGTCACCGTCGGCGCACGCCTCCCTGCCCGCGCGACGTCCCTGGGCCGTGTCCTCCTGGCGGACTCCGAGGAGGTCCGGGCACGGGGCTACGCCCTGGTCGACGAGGAACTGGAGGCCGGCCTGCGCTCGATCGCCGTCCCGGTACGCGACCGCACGGGCAGGGCGGTGGCGGCCCTCGACGTGGCCATGCACGCGGCCCGCCGCACGACGGAGTCCTGCGTGACGGACATCCTCCCGGAACTCCGCGCGACGGCCACCCACATCGAGGCAGACCTCCGCACGGCGGGCCGCTTCACCCGGGTCCCCTTGACGTGACGGCACCCCGGACCGGCCCACCGCCGCACCACCCACCGCCCGCATCACCACCCGCTACACTGTCGGCGGTGGCGCAGCGCACCACTACCGGCCTTCGTAGCTCAGGGGATAGAGCACCGCTCTCCTAAAGCGGGTGTCGCAGGTTCGAATCCTGCCGGGGGCACAACCAGAAGGGCACCCACGAACTCTCGTGGGTGCCCTTCGGGATTCATGGCCGACAGCGCCCCTCCAGTAGCTCAGGCGGCGTGCGGTGTGAAGGTGACATGCGAGTCGCCTTCGTCGATGGTCAGGTGCAGCGTGCCCTCCAGGGCCTTGGCCAAGCGCCGCAGCAGCGGGAGGGTGGGCACGGTGTCGCCGCCCTCCATCCGGGAGACCTGGGGCTGAGTCATCCCGGCCCGCTCTGCCAGCTCCGCCTGGGACAGGCCGAGCTCCGTCCGACGGTTGTAGACCGCCTGTCCGAGATCGCCGGCCAGCCGCGCGTCGACGTACTCCTGGTCGTACTCCACCGCCTCACCCGCAAGCTGCCGAGCCCGGCGCGTCCTCCACGTGCTGTGATTCATCAGCTCTCCTTGCGCCGCTCGTACGTGTGCTGGGCATGGCCATGCCCAGCCTCGCAGACCTTCTGGGCCTGGTGCGCGCGCTCGACTTCCGCCGCTTCACGCATCCTCGTCTTACGGAAGACCGTCAGCAGCACGATCCGGTGTCCTGGCGCGAGCCAGTACGGGATGCGTACGGCTTCGCCGTCCAACTCGAAGCGGAGCTCACGCAGCTTGCCACCCAGGTGCCGCGAGTACGGCTCACCGAGGGTCGTCGGCTCGTCCAGCAGTCGATCCGTCTTGTCCTCGACCCGCCGGTAGAGGCGGAACGGAAGCAGCTCCAGCCAATCCCGCACCTCGGGTTCGATCTCGATCTCCCACCGCCCCGTCATGCAATCAACGGTATATACCTCCAGATGCATAACGCAAGCCGCCACGCACCTCGGAGCTGCGCTGCCCAGACCGACCGCGCTGCCACCTCAACCCGCCGCGGGTTTCGCAGATTGGATCCTGCCGGGGCGCAGAAAGAAGGGCCAGTTCAGGAGGCCCCCCCCCGATGATCTTCGCCACCGTGAGGGCCGGTCGCTTGGGAACGTAAGCCCGGCTTCCTCCCTCAAGAGGCCGTCGGAATCTCGCTCTCCGGTCATCTAGGTCATGACCTGGCCTATACGGCCCCTAGCGTCCTCCTTGCCCGGCGGAACACGAGCCACGGAAGGAAACCACCATGAGGGAGACCGTGACTGTCAACGAGCTGGCCGCCCACGACCCGGCCCATGAGCCCACCGTCAGCAGCGAGCGCGCCGACCTGCTGGATGCGCTGGCCAAGCACCGGCACTTCCTGCGGTTCACCACCCGCGACCTCACCGACGAGCAGGCCGGGCTCCGGACCACCGCCAGCCAGCTGTGCCTGGGCGGTCTGATCAAGCACGTCACCGCGGTCGAGCGGTCCTGGGTGCAGTTCATCCTGGACGGCCCGTCGGCGATGCCCGACTTCACCGCGCTGACCGAGGCAGACTGGGCCCGGCGCGCCGACGAGTTCCGGATGCTGCCCGGCGAGACGCTGTCCGGCGTGCTCGCCGACTACGCCGAGGTGGCCCGGCGGACCGACGAACTGGTCGCCACACTGCCCGACCTCGACGCCACACAACCTCTGCCGAAGGCCCCGTGGTCCGAGCCGGGCGCCCGCTGGTCGGCCCGCCGGGTACTGATGCACATCGCCACCGAGACCGCCCAGCACGCCGGCCACGCCGACATCATCCGCGAGTCCCTGGACGGCGCCAAGACCATGGGTTAGCCGACGGCGCGCGCATCCGCGGTTCGCCATGCCGGATCTGTGGGTGAACAACACCCGCGGTCTATTCGCCGAGTTCCTGGTCCACCGGGCGGTCGGCTCTCACCGGCCCCGTGTGGAATGGGCGAGCCACGACGTCGAGACCGACGACGGGCTGCGTATCGAGGTCAAGGCCGGCGCCTGCCTGCAGGCCTGGGAGCAGCGCGCGCCGCTCCGACAGCGTCAGCCTGGGTGCGGTTCGCGCGGCGGCCGGGCCGACGGTGTCCCTCGCCGACCTCCATGACCGCATCCGGTCGGCCGACCCCCGCCCCGGTGCCGGCGCGGCCCGTGCTCGCCCGCCGTCTCGGTCGGAGCAGCCGCTCAGCCAACTCCGTTCAGGTCTCGTCCACCCGACCGTTCAGATGGAACAAGAGCCACTCGAGCCAGTCCGCCGTGACTCCGAGCGAGGAGGCCCAGCCGTGCATGGAGCTGACGTAGGTGGCGTATCGGGTCGGCCAGTGGCGTGTGCCGGCCGCCGTCCAACTGGACCACCCGAGGGCGTTCAGTGAGCGAAAGACCCGGTCGTCGAGGATCAAGGCCCGTTCGCATGTGGCATCGCGGTCGTCCACGACCGCCAGCCACTTGGTGAAGAAGGACCGCCCCACCCCCTTGAGGACGAACTTCCGATAGGCCCCGCGCAGGTCGCCTTCCCGGACCGCTTCGCGCGTGGCGCGGAGGACCGTGGGCATGCGCGGATCGGCAAGGGCGGCTTCGCAGTACCGCGGCCCACGTCCGTCGGTGGTGCCCGAGCCCCAGATCAGCACGGCGACGAACAAGTCACGTAGGCCGTCGGGATCGTCGGCGACGCGGTCACGGAGACGGGCCAGGTCACCCCGGTCGACGAGGCGGTCACCGGTCGCGCCCTTCGTGGACCTGACGCCGATGTCGAGAACGTGCGCCGCTCCGTGCGGCTCCAGCCGGGGGCGCCACGTCTTCGGGCGGAAGCGCACAGGCTCCTGTTCGCATGTCCCGTAGCGGGTAACGAGCCTTTGCAGCTGTTCCATCACGCTCCCCCCGGCCTGACGACGGAGTGCCGTGGGCCACAGCCTAGGGGAGAAATGCCGCGAACGTCCCCGACACAGACGCCAGGCGGCGAAGTTCGCTTCGTGCCAGGTCCGTTGCTTTCGAATCTGATCGAATCGTGGGCCGAATCCTCGCGGGGGCAGGGGCGGGCGGATCAGGGTGGGGGTCCGCGGTTCGGGGAGTGGCGGGAGTTGGCCCGCGAGGAGGGGACGCTCCTTGGGCCGCGGGTGCGTAGACGCAGGGCGGCATCGCGCCTGTTGTCGTATCCGTTCTCTGCTCGTCCGAGGAGGATCTGCGAGGACGACTGGGGCACGGACGCCTGCGTCTACCGGCGTTTCCGATGCGGGGAGGGCGGTAGCCCGGGCTGTGCCGGTGCCGGAGGGATTCGGCACCGGCACTCCTGTGCGCACGCCGGGCATCGTGGTCACGCCGGGAGCCAGGCCGGCCACTGGGGCGGGATGTTGGTCGCGGGGCACAGGCCGGAGTCGCCCGGGTAGCCGGCCAGGGTTCCCCGGGTCGCGAAGAGCCACCATGCCGGCCACACCGTCGCCGCGATCACCAGCAGCGTCGGCAGTACGGCGCGCAGGGCCGCCGGTGCGCGACGCGTCAGGATCCGGGCGGTGGCCCGCGCCGCGAGGCCGAGGGCCGCTCCGGCTCCCAGGACCAGGGGGAACAGGAAGGTGAGCTCCAAGCGGCCGCCGGCATCGTCGCCCGCGTCGCAGTACGCGCGGGCCCACGCGGTCAGCGCCCAGGCGGTGCCGCCCATGGCCGTGCCGAACAGGGCGGATGCCGCCCGGGGGAGGCAGGAGCCGGATCGCGGGTTGGTGGTGTCCACGTCAGAGGACGACATGGGCCGCGGTGGCGCGGTTCCGTCCCGGGCCCCGGGCGCCGACCATCCGTACGGTGTGAGGTGTTTTGACCTCATTGTTCGCTGGTAACCCGTTCGGAGCACGCCCCACACGACGAGGTGAGAACCATGGTGCTGCTGGGTCTTCTGCTCATGGCGGGTGCCGCCGCCTTCGCGGGACTGCTGATCGCGTACAACCTGTCGGGTGGGCCCGACTACACGGTGACCCTGCTGGGGAGCCAGCCGTTCACGATCAACACGCTCGGGGCGTTTCTGGGCGGGATCGCCCTGACACTGATCTTCGGGCTGGGCATGTGGCTGCTGGCGGCGGGGACGATGCTGGCGCGTCGCCGCAGCAGGAAGCTCCACCGGCAGCGGGTGGGCGGCACGCCGGCCGCCTCGGAGTACGACGAGGCGGCCGGGGGCGGTGCCGGTACGACGACCGCGGGCGAGGGCGCGGGACGGCGTTCCGCCGGTCACCGGCCGCACTGGTTCCGGGTGCACGGGCACGGCCACTGACCGGCGCCCTCTCCTACGGAGCCGTCCGCTGGAGGACGTAGGCGCTGCGGGAGTCCGGGTCGCCGAAGAAGAAGTAAAGCTCCAGCGCGCCCTCGGCGTCCCGGCGCAGTTCGAAGGTCCAGGTGTACGGCAGGGGGGCCGGTTCGGCCGGTGAGGTGCGCGCGGTCGTCGCCGTGCGGGAGGTGAGGGTGAGCCGGACGTGGCGGCCGCCGTTCCAGCCCGTGCGTTCGTCCGTGAGGTCCCAGCGGCCCGTGCCCGACAGGCGCCAGCCGTCGTCGAAGTCCCACTCCTGGCCGTCCAGGAAGCGGACGTCGGCCTTTCCGTCCGGGTGGAGGACGACGGTCGTGCCGTCGACACAGCGCCATGAGCCCGGCACCTCGGAGCGTCGCATGTCCGAGAGGGCGGGCACGTCGTCGTACATGTGCGGGTCGCAGGCCGTGAGGGTGAGGAGGAGGGCGAGGAGGGCCGCGGCGCGCGCCGGGGGCCTCCTTCGTGCGAGGCCGGGCGCGAGGGTCGTCACGGTGTCCATGCTCCCAGCTTTTTTGAACGTGTTCAATACGCTGCGGGGGCTAGCATCCGTCCATGACGAGCTCACAGAACGCGCAGAACGACGGCATCTCTCCCCTCGACGTCGAGATCGGCGCCCTCCAGGGCGGATCCGCCGGCCTGGACCGGTACGCCGGTCAGGTCGTGCTGGTGGTCAACGTGGCCTCCAAGTGCGGGCTGACCCCTCAGTACGCCGGGCTGGAGCGGCTGCACGAACGGTACGCGGAGCGGGGCTTCACCGTGCTCGGCGTGCCGTGCAACCAGTTCATGGGGCAGGAGCCCGGCAGCGCCGACGAGATCGCCGAGTTCTGCTCCGCGACGTACGGCGTCACCTTCCCGATGACCGAGAAGGTGGACGTCAACGGGGAGGGACGGCATCCCCTGTACGAGCGCCTGACCGGCTTCGCCGACGCCGAGGGGCACAGCGGGGACATCCGCTGGAACTTCGAGAAGTTCCTGATCGGGCGGGACGGGAAGGTCGCGGCCCGGTTCTCGCCGCAGACCGAGCCGGAGGCGACGGAGGTCGTGTCGGCCGTCGAGGAGCACCTCGCCCGCTGACCGGGCCGCCGGCGGTCGCCCCGCCGCGAGGCGTACGGGAACGGACGGAGCCCCCTCGGCAAGGTCGGCGAACTGGCCGAGGGGGCTCCGCCGGCGGCGCCGGTTCGTTCGTGCGGACTGTCGTGGTCGTACGCGCGGCCGTTACTCCTTGACGGAGGCCACGAAGGCGTTCCACGCGTCGGCGGGGAACGCCAGGACCGGGCCCTCGGGGACCTTGGAGTCGCGGACGGCGAGCGCCGCCACGACCGGGGACCTGACCTCGACGCACGCGCCGTTTCCTCCGGAGTAGGAGGACTTGGTCCAAGATTGCGTGGCGCCCTGAAGAATTGCCATGTCTGCTCCGATGGCGAGTTGCGGGTGCTGTCGCCGCAGCGCGGGCCCGATCGGCCCGCGACACGGATTACGCCAATGTCGTGTGATCGTTGGCGTGATCGACGCTACTCGCAGACTCTCCCGTCGGGAGCGGCCGTTCACCCGACCGGATGGCATATTCCAGGTGCGTCTTCCAGTACGGCGTACAAGGGGTGTAGCATCCCGCCGCCATTGGGCCAGACCGTTGCCCGCGTCAGCGCGCGTACGCCTTGGCCACGTCCTCGATGAGCTGCCGCGACTGCTCCACGTTCAGCGCCTGGGCCCGCAGATGCTCGTACATCACCGTGTACTTCTGCACGTCCTGCGCCTTCTCCAGGTACAGGTCGCTGGTGACGCCCTCGATGTAGACGACGCTCGAGTCGGCCGTGTCGGTGAACTCCAGGATGGAGTACTGGCCGTTGATGCCGGGGTGCGCCCCGACGTCGAACGGCAGCACCTGCACGGTGATGTGCGGGAGCAAGGACATCTCGGCGACGTGCTCCAACTGCTCCCGCATCACCTGCCTGCCGCCCACCACGCGGTGCAGCGCCGCCTCGTCGATTACGACCCACAGGCGCAGCGGGTTGTTCTCGGCGGTGACGCGCTCCTGGCGCCGTATCCGGACCTGGACCCGCTTCTCGATGTCCGCGACCGACGTCTCGGGCAACGCGCCCTGGATGAGCGCCTCCGCGTACGGCCGGGTCTGCAACAGGCCGGTGATGATCTGGGGTTCGTAGGTCCGCAGCGACTCGGCGTCGGTCTCCAGGCCGATGTAGACGCTGTACGGGATGTCGCCGAAGGCGTGCCACCAGCCCTGCTGGCGCGAGTCCTTGGCCATCTGCATCAGCGAGTCGACGACCCGCTGGTCCTCGACCTCGTACACGCCGCACAGGTCGCGGACGTCACGCTGGCTGATGCTGCGCCGGCCGTTCTCCAGGCGGCTGATCTTCGACTGCGAGACCAGCAGCCGCTCCGCCACCTCCTCGGCCGTCATGCCCTTGAGCTCGCGGAGCCTGCGCAGCTCCTGGCCCAGCCGGCGCCGCCTGACGGTGGGATTGACATTGGACGCCACGGGACGTGCACCTCCGGCTGCGTGACTCGTACCTGCCACTTTGCGTATCTGCTGTTGAGCAGACTGCCACCAAGGTGCTTTCCACCGCTGGCAAACGGTCGATATGCGCCGCGTACAGGCGAGTTCGGCGATCACGGACATGACCTCGGACCCGGCCCCGGACATGTGGCCGCGCGGGGCGGCGGGACCGTGCCGTTCCCGTCCGGCGTACCGGACCGGTGGCCGGCCCCGCCGCCCCGCGCGGACCTGCGGCTCCCGTTACCGGGTTTCGGGGACTGCTGCGGTGCGGCGGTGCGTCATCACGCGATCTTGCGTAATCGTTTCGGTGGAGCGGTCGAGCTGTGGCGCGCTGGACCTGCGGTGCTGTAGTGCCCGGGTGCGGTGCCGAGCGGGCGGGCTCAGTGGACCACGGCGCGTGCCATGGATCCGTGGCGTGGCTGCGCCGGGACACCGCGGGCCGGTTGCGGGGCGGACCTCGCCCCTGGCCCGGCGCCCTGCCGGCCCGCCGCCGGTCCGCGGCGCGGCTGGGCCGCCGCACCGTTCTGGACGTCCATCACCGCGTGCGCCACCAGACCGCCCATGGGGTCGTGCCTGATGAGGTCCCGCAGGCGGGACCGCGACGAGCGTCCTTCGTTGCCCGGGTACAAGTGCTTGCCGAGACCGACCGCGTGGGCCAGCGCGGCGAGCGCCGCGGTCCGCGGGTCCGGCGGTACACCGGTGCGGATCGCCGAGTCCAGCCGGGCCCTGATCTCCCGGCTGATCGCCGTGTCCGTCGCCTGGTAGCGAGTCGTCGGCAGCACCCCGCACATCTGGCCCTCCACGGCATGCACCATGCCGCAGCGCTCCAGATGCGAGAGGTAGGTCTGGCGCAGCCCCAGGCGGGGCCCGCCGATCCAGTGGACCGCGCGTACCGGGGCGCCACGCCTTCGCAGCAGCTCCAACGCGCAGTCGAGTGTCGGATCTCCAGTCGGCCGTGGGGCCACCACGGCGATACGATCCCCGTCTGGGGCTATCCGTCCGGCCAGCGCCAGCTCCACGAGCTGCGCTCCGGCCAGACCGAGATCGAGCGACTGCGGCTGTGCGGTGGTACCCGTGGTCGGGTCCAGCGCCAGCAGCAGAAGCTCCTCCGGAAGTGTTCTGCGGCTCCTGCCCATCCATGCCTCCCCGCGTGGATGACAGACAGGGTGACCCCTCTCACATTGGTCTGTCGAGGGTGCGTGACCGGTTCGTAGTGGAACCAGTAGGTATGTCGTTCTCGTCTACCGCGTGGGTTCTACCCGTACACAGGACACTGGTACATGGTTCGGTAGCGCACACAGGACGTGCGGCGCATGGAGGAGGCATCGGTGGCGGGCGAGTCCCCCGACAGGTCGAAGCAGCGCGAGTCGTCGGAAGAACCGACGTCGGGGAGCGCGGGTCCGGTTCCCGAAGCCAGGACAGAGGTGAGCGAGGCACGTGATCCGCGGCTGGCCGTCGCGCGGGACGCCTCGAAGCCCTCGGCGTCCGCCCGGTCTTCGCAGGACGCCGGATCCGCGTCGGCGCGCGGGGGGGTGGACACGGCCACCCGCGTGTTCTCCGCCTCTCCGGCCAAGAGCGGGACGGCGGACGTGAAGGAGGCCGAGGAGGCTCCTCGGTCCGAGAAGTCCGAGAAGTCCGAGAAGTCGGGAACGGACGTCGCCGAGGACAAGGCGGCCCCCGAGGGTGACGCCGCTTCACGGGAGTCCGGCGCCGAGAGCGCGTCGGGTACCTCCGGTGAGGGCCGGCTGCGGGAGGCGGTGGCGGCGTGGGTCGCCACCGCGGACGAGCGGGCGGCCGCGAACGCCGGGGCGGATGACGAGGACGAGGACGACGACGCGCCGGAGGACGCCGGGCCCGCGAAGGCCGGCGAGGCCGAGGACGCCGAGGACGCCGCCCAGGGCTCCGAGAACGCCGGGGACTCCGGGGACGCGGACGACGACGCGGGCACGACCGCCGACGACGCCGAGACCGGCACGGACAAGCCCGCCGTCCAGGACGCGAAGGCCCGGGACGCGAAGGCCGACAAGCCCGCCCCCGAGGACGCGAAGGCCGAGGACGGGGACTCCGACGAGCCCGCCGCCGAGGACGCGGACGACGCGTCCGGCGAGGAGGACGAGGAGCGGGCCGACCCCTCCCCCGTCGACCAGCCCACCGCCGTCTTCAAGGCCGTGCGCCCCTCCGCGCCCGCCGTCGACCAGCCGACGACCATGCTGAAGCTGGGCGACACGGCCCCCGAGCGCCCCAAGAAGGACGCCGGGAAGGACGGCAAGGACGCCAGGGGCGGCACCGCCGCCGAGACCGATGCCGAGCGCACCAGCAAGTTCGTCGCCCTGCGGCACCTCGACGACCCGGCGACCCGCAAGCCCCCGCCGCCCGCCGGTGCCGCACGGCCCGGCGCCGAGCCGCCCCGCGTGGTGCCCTCCGGCGTCACCGCCGCCGTGCCGCAGATCGGTCCCGAGCGCACGACGCAGCAGCCGCTGCCGCCGAAGCCGCCGCTGGACCTGCTGGCGGAGCTGACCAACACCCCGCCGCCGCCGGAGACCCCGCTGCGGACGACCGTGCGCCGGGTCAAGATCTGGACGCCGCTGGTCCTCCTGCTGGTGATCGTCGTCGGCATCGTGCAGGCGATGCGTCCGCTGCCCGCGCCCGAGCTGGACCTCACGGCGCAGGAGAGCTTCACCTTCCAGGGCGACAAGCCCCGGATCCCGTGGCCCGACAGCGGCCAGGCCGCGCTCGACGTGCAGGGCATCGGCACGTTCGGCTCGTCCGGCGAGCAGAAGCCCGTGCCGATCGCCAGCGTCGCCAAGGTCATGACCGCGTACGTCGTGCTGCGCGACCGCCCGCTCAAGAGCGGCGCCGAGGGTCCGAAGATCCCGATCGACCAGGCCGCCGAGGACCAGTCGGACGCGGACGGGGAGTCGACCGTCGACGTCTACGCGGGCGACTCGATCTCCCAGCGCGAGGCCCTGGAGGCCGTCCTGATCGCGTCCGCGAACAACGTGGCGCGGCTGCTGGCCCGTTGGGACGCGGGGTCCGAGGAGGCGTTCGTGGCGAAGATGAACGCCGCCGCGAAGGACCTCGGCATGACCAACACGACGTACACCGACCCGTCGGGGCTGAACAACACGACGGTGAGCACGGCCGTGGACCAGGTGAAGCTGGCCAAGGAGGCGATGAAGTCGCCCGCCTTCCGCGAGGTCGCCGCGATGATGTCGTACGACGACTACAGGGGGAAGAACCACCCCAACTGGAACCAGCTCGTCGGCTACAACGACGTCGTCGGCATCAAGACCGGCACCACCACCTCCGCGCTGGGCAACCTCGTCTTCGCGGCGAAGAAGGAGGTCGGCGGCGAGACGCGGACCATCGTCGGTGCCGTGGTGCGCCAGCCGGCGGGCGGCAAGGACAACACCATCCTCGGTGCCGCGCTGCACAGCAGCGACAAGCTGATCCGGGCCGCGCAGGACACGCTGGAGTCGTCGACGATCCTGAAGAAGGGCGCCGTCGTCGGGTACGTCGACGACGGTCTCGGCAACCGCACGCCGGTCGTCGCCACGCAGGACGTGAAGGCCGTCGGCTGGCCGGGCCTGACCGTGAAGCTGACGTTCGAGGCGGACGAGGTGCCGCACACCGCAGCGGCCGGCACCAAGGTGGGCACGCTCACCGTGGGCGACGGCGGGGTCAGCGGCGCGGTGAAGGTGCCCGTCGCCCTCCAGCAGGACCTCGTCGAGCCGGCCCTGACGGACAAGCTGACGCGGATCGGCTGAGTCCGGGCCCGCCCGGAGCACGACACCGACGCCCCCGCGACCCCCGTGGCGAGCACTCGCCGCGGGGGTCGCGGGGGCGTCCTCGCGGGCGAGGCAGCCAGGGCGCGGGGGTGCGTGCTAGCGTCACGAAACGGGGCAGGTCGCCGGGTCGTGGGAGCGCGGCCGTGAGGAGTACGGGCCGGACGCGGCCGAGAGCAGAAGACGGGACACGGGGAGTGCCTTCAGGTGGCCACTGCGGAGCCGACACGCGCCGACGACGCCGATCCGGGACCGGGAGCCGGCCCGCCACGCGTACCCGCCCCCCGCAGGGACGGCGACCGTGACCAGGCCCGTACCGGACGGGAACGGGCCTCGGCCGAGCCGGCACAGGACGAGCACGGCGCACCCGGGCCCGACGAACCCGGGCGCGGCCATCCCGAACACGACGCACCGGAAGTTCCCTCCGCGATGACGGCCGCCCTCCTGACCGTGCGCGAGCGGATGCTGCGCCACCCCGTGCTGTCCGTCACCGCCCTCGCCGGGCTCCTCCACATCGTCTGGTTCTTCACCTTCGCCAACAGCGGCGGGGACCTGGCGGCGCAGGACGCGTGGGCGGAGTTCGTCGGCCGGCACCCGGCCTCGGCGTACAACCTCGCCTGGTACGGCGGCATGCACCCGGTGTCGTACAGCGTGGTGTCGCCGTATCTGATGTCGGTGCTCGGCGTCCGGACGACGATGATGATCGCCGGGACGGTGTCGGCCGGGCTGCTGACCATGATCCTGATTCGCAGCCGTGTCGTGCGCAATCCGCTGTGGGCGTCGCTGGCGGGCCTGTTCGGGCTGCTGTGCAACGCCATCTCGGGCCGGGTGACGTTCGGGCTGGGCACGATGTTCGCGCTGGGCGCGGTCGCCGCGGTGTTCTGCTGGCCGCACCGCTGGCGCCACGAGCGCTGGGCGAAGGCGCTGTGCGCCGCGCCGCTGGCCGCGCTGTCCACGATGGCCTCGCCGGTCTCCGGCCTGTTCGTGGGCCTGGTGGCGGTGGCCCTGTTCCTCCAGAAGCGCCGTCCGGGCGCCTGGGCGCTGGGGCTGGCGCCGGCCGCGGTGGTCGCGCTGTCGGCCTGGCTGTTCCCGTTCTCCGGCACGCAGCCCATGGGGTTCGGCTCGGCGGTCCTGCCGCTGGTCTACGCGGGCCTGGTGTTCGCGTTCGTGCCGCCCGCCTGGACGACGGTGCGGATCACGTCGGCGGTCTACGGGCTGGCCGTACTGCTGGTCTGGGTGATCAGCTCCCAGATCGGCTCCAACATCACGCGGCTGTCGATGCTGTTCGCCGGGGTCGCGCTGGTGGCCGCGCTGCCGTTCACGGTGCCGCGGTCGCGCAAGTGGTACGCGCTGGTGGTCTCGATCGCCGGGTTCGTGGGCTGGATCGGCTTCAAGTCGGCCGACGACATCGTGCACACCACGCCGGCCGCGTCCTGGGCGCGCGAGCTGGCGCCGCTCGTCAACGAGTTGCAGGAGGTCGGCGCGGAGAGGGGCCGGGTGGAGGTCGTACCGGCCCGCTCGCACCGGGAGGCCTCGGCGCTCGCCCCGTACGTGAACCTGGCGCGCGGCTGGAACCGCCAGGCCGACATGGAGCGCAACCCCCTCTTCTACGACGACACGCTCAACTCGGCGAACTACCACGAGTGGCTCCAGCGCTGGGCGGTGCGCTTCGTGGTGCTGCCCAAGGACGAGCCGGACGGTGACGGCGGTGAGCGGGAGCGGGAGCTGGTGCAGCGGGGGCTGCCGTATCTGAAGCAGGTCTGGGGCGATGCGAACTGGCAGCTCTTCGAGGTCACCGACCCCGCCCCGCTGGCCGAGCCGGACGCGGTGGTCGAGCGCGCCGAGCAGGGCGCGTGGACGATCGACGTGCGCAAGGCGGGGCCCGTGCTGGTGCGGATGCCGTACTCGCCGTGGCTGAGCCTCGTCGACGCCGAGGGCAAGAAGCTGAAGCCGCCGCAGGAGACGGAGGCGTCCAAGGAGCGGGCGGAGGGGGAGCCGAAGACGTTCGACAACGTCAACGGCTGTCTGACGGAGACCGAGGAGACCGTCGACGGCGACACGTGGACGGTGCTGGTCGCGCCCGGGGCGGGTACGTACCGGCTGGCCGCGCCGTACGGGTTGCAGCGCGGCACGCCGTGCCCGGACGAGATGCGGGAGGAGCTGGCGGACCGGATCGGGGAGCTGCTCGGGGACGAGCGGATGGCGGAGTCCGGGTAACGGCCGCGGGGTTCACGCCCTCGGGTATCGGGCGAGCCAGCCCGGGGACGAGCCGGCCGGGCCGTGCAGTGCGGGGCCCTGGGTCATCTCCATGGCGAAGTCGTCGGCCAGTTCGAGGATCGTCGGACGGCCCTCCAGTTCGGCCAGCCAGGCCGGCGGGAGGGCCGTCTCGCCGTGCAGGGCGCCGAGCAGTCCGCCCGTCAGCGCGCCGGTCGCCGCGGAGGGCCCGTCGTGGTTGACGGCCAGCCGCAGTCCGTGCCGTACGTCCTCGCCGACGAGGGCGCAGTACACGGCGGCGGCCACGAGTCCCTCGGCCGTTCCCGGGCCGGTCAGTTCGGTCACCCGGGCCGCGGTGGGCAGTCCCTGGCGTACCGCGCCCAGGGCGTGCTGGAGGGCGCTGGACACCGGTTCGTGGCCGGGCCGGGCGGCGAGCAGTCCGAGGGCCCGCTGCACCGCCGGGTCCAGGCTCTCGCCGCGGGCCAGCCCGTGGACGACGACGGCGTACGCGCCCGCCGCCAGGTATCCGGTGGGGTGCCCGTGGGTCTGCGCGGCGCACTCCACGGCGAGCTGGGCGACGAGCTGGGGCTCCCAGCCGACCAGCAGTCCGAACGGCGCCGACCTGGCGGCGGCCTCGGCGCCGCGTTCGCCGGGGTTCTTCGGCGCGTCCGGGGTGCCCATGGTGTCGTCGCCGAGCCCGAGCAGCAGCGCGCGGGTGGGGTCGCGCCGGACGTACAGCCACTCCTCGCGGGCCAGCCAGCCGTCGTCCTCGCGCCGCAGGTCGGGTCCCCAGTCGCGCTGGGTGGCGGCCCAGCGCCGGTACGCGCGGTGCAGATCGGTCGGCGGGTGCCAGGCGCCGGTGTCCCGCCGTACCTGGGCGCGGATCAGCCCGTCGACGGAGAACAGGGTGAGCTGGGTGAGGTGGGTGACGGCGCCGCGGCGTCCGTAGGCGGGGGCGAGGCCGGCGGGGCCCTCGGGGCCGTGCGCCTCGCGGATCGCGTCGAGCGGCAGCGCGTCGACGGGCGCCCCGAAGGCGTCCCCGACCGCGGCGCCGAGGAGCGTTCCGCGCACCCGGCTGCGGAAGTCCTGCTGCTCCGCACGCCCCCACACGGCAACAGCGCCCGTCGAGCCCACCTGACCTCCCGCGGCACCGTGTGTACGTACGACGCGCAGCACTGTAATCGAACGGGGACGGTGGGTTCACGGTGCGCGAGGGGGCGAAAACGTGGCCGCCGGGTCGAAGGGGGACAGGCGTCAGCCGTACCAGGTCACGTTGCACACGTAGACGCATGCGTGACGGGGCGCGGCGAGGAAACTGATGAAGCCACGGCCGCCGAGGATGTCGAACTCGCGCAGACCACCGTCACGGTCGAAAGGCCTGCCCACCCCGAGGGCGTCGGAGCCGAGGACCGCCAGTTCGGAGGCGATGCGCTCCACTTCGGCCACCACCTCTGCCGGCAGACCTCCCGTGATGTACCCGGCGCTCGGGTTGTAGTCCCACGACCAGTCCGTCACAGGCCGGCCTCTGCCTCCGCCGCCTCGCGGATCGCCCGGATCTCCGCGATGGCCCCGGACGGGTCCTGCTCACCGGCGTCGATGATCCGCTCCAGCTCGCGCAGCCGTTCAGCACGGGCCGGATGGCGTTCGATGGCGACGAAGACCGCCCAGGAGTGCACGAAAGCGCGGAGCGGTGCCAGGCTCTGCGTCTGCTGCGCGTGGGTCGTCGCGTCGAAGAGGTGCTGCGTGAGGGCCGGGAGTCTGCTCGGCGCGATACGCGCGACCGCTCTCCTCAGCGCGTCGGGGGTCAGCTCAGGCATCGGGATCAGCGGTCCGTAGGGGCCGTCGCTCTGAGCACTCATGGTGACCTCCGGTGCTGGTACTTCGCTCCTCGTACGGTACCGGCGGTGACGGCGGGAGGCGGCTGGGGTGGCGCAGGCCACGTGATGCGTTTCGGGCAGCACCCTAGGCCGCCCGGTTCGGGTGGGTGCGGCAGTCACGGCAGTGGCCCGGGGCCGGGGAGCGGAAGGCGCGTTCGCAGCCGTCGCAGGTCTGGAGGGGGGCCGGGTGGTGCGGGGCGGGACCGGACGGCCGAGAGGGCGGGGCGGGCAGGAGCGGGGGGAGGTCGGCGGTGAGGCGGCGTTCCAGGAAGGCCGCCGGGTGGCGGATGGGTTCCCGGGGCAGTCCCGCCGTGAGGAGGCGTTCCACGGCGCTCGCGGGGACGCCCCGCTCCAGCCAGACCGTCACCGCCGGGGCGAGGCGGCGCACCTCGCTCTCGGTCAGCAGCAGCCGGGAGTCCTGGACGCGGAGGCGGGCCAACAGACCGGCCGCCGGGGAGCGGCCGGCCCGGGCGGCGGGCGCCTCGGCGACGGGCCCGGCGGCGGCCTGGGCGGCAGGGGCCGGGGCGCCGGGCGCCGGGGCCGTCCTCGCGACGGACGGCGGCGTGGCGGGATCGGCGGCCGGGGCTGCGGGCAGGGCGGCCGGGGCGGCGGCCGTGAGGGCCGCGCGGGGCCTGTTGTAGGAGACCGTCCGGGTCACGACCCGGCCGGATCGAAGACGCTCCTTGGCGCGCGTCAGGTACCCGTGCCGCTCCAGCTCCCGCAGGGCCGCGGCGATGCGGATCTCGCCCTCGGGGAACTTCCCCGCCAGCGTCTTGATGCCGACGGGGGCCCCGGCGGGCAGCGACTGGATGTGCACCGCCAGGCCGATCGCCGTCAGCGACAGGTCGGGGTGCTGGAGCAGGTGGTTGCCGACCACGGTGAAGTGGTCGTGGTGCGGCACGTTGCAGTGCTCGACTCCTCCGGCGGAACGGCCGGACGAGGGGCGCGCGTGCGCGCTAGGGTGCTGCTCAGTCATCGGGAAGACGGCTTTCTTCCTCGGTGATCAGGCCCTCGCACTGGGATGGCAGTCCCGGCGAGGGCCGAACCATGTCTGGGGTTGTCGCCGCCGACGCTGCACCACGAACGCCGCGCCACGCCAGCCGAGTTGGCGATATTCACTCTGGAGAGTGAGCAGCGGGGACGGCAGGGGCGGGTCTGGTTCTTTCCCCGGTTCTTTGGTCCTTGGCGTCGCGCCCCACCGGGTCACACCGGGCCGCGACCCGGTGTCAGCTCGGCCCAGACCGTCTTGGCGTGGGCCGGTGCCTCCCTCACGCCCCAGCGCTCCGCGTACGCCGCCACGATGCGCAGTCCCCGCCCCGTCTCCGCCTCCGCGTCCACCGGGTCGGGGCCCCTCGGGACCCGGTCCCCCCTCGCGTCGGTCACCTCGATACGAAGCGTGCCCGTGTCCCCCAGCCTCAGCGCCAGCCGGAAGTCCCGCCCCGGGACGCGGCCGTGCAGGACGGCGTTCGCCGCCAGCTCCGCCACGACCTGCGCGGCGGCCTCGTACGGCACGCCCCAGTCGGCGAGTTGGCGCTCCGTGAGCAGCCGGGCCAACCGGGCACCTCTGCGCGTCGCGGACAACTGGACTGCGAAACAGGGCTCGACAGAGGTGGTCTCCTGGTCCAATTTCTGGCTCATGTCACCCAGCGTGGCCGACCGCCCCTACGCTGAACAGCAACGACCCCGGTACCGTGCGTGATCGTCCGGATGCCTGCCGTGGTCGTACGGCTGGTACGCCGGGAGGGGAAGACGTGGAGGACGACGAGGCCGCGGCCGTACTCAGGGCGGTCGGCAGGCAGATCAAGATGTGGCGCGAGGCCGCGGGGCTCCGGCAGGCGGAACTCGGCGCCGCGATCGGGTACGGCGAGGAGATGGTCTCGTCGGTCGAACGCGGACGCCGGGTCCCCAAGCCGGACTTCCTGGACAAGGCCGACGAGGTGCTGGGAGCGGGCGGCAAGCTCTCGACCATGAAGGAGGACGTGGAGAAGGCCCGTTACCCGAAGAAGGTACGGGACCTGGCCAAGCTGGAGGACGAGGCGGTCGAGCTTGGTGCCTACGCCAACCATTACGTCCATGGGCTGCTTCAGACCCAGGCGTACGCCCACGCCCTGTACACGATGCGGCGGCCCTCCTACGGCGAGGACGAGATCGAGCGGCATGTCGCCGCGCGCATGGCACGGCAGAGGATCTTCGAGCGAGTTCCCCACCCCGTGCTCACATTCGTCCAGGAGGAAGTCACGCTCCGACGCCCCATCGGGGGTCGGCCAACGCTGCGGCAACAGCTTGAACACCTCCTGCACGTCGGCTCGTTGCGGCACGTCGAAATCCAGGTGATGCCGACGGACCGCGAGGACCACGCGGGCATGGGCGGGCCGATCCGTCTGTTGAAACTCGGTGACGGAAAGACCATCGCGCACGAAGAGGGGCAGACCAGCAACCGGGTCATCAGTGACCCTCGGGAAGCTCAACCTCTCGAAACGCGCTATGGGATCATCCGGGCGCAGGCCCTCCCACCCCGGGAGTCGCTGGCGTTCATCGAGAAGATCCTGGGAGAGGAAACATGACCGCGCTGAAGTGGTTCAAGAGCAGCTACAGCAGCAATGAAGGTCCCGACTGCGTAGAGGTCGCCATAGCCCCCGCCGACGCCACCGTGCACGTCCGTGACTCCAAGGCCCCCGACGACGGCCGGCTCACCTTCACCGGCGCCTCCTGGCAGGACTTCCTCGGGTTCGCCGTGCGGCGTTGACGCATGGGGGCGCGGGGGAAGTACTGCGGCATGACGACCACCACCTCGCGCGCCCCGGCCCTCGCGGGCACCGTGCTGACCGGCATCCTGGCCCTCTACATCACGCTCGTCGCCGTCGGGAACATCACCGACTTCGGCACCAACCAGCAGTTCGTCCGCCATGTCCTCGCGATGGACACCACGTTCAAGGACGAGGACCTGATGTGGCGGGCGATCACCACGGAGTGGGTGCAGGACGCGGCGTACGTCGCGATCATCGTCTGGGAGACGCTGGCCGCGCTCGTGCTGCTGTACGCGACCTGGCTGTGGATACGCCGTTCCCACGCCGCCGCGCGGCGGGCGACCACCTACGGCACGCTGATGCTGATGCTGCTCTTCGGCGCCGGGTTCATCGCGATAGGCGGCGAGTGGTTCGCCATGTGGCAGTCGGAGACCTGGAACGGGCTGGACGCCGCGACGCGGGTGTTCCTGCTCAGCGGCGTCGTGCTGATCGTGGCGCACCTGCCGTGGGAGAGGGCCGGCGCTAGCGGACGACCGTGACCTTCGTGCCCTTCGTGCCGAACGTCCACAGGGCCGCGCCGTCCGGCTTGTGCAGGCGTATGCCGCCGGTCTTCGCGCCCTCGGCGGGCGGCGGGGGCGAGGAGCCGTCCAGGGCGTTGGAGAAGGCGACCGAGACGCCGTCCTCCAGGGCGAAGTACACGATGTGCTCGATCGGGACCCCGTCGGAACCGGTCGTCGAGTCCCGGCGGGCGCCGATCGTGTAGTCGCCGGGGGCGGGGCTGACCGTGCCCGGCCACACCGCGAAGGAGCGGCGCGGGACGTCGCTCGCGTCGACCAGCCAGACCCGCTTCTGGCCGAGGGAGTAGACGATGCGCCGCCCGGCGCCCGAACCGTCCGGGACCGCGGGCGGTTCCGTCTCCCGGGGCTTCGAGGACGCCTCCGCCGTGGCCGACGGCCGCGGCTTCGACACGGCGGCCGTGGGGTGCGGGCCCTGGTCCGCCTTCACACCCAGGACGGTCACGGCCGCCACCGCCGCCACGGTCAGACCGGAGACCCAGGCCCATGAGGGAACTCGGGCAGGCACGGGCACGCATCTCCTCAGCTACGAGATCCCCGACACACCGGGGGTCCGATCATCGTACTGCGAGCGGCCCGTGCCCCGGTCCGGCGGCGGCCGGTCCTCCGGCGGTCAGTCCAGGACCGGCAGCAGCTCCGGAAGGTGCCCGTCCGACGCCTTCGCCGCACGCTGCCGCTCCTCGGGGACCTCGCCGTAGAGCGTGGTGCGGGGCCTGGCCGGACGGCCCGCCGCCTCCGCGACCGCGATCAGGTCCTTGACCGACTTGTACGAGCCGTACGACGAGCCCGCCATGCGCGAGATCGTCTCCTCCATGAGCGTCCCGCCGAGGTCGTTCGCCCCGGAACGGAGCATCTCCGCCGCCCCCTCGGCGCCGAGCTTGACCCAGCTCGTCTGGATGTTGGGGATGTGGGGGTGCAGCAGCAGGCGGGCCATCGCCGTGACCGCCCGGTTGTCCCGCACCGAGGGGCCGGGCCGCGCGATGCCCGCCAGGTAGACGGGCGCGTTGGTGTGGATGAAGGGCAGCGTGACGAACTCCGTGAAACCGCCCGTGCGCTGCTGGATCCCGGCGAGCGTGCGCAGGTGGCCCAGCCAGTGCCGGGGCTGGTCGACATGGCCGTACATCATCGTGGACGAGGAACGGATGCCCAGTTCGTGCGCCGTCTCGATCACCTCGATCCACGTCGCCGCCGGCAGCTTGCCCTTCGTCAGGATCCAGCGGACCTCGTCGTCGAGGATCTCCGCCGCCGTGCCGGGGACGGAGTCGAGGCCCGCCTCCTTGGCCGCGCTCAGCCACTCGCGCACCGACATGCCGGTGCGGGCGGCGCCGTTGACGACCTCCATCGGCGAGAAGGCGTGCACGTGCATGCCGGGGACGCGCTCCTTCACCGCCTTGGCGATGTCGAAGTACGCCGTGCCCGGCAGGTCCGGGTGGATGCCACCCTGCATGCAGACCTCCACCGCGCCCACCTCCCACGCCTGCTGGGCGCGGTCCGCCACCTGGTCCAGGGAGAGCGTGTACGCGTCGGCGTCCGTGCGGCGCTGCGCGAACGCGCAGAAGCGGCAGCCGGTGTAGCAGACGTTCGTGAAGTTGATGTTCCGCGTGACGATGTACGTCACGTCGTCGCCGACCGCCGACTTGCGGACGTCGTCGGCCACCGCGCACAGCGCGTCCAGCGCCGGGCCGTCGGCGTGCAGCAGCGCCAGTGCCTCGTCGTCCGTCAGCCTGGTCGGGTCGTCCGCCGCCGTCGCCAGCGCCTGGCGGACGTCCGTGTCGATGCGCTGCGGTGCCATGCCGGGCACCGCCGCCTCGCGCAGGGCGTCCCAGTCGCCGTACACCTCGTCGAAGTCCTCGCGGCGGTCGGACGTGCGGCCCTCGGTGTCGATCGTGGCGTGCAGGTCGGTGCGGCCGAAGGACGTGAACGCCTCGTCCGGCTCCTGCCACGGGTGCCCCTCGACCACCGCGTCCGGGAGGGCGAGGCCCGTCTCCGGGTCGGCCAGCGCCCGTACGTGCGGCAGCAGGCGCGGGTCCAGCCAGGGCTCGCCGCGCCGGACGAACTCCGGGTACACACAGAGGCGTTCGCGCAGCTCGAAGCCGGCCGCCCGGGACCTGACGGCCAGCTCCTCGATCTGCGGCCACGGCCGCTCGGGGTTGACGTGGTCGATGGTGAGCGGGGACACGCCGCCCCAGTCGTCGATACCGGCCCCGATCAGCCGCTCGTACTCGGCGTCCACCAGGTTGGGCGGCGCCTGGAGGCAGGCCGACGGGCCCATGATGTGCCGGGCGACGGCCACCGTGGCGACCAGTTCGTCCAGTTCCGCGTCCGGCATCCCGCGCATCGCGGTGTCCGGCTTGGCGCGGAAGTTCTGGATGATGAGTTCCTGGATGCCGTGGTGGGCGCGGGAGACCTTGCGCAGCGCGAACAGCGACTCGGCCCGCTCCTCGTACGTCTCGCCGATGCCGATGAGGATGCCCGAGGTGAAGGGGACCGAGGAGCGCCCCGCGTCCTCCAGCACCCGCAGCCGTACGGCCGGTTCCTTGTCCGGGGAGCCGTGGTGCGGGCCGCCCGGCTCGGACCACAGGCGGGTCGCGGTCGTCTCCAGCATCATGCCCATCGAGGGCGCGACCGGCTTCAGGCGCTGGAAGTCCGTCCAGGTCATGACGCCCGGGTTGAGGTGGGGCAGCAGGCCCGTCTCCTCCAGGATGCGGACGGAGACGGCGCGGACGTAGGCGATGGTGTCGTCGTAGCCGTGCGCGTCGAGCCACTCGCGGGCCTCGGGCCAGCGGTCCTCGGGCTTGTCGCCGAGGGTGATGAGCGCTTCCTTGCAGCCGAGGGCCGCGCCCTTGCGCGCGATGTCCAGGACCTCGTCCGGCGACATGAACATCCCGTGCCCGGCCCGGCGCAGTTTGCCCGGCACGGTGACGAAGGTGCAGTAGTGGCACTTGTCCCGGCACAGCCGGGTCAGCGGGACGAACACGCTCTTCGAGTACGTGATGACGCCGGGGCGGCCGGCCTCGGCGAGACCGGCGTCCCGCACCCGGGCGGCGGACGCGGTCAGGGCGTCGAGGTGCTCGCCGCGGGCCTGGAGCAGCACCGCGGCCTCGGAGACGTCGAGGGCGACACCGTCCCGGGCGCGCCTGAGGGCGCGGCGCAGGGAGTTCTCGGTGGGACCGCCGGGGCCGGCGGCACCGGCGCGGTCGTCGGGTCCGGATCCGGAGGTCGCGGAAGTCGTCATCCTTCGAGCATACGAGCGGCATGATCGGCGCGGGGCGCCCCGCCGCCGCGCCACCGGCCGGTTTCCGGCCCTCCATCCGCCGAACCCCTTTCCTTGCACGGCGGTTCACGGCTCAATACGAACGTTGCACGCACCACCACTGCACCACCCACGCCCTGTCATCCACGACACCCTGGGAGCAGCAGCATGTGCGAGGACGACCACGCCGGGATCGGCAGACGCGCGGTGTTCGTGACGGGAGCCGCCGCCGCGCTTACGTTGGCGACCGTGAGCTTCGCCTCGGCAGCAGACGGCCCCGGACCGCGGACGAGAACCGTGCGCGGCACCCTTCCCCCCGGCTCCCCCGACTTCGTGTACGTCCCGGTCGACGTCCCGCCGGGGGTACGGGAGATCAGGGTCTCCTACACCTACGACCGGCCCGCCGTCCCGGCCGGCACCCCGGGCAACGCCCTCGACATCGGCGTCTTCGACGAGCGCGGCACCGAGCTGGGCGGCCGGGGCTTCCGCGGCTGGTCGGGCGGGGCTCGCAGCGAGTTCTTCCTGCGCGCCGACGACGCGACGCCGGGCTACGTCCCGGGGCCGGTACGGGCGGGCACCTGGTACATCGCGCTCGGCCCGTACACGGTCGCGCCGCAGGGGCTGTCGTACGAGCTGACGATCACGCTCACGTACGGGGAGCCGGGCGGGACCGTGCCGCCCGTGTACCCGCCCCGGCGCGCCAAGGGGCGGGGCCGCGCCTGGTACCGGGGCGACTGCCACCTGCACTCCGTCCACTCCGACGGCCGCCGCACCCCGGCCGAGATCGCGGCGCTCGCGCGGGCGGCGGGACTGGACTTCATCAACTCCTCCGAGCACAACACCCACTCCGCGCACGCCCACTGGGCGGACCTGGCCGGGGACGACCTGCTGATCCTGCTGGGCGAGGAGGTCACGACCCGCAACGGGCACGTCGTCGCCCTCGGCACCGACCCCGGCACCTTCGTCGACTGGCGCTACCGGGCCCGCGACAACCGCTTCGGCCGGTTCGCCCGGCAGATCCGCCGCGCCGGGGGCCTGGTCGTCCCCGCCCACCCGCACGCCACCTGCATCGGCTGCAACTGGAAGTTCGGCTTCGGGGAGGCCGACGCCGTCGAGGTGTGGAACGGGCCCTACACACCCGACGACGAGGTGGCGCTGGCCGACTGGGACGGCATGCTGGTCGCCTCCGTGCGCGAGGGACGGGACTGGATCCCGGCCATGGGCAGCAGCGACGCCCACCGGGACCCGGACACCGTCGGGCACCCGCAGACCGTCGTCCTCGCCGACGACCTGACCCGGGAGGCGATCCAGGAGGGCATCCGCGCGGGACGGTCGTACGTCGCCGAGTCCGCGAAGGTGTCGCTCGCCCTCACCGCGTCCGGCGGGCGGGGCGAGCACGCCGGGATCGGCGAGCGGCTCCGCGTGGACGCGGACACCCCGGTCACCGTCCGCCTGGAGGTGTCGGGCGCCCCGCGCTGCACCGTGCGGTTCGTCACCGACCAGGGCGTGCTGTTCACCAGCGCCCCGCTGCCGGTGTCCGGCTCGGGCGTCGTGGAGTGGCGGACGACGGCGTCCTACGCGGCCTACGTACGGGCCGAGTTGCGGCACGAGGCGGCGGCGGGACCGCTGCCGGGCGCGTTGGCGGGCTTCACCAACCCGGTGTTCCTCGGGCGGGGGTAGCGGCGCGCGGTCTCCGGGGGGCCGTCAGGGCGTCCCCGGCGAGGCGGCCGGGACGCCGTCGTCCAGGTCGGCCACCACCGCCGCGTGGTCGGAGGGCCAGACGCCGTCCACCGGGCCCGCGCCCGCCCGCCGTACCGTCCGCACCCGGCCGGCGCCGCCGGGGCCGGGCGGGCCCACGTGGACGTAGTCGATGCGGATGCTCCGCTCGCCGTCGGCGCGGGTGACGTACGGGTTGGCCGTGTCCCAGGTGCCGCCGGGCGCCGCCGGGTCGGCGTGGTCCCAGGCGTCGTACAGGCCCGCGGTGCGCAGCAGCCGGACCTCCCCGGTGTGCGGGCGGGCGTTGAAGTCGCCGGTCACGACGGGCGGGTGGGCGGTGCCGCGCCCGTGCTCGGCGACGAAGCGGGCGAGGGCGGCGGCCTGCTCCCGGCGCACCGTCGCGGCACCGGACGCGGAGGTCAGGTGGGCGGTGAAGAAGGGGACCGGGTGCGCGGGCGCGTCGACGCGGGCGTACAGCGCGAGCCGCCCGTCGTCCAGTTCCGCCGGGACGGGCAGCCGCAGCACGGCCCGCTCCACGACGCGGCGGCGGCTGAGCACGGCCGTCCCGATGCCGACCGAGCCGTCGCCGATCCGCCGCTGCCAGCGTCCGGGCGCGGGCGACGCGGCCCACGTCCAGTGCAGGCCGAGTTCACCGGCCAGCCATCCGGCGAGATTGTCCTCCTCGGTGGCCCACACCTCCTGGAGCCCGACGACGTCGGGGTCGAGGTCCCGCAGCACGGCGAGGATCGCCTTGCGCCGCTCGGCCCAGGGACCGAACCGCCACCACAGGTTCCACGTCACGACCCGCACACCAGCACCGCCCGTCCGCCGTCCCCGTCGACACCCTCTCCCTGAGGCTGTCCGGAGAAGATGGAGGCACACACGACGGGAGCGTGAACGAACGATGTCGTCCTACGCCGAGACCAAGTACCGGGCCGTGACGGCCGTGCAGCGCCGGCTCAACGCGGTCATGCGCCGGCTCCCCGCCCAGACGCTGCTGGAGACCACGGGCCGCGTCTCCGGCCTCCCCCGCCGCACGCCCGTCGGGGGCCGCACGGCCGGGGGCTCCTTCTGGCTGGTGTCGGAGTTCGGCGAACGGGCGCAGTACGTCCGCAACATCCGGGCCGATCCGCGGGTGCGGGTGCGGATCCGGGGCCGCTGGCACACGGGGACCGCCCACCTCCTGCCCGACGACGACCCCCTCGCCCGCCTGCGCCGGCTGCCCCGCTTCAACAGCCTCGCCGTGCGCGCGATGGGGGCCCGGACGGGGCTGCTGACCGTGCGGGTGGACCTGGAGGGACCCGGAGGCAGGTGAGGGACCTGTGATCGGCGTCTCCCACGGCTGACGAGGTCGCCATGAACAAGGCAAACTGGCCTCGTTGCTCAGGATGTCTAGGGGGACGGCATGGACGGTGGACCGCGGGTTCCGGAGCAGCGGCTTGCCGGATACCCGGCGGAGGGCGGGAACCCGGCCGCGCTGCGCTTCGGCGTGCTCGGACCGGTGCGCGCCTGGCGCGGCGACGCGTCGCTGGCCACCGGCTCCCCCCAGCAACGCGCCCTGCTGGCCGCCCTGTTGCTGCGCGAGGGCCGCACGGCCACCGCGGGCGAGCTGATCGACGCCCTGTGGGGCGAGGACCCGCCGTCCCAGGCGCTGGCGGCGGTACGGACGTACGCGTCCCGGCTGCGGAAGGTGCTGGACCCCGGCGTGCTCGTGAGCGAGTCGGGCGGGTACGCCGTACGGGGGCTCGGGGAGGGCGCCCTCGACCTCGGGGTGGCCCAGGACCTGGCCGCCGAGGCGGAGAAGGCGCGGGGCGCCGGTGACCTGTGCCGGGCCCGGGACGCGCTGCGCCGCGCGCTCGCGCTGTGGGACGGCGAGGCGCTGGCGGGCGTGCCGGGCCCGTACGCGGAGACGCAGCGGGTCCGGCTGGAGGAGTGGCGCCTGCAACTCCTGGAGACGCGGCTGGACATGGACCTGGAGCAGGGCTGCCACGCGGAGGCCGTCTCCGAGCTGACCGCGCTGACCGCCGCGCATCCGCTGCGCGAACGGCTGCGGGAGCTGCTCATGCTCGCCCTGTACCGCAGCGGGCGCCAGGCCGAGGCGCTGGCCGTGTACGCGGACACGCGGCGCCTGCTCGCCGACGAGCTGGGCGTCGACCCGCGGCCCGGACTGCGGGAGCTCCAGCAGCGCATCCTCCAGGCGGACCCGGCCCTCGCGGAACCCTCCGCGCCGGCCGCCGAGTCGGCCGCGGCGCCGGTCCGCCCGGCCCAGCTCCCGGCGACGGTCCCCGACTTCACGGGGCGCGCGTCCTTCGTGCGGGAACTGAGCGAGGTGCTGGGCTCGGCGTCCGGTGCCGAGGGCCGGGTGATGGCCGTCTCCGCCCTCGCGGGCATCGGCGGCGTCGGCAAGACGACCCTCGCGGTGCACGTGGCCCACCAGGCGCGGGCCGCCTTCCCGGACGGACAGCTCTACGTCGACCTCCAGGGCGCGGGGGCGCGGGCGGCGGAGCCGGAGACGGTACTGGGCTCCTTCCTGCGGGCGCTCGGCACGGCCGACTCGGCCATCCCGGACTCCCTGGAGGAGCGCGCGGCCCTGTACCGGTCGGTCCTGGACGGGCGGCGCGTGCTCGTCCTGCTGGACAACGCCCGGGACGCGGCGCAGGTGCGCCCGCTGCTGCCCGGCACGGACGGCTGCGCCGCGCTGGTCACGTCGCGGGTGCGGATGGTGGACCTCGCCGGGGCGCACCTGGTCGACCTGGACGTGATGTCCCCCGAGGAGGCGCTGTCGCTGTTCACCCGGATCGTGGGCGAGGAGCGGGTCGCCTCGGAGCGGGAGGCGGCGCTCGACGTGGTCGGGGCGTGCGGTTTCCTGCCCCTGGCCATCCGCATCGCCGCGTCCCGCCTCGCGGCGCGCCGCACCTGGACGGTGTCCGTCCTCGCCGCGAAGCTGGCGGACGAGCGGCGCAGGCTGGACGAGCTGCAGGCCGGTGACCTGGCGGTCAAGGCCACGTTCGAACTGGGCTACGGCCAGCTCGAACCGGCCCAGGCCCGTGCCTTCCGCCTGCTGGGCCTCGCCGACGGCCCGGACATCTCCCTCGCGGCCGCGGCGGCGGTGCTGGACCTGCCGCCGGAGGACACGGAGGACCTGCTGGAGTCCCTGGTGGACACGTCCCTCCTGGAATCGGCGGCACCCGGCCGCTACCGCTTCCACGACCTGGTCCGCCTCTACGCCCGCGCCTGCGCCGAACGCGACGAACACCCCCCGAGCGAAAGGGGGGCGGCGCTGTCGCGGCTGCTGGACTTCTATCTGGCGACGGCGGCGGGGGTGTACGCGATCGAGAGGCCGGGGGACCGGACCGTGGACCACCTCGAACGCACCGATTTCGCGGGCATGCAGTTCAGCGACGACTCCGCTGCCCTGGACTGGCTGCACTCCGAGGCAGCTTGCCTCCTGGCATGCGTCCGGCAGTCCCTCGGACCGAGCACACTGCGCAGAGCGGTCGACCTCCTACTGGCGTCCAAAGACTTGGCGGAGTCAGGGGCGAGTTCGCTCAGTTACGAGGCGGCTGCGTTCGCCGTGCGGGACGCCACAGCCGTCGCAGGTGACGCACTCGCCGAGGGGCGCGCACGTACGACTCTGGCTCAGGTCCTCAGTCGTGCCGGACGCTTCGACGAGGCCGGTGCGGAAGCCGAACGCGCCATCGAACTCGGCAACCGGACCGGAGACTCGTGGACGAAGGGCAACGCTCATAACGAGCAGGGCATCATCGCCAACTGTCTGAACCAGCGCGACGTCAGCGAAACGCACCTCCGTGAGGCCATCAGGGCGTTCCGGGCCGACGGCAACCGGCCCGGTGAGGCCAGCGCACTCTGCAACCTGTCCCGTGTTCTCGTATCCGTGGGACGCACCACCTCGGGGATCGACCTGGTACGCCAGGGAATCGCCCTCTACGACGAGCTCGGGCTGACCTTCCGACTGGCCAACGCGCGGTACGCACTGGGGATCGCACTCAGTCACGCCTCGCGCCAGAACGAGGCTCTGAGCGAACTGTCCACGGCGCTGAAAACGTTCGTGGAGAACAGACAGCGTCTGTGGGAAGGGGCAACGCACTTCCGTATAGCTCAGGTGCACCTCTCGGCTCACCGGCCGGCTCAAGCAGCACAGCACGCCGAGCAGGCCTTGACGACCGGAAGTATCGGTGGTGACTGGATGCGCGCCAACATCCTCACTCTCCTGGGTCGTTCGCTCAGTAGTCTCGGTCAGACCGACCGCGCGCGTGCGTGCTGGCGCGACGCACTGGCCATCTACGAGGAATCCGGTGCGCCGGAATCGACGGAGTTGCGAGCGCTCCTCAGGCCGATCGAAGCGGCTTGAGCGAACAGCTCGTTCATCGAACGTTTATGGCTGGCTGCCACGATCAGGACATCGATCCGTCGCATCGGGGGGCAGGCGGGTCTGCGGGGCTTCATCTGTAGGGTGAACGACCCCGAGCACCCGTTCGGCGACCTTCGGGGGAGTCGCCGAACGGGTGTTCCCAGCCCAACGTTCCATCCACCGCATGGGGGTTCGCGCCAAATGAGCAACACCACGAGCAACAGCGAAGACGCGAAGAACGACACCATCACGACGCTCGACAGCCACATGCCGGCTCCGCCGAAGGACGGCAGCGTCACCACCCAGGACAGTCACATGCCGGCTCCGCCGAGCGATGACTCCATCACCACGCTCGACAGCCACATGCCGGCCCCGCCCGCCCTGGACCTGGACGGCAAGTAGACCTTCTTCACGCGGGGATCGGCCGCGGCGGCACGGAGGGGAGCCGCCGCGGCCGAGGCATGTCCGCGCCGCCGCAGGACACGGTCGTGGCTCCGCTGGACAACAACATGCCCTGACGGGTCACCCACGTCGACGAGGCCGGGGGGAACCCCGGCCTCGTTCGCGTGCAGCGCCCCGGCCGGATTCGGGTGGGACCAACGCCCCCTCCCCCGCCGGGAATCGGCCAAGCCTTGGCTTGTGTGGGTGGGATCGGTCGAACAACGGGGCCGTTGTCACTAGGGTTTTCCCGTCATGTCGGGGCAAGGTGGTGAGCCCTGGGAGGGGGAGCCGGGGGATGAGTCACCGGGCCATGAAGGGGCTGCTCTCCGCTCTTGGGAAGGAAGCCGCGAAGGACGTCGAGCGGCCGGGTGAGCCGCGGGCCGTGATGCGGGCCTTCTGCCGGGCGATGAGCGTGCGGGCCGGGCGGCCGGTGGAGCTGGTGTTCCGGGCGTTCCCGGCGGACATCCCCGTGTCGGGGCTGCGTCTCGACCTCGGGGACCGCTCCCTCGTCGTCGTCGAGGAACACACCGTCGCGGAGGCGCAGTTGGTGATCCTCGGGCACGAGCTGTGGCACGAGGAGCAGGGCGACCTGGGCCACCACGTCGCCGCCCGGGCCGTCGCCCCGCCGCAGCAGGCACCCGACGCCGTACGGCGGGCCGCGGAGCAGATCCTCGCTGACGCCGAGGTGCCGCACGACGCGCTGCTGGCCGTCGCCGCCCGGGCCGAGTCGCCGGACGACCACGAAGTCGACGCCGAGACCTTCGGGCTGCTGTTCGGCCGCGAGGTACGCACCTGGATGCGCGGCCGGTACGCCGAGGGCCCGGTCACCCCGGCGACGCTCGAGGGGCGCATGAACCTGTCCCTGACCAACCGCGGTGGGCGCCTGCTCTGATGGGCCGGCACCTCCACATCCCGTACGCGCTGCCCACCGCCCTGCTCGCCCTCGCCGTCCTGCTCAAACTGCCGACGTTCCTGCGGGCCTGGCGCAACCCCGAGGTACGCGCGACCACCGTGCTGCTGGCCTGCGCGACCTGCGTGCTCGTCGTCGTCACGCCCGTCAACATCGAGCGCCTCAACGCCTGGACGGGCATCCCCAACTTCGCCTCGCCGGTGGCGTACTCGTTCCTCACCGCGTCCGGCGCGACCGGCCTCACCATGATCACCCGGTGGCGGGAGGCCCCCTCGGAGCGGCGCCGGCGCGGCATCCGCCGGATCCACTGGGCGTACGGCGGCGTCGTGGCCGGGCTGTGGGGGACCTTCCTCCTGGCCCGCGTGCCGGAGCCTCGCGTGTACGACCTGGACACCTACTACGCCGCCACCCCGTGGATGCGGGAGCACATCCTGCTCTACATCGGCGCCCACGCGGTGACCGGCATCGTCGCCACGCGGATGCTGCGGCACTGGTCGCCGACCGTGACCGATCCCTGGGTGAGGTCGGGGGTCGTGCTCCTGCTGACCGGCTTCGCCGCCGGACTGGTCTTCGACGCGGCGAAACTGGCCGCCGTCGGGGCCCGTTGGGCCGGGGCCGACGGGGACGTCCTCAGCACCGAGGTCGCGCCGCCGTTCGCGCTGCTCCAGGCGTCGCTGGTCGCCGTCGGGTTCATCGTCCCGCAGGCCGGGCCCGCGCTGCGCAACGCGGTCCGCGACCAGCGCGAGTACCTGCGGCTGCGCCCGTTGTGGCGGGCGCTGCGCGTGCTCGCCCCGGCGGCGGCGCAGGCACGTCTCGGCTGGTGGGTGCCGCTCGACCTCAGGGTCATGCAGCGCCAGCAGCGCATCCACGACGCGCTGCGGCTGCTGTCCCCGCACTTCCGCCACGACGTGTACGAACGGGCCCTCGCCGCGGCGCGGGCCGAGCACGGCGAGGCGCGGGCCCGCGACCTCGCCGGCGCCGTCGCGCTGCGCGCCGCCATCGACGCCTACGCCGCCGGTGTCCCGGCCCCCGCGACCGAGCGGCAGCCGGGCATCGGCCCCGACATCAGCGACCACATCGGCACCATTTCCCTCGCCCTGTACCGACGGCGTGCCATCGCCGCCCTCGGCCGCCGGGTGACCAGCACAGAAAGCGGCCTCAACGCCCATGCCTGACAACCCCGTCGTCCACCGGCCGCGCGCCGTCGTCATCGGCGCCGGCGCGGCGGGCCTCTTCGCCGCCGCCGCGCTCACCGAGTTCGCGGACGTCACGGTCGTCGAGCGCGACGTCCTGCCCGAGGGGCCCGAGCCGCGCCGGGGCGTGCCGCAGGCCCGGCACGCGCACCTGGTGTGGAGCGGCGGCGTGCGGGCCTTCGGCGCGCTGCTGCCCGGCCTCGTCGACGACGTGGTCTGCCGGGGCGGGCGCCTGGTCCCCATCATGGGCGGGATGGTGTCGCGGGCCCCCAACGAGGTCTGGTTCCGCCGGTTCCTGGCGACCCACCACCGCAATCTGGTCTGCTCGCGCGACCTGCTCGACTCCGTCGTACGCGACCACGTGCTCAAGGACGGGCGGATCACCCTGCGCCAGGGCGCCACCGTCCTCGCCCTCGAAGGCGACGCCCGCCGCGTGACCGGCGTCCGCGTCCGGGACGGCGACGGCACCGGCACCGGCACCGGCACCGGCGAGCACCTGCTGCGCGCCGACCTCGTCGTGGACGCCTCCGGCCGCGGCTCCCGCGCCGCGCACTGGCTGGCCGGCCTCGGCCTGCCCCGCGTCACCGAGCGGGAGGTCGACGCCGGGCTCACCTACGCCACCCGTCTCTACCGTGCCCCCGGCACCACCGCCGACGGCGACTTCCCGCTGATCAACGTCCAGGCCAACCCGGCCAAGGCGCCCGGGCAGGGCGGTGTCATCCTGCCCGTCGAGGGCGGACGGTGGATCGTCACCCTGGGCGGCACCCGAGGCGGCGAGCCCACCGCCGACGCGGACGCCTTCGTGCCCTTCGCGCTCGGCCTCGCCGACCCGCTCATCGGCGAACTGCTGCGGGACGCCGAACCGCTCGGCGGCGTCGCCGTCACCCGCAGCACCGCCAACCGGCGCCGCTACTACGAGAAACTGAGGCGATGGCCCGACGGCTTCACCGTCCTCGGCGACGCCGTCGCCGGCTACAACCCGGTCTACGGGCACGGCCTGACCGTCGCCGCGCAGGGCGCCCTCGCCGTCCGTGACGTGCTGCGCCGCACGGCCCTCACGGCGCCGGGAACGGCCCGCGCGCTCCAGAGGGCCGCGGCCCGCCCGGTCGCGGCCGCCTGGGACCTGGCTGTCGGGCAGGACGCCTTCTACCCGGGCGCCGCGGACGCGCCGCCGACCGCGGTGGAACGCCTCCTCGCCCGCTACGTCGACCGGGCCGTCGCCACCGGCGCCCGCAATCCGCGCGCCATGGGCGCCCTGCTCGACGTGATGAGCATGGAGAGGCCCGCGACCAGGCTCTTCTCCCGCGACATGCTGGTCCCCATGCTGTTCGGGCCGCGGAAACCACACCTGGCCGGACCGCCGATCAGCGAGGCGGAACGCCGGGCGGCCCGCCCCTGAGGACCGTGCCGCGTCAGGTCAGCGGCAGCGGCTCCTGGTCGTCCAGTTCGCAGTGGTCGGGCACCATGCCCGGGGCGTCGAGCGGAAGGCGTACGCGACTGACGCCGCCCGCGGGGACGGTGGCCTCCTGGCTGGCGTCGTCGATGTTCACGTCGCTGCCGTCCTTGAAGAACACGGTCACGGCGAAGGTGTGCTCGACGCCGTTCGGGTTGGTGATCTCGACGGTGGCGTACGGGTCCTCCGGACTCGCGCAGCTCACGAGTTCGACCGTGGCCGGCCGGAGGGCGCTGCCGCCGTTGCCGCCGGTGTCGCCGTACTCGTCGTCGTGGTCGGAGTCGTAGTCGCCGCTGCCGTACCCCGAGCCGCCGCTCGTGCCGTAGTCGTCGTAGTCGTCGTCCTTGGAGACGCCGCCCGACGTGGAGGACGAGCTGTCGTGGTCCTGGCTGCTGCTGCTGCAACCGCCGCCCCCGCCGTCACCGCCGCCGCCGTGCCCGCGGCCCGTCGAGAAGCCGGTCAGGCTGAGGACCACCAGTGCCGAGATCGCCGTGTACCTGAGTGCTCGTCCCCGTGTCGTCATGCCCCCACGCTAGTGATCTCCTGTCACGGGCATGTCACCGTCGCGCCACGGCCGGGCACGCCCGGTGACCGCGAGGGCCCGGGCGGCGTCACGTCGTGCGGGCCGTCCCCGTGCCCTTCTCCGCGTCCAGCGCGTACACGCACCGGTCCTTGCTGCACGCGTAGACGATGCCGTCCCGCACCACCGGGGAGCCGGTGATCTCGCCGCCGGTCGCCAGCTTCCAGCGCAGACGGCCGTCGTCGGCCTTGAGGGTATAGAGCAGGTGGTCGGTCGAGCCGAAGTGGATGCGGCCCTCGGCCACCGCGGGCGCGCCCACGATCTCGCCGCCCGCCTGGAAGCGCCACTTGGGGGTGCCGGTGACGGCGTCCAGCGTGTAGAGGCCCTTGCCGCTGCCGACGTGCACGTGGCCCGCGGCCACCAGCACCGGGTCGGTGGAGGAACGGCCCTCCGTGGCGATGCGCCAGCGGTCGCGGCCGTCGGTGGCGTCGAGGGCGTACACCGTGCCGAGGTAGTCGGCCAGGTACACCCCCCCGCCGGTCACCGCGGGGCCCGGTACGAAGACGGGCGGGGAGAGGAAGACCGCCGGGGCCTCGAAGTGCCAGCGGACACGGCCGGAGGCGACCTCCAGCGCGAGGACGCGGGTGCCGGCCGCGACGTACACGTAGCCGTCGGGCGCCTGGGCGAGGCGGACCGGCACACCGCCGCAGGACGCCGCGTCACCGATCGGGTACGCCCAGCGCTCGTCGCCGGTACGGGCGTCCAGGGCGCGCAGCCGCGCGTCCTGCCAGACGTACACCGTGCCGTCGTGGACCGTCGCGCCCGCCTCCGGGGACTCGAAGTCGGTCTGGCAGCCGGTGATCTCCCACAGCTTCTGGCCGCCCGAGGCCTCCCAGGCCTGGACGCCGCCGCCGCGCGTGGAGGTGACGACGGTGCCGCGGTCGGCCTGGAGCGCGTACACCCAGGCGTCCGTCTGCACGCGCCACAGGTCGGCGCCCTCGCGGGCGTCGAGGGCGAAGAGGGTCGGCCCGTCGGAGGCGTGGATACGGCCGTCCGCGACCGCCATGGACCAGGCCACGTCCCGCGTCTTGAAACGGCGGCGCCCGGTGGCCACGTCCAGGGCGTGCACCTCGAAGGAGGTGACGTAGACCAGGTCCCCGGCGACGGAGGGGGTGCCCCACACGTCGTTGGACATGCGGAAGCGCCAGGGGCGCCAGCCGCTCGCCGCCGCCTCGGGGGGCGTCGCGGGGGCGGCCGGTGCCGGTACGGCAGGGTCGGCACCGCCCACACCGGGGCGCGGGCGCGACCAGGAGGCGGCGAGGGCCGACTCCGGCGGGGGCGCGGCCACGGCGGCGGCCCGCATGTCGGCGACGCGCGGGCCCGGGCCGATCGGCACGGGGGCTCCGGCCAGCCGGACGGGCCCGGTGTCGGGGGCGCCCACGGGCGCGGGCGCCGGGGGCCCGTGCACGGGCGGCGCCGGGACGACGGGGTCGTGCGAGGGCGGGGGCGGCAGCGGGGGCGCCGGTACGGCGGGTCCGGCGCCCCCGGCGGCGCGTCCCCCGGCCGTCGTGGCGGGCAGCGCGGGGCGGCCGTTGCGGCGGCCCTCGATCAGGCCCACCGCCCGCTCGGGCAGCCACGCCGAGGCCGTACCGCTGTCGTCGGACCCGGAGCCGAACAGGTGCGGGGCGAGCTGCGCCTGGAGGTCGGCAGGGTTGGGGCGGGCGGTCGCGTCCATCTGCATGCACGACTCGATCAGCGGGCGCAGCTCGTCCGGGAGGCCCTCCAGGTCGGGGCCCTCGCGCAGCAGCATGAAGACCGTCTCGACCGGGTTGGCGCCGTGGAAGGGCGGGTGTCCGGTGGCCGCGAAGACCAGCATGGAGCCGAGTGAGAACACGTCGCTGGCGCCGGTGACGCTGCGGGAGTCCTTCGCCTGCTCCGGCGACATGTAGGCGGGGGTGCCGACGGCGACGTTCGTCATGGTCAGGCGGGTGTTCGAGACACCGGACGCGATGCCGAAGTCGATCACCCGGGGGCCGTCCTCGACGACGAGGACGTTGGAGGGCTTGAGGTCGCGGTGGACCAGGCCGGCGCCGTGGATGGACTGGAGCGCCTCGGCGACGCCCGCGGCCAGCCAGCGCACCGCCTGGGCCGGCAGCGGCCCGCACTCGTTCACTATCTCCTCGAGGGAGGGCGCGGGGACGTACGCGGTGGCCAGCCACGGCACGGCGGCGCGGGGGTCGGCGTCGACCACGGCCGCCGTGTAGAAGCCGGAGACCGCGCGGGCGGCCTCCACCTCACGCGTGAAACGGACGCGGAAGAGCTGGTCCTCGGCGAGTTCCGTGCGCACCGTCTTGATCGCCACCCGCCGGCCGGACGCCGAGCGCGCGAGATAGACCAGCCCCATGCCGCCGGCCCCGAGCCGGCCCAGCACCTCGAACGGCCCGATCCGCCGCGGATCGTGCTGCGTAAGCTGATCCACCACTTGCCTGCCACCTCCCCGTACGAGCCGCGCCACCCACATATGTACGCGACCGATGTGCAGCGTCTCACCACCGCCCCGCGGCGGCGCCACACACCCCGATTCTTCCTGTCCGAGGCGCTGGTGGCGAACCCTGGGACAATCGGGGTGTCATGCCGCAATACCGGGCGAACACGCACCGGGTGCGGTGCCGCGGCGGCCCTCAGCGCTGCAACAACGCGAACGACGCCCCCTGGCCGTCCGCCACCACGGCCACCCTCCCGTACGACGTCTCGAACGGCGGCACCTGCACGCGGCCGCCGAGCCGGGCCACCGCGCCGAGCGCGGCCTCGCAGTCCTCGACGCGGAAGTGGACCAGGAAGTGCGGCGGCATCTCGGCGGGGAACACGTCGGTGACGGCGGCGCGGCCCACGTCGGGTGCGGCGTCCGGGCCGAAGAGCGCGTGGTGGAACAGCTCGCCGTAGAAGGCGTCGGCGGCGTCGGTGTCGCGGGTGTACAGCTCGGCCCAGGCGAAGGTGCCCGGCTCGTGCCGCCTGCCGAAGCCCGCCGGGGCCGCGGCCCCCTCGTCCCCCGCGCCGGGGACGGCGGGGCCGGCCGGCTCCAGCAGGGCGAAGACCGCGCCCTGGGGATCGGCGGCGAGGGCGGTCGTGCCCAGGTCCTCCACCGGGCGGGGCGGCGTGACGATCTGCCCGCCGGCCTCCTGGATCCGCCGGGCCAGCGCCCCGGCGTCACGGGCGGCGAGGTACACCGTCCACACGGTGGGCATCCGCCCGTCCGTCTTGGGCACCAGCGCGGCGACGGGCTCGCCCTCCAGCCGAGCCCGTACGGCCGCGCCGGGCCCCGTCTCCTCGAAGGTCCATCCGAAGAGCTCCCCGTAGAAGCGCTTGCCCGCCTCGACGTCGGGGAGCTGTGCGTCGACCCAGCGGGGGACGCCTTCTGCGTACGCGGACGCCCTCTGGGCGGATGCACCGTTTTCGGCCATGTCGCCAAAGTAACCGCGTCCCGCGCACCGCGCAGACCAGGCACAGCGGCCTCTTCGCGCCCTCGCACCCCATTTGCAGTCGGCCGAATCGCGCTCCGAACCCCCGTCGGTAAGCTGACGGCATGACAGGACAAGTGCGCACCGTTGACGGCCGCGTGGCCGGTCGACGCGGGCAGGCGACCCGGCAGAAACTGCTCGACTGCCTGGGCGACATGCTGAGCTCCTCGCCCTACCGGGATGTCAAGGTCATCGATGTCGCCCGGAAGGCGGGCACGTCGCCCGCGACCTTCTACCAGTACTTTCCGGACGTCGAGGGAGCCGTCCTGGAGATCGCCGACCAAACGGCCGCGGAGAGCTCCGGGTTGGCCGACCTGGCGGCGGGCCGTTCCTGGGTCGGCAAGGCCGGCTGGCAGACCGCACAGGAACTGGTCGAGGGATTCCTGGACTTCTGGCGGCGCAACGACGCGATCCTGCGGGTCGTCGACCTGGGCGCCGCGGAGGGCGACAAGCGGTTCTACAAGCTCCGGATGAAGATCCTCAACTCGGTGAACACGGCCCTCGCGGACTCCGTCGCCGAACTCCAGGCCAAGGGCAAGGTCGACAAGGACGTGAACCCGGCCGCGATCGCCGGTTCCCTGGTCACCATGCTGTCGGCCGTCGCCTCGCACCAGAAGGGCTTCAGCTCCTGGGGCGTGAAGCAGGCGGAACTCAAGCCGACCCTGGCCTTGTTGATGTATCTGGGCATCACCGGCAAGAAGCCCACGAAGTAACGTTTCGACCGGCCCCGCAGCAGCCTGTCATCCCTGCACGGTCCGCCCTGCCCGTCCCCCCGGACGCCGCTCTCCGCACCGCCGCGGTGCCTCTTCTCCCCCGCCCGTCCGGCCCCCGAGCCGCACGCCCCTCGCCTCCTCCCCGGCGCCGACGCCGCCGCACCGCTTCCCGGTGCCGAGCCGCCCGTCGCGTGATCGCCGGCGACCGGCCGGGCCCGCGGGAACAACCGCCCGCCCGACCGGTGTTCAGGCCGGTGCACGCGTCCGAACCGCCGCACGTCCGCATCCAGTCGAGGAGACCGGAATGGCCCTGAGCCGTGAAGAGCGCGAACAGTTCCTGGCCGAGCCGCACGTCGCCGCCCTCTCGGTGGACGGGGGTGCCGGGCGGGCCCCGCTGACCGTGCCGATCTGGTACCAGTACGAACCCGGCGGCGACGTGTGGGTCCTGACCGGGCTCCACAGCCGCAAGAACGAGCGGATCAAGGCGGCCGGCCGGTTCTCCCTGATGGTCGACCGGCTGGAGCCCACCGTCCGGTACGTGTCGGTGGAGGGCCCCGTCGTGGAGACGGTCCCCGCGACGGTCGAGGCGCTGCGGGAGATGGCCGCCCGCTACCTCCCGGCCGAGAAGGTCGAGGGCTACGTCGACTTCGCCCGGAAGAGCCACGGCGAGCAGATCGTCGTCCGGATGCGGCCCGAGCGCTGGGTGTCCTCCGACCTCGGCTCCGTGTGACCCCGGCGGAACACCCCTCGGCACCGTCCCGCCCGCGTGACAATCGGGGCATGCAAACCGATCTTGACGACCTGCTGAGGTCCGTGCGGGTGTGGGACCCGGCGGTCACCGAACTGCCGTCCTTCGACCCGGCCACCGCGCCCGGCGACCCGCTGCCGCTGTTCACCCGGTGGTTCGCCGAGGCGGTGGCGGCCGGGCAGACCGAGCCGCACACCGTGTCCCTGGCGACGGCCGACGCGGAGGGGTGGCCGGACGTGCGGATCGTGACGCTGCACGGCGCGGACGAGGAGGGCTGGTCCTTCGCCACGCACGCCGACAGCCGCAAGGGCCACCACCTGACCGCCCGCCCGTACGCCGCGCTCGCCTTCTACTGGCCGGTGCTGGGCCGCCAGGTGCGGGTGCGCGGACCGGTCACCGTCGCCCCGGCCGAGCAGGCCCACGCCGATCTGCGCGTCCGCTCGACCGGCGCCCTGGCCGCCGCGCTCACCGGCCATCAGAGCGCGCCGCTCAGCTCCCCGGACGAACTGGCGCGCGCCTCCGCGGCGGCGTGGGAACGGGCCGAGCGCGAACCGGACGCCTCCGTACCGTCCTGGACGCTGTACCGGCTGCGCCCGGAGGAGGTGGAGTTCTTCCAGGGAGACGCCCGCCGCCGCCACGTACGCCTCGCCTACCGCCGCACGGAGGACGACTGGCGCACACAGCTCCTGTGGCCGTGAGGAACGCTCCGCGGTCCGCCTGACGCCGGCCGGGGCCGTGGGACCGGTCCGCACCCGGACGCCGCCCACGGCCGCCTCGCCCCCGGGCCGGTGCGCCCACGCCGCCCCTCGGCGGGGCTCAGGGGGCGGCCGGGAACGCCGGCTCCGGGTCGGTCGCGAGGCGGGCGTGGAGGTGGGCGTCGCGGAAGGTGTCGCGGCGGTCCACCTCGAACATCGCCCCGCGCATCGTCCCCTCGTACACGTACCCGCACCGCTCGGCGACCCGGCAGGAGGCGCCGTGGCCCAGCGCGTGGCCCAGTTCCAGGCGGTGCACGCCGATGTCCTCGAAGGCCCAGCGCGAGGCGAGCAGCAGGGCGCGGGTGGCGACGCCGCGGCCGCGGGCCTCGGGGAGCACCCAGTAGCCGACCCGGGCCACCCGCAGCGGTGAGTTGATCTCGTTGAGGCCGATGTGCCCGAGCGTCGCCCCGCTGTCCTCGTCGGCGATCCGGAACGTCGCCGACCTGCCCTCCCCGGCGTCCCTCGCCCGTGCGCGCAGCGACTCGCGGGCGGCCCGGAGGTCGGTCATCGGCCGCAGCGGCGTGTTCCAGGCCCGGAAGTCGGGGTCCAGGTGACCGCGCAGCCAGGTCGCCACGTCGTCGTCGCTGCCGGCGTCCCAGGCGCTCAGGCGCAGACCGTGTCCGCGCGGTTCGACGACGGAAGGGGCGAGGGTGCGCATACGTGTGTGGGCCATCCGTCCATTCAATCGGACCCGCCCGCCAGGGACTCCGGCAGCCGTGACCGATCCGCAACCGAACCCCATCTTGACCGAGACCCATCAAGCTGGTGCGCGATTACGCTCGCCGCATGGCCGACTCCACAGCGTCCGCTGCACCGCGGTCCGCCCACCCCGCGGACCTCCCCGTGTACGTCGTCGGCGGCGGCCCCGGCGGGCTCGCCGTAGCCCACGCGCTGCGCGAACGGGGGCTGCGGGCCGTCGTCCTGGAACGCGCCGACCGGGTCGGAGCCTCCTGGCGGGAGCACTACGACCGGCTGCGCCTGCACACCACCCGCCGCATGTCGTCCCTGCCCGGACTGGCCCTGCCGCGCCGCTTCGGCCGGTGGGTGGCCCGCGACGACCTGGTGCGCTACCTGGAGAAGTACGCCGAGCACCACCGGCTGGAGATCGTCACCGGCGTCGAGGTCTCCCGCGTCGAGCGCGCACCCGACGGCACCGGCTGGCTGCTGCACGCCTCCGGGGGCCGGGAGCTGAGGGGCGCCGCGGTGGTGGTCGCCACCGGGTACAACCACACCCCGCGCCTCCCGGACTGGCCCGGCCGCGACACGTACACCGGCACGCTCCTGCACGCCCGCGCCTACCGCGACGCGGCCCCCTACGCGGGACGGGACGTCCTCGTCGTCGGCGCCGGCAACACCGGGGCCGAGATCGCCGTGGATCTGGTGGAGGGCGGCGCCGCGCGGGTGCGCCTGTCGGTGCGCACCCCGCCGCACATCGTCCGGCGCTCCACGGCCGGCTGGCCCGCCCAGTACTCCGGCGTCCTGTGCCGGCGCCTCCCGGTCGCCCTGGTCGACCGGCTGGCCCGGCCGCTGGCCCGGATCAGCGTGCCCGACCTGTCGGCCCACGGCCTGCCCCGTCCGGATACCGGCCTCTACAGCCGGGTGCGGCAGGGCGCCCTGCCGGTGCAGGACACCGGTCTGGTCGACGCGGTGCGCTCGGGCCGCGTGGAGGTCGTCGCCGCCGTGACCGGCTTCGAGGACGGCAAGGTCCTCCTGGCCGACGGCACGCGCGTCGCCCCCGATGTGGTGATCGCGGCCACCGGCTACCGGCAGGGACTGGAGGGCCTGGTGGGTGGCCTCGGGGTGCTGGACGACTCGGGCAGGCCGGTCGCGCACGGTCCCCGCACCGCGCCCGGCGCCCCGGGCCTGTACTTCACCGGCTTCACCAACCCGATCAGCGGCATGCTCCGCGAACTCGCCGTCGACGCGGAGCGCATCGCGCGTGCCGTGGCGCGACGGGACGCGGGCCGGGTGTCACGCCTGCCCGGCTGAGCCGCGGGTCAGGATCAGCGCCTCCCCGACGTCCGGGTCGCCGAACAGCGCGAACAGCTCGGGGTCCCGCTCGGTCCCGCCGATCGTCCAGTACGTCTCCAGCCCGCAGTCCCCGTCGACCCGCACCAGGACGGCGTCGCGGCCCTCACCGCCGCGCCCTCCGGGGTGGCGGGTCCAGGCGCCGGTGCCGTCGCACCGGGTGTAGTCGGAGCTCGCGCCGACGCCGGGCTGGGCCGGGACCCGGGTCAGTTCGGCCCGGCCGCCCGGCTCCAGCCGCAGCAGGGCCCCGCCGTCGCCGTGCCAGTCCCCGGTGAGCCGCCCGGTGGAGAGCTTCGGCGGCTCGTACTCGTCGGCCAGCGCGGCCACGCCCGTCCCGGCGGCGGCGAACAGCACGACGCAGGCGCCCGCCGCGCGCAGCCAGACGCCCCGCCCTCCCCACTCCCGCCGGCGCAGCAGGGCGAGGCCCAGCACGGGCAGGATCCCCACCGCCGCGAACCACGGGAGCGTGGCCCCGACCGGCCAGTCCCACAGCAGGTGCCCCACCACGGCCCACCCGGACCCGACCAGTGAGGACGCCACCGCGCGCCGCGCCCACTCGGGGCCGTGCCGGCGGACCGGGCCGAGGTCGGCCAGCACCGCGGCGGGCATGATCTGGACCGTGGCGTGCAGGACGCCGAGGACCGGCAGGACCAGCGGGACGCAGACGATGCCGAGGAAGCCGCCGGTACGGCCGTAGTCGTCCCGCCCCGCCACCGCGCAGTACCACCACGCCAGCCACACCAGCGGGAGCTGCGCCGCGCACAGGGCCGACGCCCGGTTCCACTCGTCGTCCGCGGGGCGGGTGCGCCCGCCCGGGCGTTCCCCGCTCCCCCACCCCATGCGGGGAGCGTACGCCGCTCAGGACACCGCGAGCACCGGAGCGGGCCGCCGCCGGATCACCAGGGCCATGAGCGCCGCGACCGCGCACAGGGCGCCCGAGGCGTACCAGACGACGTCGTAGCTGCCGAAGGTGTCGCGGGCCGCGCCGCCGAGGAAGGCGACGAGGGCGGCGCCGACCTGGTGGGAGGCGAGGACCCAGCCGAAGACGATCGCACTGTCCTCGCCGTACTGCTCGCGGCACAGGGCGAGGGTGGGCGGGACGGTGGCGACCCAGTCGAGGCCGTAGAAGACGATGAAGAAGATCATCGGCGGGTGGACGCTGGGCGCGAGCAGCATGGGGAGGAAGAGGAGCGAGACACCGCGCAGGGCGTAGTAGACGGCGAGCAGGCGGCGGGGTTCGAAGCGGTCGGTGAACCAGCCGGACGCGACCGTGCCGATCACGTCGAACACGCCGATGACGGCGAGCAGCGAGGCCGCGGCGGTCAGCGGCATCCCGTGGTCGTGGGCGGCGGGCACGAAGTGGGTCTGGATCAGGCCGTTGGTGGAGGCGCCGCAGATGGCGAAGGTGCCGGCGAGCAGCCAGAAGGGGCCGGTGCGGACGGCGGAGAAGAGCACCGCGAGGGCACGCCGGGCGGCGCCGGGGACGGGGTCGGGCTTGGGGACGAACTCCTTCGCCCCGTACGGCTTCTGGCCGATGTCGGCGGGGTGGTCGTGCAGGAGCAGCCAGACGAAGGGCACGACGGCGAGGGCGGCGAGGGCGACCGTGACGGCCGCGGGGCGCCAGTCATGGGTCTCCACGATCCAGGACAGCAGCGGCAGGAAGACGAGCTGCCCGGAGGCGGAGGCGGCGGTGAGGACACCGGTGACCAGGCCGCGGCGCTCGGTGAACCAGCGGTTGGTCACCGTGGCGGCGAAGGCCAGCGCCATCGAGCCGGAGCCGAGGCCCACCAGCAGGCCCCAGCACAGGATGAGCTGCCAGGCGGAGTCCATCCACACCGTCAGGCCCGAGCCGAGCGCGATGACGCTCAGGGCCACGGCGACCACCCGCCGGATCCCGAAGCGGTCCATCAGCGCCGCGGCGAAGGGCGCGGTCAGTCCGTAGAGCGCGAGGTTCACGGAGACGGCGGCACCGATCGTGCCGCGGGACCAGCCGAAGTCGCGGTGGAGCGGGTCGATGAGGATGCCGGGCAGGGAGCGGAAGGCGGCGGCGCCGATGATCGTCACGAAGGTGACGGCGGCGACCCACCAGGCACGGTGCACCCGGATGCCGCGGCGCGGCCGGGTGGGCTGGGGCCGCCGCGCGGCCGCTGTGGCGTCGGTTGTCTGGGTCACGTCATCGAGCTTCCGGCCTCCGGCCGGTCCGATCGAGTGGCCCGAAGGACAGTGTTCGCTAGGATCGGGCCATGACGTCCGACCGTCCGTACCGCCCGCACCGCGTCGTCGTCCTGGCCCTCGACGGCGCCCTCCCCTTCGAACTGGGCATCCCCCAGCGGATCTTCGGCCGCGCCCGCGACGAGCGCGGCCGCCCGCTGTACGAGGTCGTCACCTGCTCGGTCCGGCCGCCGGGCCCGGTGCAGACGGACGCCGACTTCGCGATCCTGGTCCAGAACGGCCCCGAGGCGCTGGCCACCGCCGACACGGTCGTCGTCCCGGCCTCGTACGAGCTGGGTCCGGTGTACGAGGAGGGCAGGCTGACCGAGGAGCTGGCCGCGGCCCTGGAACTGGTCCGGCCCGGCACCCGGCTGGTCGCCATCTGCACCGGGGGGTACGTCCTGGCCGCCGCCGGCCGGCTCGACGGCCGCCCGGCGACCACGCACTGGGCCTCCGCCGCGCACTTCCAGCGGCTGTTCCCCCGGGTCCGGGTGGACGCCGACGTGCTGTTCGTGGACGACGGGGACGTGCTCACCTCGGCCGGCGTCGCGGCGGGCATCGACCTGTGCGTGCACATCGTGCGCCGGGACCACGGCACCGCGGTCGCCAACGACGTGGCCCGCCGGACCGTCGTGCCGCCCCACCGCGACGGCGGGCAGGCTCAGTACATCGAGCGGCCGGTGCCCGATCCGCAGCAGTCGTCCACGACCGCGGCCCGCGCCTGGGCGCTCGCCCGCCTCCACGAGCCCATCCGGCTGCGGGACATGGCCGCGCAGGAGGCCATGTCCGTGCGCACGTTCACGCGCCGCTTCCGTGAGGAGGCCGGGGTCAGTCCCGGCCAGTGGCTGACCCAGCAGCGCGTCGAACGGGCCCGGCACCTGCTGGAGTCCACGGACCTGTCCGTCGACCAGGTGGCGCGCGAGGCCGGGTTCGGCACGGCCCAGTCGATGCGGCAGCATCTGCAGGCGGCGCTCGGGGTCACACCGACCGCGTACCGGCGTACGTTCCGCGCGGAGTTGTCCACAGCCTGTGGGGGGTGAGGGCGGCGTCGCGCCGTCCGCCCGTGCGAGCACCGCGCGCCGCCACCCGACTCCGGCGCTCCCGCCCGGCTCCCGTCGCCCCCGGGGGAACCGCCGCCGAATCACGACCCACGCTCGTCGAGGGCTCCGTCACCGAGTCCTCGTCGTCCCCTCGCGGCGAATCGCTGCCTACCAGCCTGAGGAAACGGTCACGATCCGTCAACCGGCGAACGGGGTGGGCCACTTGGCCGCCGATGGCCGGGGACGCGCACGGAAGCACGTCCCGGCGCACCGCCGCACCGGACCCGGGCCGTGTGGGGGCGGGTGCCCCCGCGCTCCCGCTAGACCACCTCGAAGGCCAGCCCCTCGTGGGGGGCCGAGCCGCCGGCACGGGCCGGCGGGGTCCGCACGGGCCCGGCACAGCGGTCCAGTTCGCACCAGATGCGCTTGCCGGCGCCCTCCCGGCTCCAGCCCCAGCGGTCGGCGAGGCCGTCGACGAGGGCGAGGCCCCGGCCGCCCGTCGCGTCGCCGTCCGGGCACCGGGGCACCGGGGCACGGCCGCAGTCGTCGTCCACCTCCAGACGGACGGTGGCCTCCTCGGTCACCGCGCCCGGCAGGACGAGCCGCAGCACGGCCGGACGGCCGGTGTGCACCACGGCGTTGGTCACCAGCTCGGAGACGAGCAGGACCAGGGTCTCGGCCAGTGGTTCGTCGGCCTCTATCCCCGACCCGGCGAGCCGTGAGCGCGCCCACCGACGGGCGCGCCCCACTTCTGCGGGGTCGGGCCGGATCTCCAGCACTTGAAGCACCTGCACCGCTCACACCATCCGAACCGGCGGACACAAAGGCTCGCGCCTCATGAGGGCCACGATCGTAGCCATTTCCTGCATGACCAGAACTACGGCCGGGTCAGGGATCACGGAACGTGAATCCCGCAAGGAACAGCATGGTTGACGTACAGTCACGCCAACAAGCGCTTCGGGCATATTCCAGCGCGAAGGAGTACCCGTGCGGCATACTGTGCGACGCTCGCCGCGAGGAGTCGAACAGGCGGCGGGCGAAGGCCGTTCCGCCCTGCGGGGCACGGCGCACGCGTCCGTTTCCGGAGCCGCCTCGGGGGCGGCTCCGGCGCGTTCGGCGCTCGGGAGCACTCGCATCCCGCCCAAGGTACCGGAGGGCGGCGCCGACTGCGGACCGTGACGGGCCCACCTGCCGTGCCCCGTCCGGTGTCAACGCTCCGTGACGCCCACGGTGCCACGATCCGCGACACGGGGGCGGGCGGGCGGCGGCGCGGACGTCACTCGGGCACGGTGAACCAGCGGGCGAAGGCAGGAACGGCCTCCGCCTCCCCCACCTTTCCGTCCCCGTCGGCGTCGAGGGCGGCGGCGACGGTACGGGCGGTGTCCCCGGGGACGCCGAGCGCGGTGAGCACGCGCGTGGTGTCGGCGACGGTGAGGGCTCCGTCGCCGTCCGCGTCGGCGACGGCCAGGGCCGCGTGCAGGAAGGGCCTGGCGATCTCGGCGAACCGCTCCGGGTTGTCCCGCAGCCGCTTGACCGCCGCGGTGACGAACTCCTCGCGGGTGATGCGCTGGTCGCCGTCCCGGTCCGCGATCCCGGCCATGCCCTGCCAGAGCGCCTCCGCGCCGGCGTACAGGGCCTGGCCCCGGTCCGACCGGGCGGCGACGGAGAACTCGGCGAGCAGCGCCTTGGCCGCCGCGTTGAAGTCCTGCCGGTCGATGTAACCGTTGCCGTCCTGGTCGAAGGTGGCGAACCGCGCCGCGATCCTGCGCTCGTACTCGCTGCTGACCATGTCTTCTCCGGCCGCCTTTACGTCACGTGGTGGGTGCGTCTCGCACGGAGAGTACGACGCCGGGGGCCCGCCCGCAGGGTGAACCCCGAGCCGTCCTCCCTCCGGGCGTCCTAGGCCGAGAGCGGGCGCGGTTCCTCGCCGGTCGCCGAGGCGAGGTCGGGGTGGACGTCGAAGAGCCGGCGGACGCCGAGCGCGCCGAGGACCCGGTTGACGTGCGAGCCGTCGACGGCGCCCTGGGCGGGGAGTATCAGGCGCAGCCGGCCCTGGCAGGAGCGGATGAGCCGCCGGGCGGCGATGAGCACGCCGACCCCGCTGGAGTCGCAGAAGAGGACGTCGGAGAGGTCCAGGACGAGGCTGTGCCGCCCCTCGGCCACCTCGTCGTGCACGCGCTGCCGCAGCACCGGGGAGGTCACCAGGTCCAGCTCGCCCGACACCCGGAGCACGGCCCAGTCGCCCTGCTCGCCGCCGGTCACTGTGAACGCCACCACCATGCCCTTCATTCGTCGTTACGCCGGGATTCAGCCGAAAGCGGAAGGCATCCTTACGCTTCTTGGGCGCGCGCCTGCCCACGGGCCGTCCCCGCAAACGCCCGCCCGGAAACGGGCCTTGATCAAAAAAGGCTTGTTTCAGACGGTTTCGATCCTGTTCGATCGAATTTGGTCGCACGATGGAGGGTAGGCGGTCACCCGGGGGGTCGGGCAAGTGCCCTACCACCTGCGGGCCGCCCAGGGTGCGCATTGCCACAAAAGGGGTGCGCTCGCGGACGTGCGCACTACATTCGAGGAGACGGCGGCCACGCGCCGGCCGCCGGCACGGGACCGGCCCGGCCACCGGGCCCGAGCGAGGGGGTGGAGAAGCCGTATGGCGAAGAAGGACCTGCCGCTGCGCTGGGACCGCACGATGCAGCAGCGGCTCGCCCGGGGGGAGGCCGCCGCCCTCGGCGAGCTCTACGACCGGTTCGCCTCGCTCGTGCACGGCCTCGCCCACCGTGTCCTGGACGACGAGCGGGCCGCCGACCGCGTCACCCGGGACGTGTTCGCGCACGTCTGGGAGCACCCCGACACCTACGACCCCAAACAGGGCCCGCTGCGGAGCTGGGTCGCCACGCTCACCCACCGCCTGGCCGTGCAGCGGCTGCGGGACACGGAGGCGGCCGCCCTCGCGCGCGGCGGCCCCGGCACCACCGAGGAACTGGAGCACAGGGTGCGCCACGCGTCGGTCGCCGCCCGCGCCGACTACATCGTCCAGTCCATGCCGGCCCCGCTGCGGGCCGCCCTGGAGCTGGCCTACTTCCAGCGCCGCGACTACCGGCAGACCGCGGCCGACCTCGGTGTCACGGAGGACGAGGCCCGCCGCCGCCTGCGCCTCGGCCTCCAGCTCCTGGCCACGGCCAACGACACCGGGTCACACGGAGCGCCGCCCTGGTACGGGGGTGCGGCGTGAGCGGGGCGTACGACGAGCACGGGGAGCACGGCGGGGCGGGCGGGCCCGAACCGGCACCGCGCATACCGATGCCGCGTGCCTCCGTCGAGGACGGCGGGCTCGCGCTGCCCGCCGCGCCCCTCGTACTGGAGCACCAGGTGCTGGCCTCCCTCCTCGGCGCCTGGGCGCTGGCCGCCTGCTCCCCGCAGGAGGCCGCGGCCGTCGACGCGCACCTGGGCGAGTGCGGCACCTGCGCCGAGGAGGCGCTGCGGCTGCGCGACGCCGTCGAACTGCTCCAGCGCCCCGAGAGCCTCGACCTCGACCCCGCGCTGCGCACCCGCGTCCTGGACGGCTGCCTGGAGCGCCGCCCGCCGCGCATCCCGGTGCCCGAGTGGGCCGCGCCCTACGACGCGGAGACCGCCCGGCTGGACGCGCTGCTGCAGGACTTCGGGGACGCCGAATGGCACGCCCCAGTACGGCTGCGCTGGTTCGACGGCGACGGCACGGCGAGCCGCCGCACCACCGTCGCGGGAGTGATCGCCCACCTGCTGACGGTCGACGGGCTGGTCGGCGTCCCGCTGGGCCTGCCCGACCCGCTCGGCGAGATCACCGCGCCCGCCCCGGCGCCGGCCAGCCGCACCGAGGCGTACTGGCGCGCCTCGCACTTTCCGCCCACGCGCGCCGTGCGGGCGCCCTGGCGCGAGCAGAGCCACGCCCTCGTGCGGACCGTGGCGTTCACCGGCGGCCCGGGCGGCGAGGGACGGATGCCGGTCTCGTACGGCGACTTCGAGCTGCCGCTGCGCGACGCGATGCTGGACCGGGCCTTCGAGTGCTGGGTGCACGCGGAGGACATCGCCGAGGCGGTGGACTATCCCTACGAGCCGCCCTCGCCGCGTCATCTGAACCGCATGATCGACCTCGCCGCGCGGATGCTGCCGGGTGTGCTGGCCGAACGCCGCCGGGCCCGGCCGGCCCCGCCCGGCGGCCGCCGGCACCTGGTCGCGGCGGGCGAGCCGGGGCGCAGTCTGCGGCTGGAGATCGAGGGCTCGGGCGGCGGCGAGTGGCTGATCCCGCTGGACTCCCCGGCCGCGGTGGGCTCCGCCGAGCGCGAGGTGGCCCATGTCGCCCTGGACGGCGTCGAGTTCTGCCGTCTGGCCGCGGGTCGGGTGCCTCCGGCGGAGGCGGTGGCGGGGCAGGTCGGGGACCGGGAGGCGATCCGGGACGTCCTGTTCGCGGCGGCCAGCCTGAGCCGTATGTAGGGGCGGGTCGCTAGGCGAAGACGACCGTCCGCCGCCCGTTGAGCAGGATCCTGTGCTCGGCATGCCACTTCACGGCCCGCGCCAGCGCCTGGCACTCCACGTCCCGGCCGACCGCGACGAGCTGGTCCGGCGTGACCTCGTGGCCGACCCGCTCGACCTCCTGCTCGATGATCGGCCCCTCGTCGAGGTCGGCCGTCACATAGTGCGCGGTCGCGCCGATCAGCTTCACACCCCGGGCGTGCGCCTGGTGGTACGGCTTGGCGCCCTTGAAGCTCGGCAGGAAGGAGTGGTGGATGTTGATGATCCGGCCGCTGAGCCGCTTGCACAGGTCGTCCGAGAGGACCTGCATGTAGCGGGCCAGCACGACGAGTTCGACGTTCTCCTCGCGCACGATCTCCAGCAGCCGCGCCTCGGCCTCCGCCTTGGTGTCCTTCGTCACGGGGATGTGGTGGAAGGGGATGTCATAGGACCCCACCAGTTCAGCGAAGTCGGTGTGATTGGACACCACCGCCGCGATCTCCACCGGCAGCGCCCCGATCCGGGCGCGGAACAGCAGGTCGTTCAGGCAGTGCCCGAACCTGCTGACCATCAGGACGATGCGCATCTTCGCGTCGGCCCGGTTGATCTGCCAGTCCATGTGGAACGCGTCACCGATCGCGGTGAAACTGGCGCGCAGCTTCTCCACGGTGACCGGCGCCTCGGCCGAGAAGTGGACGCGCATGAAGAACAGTCCCGTGTCGTGGTCGCCGAACTGCCGACTGTCCTCGATGTTGCAGCCGGTCATGAAGAGGTAGCTCGACACGGCGTGCACGATGCCCTGCTTGTCGGGGCAGGACAGGGTCAGGACGTACTGGTCGGCCGGTGCGGCGGCGGGGCTGGACTGCTCGTTCATGCAGGACAGGGTCCCATATCCGCCCCCCGCACCGGCGAGCGTCCCGTCAGGCGGACCGGGTCATGATCCGCAGCACCTCGAGGCTGCGCGGAGCCTCCTCGGGGTCGTCGCCGTCGCTCGTGGCGAGCCTCACGTGCGCGTCCCGCGCCGCCCGCACCGCCTCCGGCCAGTCCGGGTGGTCGAGGTAGACGGCCACCGGCGCGTCCGGTCCCACCTGGTGCATGATCCGCAGCACCCGCAGCACGGCGGTGTCGACGAGGGCCGCCTCCTGGGAGTCCCGGAAGATGGTGCCGACGTACTTCTCGGCGGACCAGTGGTCCAGCCAGGTGTCCTCCACCAGCCGGTACACCGCGTCCGTGACGTCGCCGTAGCCGGGCGTGCCGGCCAGCCAGACGTCCCGCTGGAAGGCGGGCGCGGAGAGCATGTGCAGCGCGGAGCGCACCTGGCTGCGCCAGCGCCACCACGGCATGTCGTTGAGTGGCATGCCGCCCATGGTGGAGGAGCGGCGGCCGCGACGGGAAGTGTTCTCCGAACCTTGCACGGTCATCGATCGTACGTTCCCCTCCGGCCGTTCCCCACCGGCCCCCGCAATTCACCTCAGGGTCACCCCGCGTTGACCGGAGGTCGCTTCCAGGTTATCCGTGTGGCGGAATCGTGCGTGACCATGACCGGCAGGCGACGCACCCGCAGCACCTTCCCCCGCGGCCTCTCCGGCCGCTTCCGGCCCGGCGGCACCCGCGCGCTGGCCACGGGGGCGCTGGCGGCGTGTGCGTCGCTCGTCGCCGGGTGCGGCGTCGTCCCCGGTGTCACGGGGGGCTCCGGGGACGATCCGATCACCGTGATGACGTGGGCGCCGATGGACACGGGCGCGACCAACCGGCCCGGAATGCCCGCCTTCGCGCGCGCCTACGCCCGCTGGATCAATGCCCACGGCGGCCTGAACGGCCGCGAGCTGAAGGTCCTGACCTGCAACGACCACAACGACAGCGTGGCCGCCGCGAAGTGCGCCCGCCGCGCCGTCAACGAGAACGCGGTCGCCGTCGTCGGCTCCTACAGCCAGCACGCCGACTCCTTCTTCCCCGTGCTGGAGGGCGCCGGCATCCCGTACATCGGCGGCTACGGCATCACCAACGCCGAGTTCACCAGTCCCCTGTCCTACCCGGTCAACGGCGGCCAGCCCGCGCTGCTCGCCGGGCTGGGGAGCACCCTCGCGGAGTCCTGCGGACCCGTCACGTTCGTCCGCCCGGACACCATCGCGGGCGACGAGCTCCCGGCACTGCTCGACTCGGGGCTGGTCTCGGGCGGGCACGCGGGGGCGCGCGACCAGCGGGCGGCGGAGGACGCCACCGCGTACGACGACCAGGCCGAGGCGGCGCTGCGGCGGGCGACCGCCGGCCAGGCGGAGCCGGGCTGCGTCGTGCCCGTGCTCGGGGACCGCACCGGCACCTTCATGGACTCGTTCCGGCGGGCCCGCGACGCGTACCCCGAGGTGCGCACGGCCACCGTGCTGGGCAGCGTCGACCAGTCGACGGTGAACGCGTCCGGCGGCGCGTCGGGCCCCTACGAGGGCGCGTACGTCACCGGCTGGTACCCGGAGGTGAGCGATCCGGCCTGGGACGGGATGAAGAAGGTGATCGAGGCGGAGGCGTTCGGCGACAACAGCGTGGACGCCGCGGACGCCGGGGTGCAGACGACCTGGATCGCGTACACCGTGTTCAAGGGTGTCGTCGAGTCGCTCGGCGACGGCGAGGTGAGCGCCGACGCCGTCACCCGCGCCCTGGACGGCGGGCTGGAGGTCGGCACGGGCGGGCTCACGCCGCCGCTGCGGTGGACGTTCCAGGACAAGCTGTCCTCGGTCGGCTTCCCGCGTCTGGTCAACGCCGAGGTCACGCTCCAGGTCGTGCGGCGGGGCCGGCTGGTGTCGGCCCGCGAGGGCGCCGTCGACACCACGCGGACCCTGCGGGCCGCCGACGTCGCCTGAGCCGCCGCGGGCGGGCCTCGGGGCGGGCCTCGCGGCCCGCCCGTGTCCGGTCAGAGCTGGGTGGCCTGGCGCTCGGTCAGACCGTACTGGCGGGCGATGGCGTTCCACAGGGCGGCGGCGGTGGCCTTCTCCTTGCTCGCCGTGCCGCTCGCCCGGTTGCCGGCCTGCGTCTCGCTGGTGCTGCGGGCCTGGCCCTTCTTGCAGCCCTTCTTGCCGGCCGTCTGGTCGGCCCAGGCCGCGTAGTGGTTGTCGGCCGACGCCGAGGCCTGCCACGCCTTGGTGAGCGCCGTGGTCAGCTCGGTGTGGCGGGGCAGCTTGTCCACGGAGAGCTGGGAGAGGCTGGTGACCAGCCCGGTGCGCTGCTTGGCCGCCTCGCGCAGGTCCTTGGCGGCCTGGGGCAGGTTGTCGCAGGACTTCACGTCGGCCACGGCGTTGATCACGGCGGACCGGCTGTCGCCGCTCCGGGCCAGCAGCTTGTCCAGCTCGACGGCCTGCTGCCGGGCCGGGTCGACGGACGGCGACGGCGAGGCCGACGCGGACTCGACGGGGGCCGTGGCGGACACGGGCTGGTTGCCGGCCTTGTCGTCGTCGCCGCCGTCCCCGCCGGCCATCATCGCGCCCGCGCCGACACCGACGACGGCGAGGCCGACGCCGACGGCCGCGAGCAGCGGCAGCCGCGAACCGGTGCGCCCGCCGCGTCCGCCCCGGCGTCCGCCGCCGGCGCCCTGCGGTGCGGCGTAGGCGGGGCCCGGCTCGTCGAAGGCGGGGGCGGGAAGCTGCTGGGTCGAGGAGGCCGGGCCGTCGGGGCCGGGCCCGCTGCGGAAGAGGCTGTCGAACTCGGCGGGCGGCTGCCGGCCGTCGTCGGCGCCGGGAGCACCGCCGTGGGACGGCACGGCCGGGCCCGCGGGGACGGGGGCGATGTACTGCGTGGCCTCGGCGTCGGGGTGGGGCCGCGGGGCCTGTCCGAGGAACTGCGTCGCGTCGGAGGGCGCACCCGCGGCCGGTCTCTCGGGCGGCAGCGCACCCGGGGTCACGGGGGGTATGTACTGCGTCGCCCCCTCGTCGGCGGGAGCGGGGACCGGCGGGAGGTACTGGGTGGCGCCCTCGTCGGCCGGCGGCATCGGGGCGGGGTGCCGCGGGTCCTGCGCGTGCGCGCCCGGCTGAGGGTGCGCGCCGTGCGGGCCCTGCTGGTCGTACGGGCCCGGCTGTCCGTAGTGCGCCTGCTGCCCCGGGGCGCCGGGCTGCCCGTACGCCTGCGGGTGCCCGTCCTGGCCCTGCTGCCCGTACGCCGGCGGCTGCCCGTAGGCCTGGCCGTACCCCTGGTGTCCGTACGACGGCTGCGCGCCGTACGCGGGAGGCTGGGCGTTCTCCGGGGGCAGCGGGCCGGGGCCGGGCTGGGGCGGCGGGCCCGGCTGCGCGGCCGGCGGCAGGCCCGGCTCCCGGCTTCCCCAGGGCTCGGCGCCGGGCGGGGTGGGCCAGCTCTCCCCCTGCGACTGGGTGTACTGCTGCTGCCCGGGCCCCCACGGCTGGTCCCAGGCCTGGGCGCCGGGCGGGGCCGAGGCGGGCGTGGGCCGCGCCGCCTGCGGACCGGCGGGACCGCCCGCCGGGCCCGGCAGCACGGGCTCGCCACCGTCCGAGGGCAGCACGATGCCTTCGTGCGCTTGCCGCGCCGAGGGCTCCTCGCCCTGTCCGCTCTGCGTCACCGGGACTCCTGTGAATGGGGGACCTTCGGAATCGTCGGCTCACGCTACCGGGTCCCCGGAGCCCGCTGCCACGCCGCACGGAAGCGTGACCTTCTTCCCTGTGACAGCGGTAACAAAACCGGGCCCCGGCACGCTGCTTACGTCCCTTTCCGCCTCCCGCACGGTTTTTCACCGCACGTTCACACGCCGGCGGCCCGGCCCTTCACGCGGCGGCGGGCACGTCGAGCCGGGCCCCGAACTCCCGTACCACCGCCTCGTCCCGGTACGGCTCCAGGCGCTGCTGGAAGTCGTCCAGGTACTCCGCGCCCCGGTTGGAGCGCACGGTCTCCAGCAGGTCCACGGCCTTCAGCGCGGTGTGGCAGGCCTGTTCGATCTCGCGCTGCTGCACCTGCGCGGTGGCGAGCAGCACATGGCCGATCGCCCGCCTGCGCGCCCGCGACTCGGGGTGCCCGGCCAGCGACTCCTCGGCGCACCGCGCCGCCGCGCCCGCCTGCCCCAGGTCCCGGTGGCAGTGCGCCAACTCGTCGGCGAGATAGGCGTGGTCGAAGTGGGCGATCCACGCCGGGTCGTCCCCGGAGTCCGCGTCGGCCGCCTCCATCGCCTCGACCGCGCGCCCGGCACTGGCCTGCGCGGCCCGCGCGTCGCCGAGCAGGGCGTGGCCGCGCGCCTCGGCGGCGTGGAACATCGACTCCGCGCGCGGGGAGACCCGCCCGCGCGCGCCCTCCTGGGCCGCGCGCGCCAACTGGGCGATCTCACGCGGGTTCCCGAGCTGCGCGGCCAGGTGGCTCATCGAGGCGGCGAGCACATAGCCGCCGTAGCCGCGGTCGCCGGCCGCCTGGGCGAGCCGCAGCGACTGGATGTAGTACCGCTGGGCCAGGCCCGGTTGGCCGGTGTCGACGGCCATGTACCCGGCCAGTTCGGTCAGCCGGGCGACGGCGGCGAACAAGTCCCGCCCCACCGCCTCCCGGTAGGAGCCCGCGAGCAGCCCGGAGACGACGCTGTTGAGGTAGTGCACGACGACCGGGCGCACGTGCCCGCTGCCGTGCCGGTGGTCCAGGTCCACCAGCGCCTGCGTCATCGCCCGCACCGCCGCCACGTCGGACTGGCCCACCCGCGGCCCGGCCGAGCGCGCGACATGCGGATCGGGGGCGGAGATCAGCCAGTCCCGGCTCGGCTCGACCAGCGCCGAGGCCGCGACGGAGGAGCCGGACAGGAAGTCCCGCCGTCCCACGTCGCTGCGCCACAGCTCGCAGACCTGCTCGACGGCTCCCAGCACCGTCGGCGAGAACTGGAGGCCGACGCCTGACGCGAGGTTCTTGCCGTTGGCCATGCCGATCTCGTCGATCGTGACCGTACGGCCGAGTTTGCGTCCCAGGGCCTCGGCGATGATCGCCGGGGCCCGGCCGCGCGGCTGCTGTCCGCGCAGCCAGCGGGCCACCGACGTCTTGTCGTACCGCAGGTCGAGGCCGTGCTCGACGCCGCACATGTTCACCCGGCGGGCCAGGCCCGCGTTCGAGCAGCCCGCTTCCTGAATCAGCGCCTGCAGCCGTTCGTTCGGCTGTCGGGCGACGAGAGGCCTTGCGGCCATGGCGTACCCCCATGCGGTCTCGATGCTGTCTCGGCGGAACGAAGAGATCCGGCCGTGAAGATCAATGCCCCGTCGATGTGCCGACAATGCCAGGCTTGTGAGGTTTGCCGGGGTTACGGCCGGTGCCGGCCCCAGACGTGGCTACCCAGCTCCGGCCACGGATCCTCCCGCGCGCCCCCGCACGTGCACCCATGCGCCCCGAGCGCTGGGTCGGTGCTCCTCCCCCGCGCGCTCGGGAGCCGTAACCCGCGGTGGGCGCGGGAGTTGAGTTCCACGTGGAAGAGACCATCCCGGGAACCGGAACCCCTCACATCCCCCAGCAGCGCGGAACGTCGCCGCTGGAGGCCGCCGTCCGCTACGCCGAGGAGCGTCACTGGGACGTGTTTCCCGGCACCTGGCTGGAAGCCGTCGACGGGGTGCAGCGCTGTTCCTGCGGTGAGCCGACCTGCGCCGCGCCGGGCGCGCACCCCGCGTGCGAGGACTGGGCGACGCGGGCCACGGGCAGCGCGACCGTCGCCCGCCGGATGTGGCAGCAGCGGCCGACGGCATCGGTACTGCTGCCCACGGGGCGGACGTTCGACGCGATCGAGGTGCCCGAGACGGCGGGGTTCCTCGCGCTCGCCCGCATGGAGCGGATGGAACTGTCGCTCGGGCCGGTGACGCTCGCACCGGACCGGCGGATGCGGTTCTTCGTGCTCCCCGGGGCCGCGGTCAAGGTGCCCGGTCTCGTGCGGCGGCTGGGGTGGTCTCCCCGTTCGCTGGATCTGGCGGCCCTCGGGGAGGGTGCGTACGTCGCGGCTCCGCCCACGCGGTTCGGGACGCGCGGGGCCGTGCAGTGGGTGTGCCGGCCGACGCCCGCCAATCGCTGGTTGCCGGACGTGGAGGAGCTGGTCCCGCCGCTGGCGTACGCGTGCGGACGGGATCGATAGGGCTCCCGCTTCCGGCGCTCGCTCCCCGTAGGGTTCGCGGTGACGAAGGGAGTTGCGGTGAGTACCGGCGCGGCCGGTGTGCGGGGCCCCGGGGGAATGGTGAGGACGGGGGCCGTCCGTCAGCCCTCCCCGAGGCCGTCCAGGAAGGGCTCGATGGCCGCCCGCCACGCCTCCGGCTGGTCGTAGTGGACGAGGTGCCCGGCGTCGGCGACCTCCGCGTACTGGCCGAGCGGCAGGACCCTGACCATCTCCTGGGCCTCCGCGCGGCCCAGCTCGCCGTCGAGGCCGCGGACGACCAGCGTGGGGCAGCGCACCTGGGCCAGCTCCTCCCAGTGGGCGTCGTGCACCCAGGACTCGCGGGAGCGCAGCATCTGCTCGGGGTCGAAGACGGGCCGCCAGCCGTCCGGGGACTCGGCCATCACCTCGGCGTAGAACTCGCCCCGCGCCGGGTTGGGCCGCTCCACCCACGGGTCGTCCTCGCCGAACCACTTGCGGACGTCGGCCAGCGTCGTGAACGGGACCGGCCAGGCGCGGAACCACTCGGCCCACACCTGCTGCGAGGCGGCGCCGAGCGCGGAGGCCCGCATGTCGCAGATGACCAGGCCTCGCACGAGATCGGGGCGTTTGGCAGCAAGCTGCCACGCGGTGAGCGCGCCCATCGCGTGGCCGACGAGGACGGCCGGGGCGAGGCCGAGCTGTTCGAGGGCGGCCTCGACGTCCCCGACGTAGGCCTCACGGGTGTAGTCGGCGTGCGGGGGCTTGTCGCTGCGGCCGTGGCCGCGCTGGTCGAGGGCGACGGCGCGGTGGCGCGCGGAGAGCCGGCGCGCCGTGGGCGCCCAGTGCGAGGCCCGGCCCATCAGCCCGTGCAGCAACAGCACGCCGGGAAGGCCGCCGCTCCCGTCGCCCGGGTCCGCCCCGGCCGGCCCGCCGGTCTTCGGAGGATCCCCGAACTCCCAGGCGGCAAGTCGTACGCCGCCCGTCCCGGTCACGTCGATGCGCCGCGCCATACGTCCTGGCACCCCCAAGTGTCGCGCCCTGTCGTGCCTGCGCCCTGTCGTCCCCGTGTCCGTGCCGCCGTCCGGTGCCCGTCGTGCGGGCCGGCCGTTCCGACGACCGCAGAGTATCGAATGAGTATTCGAAAATGCCGCCTGGCCGGTTAACACCCCACCTTCGAGTGACATGCCTCAGGGATTGATCGCCGCCGCCGGGGGGAGATCTTCAGCGGGAGGCGGACCGCTCGGGGAAAACGGTCCGAGGGGATTGACCCTGAGAGCTCGGGGCTCCGGGTCAGCACAGGGGAGGACAGGCCCCGGCGCCACACGGCGCCGGGGCCCTCTCCGTCTCTCCGGCACGTCCCTCCCCCTCCCCGGCCGGGCCGGCATCGCTGCCGGGCCACCGGCCCCCGCGCCCCCGTCTCATGCGACAGCCTGGCACGCGAAACGCACGGCCGCTGCGATTCGGGCCCACCGATCCCCCGAATCGACGGGATCGGCGGGATCGGTTCGGTGGGACGCCACCCGTGCCTCGCGGGCCCCGCGCTCAGCGCATGACGCTCAGCGCTTGGCGCTCAGCGCTTGGCGACGAACACGTGCGACGCGACGTCGGCGTCCAGCTCGGCCGCCTCGCCGCCGCTGCCGACCAGCACGCCGCCCGCCGACTCCGTCACGCTCACCACCGAGCCGGGCTGCACGCCCGCGCGGCGCAGCGTGTACATGAGCTGCGCGTCCGTCTGGATCGGCTCGCCGATGCGACGCACCACGACCGTCTTGCCGTCGGGACCGGGGCCCAGGTCGGCGAGGGACACCATGCCCTCGTCCAGGAACGGGTCGGCGCCGTCCGTCTCGCCCAACTCCTCCAGGCCCGGGATCGGGTTGCCGTAGGGGGACTCGGTGGGGTGCCGCAGCAGCTCCAGGACCCGGCGCTCGACGGCCTCGCTCATCACGTGCTCCCAGCGGCACGCCTCGGCGTGGACCTGCTCCCACTCCAGGCCGATCACGTCGACGAGCAGACACTCCGCGAGCCGGTGCTTGCGCATCACGCGCGTGGCCAGCCGGCGGCCCTCGTCGGTCAGCTCCAGGTGCCGGTCGGCGGCCACCGACACCAGGCCGTCGCGCTCCATCCGCGCCACCGTCTGGCTGACCGTCGGGCCGCTCTGGTCGAGCCGCTCGGCGATCCGGGCGCGCATGGGGACCACGCCTTCCTCCTCCAGCTCGAGGATGGTGCGGAGATACATCTCCGTGGTGTCGATCAGTCCGGACATACATGCCCCTTGGTGAGATCTGCCGGAGGCTGAGGCCCACCGGCGCGTGCGCTGGCCCTGCATCCAATTCTGACGCATACCACCGACAAGCGTCCCTCGCCGCGGGAAGCGGGGACGTCCGGCGCCGGCGGGCGTGCCGACGCCGCCCTCGCGGCCGTATTGACACCACACTGGTCCAGACCGCACCGTGATCCGCGACGCAGCCACACCGAAGGGGCACCGCATGAGCGACCGCAAGCCGGCCGGCCAGTTCCTCGACGCGGCGATCGAGCTGCTGCGGCGCGTACGCGACGAGGAGGCCGAGGCCATCGAGGCGGCCGGGGTCCTGCTCGCCGACACCGTGCGCGACGGCGGGCGCCTGTTCGCCTTCGGCGCCGGCCACTCCTCCCTCGCCGCGCAGGACGTCGTCTACCGCGCCGGTGGGCTCGCCCTGATGAACCTGCTCGCCATGCCCGGCGTCGTCGGTGTCGACGTCATGCCGGCCACGCTCGGCTCCGCCCTGGAGCGCGTCGACGGCCTCGCCGGCGCCGTCCTGGACTCCTCGCCGCTCCGCGAGGGCGACGCCCTGGTGATCATCTCCCTGTCGGGGCGCAACGCCCTGCCCGTGGAGATGGCGATGAACGCCCGCGCGCTCGGCATCAAGGTCATCGGCGTGACCTCGGTGGCCTACGCGGCCGAGACCACGTCCCGGCACAGCTCCGGCACCTTCCTGAAGGACCACTGCGACCTCGTCGTCGACTCCAAGATCGCCGTGGGGGACGCGGAGCTGACCCTCGACACCGTCCCGGCACCCTTCGCGCCCGCGTCCACGGTCGTCACGTCGGCGCTGATGCAGGCCGTCATGGCGACGGCGGCCGCCACGCTCGCCGAGCGCGGGATCGAGCCCCCGCTGCTGCGCTCCGGCAACGTGGACGGCGGCCCGGAGTGGAACGGACGCGTACTGGAGCAGTACGCCGACCGCATCTTCTACCGCCGCTGACCCCGCGCCCCTACTCCCCGGCCGTCGCCCCCGCCAGGTCCAGCGTCGCCGCGATCCGTACCGCCACGTCCTCGGCGTACACCGCGTCGGGGCGTTCGAAGGCGGAGCGGCCCGCGCCGCGCAGGAAGGTCACGACCCCCAGCGTCCGGCCCCGGCTGCGCAGGACCGCGCACAGGGCGTGCACCGCGTCCGCCGGCCACTGCCGGTCCTCGGCCCAGCGGCGGGCCTGCTCGGGCGGAACCGCGCCGACGCCCGCGCTGGCGCGCACCGAGCCCATCCGGTCCACGCACTGGAAGGCCGGATGCCCCGGCGCGTACCGCACCGGCAGCCCGGCCGCGCCCGAGGGCAGGCTCGGCCCCGGCGCGCCCGAGGGCGTGGTCACCACGCGGACCAGCCGCACCGGCTCCGCCGACGCGGAGTCCGCGACCGCCCCGCCGGCCACCCGGTCGATCAGCGCGTGGTCGGCGAACCCGGCCAGCGCGAAGTCCAGGTGCACGCCCGCCGCCTCCGCCGGGTCCTCGCACTCCGCCGCCGCCCGCGCCGCCCGGTGGAGCTGGTTGGCCCGGAACCGCAGCAGCGCCGCCTCCTGCTCGGCCTGCTTGGTTTCGGTGACGTCCTGGAACAGCCAGCCGACCCCCAGCGGCACCGGCTCCTCCGCCAGCGGGGAGGCCAGCCGCACGAACCCGCTGCGCCAGCACCGGCGCCGCTCGCCCTCGGGGGTGCGCACGCTCACCCAGACCTCGGCGGGCGCGGGCGGCGCGCCCTCCGCCAGGACATGGGTGAGCGCGCTCTCCAGTTCCTCCGCGCCCTGGGAGAGCAGATCGCCCAGCGGCCGCCCGAGCACGGACGTCCGGCCGGTGCCGAGCGCGCGGGCCGCGTGGGCGTTGACCACGGCGGGGCGCAGATCCACGTCGACCAGGACGACGCCCCAGCTCGCGTCCTCCAGCAGGGCCTCGCTCAGCGCGATGGACCGCTCCAGGTCGATCTGCGCGTGCACCTCGCTGAAGGCGCAGTACACCCCCGCCGGCCTGCCGTCGGGGCCGCGCACGGCGGCCGACTGGGTGCGCACCAGCACCCTTCCGCCGTCCTTCGTCAGCAGCGCGAACTCGTTCACCTGCCGCCCCGGCGCCCGCATCGCGGACAGCAGCCGCTCCTCGACCTCGCCCGCGTCCGCGCTGCGCACGGCCCAGCCCGCGAAGCCCTGCCGCCCCACGGCCTCCGCGGCGGTCCAGCCGAGGATGCGCTCCGCCTCGCGGTTCCAGTGGGTGACGACGCCGTCCGCGTCGAAGGCGCACAGCGCGGCGTCCATCCCGTCCAGCAATGCGGCCAGCAGGTCGGCGCCCACCCGCTCGGGCTGCTCCGGCTCGTCCGGCCCCAGCTCGTCGGTGGCTCCACTACGCCGGGAAGCACTCACCTGAACCCCCTGCAGGCCGCGTCCGCCGTACCGTACGCCGGTTCGTCCACTGGCCTTCATTCAACTCGAACGTGATGCAGCACACACCGTGTTCCCGCAAGATTGCGGAAATCGTTGCCCAGCGGAAACCCGGCATACGCCCCTGTCATCAAGGGTCCCGCCGCACCGCCCCGGCCGCCGGCCGCGGAACGACCCGGCCGCTGTTCCCGCCGCCGGCACGTACCGCTCCCGCTCGGTGGACCGCCTCGCCCGCGCCGCACGAGAACGTCCCCTGATGCGCGTTCTCCGTCCGGTGGCCGGCGTCCCTACCCACTCAGTGGGCGTCCTGCTCCGGCAGGCGGTCCCAGAAGTGGCCGACGATCTCCTCGAGGTAGCGCCGGCCGTTCTCGGCGGAGGCGTCCGCACCGCCCCCGCGGCTGAGGGTGGCCGCCATGAGGGTCTGGTACTCCTTGTGCATCGCGCGCAGGGTGTCCTGGAGGTCACGGCGTTCCATCGACAACAGGCGCGCGATGTCGCGGATGTGGGCCTGCCAGCGGGTCGAGACGGCCTCGACCAGCAGCCGGGCGAGTTCCTCCTCGTTGCCGGTGACGGCGATGAAGTCCCTCGGCGGGAGCCTGAGCAGCGCGCCGAGTTTGGCGGCCTGTCTGCGGTCACCGGTCCAGCGACCGGTCTCCTCCATGTGCAGGTAGGCGTCGAGGCTCATGCTCGTGACCCGTGCGACGTCCTCGGCGGCGATCCCCCGCGCGAGCCGGTGCTCCCTCAAGGTGCGCGGCGCGCCCATGAGTTCGGCGGGCGAGCACCACAGCGCGCCGGCGAGGGCGGTCAGTTCGCCCGGGTTGGGCACGGCGGTGCCGCGTTCCCATGCCATGACGTGCTCGGGGGTGATGTAGGTCAGTCCGTAGGAAGCACGCATGCCGTAGGCGACGTGGCCGGGGGCCATCCCGACCCTCCCGCGCAGGATGCGGGCAGCGCGCGCGTTGAAAGGGAGTGATGGATGCACGGAACGACGGTATGCAGTGACCCACCGTGAGCACCATGACCACTGTCGTCTGCATCCCGGTTTCGGCAGGAAGGTCGCCGCCGATTCTGTAGGAAGGCACGGTACTTCTTGCGGCAGCAACTTGCCAATTGTGTAAAGCCCTTGAGTGCGCTGATCAGATTCGTAGAATCCGCCTCGCGGGCTGCCGCGCGCGCCCGCATTCCGGCCGCCGCATCACCCGCTGCCCCGTCATGCCTTCTTCGCACTCGCAAGCTCCTGGAGACACCCGTCATGCAGACGTTCACCCCCGGACCGACCGACCACGCTCCCCCGAGAGCCGGCGGCGCGGTCGACCGTTTCTTCCGCATCACGGAACGCGGTTCGACCTACGGCCGGGAAATACGCGGCGGATTCGCCACGTTCTTCACCATGGCCTACATCCTCGTGCTCAACCCGATCATTCTGGGCAGCACCGAGGACAAGTTCGGTGACAAGCTCGACGCCACCCAGCTCGCCACCGCCACCACGCTGGTCGCCGCCGTGATGACCGTGATCATGGGTGTGGCCGGCAACCTGCCGCTCGCCCTGGCCGCGGGCCTCGGCCTCAACGCCGTCGTCGCCTTCCAGATCGCCCCGCAGATGAGCTGGGACGACGCGATGGGCCTCGTGGTGCTCGAGGGTCTGCTGATCTGCGTCCTGGTACTGACGGGTCTGCGCGAGGCGGTCATGCACGCCATCCCGCAGCCCCTCAAGCAGGCGATCAGCGTCGGTATCGGCATGTTCATCGCCTTCATCGGCTTCGTGGACTCCGGCTTCGTCACGCGCATCCCCGACGCCGCCAACACCACCGTGCCCGTCCAGCTCGGCACCGGCACGCTCAGCGGCTGGCCCATGTTCGTCTTCTGCCTCGGCGTGCTGCTGACGGTCGTCCTCATGGCCCGCAAGGTGCGCGGCGCCATCCTCATCAGCATCGTGGCGATGACGCTGCTCGCCGTCCTCATCAACGAGCTCGCGGACGTCAAGAACTGGGGCCTGACCGCCCCCGAGCTGCCCAGCACCCCCGTCGCCACGCCCGACTTCGGGCTGCTCGGCCAGTTCGACCTGTTCGGCGCGTTCGGTGAGATCGGCGTGCTCACCATCGTGCTGCTGATCTTCACGCTCATCCTGTCCGACTTCTTCGACACGATGGGCACGGTCGTCGGCGTCACGGCCGAGGCCGGGCTGCTCGACGAGCGCGGCAAGGTCCCCGGGCTCGGCCGGGTCCTGTTCATCGACAGCGCGGCCGCCGTCGCGGGCGGTGCCGCCTCGTCCTCGTCCGCCACCACGTACATCGAGTCCGCCGCCGGTGTCGGCGAGGGCGCCCGCACCGGTTTCGCCAACCTCGTCACCGGTGGTCTGTTCGCCGCGGCGCTCTTCTTCACCCCCGTGCTGACCATCGTGCCGATGCAGGCCGCCTCCCCCGCGCTGATCGCCGTGGGCTTCCTCATGATGACGCAGGTCAGGCACATCGACTGGGACCGCTACGAGCTGGCCGTCCCCGCCTTCCTGACCATCGTGGTGATGCCGTTCACCTACTCCATCAGCAACGGCATCGGCGCCGGTTTCATCTCCTACGTGGTCATCAAGGCCTGCCTCGGCAAGGGCCGCGAGGTGCACTGGCTGCTGTGGGGCACCGCCGGGCTCTTCCTGGTGTATTTCGCCATCGATCCGCTGAAGCAGCTTCTCGGCATCTGACGGACCGGTCCGCCGCCTTCGAGGAAAACCCCGAAAAAGCGGTTGCCCCGGAGGGAACCGCTTTTTTAGGGTGGCATCACTTCGGAAAGGAGGTGGTTCGGCAAATGTGTGAATACCGGACGGAAGAGGTGGCTGCGGGCTAGCGGCCCGTCACCACATCCTGTGCGGTGCCGGACCAGCGTGTGCGAGATACACGCAGCCGGCCAATCCATCGCAGTCACCCGACCCGCGAGTCGCCGGTACGTCCGGCCGGCTCCTCCACGGAGGAACCAGACTCGCGGGTCGCCTGCGTTCTCGTGCGCGTATTCCCCGCGGGGAATCAGCCCGCGATGTCGTCGTACCCCTCGACCTCGCGCGGGTCGCGCGGGCCCGGGCCGACGTACCGGGCGGACGGGCGGACCAGGCGGCCGGTGCGCTTCTGCTCCAGGATGTGGGCCGACCAGCCGGCGGTGCGCGCGCAGGTGAACATGGACGTGAACATGTGGGCCGGGACCTCGGCGAAGTCCAGCATGATGGCCGCCCAGAACTCGACGTTGGTGGCCAGCACCCGGTCCGGGCGGCGGTTGTGCAGCTCCGTCAGGGCCGCCTTCTCCAGCGCCTCCGCGACCTCGTAGCGCGGAGCGCCCAGCTCCCGGGCCGTGCGCCGCAGGACGCGGGCGCGGGGGTCCTCGGCGCGGTAGACGCGGTGGCCGAAGCCCATGAGGCGTTCACCGGCGTCCAGGGTCTTCTTGACGTACGCCTCGGCGTCCCCGGTGCGCTCGATCTCCTCGATCATGTGCAGGACGCGGGAGGGGGCGCCGCCGTGCAGCGGGCCGGACATGGCACCCACGGCCCCGGACAGGGACGCGGCCACGTCCGCGCCCGTGGAGGCGATGACGCGGGCGGTGAAGGTGGAGGCGTTCATGCCGTGCTCGGCGGCCGAGGTCCAGTACGCGTCCAGCGCGGCGACGTGCTTGGGGTCGGGCTCGCCGCGCCAGCGGATCATGAAGCGCTCGGTGATGGTGTCCGCCTTGTCGATCTCGCGCTGCGGCACCATGGGCAGGCTCTGGCCGCGCGCGGACTGGGCGACGTAGGACAGGGCCATGACGGCGGCGCGGGCGAGGTCCTCGCGGGCCTGCTCGGGGTCGATGTCCAGCAGGGGCCTCAGACCCCAGGCGGGGGCGAGCATGGCGAGGGCGGACTGCACGTCCACGCGGATGTCGCCGGAGTGGACGGGGATCGGGAACGGCTCGGCGGGCGGCAGGCCGGGGTTGAACGCGCCGTCGACGAGCAGGCCCCACACGTGGCCGAAGGAGACGTGGCCGACCAGGTCCTCGATGTCGACGCCGCGGTAGCGGAGGGCGCCGCCCTCCTTGTCGGGTTCGGCTATCTCCGTCTCGAACGCGACGACTCCCTCTAGCCCGGGTACGAAGTCGGACATCAGGCGGCTCCTCGTGGTCGTGATCTGCGGCGACCCGCGCGGGGGCGTGTGCGGTCGCTCCCCCGGATCCACGGCCGGCTCCCCGGCTCGCGGTCCCTGCGGTCACCCCTGTGATGCCCCGTCCGGCAGGTACTCATCCAACCGGGACGGAACCAGCACGATATCCCCGGGTGTCACCCTTGGGGAGGGGTTGCGGCACTCAGTGCCACTGCGTGACCAAGGACACCCCTGAGGAAGGGCCCGGGCATACGGCAGGATGGCCGATGTGACCGACCGCGATGCCGTCCCCTTCGATCTCGCCTCGATGCGCAAGCAGTACCGGGCCGACGGGCTTGCCGAGTCCGAGCTGGCCGCCACCCCCGTCGAGCAGTTCGCGCGCTGGTTCAGGCAGGCCGCGACGGAGGGCGGCCTGTTCGAGCCGAACGCCATGGTCGTCTCCACGGCGGACGCCGAGGGCCGGCCCAGCTCCCGCACGGTGCTGCTGAAGCACTTCGACGAGCAGGGCTTCGTCTTCTACACCAACTACGAGTCCCGCAAGGCGCGCGAGCTGGACGAGAACCCGCACGTGTCGCTGCTGTTCCCGTGGCACCCGATGGCCCGCCAGGTGATCGTGACGGGCGTCGCGCGGCGCACCGGGCGGGACGAGACCGCCGCGTACTTCCGCACCCGGCCGCACGGCTCCCAGCTCGGCGCGTGGGCCAGCGCCCAGTCCTCGGTGGTGTCCGGCCGGGACGCCCTCGACGCCGCGTACACGGAGCTGGCGGCGCGCTATCCGGAGAGCGAGCCGGTGCCGGTGCCGCCGCACTGGGGCGGCTACCGGGTGGTGCCGCACACGGTGGAGTTCTGGCAGGGCCGGGAGAACCGGCTGCACGACCGGCTGCGCTACGCCGCGTGCGGCGACGGGGGCTGGCGCGTGGAGCGGCTCAGCCCCTGAACCCGGGGGGCGAGCCCGCCGGGGCGGGTCAGCCGAGCGCCCCGTCCAGCAGGTCCGCCCACTGCGCCACGACGCGTTCGCGCCGGGCGGCGTCGTCGGTGAGGAGGTTGGCGAGGCCGAGGCCGCGGGCCATGTCCAGCAGGCCCTGGACGGTCTCGCGGACGCCGGCACGGCTCTCGTCGGCGCCGAGCAGCTCGACGGCGATGCGGTGGGTCTCGCGGCCGACGCGGGCCTCCAGCTCGGTGACCCGGCCGCGGAGCTGCTCCTCGTTGGACGCGGCGACCCACAGGTGGAGGGCCGCGCGGAACAGCGGGCCGGTGTAGAGGTCGACGAGGGCGGCCACGACGGCCCGGCGGCCGCCCTCCGCCGCGCCTTCGGGGAACAGGGCGCGCAGCGCGCCCGAGCGTTCCTCGGCGACGTACTCGACCGCCGCCGTGAACAGGTCCTCGCGGGTCGGGAAGTGGTGCTGGGCGGCGCCGCGGGAGACACCGGCGCGTTCGGCGACGGCGGAGACCGTGGAGCCGGCCCAGCCGTGCTCGGCGAGGCAGGCCACGGCGGCCGCCAGGAGCCGCTGCCGGGTGGCCCGGCTGCGGTCCTGCTTGGGGACTCGTTCGGCACGGTCGGCCGTGCTCACACCACCCATTCCGGATCCCGTCGTTCGAGGAAGGCCGTCATCCCCTCGCGGGCCTGCGGGGAGGAGAACAGCCGGGCCGAGAGCGCGGTCAGGCCGGCCGCCTCCCGGTCGAAGGCCTCCAGCACCCTAGCCGTGAGCAGCCGTTTCGTCTCGGCCAGGCCCTGCGGTGAGGCACGTCGCACACCGTCGAGGACGGGCTCCAGTACGGCGTCCACGTCCTCGCCCGCCGCCGTGACCAGGCCGGTGCGGGCGGCCTCGGCGGCGTCGAAGCGCTCGCCGGTGAGGTAGTGGCGGGCGAGGGCCCGGACGTCGGCGCGGGGCAGGACGGTGAGGGTGACGACGGCGGGCGCGACGCCGATGCGGACCTCGGTGAAGGCGAACGTCGACGCGGTGGACGCCGCGGCGATGTCACAGGCGGCGAGCAGGCCGAGGCCGCCCGCGCGGACGTGCCCGGTGACCCGGGCGATCACCGGTTTGGGCAGCTCCACGATCTGCCGGAGCAGGGCGACCAGCGCCTGCGGGGCGGGCGGGTCCCGCAGGTCGGCGCCGGCGCTGAAGGTGGTGCCGGTGTGGGTGAGCAGGACGGCGCGGACGCCGGTGTCCCGCCCGGCGGCGGCGAGCGCGTCGGACAGCTCGCCGACGAGGGCGGCGGAGAGGGCGTTGCGGTTGCGCGGGGAGTCGAGGGTGAGGGTCTCGACCCCCCGCTCGCGCGTGCGGGCGATCAGGGTCACGGTCGTGCTCGCAGTTCCCGGCGGAGGATCTTGCCGCTGGCCGCCCGGGGGACGGCGTCGGTGAAGGTGACCCGGCGGACGCGTTTGTAGGGGGCGACGCGTTCGGCGACGTACGTCATGACCTCTTCCCCGCTCGGCCCGTCGGCGGGCGAGCGGCGCACCACGTGGGCGTGCGGCACCTCGTTTCCGTCGTCGTCGAGGGCGCCGACCACGGCCGCGTCGGCGATGCCCGGGTGGGTGAGGAGCAGGGCCTCCAGTTCGGCGGGGGCCACCTGGTAGCCCTTGTACTTGATCAGTTCCTTGACCCGGTCGACGACGAAGAGCCAGCCGTCGGCGTCGACGCGGCCGACGTCCCCGGTGTGCAGCCAGCCGTCCTGGTCGATCATGGCGGCGGTGGCGTCGGGGCGGCCCAGGTAGCCCTTCATCACCTGGGGACCGCGGATGAGGATCTCGCCGGTCCCGCCCGGGCCGAGGTCCTTGCCGGGGTCGTCGAGGGCGACGACGCGCATCTCGGTGCCGGCGATCAGCTTGCCGACGGTTCCGGGGGGCGCGTCGGCCATGGCGTCCAGGGGGACGACGTGGGTGCCCGGGGACAGTTCGGTCATGCCGTAGGCCTGGCCGACGGGCGGCAGACCGAGCCGCCGCGAGCAGGCGGCGGCGAGCCGCGCGTCCAAGGGTGCGGCGGCGCTGACGACGTACTTCAGGGACGACAGGTCGTACGCGGCGACCAGGGGATGCTTGGCGAGGGCCAGGACGATCGGCGGGGCGACGTACAGGCCGGTGATGCGGTGGTTCTGGACGGCCGCGAGGAACTGCTCCAGGTCGAAGCGGGGCAGGACGACGACGGTGGCGCCGGCCCGCAGCGGGGCGTTCATCAGGGCGGTGAGGCCGTAGATGTGAAAAAAGGGAAGTACTGCCAGGATGCGGTCGCCGGGCCCGGCGCCGAGGGCCGGCTCGAGCTGGGCGAGGTTGGTGGCGATCTGCCGGTGGGTGAGCATCACGCCCTTGGGGACGCCGGTGGTCCCGGAGGAGTACGGCAGGGCGGCGACGTCCTCGGCGGGGTCGACGGCGACCTCGGGGTCGGGCGCGGCCGAGGCGAGCATGTCGGTGAGGGAGCGGTGGCCGGGCGCGCTGTCGCACACGAAGATCTCCTGGACGCCGCCCGCGAGTCCGGCGGCCCGGCGGGCGGTGTCCAGCAGGGGTGAGACGGTGACGATCCAGCGGGCCCGCGCGTCGCGGAGCTGCCCGGCGAACTCCTCGGCGGTGGCGAGCGGGTGCACGGTGGTGACCGAGGCGCCCGCGCGGGTGGCGGCGTAGAAGGCGATCGGGAAGGCGACGGTGTTGGGGCTGTGCAGGGCGAGGACGTCGCCCTTGCGCAGGCCGGCCTCGGCCAGGGCGGCGGCGACGCGCCGGTGGAACCGGTCCACCTGGTCGTACGTGAGGGTGGTGCCGTCGACGCCGTCGATCAGCGCCGGGATGCCGCCGAACTCGGCGGCCCGGCCGAGCACGGCGTCGTGGATGGGCAGGTCGACGGGCGGAACGTCTGCGTACTCGCTGCGGAACACGGTTCCTCCAGGGCGGGCTGGGGGTGTCTGGCGACCCCTAGTACGACTTGGGCAGGCCCAGGGTCTGGTGGGAGACGTAGTTGAGGATCATCTCCCGGCTCACCGGGGCGATCCGCGCCACACGCGACGCCGTGATCAGCCGGGCGAGCCCGTACTCGCGGGTGAGGCCGTTGCCGCCGAGGGTGTGCACGGCCTGGTCGACGGCCTTCACACAGGCCTCGCCGGCCGCGTACTTCGCCATGTTGGCGGCCTCGCCGGCGCCGATGTCGTCGCCCGCGTCGTACAGGCGGGCCGCCTTCTGCATCATCAGACGGGCCAGTTCGAGGTCGATGTGGGCCTGCGCGAGGGGGTGGGCGATGGCCTGGTGGGCGCCGATGGGGGTCTTCCAGACGGTGCGCTCGCGGGCGTACTCGACGGCGCGGGACAGCGCGTGGCGGCCCATGCCGATCCCGAAGGCGGCGGTCATGACGCGTTCGGGGTTGAGGCCCGCGAAGAGCTGGAGGAGGCCGGCGTCCTCGTCACCGACGAGCGCGTCGGCGGGCAGCCGCACGTCGTCCAGGACCAGCTCGAACTGCTTCTCCTCGGCGTCGAGTTCCATGTCGATGGGCCGCCTCCGGAAGCCCGGCGTGTCGCGCGGGACGATGAACAGGCAGGGCTTGAGCCTGCCGGTGCGGGCGTCCTCGGTCCGGCCGACGACGAGGGTGGCGTCGGCGATGTCGACGCCGGAGACGAACACCTTGCGGCCGGTGAGCACCCAGTCGGTCCCGTCGCGGCGGGCGGTGGTGGTGATGCGGTGGCTGTTGGAACCGGCGTCGGGCTCGGTGATGCCGAAGGCCATCAGGCGGCTGCCGTCGGCCAGGGCGGGGAGCCACTCCCGCTTCTGGGACTCGGTGCCGAAGCGGGAGATGACGGTGCCGCAGATCGCCGGGGAGACGATCATCATGAGCAGGGGGTTGCCGGCGGCGCCCATCTCTTCGAGGACCAGGGAGAGTTCGCTGATGCCGCCGCCCCCTCCTCCGTACGCCTCCGGCAGGTTGACGCCGATGTAGCCGAGCTTGGCGGCGGCCTGCCAGAACTCGCGGTTGTCGGTGCGCGGGTGCTTCCTGGCGAAGGCGGACACCGCTTCGCGGAGGGACTTGTGCGTCTCGGGTTCGAGGAGGGTGGTCATCACTGTGCTCCTTCGGCTGCGGGCTTCGTCGTGGCTTGTCGCGCAGTTCCCCCGCGCCCCTGAGTCGCCTGCACTACTGCCAGGAGAGAACCGACCGTCACCTGCTGCCCGGGAACGACTCGCAGGGCCGTCAGGACTCCGGTGACCGGGGCGGTGATCCGGTGTTCCATCTTCATCGCCTCCAGCCAGAGGAGGGGCCGGCCCGCCTCCACGGCCGTGCCCTCGGTCAGGCCCTCCGCGACGCGGACGACCGTGCCCGGCATGGGGGCGAGGAGGGAGCCGGGGGCGTGCTGGGCGGCGGGGTCGGGGAAGCGGGGCAGGGCGGTGAGGGCGGTGGCGCCCACGTGGACGCGGTCGCCGTAGCGGGCGACCTCGTAGGCGCGCCGGACGCCGTCCGTCTCGAGGACGACGCGGCCGGCGTCGGCGTGGACGACGCGCACGCCGTCGGCGGTGAGGCCGTCGCGGGTGTGGTGGTAGCGGACCTCGTGCTCCTCGCCCGCCATGGCGTACCGCTTGACCTGGGGCTGTGACGGGACGTTGCGCCAGCCGCCGAACCGGGAGCGGCCGTGGGCGTCGGCGAGGGCGGCGGCCAGCGGCGCGAGGGGGTCGGGGGCGGGCTCGGTGAGCGCGGGCAGGTGGCGGTCGTAGAAGCCCGTGTCCATGCGGGCCGAGGTGAACTCCTCGTGCCGCAGGGAGCGGACGAGCAGGTCCCGGTTGGTGGCCGGGCCGTGGATCGCCGCCCGCTCCAGGGCGCCGGCGAGCCGGCGGACGGCCTCCGCACGCGTCGGCGCGTGGGCGACGGCCTTGGCGAGCATCGGGTCGTAGTGGACGCCGATGTCGTCGCCGTCCGTGTAGCCGGTGTCCAGGCGGACGCCGTCCGGGACGGTGAGGCGGTGCAGGCGGCCCGTCTGCGGGGCCCAGTCGTTCGCCGGATCCTCGGCGTACAGGCGGGCCTCGACGGCGTGGCCGCGCGGACGCGGCGGCTCGGGTCCGAGGGCGTGGCCCTCGGCGATCCGGAGCTGGAGGGCGACCAGGTCGATGCCGAACACGGCCTCGGTGACGGGGTGTTCGACCTGGAGGCGGGTGTTCATCTCCAGGAAGTGCGCCCGGCCGTCGGCGACGAGGAACTCGACGGTGCCCGCTCCGGCGTAGTCGACGGCGCGGGCGGCGCGGACGGCCTGCTCGTACAGGTCCCGGGTGAGGGACGCGGTCAGGCCCGGCGCCGGGGCCTCCTCGATCACCTTCTGGTGGCGGCGCTGGAGGGAGCAGTCGCGGGTGCCGAGCGCCCACACCGTGCCGTGGGTGTCGGCGAGGATCTGCACCTCGACGTGGCGGCCGTTCTCCACGTACGGCTCGAGGAAGACCTCGCCGTCGCCGAAGGCGCTCGCCGCCTCCGCGCGGGCGGCCGTCAGCGCGGCGTCGAGGCCGGCCAGGTGCCGTACGACGCGCATGCCCCGTCCGCCGCCGCCCGCCGCCGCCTTCACCAGCACCGGCAGGTCGGCCTCGGTGACCTCGGTGAGGGGCGCGACGCCCATCAGTTCCTTGGCGCGGGTCTTGGACGCCATCGCCTCGACGGCCTCCGGCGGCGGCCCGATCCAGGTCAGGCCCGCGTCGGTGACGGCGCGTGCGAAGCCGGCGTTCTCGGAGAGGAAGCCGTAGCCGGGGTGCACGGCGTCGGCCCCGGCGGCGAGCGCGGCCTTCACGACGAGGTCGCCGCGCAGATAGGTGTCGGCGGACGCCGTCCCGGGCAGCCGTACGGCCGCGTCGGCCACGCGCACGTGCAGGGCCCTCTCGTCGGCGTCCGAGTGCACCGCGACGGTGCGGATGCCCGCCTCGCGGCAGGTGCGGAAGATCCGGCAGGCGATCTCGCCGCGGTTGGCGACGAGGACAGTGCTGATCACGGGGAACCTCACATCCGGAAGACGCCGAAGCCGCCGCGCGCGCCCTCGTAGGGCGCGGTGTGGACGGCCGACAGGCACAGGCCGAGGACGGTGCGGGTGTCGCGCGGGTCGATGACGCCGTCGTCGTAGAGCCGCCCGGACAGGAACATGGGCAGCGACTCGGACTCGATCTGCTGCTCCACCATGGCGCGCAGCGCGGCGTCCGCCTCGTCGTCGTAGGGCCGGCCCTTCGCGGCGGCGGACTGGCGGGCGACGATGGAGAGCACCCCGGCGAGCTGCTGCGGGCCCATGACGGCGGACTTGGCGCTCGGCCAGGCGAACAGGAAGCGGGGGTCGTAGGCCCTGCCGCACATGCCGTAGTGGCCGGCGCCGTAGGAGGCGCCCATGAGGACGGACAGGTGGGGGACGCGGGAGTTGGAGACGGCGTTGATCATCATGGCGCCGTGCTTGATGATGCCGCCCTGCTCGTACTCCCTGCCGACCATGTAGCCGGTGGTGTTGTGCAGGAACAGCAGCGGGATGTCGCGCTGGTTGGCGAGCTGGATGAATTGGGCGGCCTTCTGCGACTCCTCGCTGAACAGGACGCCCCGGGCGTTGGCCAGGATGCCGACCGGGTAGCCGTGCAGGGCGGCCCAGCCGGTGGTGAGGCTGGTCCCGTACAGCGGCTTGAACTCGTCGAAGTCGGAGGCGTCCACGATCCTGGCGATGACCTCGCGGGGGTCGAAGGGCGTCCTGAGGTCGCCGGGGACGATGCCGAGCAGGTCCTCCGGGTCGTACTTGGGCGGCTTTGCGACCGGCGGGTCGGCGTACGCCTTGCGGTGGTTGAGACGGGCGACCACACGGCGGGCCTGGCGCAGCGCGTCCGGTTCGTCGACGGCGAAGTAGTCGGCGAGGCCCGAGGTGCGCGCGTGCATCTCGGCGCCGCCCAGCGACTCGTCGTCGCTCTCCTCACCGGTGGCCATCCTGACCAGGGGCGGACCGCCGAGGAACACCTTCGCGCGTTCCTTGACCATGATGACGTGGTCGGACATGCCGGGGATGTAGGCGCCTCCGGCCGTGGAGTTGCCGAAGACGACGGCGACGGTGGGGATGCCGGCCGCGGACAGCCGGGTGAGGTCGCGGAAGATCGCGCCGCCGGGGACGAAGATCTCCTTCTGCGACGGGAGGTCGGCGCCGCCGGACTCGACCAGGCTGACGCAGGGCAGCCGGTTGGCGAGGGCGATGTCGTTGGCGCGCAGGGCCTTCTTCAGCGACCAGGGGTTGCTGGCGCCGCCGCGCACGGTCGGGTCGTTGGCGGTGATCAGGCACTCCACGCCCTCGACCACGCCGATGCCGGTGACCAGGGAGGCGCCGACGGTGTAGTCGCTGCCCCAGGCGGCGAGCGGGGACAGCTCCAGGAAGGGCGTGTCGGGGTCGAGCAGCAGCTCGATGCGTTCGCGGGCGAGCAGCTTGCCGCGCCCACGGTGCCGTTCGACGTACTTGTCGCCGCCGCCCGCGAGGGCCTTGGCGTGCTCGGCGTCCAGTTCCGCGAGCTTGGCGAGCATGGCCTCGCGGTTGGCCCGGTGGTCGGGGGCGGCCGGGTCGACGGCGGAGGGCAGGACCGTCACAGCAGAACCTCCGGGATGTCCAGGTGGCGGGCGCGCAGCCATTCGCCGAGCGCCTTGGCCTGCGGGTCGAAGCGGGCCTGCGCGGCGACGCCCTCGCCGAGGATGCCTTCGACGACGAAGTTGAGGGCGCGCAGGTTGGGGAGCGTGTGCCGGGTGACCGGGAGGCCGCGGGCCTCGGGGATCAGCTCGCGGAAGCGGTCGGCGGTGAGTTCGTGCGCGAGCCAGCGCCAGGCGTCGCCGGTGCGGGCCCACACGCCGACGTTGGCGTCCCCGCCCTTGTCGCCGCTGCGGGCCCCGGCGACGAGCCCGAGGGGGGCACGGCGGACGGGCCCGGCCGGCAGGGGTTCTGGAAGGGCCGGTTCCGGTACGGCGGCGAGTTCGGCGGTGTCCCCGGCCGGTGGTACGGGGACGCGGCTGCCGTCGGGCAGGACGGCGACGTGTGAGACGGCGGTCTGGGGGACGCGGGCGGCCTCGAAGACGCCGTAGGGGGCACCCTTGCCGGGGGGCGCGAGCACGTGGAAGCCGGGGTAGCTCGCCAGGGCCAGTTCGACGGCGGCGCCGCTCAGCGCCCGCCCGACCCTCTGCCGGTCGGTGTCGCGGACGACGAGCCTGAGCAGGGCGGCGGCCGTCTCCTCGGTCGGCGCGTCGGGCCGGTCGGTGCGGGACAGTTCCCAGCGCACGTCTGCGGCCTCGGCCAGGGCGGGCTCCATCTGGGCGCGCACGAGCGCGGCCTTGGCCTCGACGTCGAGGCCGGTGAGCACGAAGACGACCTCGCCCCGGAAGCCGCCGAGGCGGTTGCGGCCGACCTTGAGCGTGGGCGGCGGTGCCTCGCCGCGCACACCGTCGATCCGCACCCGGTCGGGACCGTCCTGGGCGAGCCGTACGGTGTCCAGCCGGGCGGTGACGTCCGGCCCGGCGTACCGGGCGCCGCCCGTCTCGTACAGGAGCTGGGCCGTCACCGTGCCGACGTCGACGAAGCCGCCGGTGCCGTCGTGCTTGGTGATCACGCAGGAGCCGTCGGCGTGCAGTTCGGCGAGCGGGAAGCCGGGGTGTGCGACGTCGCCGTCCCGGAAGAAGGCGTAGTTGCCGCCGGTCGCCTGTGTCCCGCACTCCAGCACGTGCCCGGCGACGACCGCGCCCGCGAGCCGGTCGTACTCCGTCGGCGCCCAGCCGAAGTGCGCGGCGGCCGGCCCGGTGACCAGGGCCGCGTCGGTGACCCGCCCGGTGACGACCACGTCGGCGCCGGCCCGCAGGCACGCGGCGATGCCGAAGCCGCCGAGGTAGGCGTGCGCGGCCAGGGTTCCCGGGTGGGCGGCGGTGAGGTCGTCGCCCTCGACGTGGGCGACCCGCACAGGGATGCCGAGCCGGCCGGCGAGGGCGCGTACGGCGTCGGCGAGACCGGCGGGGTTGAGACCGCCCGCGTTGGTGACGATCCTGACGCCCCGCTCGTGGGCGAGGCCGAGGCACTCCTCCATCTGGCGCAGGAAGGTGCGGGCGTATCCGGCGTCCGGGTCCTTCAGCCGGTCCCGGCCGAGGATCAGCATGGTCAGCTCGGCGAGGTAGTCCCCGGTGAGGACGTCCAGCGGGCCGCCGGTCAGCATCTCGCGCACGGCGTCGAAGCGGTCGCCGTAGAAGCCGGAGGCGTTGCCGACGCGCAGCGGCCCCGTCACCCCCGGGCCCCCTTGGGCTTCCGTCCCGCTCCCGGCGGCCCGGCGAAGGCCTGGGCGATGTCCAGCCAGCGGTCGGCGTCCGGGCCCTCGGCGGTGAGGGCGAGGTCGGCGCGGTGGGCGCGCTGGGTGACGAGCAGGCAGAAGTCGAGGGCGGGGCCGGTGACGCGCTGCCGGGCGTCCTCGGGGCCGTACGTCCACGGGTCGCCGTCCGGGCCGGTGAGGTCGACGCGGAACGGCTCGGCGGGCGGGGTGAGGCCGTGGGCGGCGTACGCGAAGTCCCGGGCGCGGACGCCCAGGCGGGCCACGTGCCGCAGCCGGCCGGTGGGCGGGCGTACGACGCCGAGCGCGTCGGCGACGTCGAGGCCGTGGGCCCAGGTCTCCATGAGCCGGGCGGTGGCCATGGAGGCGGCGGCCATCGGCGGCCCGTACCAGGGGAAGCGGGCACCGGGGGCCGACTCGCGCAGCGCCGTGGCGAGCGCCGCCCGCCCCTCCCGCCAGGCCGCAAGCAGCTCGGCGGGCGCGAGCCGGGCGCCCTCCTCGGCGCCCTCGTCGACGAAGGTGCCGGGCGCGGCGACGGCCTTCTCCACGAGGGCGCGGAAGGCGTCCTCGTCGGTGACGGCCACGAGGGCGGACCGGTCGGTCCAGGTCAGGTGCGCGATCTGGTGGGCGATCGTCCAGCGCGGGGCGGGCGTGGCGAGCGCCCACTGCTCGGGACTCAGCCCGGCGACCAGGGCGTCGAGCTGCTCGCTCTCCTCGCGCAGGTCGTCGATCACGGGCGTCGGGTCGGACACGGGTCGCTCCCCTCGGGCACGGCGGCGTGCGGCGCGGTGTGGTGAGGAGCATGGCAGGAGGGAAATAAACAAGCAAGCGTGCTTGCATGAATTTCGGAGGCGGGAGAACGGTCTCCCGTCCGGGCCGGATCCCGTTACCGCCCGTCGGCTCCCGGCCCCGGCAGTGGCCGCTTCGCCCCGCGGCCCCGGCCCACCTGGGTGCGCACGGCGCCCATGCTGGCCGCGATGACCAGGGCGATGGCGCCGGCCTGGGGGGCGGACAGGGACTGGTCGAGGATGAGGAAGCCGGCCGTCGCGGCGATGGCGGGCTCCAGGCTCATCAGGATGGCGAAGGTGGGGGCGGGCAGGCGGCGCAGGGCGAGGAGTTCGAGGGTGTAGGGCAGCACGGAGGACAGCAGCGCGACCCCGGCGCCCAGCGCGAGCGTCAGCGGGTCGAGCAGCTTCGCCCCCGACTCGGCGATGCCCAGCGGCAGGAACAGCAGCGCGCCGACCGCCATGGCGAGGGCCAGCCCGTCGGCCTGCGGGAAGCGCCGGCCGGTACGCGCGCTGAACACGATGTACGCCGCCCACATGGCGCCCGCCCCGAGCGCGAACGCGGCACCGGCCGCGTCGAGGCTCTCGAAGCCGCCGCCGCCGAGCAGGAAGACGCCGGCCAGGGCGAGCCCGGCCCACACCAGGTTGACCAGGCGCCGGGAGGCGAAGACGGACAGCGCGAGCGGCCCGAGCACCTCCAGGGTGACGGCGGGGCCGAGGGGGATGCGGTCGACGGCCTGGTAGAACAGCCCGTTCATCCCGGCCATGGCGAGGCCGAAGACGACGACCGTGCCCCAGTCGGCGCGGGAGTGGCCGCGCAGCCGGGGCCGGCAGACGACGAGCAGCACGACGGCGGCGACGGCCAGCCGCAGCGTCACCACGCCGAGCGCCCCGGCCCGCGGCATCAGGCTCACCGCCAGCGCGGCACCGAACTGCACGGACAGGCCCCCCGCGAGGACCAGCCCGACCGGGCCGAGGGAACCCCGGCGGCCGCCCGGCGCGGGAGCGTGGCTGGCGGCCGTCGCCGCCGCGGGGCCCGCCGTGGGGGCGGAGGGGGAAGCGGCGGCCGGGGACGGGGTGCCGGGAGTGCCGGGGGTGGCGCTGGAGGTGCTCACGAGGGCTCCGGGACGGTTTGCGGGTCGATGTCGTTCATCGTGGTGTACGGCACAGTCCAGGGTAGTGGACTGCGTCAGGCGCGTAGCCCTGTCACGCAACTGTCGTCGGCCGGGTGCGCGGCTGTCAACGGACGTCCGCCAGGCGGGCGGGGGCTCGCCGCACGGGGTGGTTCGCCGAGGAGGTAGCGTCCGCGGCGTGAGACGACTCCTCGCCCGCCTCTGGCGCCTGTTGCGCCCGCTGCAGAGCCGCGTCATGTGGCTCGTGAACGCCAAGTTCGTCGTCGGTGTGACCGGCGTCGTCCGCGACGACGAGGGACGCGTCCTGCTGCTGAAGCACCGGATGTGGCCGCCGGGGCGCCAGTGGGGTCTGCCGAGCGGCTTCGCGCACAAGGGCGAGGACTTCCGGCAGACCGTGGTCCGCGAGGTCAAGGAGGAGACCGGCCTCGACGTGGAGGCCGGCCGCCTGGTCATGCTGAACAGCGGTTTCCGCACCCGCCTGGAGGTGGCGTACGAGGCCCGACTGCGGGGCGGCGAGCTGCGTCTCGACCCCTTCGAGATCCTGGAGGCGCGCTGGTGCCGCCCCGACGACCTCCCCGAGGACGTCCAGCCGGTGTGCCGTCCGCTGGTGCGGGGCGGGACGACGCCGTGAAGGACGGTGCCGGGGTCCGGTTCCGGCGCCCGTGAGGGCGCCCGGGGCCGCAGGGCCCGTCACTCCTCGCCCAGCCCCTCGGCCAGCACCTCCGCCAGATGCCGTCCCCGTACCCCCGCGAGCTGTTCGAGCTGGGTGCGGCACGAGAAGCCGTCGGCCAGGACCACCGCCTCCGGTGGCGCCTCGCGCACCGCCGGCAGGAGCCGGCCCTCCGCGCAGGCCACCGAGACCTCGTAGTGGCCGGCCGCGAAGCCGAAGTCGCCCGCGAGGCCGCAGCAGCCGCCGGCCGGCTCGCCGGTGAGGCCGGCGGCGGCGCGCAGACGGCGGTCGGCCGCGTCGCCGAGGACCGCGTGCTGGTGGCAGTGGGTCTGACCGGTGACCGGGCGGTTCACCGCGGGCGGCGTCCAGTCGGGGGCGTGGCGCTCCAGGACCTCGGCGAAGGTCACCACCCGGGCGGCGAGTGCGGCGGCGCGCGGGTCGTCGTGCAGCAGCTCGGGCAGGTCGGTGCGCAGGGCGGCGGCGCAGCTCGGTTCCAGGACGACGACCGGCGCGGACGTCTCCAGCACCGGGGCCATCAGGTCCAGGGTGCGCCGCATCACCGCGCGGGCGCGGTCCAGTTGGCCGGTGGAGACGTACGTCAGGCCGCAGCAGACGCGGCCCCGGCGGGCGGTGAGCAGGGCGGCCGCCGACCTCGTCGCGCCGTCCCCGACGGCCCCCGACCGCAGGGTCGGCGGCAGCGCCACCCGCAGTCCCGCCGCCTCCAGCACCCGTACGGCCGCCCGGCCGACCGACGGCGACAGGTGCTCGGTGAACGTGTCGGGCCACAGGACGACCAGCTCGCCGGAGCCGCCCGGCGCGGCCCGGCCGCGCCGGCGCCACCATCCGCCGAACGTCTCCCGCGCCAGCCGCGGCATCTCCCGTTCGGCCGCGATGCCGCCCAGGCGTTTGGCGACGGCGGCCAACGGCCGTACCGCGGCGAGCCCGTTGACGACCGGCGCCGTCCGGGTGCGCGCCGCCCAGCGCAGCCACACCGGCAGCCACCCCATGACGTAGTGGGCGGCGGGACGGCGGCGCCCGGCGTAGTGGTGGTGCAGGAACTCCGCCTTGTACGTGGCCATGTCGACCCCCACCGGGCAGTCCGAGCGGCAGCCCTTGCAGGACAGGCACAGGTCCAGGGCGTCCCGTACCTCCGCCGACCGCCAGCCGTCGGTCACCAGCTCGCCGGCGAGCATCTCGTGCAGCAGCCGGGCACGCCCGCGCGTGGAGTGCTCCTCCTCGCCGGTCGCCCGGAACGACGGGCACATCACCGACGCGCCCGCCGCCGGTGCCGTACGGCACTTGGCGACGCCCACGCAGCGGCGCACCGCCGCCCGGAAGTCGCCCCCGTCCTCCCGGTAGCCGAACTCGACGTCCACCGGCCCGCGCGGCAGGACGGCGAAGCGCAGGTTCGCGTCCAGCGGCGCCGGACGGACCAGCATGCCCGGGTTGAGGAGGTCGTCCGGGTCCCAGACGCCCTTGGCCCGCTCGAAGAGGGCCACCGTCTCCTCGCCGTACATGCGCGGCAGCAGCTCCGCCCGTGCCTGTCCGTCCCCGTGCTCCCCGGACAGGGAGCCTCCGTGCGCGACGACGAGGCCGGCCAGTTCCTCGGAGAAGCGCCGGAACCGGGCCACGCCCGGCCCGCTCAGCAGGTCGAAGTCGATACGGACGTGGATGCAGCCGTCGCCGAAGTGTCCGTAGGGCGTGCCGCGCAGGCCGTGGGAGGCGAGCAGCGCCCGGAAGTCCCGCAGGTACGCGCCGAGCCGTGCCGGCGGCACCGCGCAGTCCTCCCAGCCGGGCCACGCCTCCGAGCTTCCCCCGGACTCCGTCCGGGAGGTGCCCCCGGGCATCCGCGTCGCCGTGCCGCTCGCGTCCTCCCGGATCCGCCACAGGGCCCGCTGCCCGGCCGGGTCGGTGACCACCAGCGCGTCGACGACGTCCGCCGCCCGGACCACCGCGTCCGCCCGTGCGCGTGCCTCCCGCGGGGACGCTCCGCCCGTCTCCACGAACAGCCAGGCCGCGCCCCGGGGCAGCTCCCGCGCCGACGGCACCAGGTCCACCGCCATGCCCTCCACCGTCAGCGGGCCGAGCGGCAGCAGACCGGCCGCCGCCTCGGCCGCCGCGGTCTCGTCGGCGTAGCCCAGCACCGCGAGCGCCCGGGCCCGGGGCGCCTCGACGAGCCGGACCACGGCCTCGGTCAGCACGCCCAGCGTGCCCTCCGAACCGCAGAAGGAGCGGGCCACGTCCGCGCCCCGCTCCGGCAGCAGCGCGTCCAGCGCGTACCCGGAGATGCGGCGGGGCAGGTCGGGGAAGCCGGTGCGCAGCCGCGCCAGGTCCCCCTCCACCAGCGCCCGCAGGCCCTCGGGCGCACCGGCCCAGTCCCGTCCGGGGCGCAGCCGATCGCCCCGCGCGGTGAGCACGGTCAGCTCGCGCACGTTGTCCGCCGTCGTGCCCCACGCCACCGAGTGGGAGCCGCACGCGTTGTTGCCGATCATCCCGCCGAGCGTGCACCGGCTGTGCGTGGACGGGTCGGGGCCGAAGCGCAGGCCGTGCGGGGCGGCGGCCTCCTGGAGGCGGTCGAGGACCAGTCCGGGCTGGACGACGGCCGTGCGCGCCCCGGGGTCGAGGGACAGCAGCCGGTTCATGTGCCGGGTGAAGTCCAGGACGACGCCCGTGCCGGTCGCCTGCCCCGCGATCGACGTGCCCCCGCCGCGCGGCACGACCGGCACGCCGCGGGTCCGGCACACCTCCAGGACGGCCGCCACGTCGTCGGCGTCCCGCGGGGCCACCACGCCGAGCGGGACACGCCGGTAGTTGGACGCGTCCATGGTCGTCAGCGCCCGCGAGGTGACGTCGAACGCGACCTCGCCCCGGACGGCCGCGCGCAGTGCCTGCTCCAGATCGCTCATGCGTCCAGGATGCATCCGGCCACGGACAGTGACGGCCGCGGCCTCCGGGATGGTAGGTCCGCACAGGTCCGGTGGGCGGAGATCTCGTCTCATCGGACGGACATGTCCGCTTCCGCTTCCGCCGACGGGGTAGCCTCCGGCCGTGGCTGAGATCCAGATTCCTGCTGACATCAAGCCCGCGGACGGTCGATTCGGCGCGGGTCCCTCCAAGGTGCGGGTGGAGGCGCTGGACGCCCTGGCCGCCACCGGTACGTCCCTGCTCGGCACCTCCCACCGCCAGGCTCCCGTCAAGAACCTCGTCGGCAGGGTCCGCGAGGGCATCCGCGAGCTGTTCCGCCTCCCCGACGGGTACGAGGTGATCCTCGGCAACGGCGGCTCCACCGCGTTCTGGGACGTGGCGACGCACGGCCTGATCGAGAACAAGTCGCAGCACCTCAGCTTCGGCGAGTTCTCCTCCAAGTTCGCCAAGGCGGCCAAGCTGGCCCCCTGGCTGGCCGAGCCGACGATCGTCTCCGCCGAACCGGGCACCCACCCCGAGGCGCACGCCGAGGCCGGCGTGGACGTGTACGCGTTCACGCACAACGAGACCTCGACCGGTGTCGCCATGCCCATCGCGCGCGTGGCCGGCGCCGACGAGAACGCCCTCGTGCTGGTCGACGCCACCTCGGGCGCGGGCGGTCTGCCCGTCGACATCGCCGAGACCGACGTCTACTACTTCGCCCCGCAGAAGTCCTTCGCCTCCGACGGCGGCCTGTGGATCGGCGTGTTCTCCCCCGCCGCGATCGAGCGCGCCGAGCGGATCCACGCGTCCGGCCGGCACGTCCCGGAGTTCTTCTCGCTGCCCACGGCGATCGACAACTCCCGCAAGAACCAGACGTACAACACCCCGGCCCTCGCCACGCTGTTCCTCCTGGGCGAGCAGCTCGACTGGATGAACGGCCAGGGCGGCCTGGACTTCGCCGTCCGCCGCACCGCGGCCTCCGCGCGCACGCTGTACGGCTGGGCCGAGGACGTGAAGTTCGCCAACCCGTTCGTCGCCGACCCGGCCAAGCGCTCGCAGGTCATCGGCACGATCGACTTCACCGACGAGGTGGACGCGGCCGCCGTCGCCAAGGTGCTGCGCGCCAACGGCATCGTCGACACCGAGCCGTACCGCAAGCTCGGCCGCAACCAGCTCCGCATCGCCATGTTCCCGGCGATCGACCCGGCCGACGTCGAGGCGCTGACGAAGTGCGTCGACTACGTGATCGAGAAGCTGTAGCGGCACACGACACGTGAGGGGCGCCCGGCCGGCACCGGGCGCCCCTTCTCGCCGTGCGGCTACCGGCCGAGCCGCTGGAAGCGCCGTACCGCGAGCGGCAGGAACACCGCCGTCAGCACGAGCGGCCACACGCCCGCCATCAGCAGCGCGTGCTGCTCGACCCACGAGTCGCCGCCGCCGACCGGCGTGCCGAACAGGTCGCGGGCGGCCGCCGCCGTGGACGAGACCGGGTTCCAGGCCGCCACCCAGCCCAGCCAGTCGGGCATGAGCTGGGGGGCCACGAAGATGCTGGAGATCATCGTCAGCGGGAAGGCCACCGCGAACAGGCCGCCCGCCGCCTCCGGGTCGGGGACCAGCAGCCCGAGCCACACGCCGGTCCAGATCAGCGCGAACCGCAGCCACAGCAGCAGCCCGAACCCGGCCAGGAAGCCCCAGCCGCCGTCCGGCCGCCAGCCCATGGCCGTCGCGGTCAGCATCATGATCGCCAGCTCGGCGCAGGCGACCACGAGGTCGGTGACGCCGCGCCCGGCCACCACGGCGGAGGAGGCCATCGGCATGGAGCGGAACCGGTCGATGACGCCCCGGGTGGAGTCGTGGACGACGACGGTCGCGGTGTTGATGAAGCCGAACGCCATGGTCATCGTGAACATGCCGGGCATCAGGAAGTCCTTGTAGTCCCCGCCGCCGGGCACCGCCATCGCGCTGCCGAAGACATAGCCGTACAGGAGGACGGACAGGATCGGGAAGCCGAGCTGCCAGGCGATGCTGACGGGCTGGCGCCGGTAGTGGGTCAGGCCGCGGCGGACGATGTTGCCGCAGTCGGCCAGCGCCCAGTGGACACGGCCGCGGGCGGCCGGTGCGGTCGGGCCGGCGGCGCTCACGCGACGGCCTCCTTCCACTGCGGGACGTCCGTGCGGTGGCCGGTCAGGCGCAGGAACACGTCGTCCAGGCTCGGCCTGCGCAGCCCGATGTCCTCCACGCCGACGCCCTCGTCCCGGAGGGTGCGCGCGACCTCGGTCAGCGCGGACACCCGGTCGGTGACCGGGGCGTGCACCCGCAGCGCCTCCTCGTCGGCCTCGGGCTCGCCCTCGCAGACCCGGGCGACGGCCTCGACCACCCTCGGCAGCTCGGCCCGCTCGGAGACCACGACCTCGACCCGGTCGCCGCCGACCCGGTTCTTCAGTCCGTCCGGGGTGTCGTCGGCGATGGACCGGCCCCGGTCGACGACGGTGATCCGGGAGGCCAGCCTGTCGGCCTCCTCCAGGTACTGCGTGGTCAGCAGCACGGTCGTGCCGTCCGCCACCAGCGCCCGCACCGCGTCCCAGACCTCGCCGCGGCTGCGCGGGTCGAGGCCCGTGGTGGGCTCGTCCAGGAAGAGCACGGCCGGGGCGAGGATCATCGACGCGGCGAGGTCGAGGCGGCGCCGCATTCCGCCGCTGTACGTCCCCGCCCCCCGGTCGGCGGCGTCGGTCAGGCCGAACCGCTCCAGCAGCTCGACGGCGCGCGCCCGGGCCCGTCGGCCGCCGAGGTGGAACAGGCGTCCGAACATCTCCAGGTTCTGCCGCCCGGTGAGCACCTCGTCCACGGCCGCGTACTGCCCGGTCAGCCCGATCCGGGCCCGCACCTCGCGCGGCCGCCGGGCGACGTCCAGGCCGGCCACCTCGGCCCGGCCGCCGTCCAGCCGGATCAGCGTGGACAGGATGCGCACGGCGGTGGTCTTCCCGGCACCGTTCGGCCCGAGCAGGCCGTGCACCGTTCCCTCACGGACGGTCAGGTCGAAACCGTCGAGGGCGTACGCGTCCCCGTACCGCTTCCGCAGGCCCTCGGCCCGCACCGCATACCCGTCGCTCATGGGGTCCCCCTTTCGCTCCATAACTGAGTACACCGTACTCGATTGCGCGTACAGCGTACTCAGTTTTTCGGGGCGGAATTAAACTGCCCGCATGGCAAGCGGTACGGAGACCAGCGGCAGCGGCGACATCGCCCGCACCCTCGAACTGTTGTGGGACACCGGCCGGCGGCCCAGCCGGGGACCCAAGCCGGGTCTGACGCTGGAGCGGATCGTGGAGGCGGCCGTCGAGGTCGCGGACCGTGAGGGGCTCGGCGCGGTCTCGATGCGCCGGCTCGCCACCGAACTGGGCACCGGCGCCATGTCGCTGTACCGCTACGTCCCCGGCAAGGCGGAGCTGCTCGACCTGATGCTGGACCGCGTCCAGCGCCCGTCCGAGGACCCCGCCGGCCCCGGCGACGGCGACTGGCGCTCGGCCCTCCACGCCCTGGGGCACGCCACCCTCGCCCTCTACCGCCGCCACCCCTGGCTGCTGGAGGTCAACCAGTCCCGCCCGGTCCTCGGCCCGTCCGCGCTGGAGGGCATGGAGAAGGTGCTCGTCCGGATCAAGCCGATGGGCCTGGCCGACCCCGAGCTGCTGTCGGCGATCATCATGATCGACGGGTACGTCGTCGGCGCCGCGCGCACGCAGCTCTACCAGGAACAGGCCGAGCGGACCTCGGGGCTGACGGACGCCCAGTTCTGGGAGGCGCAGCGGCCCGCCCTGGAGCGGGCCATGACCAGCGGGCGCTACCCCGTGCTGGCCGCCCTGTCCGAGGACACGTTCAGCACCGGCTTCGACCACTTCGAGTTCGGGCTCCAGCGCATCCTGGACGGCCTGGAAGTGCTGGTCGCCGCGCGGGGCGGCGCGCGGGACGGGTCAGCGCCGCCGGAAGAGCCTGCGTAGCCCGAACAGGGCGGCGCAGACGACGACCAGGCCCACCGCGCCGACCTTCAGCGGGTCCCGGCCGCCCTCCCGGCCGCCGGAGGCTCCCGCGGTGCCGCCGGTGGAGGACGACGACCCCGGACCCCCGCCTCCCCCCGGCGCGTCCTGCGCCCGCACCGGGCTGCCGGCGCCCTCCATCCCGAGCAGCAGCTTCCTGCCGTCGGCGGTGTAGGTGGCGGACTCGCCCTGGCCCAGCGGCACGCTGATCCGCCCCTTGCGCTGGATCTTCCCGCCGTTCCAGGCGTACCAGATGCCGCCCAGGTAGCCGCGCACGGCGAGGTGTTCGCCGTCCGGGGAGAACGCGGCGTCGGTGGCCCACAGGTCGACCGGGACGGTCGGCCGGAAGACGTTGGTGCCGGAGGCGGACAGCTTCGCGGGGCCCTCGTAGAGGTGCCCGCCGTCCTCGTTCTTGTCGATGAGGTAGACGCGCCCGGTCTTCGGGTGCACGACCATCGACTCGGCGTCCCGCGCGCCGTCCGCGTACTTCACCACGTACTGGGTGGCCTTGACGGTCCGGTCCCTCAGCTCCGCCGGCTCGGGCAGCTCGTAGATCCACACGTAGGGCCAGGTGCCACCGAGGTTGTCGCCGATGTCGCCGACGAAGAGCCGGTTGCCGGGGCCGACGGCGATCGCCTCGACGTCCCGGGGGGTGCCGACGCCGGACAGGGTGATCCGGGCGACCGTCTCACCGGTGGCACCGTCCACGGCGTACAGGTAGGGGCCGGTGTCCTGGTCGTTGTGCGTCCAGTAGACGCCGGGGTGCAGGCGGGAGGCGGCCAGGCCGCTGGACTCGGTGATGCGCGGGTCCTTGATCGTGAAGCCGTCGGACCCGGGGATCCCCTCGTCCCCGTCCGCGAGGGCGGGCGAGGCGAACGCGCCCACGAGAAGGGCCGAGGCGAGGAGGGCGAAGGGTCGGCGCATGGGCCAAGACTGCCATCCCCGGCGGCCGTTCACGCCGGGTGGCCGGTCTCACATCGCGTGGACCAGGCACATCGTCCATGATGAGCGGATGCTCAGGATCATGCCCGTAGGTGACTCGATGACGATCGGGAGCGCGGGCGAGCACACCTGGCGCTACCGGCTGTGGCAGCACCTGTGCGCGACGTACGGCGGCCCCTTCACCCTCGTCGGCCCGCGCGAGGCCCTGCACGACCGCACCACCGACGCGCCCACCTCGCACGGCTACGCCGATCCGGACTTCCCCCGCGGGCACCTGGCCGGCTGGGGCGAGGGCTGGCACCACATGGCCCCGCTGATCGAGGAGGCGGTGCGCGCCCACCGCGCGGACGTGCTGCTGGTCTCCCTCGGCCTGATCGACCTGGGCTTCTACACGAACCCGGAGCAGACCGCGGACAACGTGCGCGCCTTCGTGGCCGGGGCCCGGGCGGCGAACCCGCGCGTGCGCACGGCCGTCATGCCGGTGGTCACGAACATCCGGGTGGAGGCCGACGCGTCCTTCGCCGACCAGGTCCACCGCTTCAACGACCTGCTGGCCAAGACGGTCACCGACCTGGACACACCCCGCTCCCCGCTCCTGCTCGTCCCGCCGCCCGAGGCGTACGACTTCCACACCGACACCTACGACGGCACCCACCCCAACGCCGACGGCGAGCACAGGATCGCGGGCGCGTTCGCCGACGCGCTGTACGAGGACTGGGGACTGGGCGGTCCCTACTCCGCCGCGTAGGCCCCGCGGATCTCCCCGCCCAGCCACGCGGCGCACGCCCCCGCGGCGTCCCGCAGACCGGCCCAGGACTCCTCCTCGCACCCCAGGTGGACGGCGCGGGCGTGGGCCAGGGCCGGCCGGTGCGCGGCCGGCAGCCGGGGCAGCGCCCAGTCGGCCGCCGCGTCCTTCGCGCGGATGTCCCCGGTGACGAGCGTGCTCCAGATCCGGGCGAGGGTGAGCAGCACGTTGCGGGTATCGGTCCCCAGCTCCGCCATCAGCCCCGGCACCCCGGCGGCGATCGCCCGCCGCAGGTCCTCGTGCGGGACCGGGTCGAGCAGCTCGGCGGGCGGCGGGCCGTACAGCGGGGCGTCGGCGCGCAGCGCCATCGTCAGCAGCGGAGCGAGGTCGGGGTCGTCCTCCGGCTCCGGGACGGCGCCGCGCGCGTACTCCTCGCGCAGCCACTCGCCGTACTGGTACTCGCGCCGGGGCGGGTAGCGCCAGGGCCGCACGTCGTCCCGCACGACCACGGTCAGTTCGACGGGCCGACGCCCCTCGCCGCCGGAGACCTCCAGCAGCTCCCGGGTGAGCAGCGCGCGTTGCGCGTGCGTCGTGCGGCGGCGCACGACGACGAGGAGGTCCAGGTCGCTGTGCGGGCGCAGGCCGCCCAGGGTGGCGGAGCCGTGCGCGCAGACACCGAGCACGCCGTCCCCGAGCCGGCGCAGCACCAGCGCCACGAGGTGGTCGGTCCGGTCCCGCTCCCGCATGTGCGCCCTCCCCCGTCCAGGCCGTCCGTACCTACGTTGTACCGCGCCGACCGCTTGCCTGGAGCGCGCTCCAGGCCGTTGGCTTGGGGAGCATGGAGTACACGCAGCTCGGACGCAGGGGTATGACCCCCGGAGGGGTCTTTGCCCGACCGCAGAGTCTGGTGAGCCCCTCGCCGTTACCCTTCGGCGTGTGCGTCACCGCGAGCACGGGGATGCCGGACTTGCTGATCGGCTTGAGCTTGTCGATGGTGTTCCGGGCCGTGACGGAGGAGGCGACGTCCTCACCGTCACCGAGGGCGCCCGGCACGTTGTCGAGGACGAAGATGTCGGCGCCCAGCGTCAGGAGGTCGTCGTGGACGCCCTGCCAGTAGCCGGGCTGGCTGGTGTCCTCGACGGGGAAGACGGTGACGGAGTCCCTCGGGACTGCGCCGTGCAGCCGCTCGCGGAGTTCCCCCTCGGCGCCGTCGTCCGTGAGGCCGAAGACGATGTGGCGGCAGAGGCGCAGCACGGGGAGACCGAGGAATTCGTCGGCTCCGTTCAGGAGGGCGGCGGACATCCCAGCGGCGAAGTTCGTCTTCCCGGCCTAGGGCTCGCCGGCGAGCATGGTGATGTTGCTCGTGAGCAGGTCGCCAATGAGGAACGCCTGCTCGTAAGGAACGTGCTCGATCTCGTGGAGCTTGCGCCCCTTGAAGGTGATGGCTCCCACGGTTTGTCGGGCCCCTTCCTGTGAGGTGCACGAATGCGCCGGTAACCCCCGCCGGACGGCGGGACATGTGCCACCCTTTCTTCGCGGGGGGAACCGGCGCCGGACGGCGCGGTCTCTCATCACAGGTGGCGCCCAGGGCGTGATGCCCGGACTCGGTCTCGTGCGGTCGGGAGCGACGGCGACGACCTGCCGGGCATCCTACGAAGGCCGAGAGGACCCTGCCTTCGGGGCCCCCTCGGTTCCTCTCGCCCTTCGGCTTCGTCAGTCTTCGCTGCGAATCGCTGCCATGTTGCGTACGCGCTGCTTGAAGTCCATCGGGATCAGAACCTGAACCCGTCCGACGGAGTGCTGCCACATGCCGTCATGGCCGTCCACGGACATGGCCTGCGCGGCCGTCATCCCCCGGACCGGCTCTGCGTGGATGACAGCCTTGGCCCCTGCGGCACGGAGCTCCTTGCCCTTCTCGTGCTGGGTCGACAGCTTGCTCCACCGCTCCCGGTAGGTCTCTCCCGTGGGGATCTCCTCCCAGGTGTCCGGTCGTGTGGGCTGGGCGATGAGTTGCTCGCGTCGCGCGTCCAGCCGCTTGTACGTCTCGCGGTACTCCTGCTTGCCCAACTCGCTGGAGTAGAGGCCCGCCTCGCGGTCTTCCCACAGGTCCGACAGGGCACGGTTCACTTCCTCGATGTCGCGCGTGTAGTCCACCCCCGGACGGAAGACCTTCCGGACAATTTCGACGTCCCCTGCTGCGAGGAGAAACGCCTTCTCCACGGCGTCCTCCAGCGTGTGCGCCGCAATGCCCTTGCTTCCAGTCGGGCACGGCTTGTGGGTGGTCCGCGAGGCACAGCGGTAGTAGGGCCAGTTACGGCCGGGGCCGAGATACGCGGGCTCCCCACAGGTGCAGAACGCAACCCGGAGCAGGGGTGAGCCGCCCTTGCGGTTTCCGTTGCGCTGACTGGTGTTCTCGTCCAGCTTCTTGTTGGCCAACTCCCACTCCTCCTGCGTGATCAAGGGCTCCGCGCGCTGAAGAGGCTGGCCATCAGTGTCCCGGACGACTCGGGTCCGCTTCACCTTCTTCCCGTCAACCATCACTTCCTCAGTCACTTCCATCTGCCCCAGGACACAGCGGGAGCGCACGACCTTGGACGTGTTCGCGGCGGTCCAGCGGCTCCCCTTCGGGGTCTTGCCGCTCCGGATCATCTGGGCGTCCAGGGACGTCGGGGTCTTGGACGGGTCCTCGTTGAGCCACTGCGCGATGCTGTTCGCCGACTCACCTTCGATGAGACGGCGAACGATCTCGCGAAGCGTCCCGGCCGTGTCCGTTCCGTAGTCGTCCGGCACCAGCTTCCACCCCTCGCCGGTCTCCTGCTTCTCCTCGCGGTACCCATACGGAGTGCGGCCACCGCGCCAGCGTCCCTCCTTCACCAGGTGGTTGTAGGACGACTTGGCCCGCGCCTTGATGGCTTCGAGCTCCCCCTCCGCGAAGGACGCGATCAGGCTCAGGAGGAGCTTTCCCATCTGCGTGTTCAGGTTGATCCCGTCCTCGACGGTGGCTACCTCCTTGCCGTTCTTCTCACACCACTCCAGGAGGGTGTGCACGTGCAGCACGCGCCGCGAGAGGCGGTCGATCTTCACCGCGCAGAGGATGTCGTACTCATCGGCGCGCGACTCCTCCATCGCGATCCTGTGCTCGATCGCGCTGACCTCCTTGCCGATGGTCGAAGGCAGCCACTTACCGAACTCCGGGCGCTTCCACGGCTCTACCCCGCCGGACACGTCGATGTCCTCGACCCATCCCACGACGACGTGCCCCTCCTGGTCGGCCCATCGCTGGATGGACCGACGCTGACGCTCCGGCGATGTGGTCTCGTCCGACACCCTCGACAGACGAACCACACCCAGAACTCTCGCCATGCTCGTTCTCCCCACTCCCCTGCAGCACGCATCATGCACAAGGGGTGACGGTATGTAGTTCGGATCATGGCGGCAAAATTGATCTTTCGACACCGCCAACGTGTACGGCTGGGGCGAGAACAAGGGCCGCACCGAGGAGATCATCGGCAACTGGTTCGCCCAGGGCGGCGGCCGGCGCGACAAGGTCGTCGTCGCCACCAAGGTGTACGGCAACATGGGCGCCGACGGCGAGGCGTGGCCCAACCACGACAAGCTGTCCGCCGTGAACATCCGGCGGTCCGTCGACGCCAGCCTGAAGCGGCTGCGCACGGACCGCATCGACCTGTACCAGTTCCACCACGTCGACCGCGCCACCGGCTTCGACGAGATCTGGCAGGCGATCGACGTCCTGGTCCAGCAGGGCAAGGTGCTGTACGCCGGGTCCTCGAACTTCCCCGGCTACAAGATCGCCCAGGCCAACGAGACCGCCGCCCGGCGCGGCGGCACCATCGGGCTGGTCAGCGAGCAGTGCCTCTACAACCTGGCCGAGCGCCGCGCCGAGATGGAGGTGATCCCGGCCGCCCGGGAGTACGGCCTCGGCGTCATCCCCTGGTCGCCGCTGTACGGCGGGCTGCTGGGCGGCGTCATCAGGAAGGAGGCGCGGGGCGGGCGCCGGGCCTCGGGGCGGGCGGCCGACGCCCTGGCCGACCCCGCGAAGCGCGCGCGGATCCAGGCCTACGAGGACCTGCTCGACCAGCACGGCGTCGAACCGGGCGAGGCCGCGCTGGCCTGGCTGCTGACCCGGCCCGGCGTGACCGGACCGATCGTCGGCCCGCGCACCGCGGAGCAGCTCGCGTCGGCGCTGCGCGCGGTGGAGCTGGAACTGTCCGGGGAACTGCTGGCCGGGCTGGACGAGATCTTCCCGGGGCCGGGGCCCTCCCCGGAGGCCTTCGCCTGGTGAGGCGCACGGGGCCGTGAACAGGCGGGTGCGGTGGCCGGCGGCCTCGGGCTAACCGAGCGCCGCCGCCACCGCCACCACCACGAGCATCAGCACGAGCACACCGGCCATGATCCGGTTACGGGTCTTCGGGTCCACGCCCCGAGCCTAACCGGACGCGCCGAGCGGGCTGCGGGCGACCGTCTCGTAACGGGGCTGCTCGCCCGGCACCCCGGACCGCGGCAGCCGGCTGCGCACCAGCGCCAGGTCCGTCACCGTCCAGGCGGGGCCGGTGAAGCGGTCCAGCGCCTCGACGTACGGCCGCACGTCGTACGCCTCCCGGCCGCGGGCCAGCGTCAGGTGGGCCTTGTAGCGGCGGTGCTCCCCCATCGGCACGCCCGCCCTGCGCGCCGCCGACTCGGCCCGTCCGGCCAGCACCCGCAGCGCCGGGACGTCCCCGGACACCCCGGTCCACAGGGCCCGCCCGTGCCCGAACTGCCCGCCGCCGCGCAGCGCCAGCCCGAAGGGCCCGGTGCGGTGCGCGGCCCGCTCCAGCCTGGCCGACAGCTCCGGTACGAGGCCGTCGTCGACCTCGCCGTAGAACGCGAGGGTGAGGTGCCACCCCGGCCGCCCGGTCCACCGCAGCCGGTCGGCCCCGGGCAGCCCCCGCAGCACGGCCGTCTCGGCGGCGAGCGCGGCGACGACGTCCTCGGGCGGCAGCACGGCGGCGAACAGTCTCATGCCGCCCAGTCTCCCCCCGGGAGCCGGCGGGCGTCCCCGAGCGACCGGCTCACGCCGCCGGGGCCAGTTCCTCCTGCCGTTCCCTCGGTACGAAGCGGACCTGTGGGTGGCCGCCGTGCCAGCCGACCGAGAGGCGGAGGTTGCCGACGCGGGCCAGCACGAGGCCGATCACGACCGCCGCGGCGGCCGCGACGGCGCCGCCCGCGGCGAGGCCGACCCGGGCGCCGTAGGTGTCCGTGACCCAGCCGACGACCGGGGCGCCGACCGGCGAGCCGCCGAGGAAGACCATCATGTAGAGGGCCATGACACGGCCCCGCATCGCCGGGTCGGTGGACATCTGGATGCTCGTGTTGGCCGTGACGTTGACCGTCATGCTGAAGACGCCGATCGGGACCATCAGCAGGGCGAACAGCCACAGCGACGGAGCCGCCGCCGCGGCGATCTCCAGGACGCCGAAGCCCACCGCCGCCGCGATCAGGACGCGCAGCCGGGACGTGCCGCGCCGGGCGGCGAGCAGGGCGCCGGCCAGGGAGCCGACGGCCATGAGGGTGTTGAAGAGGCTGTACTCGCCGGCGCCCGCGTCGAAGACGTCGCCGGCGAAGGCGGACAGGAACACCGGGAAGTTGAAGCCGAAGGTGCCGATGAAGCCGATCAGCACGATGGTCCAGGTCAGCTCGGGGCGCCCGGCGACGTAGCGCAGGCCCTCGCGGAGCTGGCCCTTGCCGCGCGGGGCGCGCCGGACGGTGTGCAGCTCACGGGTGCGCATCAGCAGCAGGCAGGTCAGGGGCGCCACGAAGGACAGGCCGTTGGCGAGGAACGCCCAGCCGGTGCCCACTCCGGTGATCATGAGGCCGGCGACGGCGGGGCCGACCAGGCGGGCGGACTGGAAGTTGGCCGAGTTCAGGCTGACGGCGTTCTGGAGCTGGTCGCGGCCGACCAGCTCGGAGACGAAGGACTGGCGCGCCGGGTTGTCCATGACGGTGGCCAGGCCCATGGCGAAGGCGGCGACGTAGACGTGCCAGACCTGGACCTGCCCGGTCAGGGTGAGGACGGCGAGGACGAGCGCGGTCAGGGCCATCGCGGACTGGGTGACCAGCAGCGTGGGCCGCTTGCGCAGACGGTCGACGAGGACGCCGCCGTAGAGACCGAAGAGCAGCATCGGCAGGAACTGGAGGGCCGTCGTGATGCCGACGGCGGCGGAGGAGCCGGTGAGGCTGAGCACCAGCCAGTCCTGGGCGATGCGCTGCATCCAGGTGCCGATGTTGGAGACCACCTGTCCCGTGAAGAACAGGCGGTAGTTCCTGACCCGCAGGGAGGCGAACATGGACGTCCTGCGGGGGGCTTCGGGGGCCTTGGAAAGGGTGTCGTCGTGGTCAGGTGCGGGGACGGAAGCTGCTCCGGGTCCCGTACTCAAAAGGTTCGCCTCCTCGCGAATGCTGCCTACAGGTGTGCGAGCTTCTCCAGCACGGGGGCCGCCGCGCGCAGCGTCGCCCACTCGTCCTCGTCGAGGCCCTCGACCAGCGCGGCCAGGAACGCGTTCCGCTTGCGGCGGCTCTCCTCGAGCATCACCACGGCCTGCTCGGTCTGCGTCACGACCTTCTGGCGCCGGTCCTCGGGGTGCGGCTCCAGCCGCACGAGCCCCTTGGCCTCCAGGAGCGCCACGATGCGGGTCATCGAGGGCGGCTGGACGTGTTCCTTGCGGGCGAGCTCGCCCGGGGTCGCGCTGCCGCAGTTGGACAGGGTGCCCAGCACCGACATCTCGGTGGGGCTCAGCGACTCGTCGACCCGCTGGTGCTTGAGCCGACGGGACAGCCGCATCACGGCGGAGCGCAGGGAGTTCACGGCGGCAACATCGTCGCCATGGTTGAGGTCCGGCATGTTCCTTAGCGTAACTCATTAGACTGACGAAAGACCAATGCTCGTCCGCCCGCCTGCCCGTGACTCACGCCACGGAAACCCACGCTTCACCCGAACGAGTGAGCTGTTTCCGGAAACCGGAGCATCACCCGGCCGGCCGGGGCGACCCTCGTGCGCATGGGGACCAGCGTGCTCAGCCTGCGGATGGACGGGGAGCTGCTCGAACGGCTCCGGGACCACGCGGCGAAAAGAGGAATGAGCGTCCAGGACTATGTCGTCCGGACGCTCATTCGGGATGACTTCGACGAGCGGTTCCAGGCCGCCGTCGAGGAGACGGAACGGTTCTACGGGGTGCCGTGACCCCGCGGGATCAGGTCAGACCCAGGGCCGGCATCAGGTAGTAGAAGGCGAAGACCGCCGAGACCGCGTACATCGCGACCGGCACCTCCCGGCCCCGGCCGACCACCAGGCGCAGCACCGTGAAGGTGACGAAGCCCATGCCGATGCCGTTGGTGATCGAGTACGTAAACGGCATCATCAGCATCGTCACGAAGGCCGGGACGGCGACCGTGAAGTCGGACCAGTCGATCTCCGTGATCGAACCGGCCAGGATCAGGAAGCCGACCGCGACGAGCGCCGGGGTGGCCGCCTGCGACGGCACCATCGTGGCGACCGGCGTAAGGAAGAGGGCGAAGGCGAACAGCGCGCCGCTGACGATGTTGGCGAAGCCGGTACGGGCGCCCTCCCCGACTCCGGCCGTGGACTCCACGAAGCAGGTCGTGGCCGAGGCCGAGCTCGCGCCGCCCGCCGCGACCGCGACGCCGTCCACGAACAGGACCTTGTTGATGCCCGGCATCTGGCCCTTCGCGTCGGTCAGCTTGGCCTCGTCGCTGACGGCCATGATCGTGCCCATGGCGTCGAAGAAGCAGGACAGCAGCACCGTGAAGACGAACAGGACGCCGGTCAGGATGCCGACCTTCCCGAACCCGCCGAACAGACTGACCTGGCCGACCAGGCCGAAGTCCGGCGCGGCGACCGGGTTACCGGGCCACTCGGGGGTGGTCAGGCCCCAGGAGGGGACGTCGGCGACGGCGTTGATGACCATGGCGACGAGGGTCATCGCCACGATGGAGATCAGGATGGCGCCGGGGGTCTTGCGGACGATCAGCGCCAGCGTGAGCAGCACGCCGAGGACGAAGACCAGGACCGGCCAGCCGAGCAGGTGACCGCCCGTGCCGAGCTGGAGGGGGACGGTGGTCTGGGCGGCGTCCGGCATCCGGGTCACGAACCCGGAGTCCACGAGGCCGATGAGCATGATGAACAGGCCGATGCCGATCGCGATGGCCTTGCGCAGCCCGAACGGCACGGCGTTCATCACGCGCTCGCGCAGACCGGTGGCGACCAGCAGCATGACGACGAAACCGGCCAGCACCACCATGCCCATGGCGTCCGGCCAGGACATCCGCGGGGCGAGCTGGAGGGCGACGACCGAGTTCACACCGAGACCGGCCGCGAGCGCGATCGGCACGTTGCCGATGACCCCCATCAGCAGCGTGGTGAACGCCGCCGTCAGCGCGGTCGCGGTGACGAGCTGGCCGTTGTCGAGCTGGTGGCCGTACATGTCCTTCGCGCTGCCGAGGATGATCGGGTTCAGCACGATGATGTAGGCCATCGCGAAGAAGGTCGCGAAGCCGCCCCGGATCTCACGGGGCAGCGTGCTGCCCCGCTCGGAGATCTTGAAGTAGCGGTCGAGGGCGTTCTGCGGGGGACGCCGGTCTTCGGGCGATCCCGGGGTCGGGGGGACCTTGGCGGCAGCCGAGGTGGACATGCGAGACCTCATCACCAACAGGTTCCCCCACGGCCTTGTTGGTGTTTTCTACGAATAAATGCGGTCAGAGACAAACGGTTTCAGTATGAACGTATGAGCCGCAGATCGCTATCTCCGCGCGTAGACCGTGGTGGCGCCGCGCCGTCACCGGCCCCCGCGGCCGCCTCGTAAGCTGTACGCATGGCGAAGTGGACACCCACGCACGAGGCGCCGGAGCCCCTGGAGGGCCCCGTGGTCGCCACCATCACCGGCGGCACCCTCCTCTGGTTCGTCCTCTTCCTGGTCCAGCTCCCGTTCTACGGCTGGTTCGACGACCACGGACACGCCTGGTGGGTGTGGACCTGTCTGGCCGGCGCCGGACTCGGCCTGATCGGCATCTGGTACGTCCGCAAGCGCGACGCCGCGATCAAGCGGGACGCCGCGGCCCGCGAGGCGCGTCCCACCGCGTAGTACCTGGGCAGCAGGCGCCTCCCGTCCGCCTCGTACCCAGGTCGGATCTTCGGGCCGTTCGGCGCGTGCCACCGTAAAACCGCACGTACCGTCGAATGCATGACGCATACCGACGCGGGTGCCGCCCTCGATCCCGCGCACCCGGCTCCCCTCTCGTCGCCGGAGACGGGGCTGACCTCCGCCGAGGTCGCCGAACGGGTCGCGCGCGGCCAGGTCAACGACGTACCGGTGCGCAGCAGCCGCTCCCTCGGCGAGATCGTCCGCGCCAACGTGTTCACGCGGTTCAACGCGATCATCGGCGTCCTGTGGGTGATCATGCTGATCGTGGCGCCGATCCAGGACAGCCTGTTCGGTTTCGTGATCCTCGCCAACACCGGCATCGGCATCGTCCAGGAGTGGCGGGCGAAGAAGACCCTCGACTCCCTCGCCGTGATCGGCGAGGTCAGACCGGCCGTGCGCCGTGAGGGCAGGACCGCCGAGATCAGCACCTCGCAGATCGTGCTGGACGACGTCATCGAGATCGGGCCCGGGGACAAGGCCGTGGTCGACGGGGTCTGCGTCGAGGCCGACGGGCTGGAGATCGACGAGTCGCTGCTGACCGGTGAGGCCGACCCGGTCGTGAAGCGGCCCGGGGACCAGGTCATGTCCGGCAGCTTCGTCGTCGCGGGCGGCGGCGCGTTCAGGGCGACCAAGGTGGGCCGCGAGGCCTACGCCGCCCAGCTCGCCGAGGAGGCGTCCCGCTTCACCCTCGTCCAGTCCGAGCTGCGCTCCGGCATCTCCACGATCCTGAAGTACGTCACCTGGATGATGGTGCCGACCGCGATCGGCCTGATCATCAGCCAGCTCGTCACCAAGGACGACGCCTTCAAGGAGTCCGTCGCCCGGACGGTCGGCGGCATCGTGCCCATGGTCCCCGAGGGGCTGGTGCTGCTCACCTCCGTCGCCTTCGCCATCGGCGTGATCCGGCTCGGCCGCAAGCAGTGCCTGGTCCAGGAGCTGCCCGCGATCGAGGGCCTGGCCCGCGTCGACACCGTCTGCCTGGACAAGACCGGCACCCTCACCGAGGGCGGCATGGACGTCACCGAGCTGCGCACCCTGGACGGGGCCGACGAGGGCTACGTCCGCGCGGTGCTCGGCGCCCTCGGCGAGTCCGACCCGCGCCCGAACGCCTCCCTCCAGGCGATCATCGACGCCTATCCGGTGGCCGAGGTCGCCGAGGACTGGCGCTGCACCGAGTCCCTGCCCTTCTCCTCCGCCCGCAAGTACGCCGGCGCCACGTTCGGCGAGGGCGACGGCGCCTCCAGCACCTGGCTGCTGGGCGCACCGGACGTGCTGCTGGCCGAGGACGCCCCCGCCCTCGCCGAGACGGTACGGCTCAACGAGCAGGGCATGCGGGTGCTGCTGCTCGCCCGCGCCACCCGGGACCTCGACGACGCCGAGCCGGCCGAGGGCGCCGTTCCCACCGCGCTGGTGGTGCTGGAGCAGCGGCTGCGCCCGGACGCCGCCGACACCCTGCGCTACTTCGCCGAGCAGGACGTGCACGCCAAGGTCATCTCCGGGGACAACGCGGTCTCCGTCGGCGCGGTCGCCGCCAAGCTCGGGCTGTCCGGCACCGCCGTCGACGCCCGCCGGCTGCCCGCCGAACGGGACTCCATGGCCGAGGAGCTCGACGGGGCCACGGTGTTCGGGCGGGTCACCCCGCAGCAGAAGCGGGACATGGTGGGCGCCCTCCAGTCGCGCGGGCACACGGTCGCCATGACCGGCGACGGGGTCAACGACGTCCTCGCGCTCAAGGACGCCGACATCGGCGTGGCGATGGGCTCGGGCTCGGAGGCCACCCGGGCGGTAGCGCAGATCGTGCTGCTCAACAACAGCTTCGCCACCCTGCCGTCGGTGGTGGCCGAGGGCCGCCGGGTCATCGGCAACATCACGCGGGTCGCCACCCTGTTCCTGGTGAAGACCGTGTACTCGGTGCTGCTGGCGGTCCTGGTGGTGTGCTCGCGGGTCGAGTACCCCTTCCTGCCCCGGCATCTGACCCTGCTGTCCACCCTCACGATCGGCGTCCCGGCCTTCTTCCTGGCCCTCGCGCCGAACAGGGAACGGGCCAGACCTCACTTCGTCCGGCGGGTGATGCGGTACGCCGTCCCCGGCGGCGTGGTGGCCGGGGCGGCGACCTTCGTGACGTACCTGGCCGCCCGGCACCACTACAGCGGGCCGGGGGCGCTGGACGCGGAGACCAGCGCGGCGACGCTGACGCTGTTCCTGGTCTCGATGTGGGTGCTGGCGATCGTCGCCCGGCCCTACACGTGGTGGCGCGTGCTGCTGGTGGCGGCGATGGGCGCCGCGTTCCTGGTGGTGCTGGTGGTGCCGTGGCTCCAGGACTTCTTCGCGCTGAAGCTGGTCGGTGTCACGATGCCGTGGACCGCCGTCGGCGTGGCGGTCGCCGCGGCGGGCCTGCTGGAGCTGCTGTGGAAGTGGGTCGACCGGCGCTTCCCGGCCTGACCGCCTCTCGTGGTCCGGCCGGGTCCGCCCGTGGCTCAGTCGAACCAGCGGTCCCTGGCCAGTTCCTCCGTGCGGGACGGGTCCTCCAGGAGGGCCGCGACCTCGAAGCGGCGGGGCCACTGGCCGGCCGCCCAGGCGAGACCGGCGGCGACGCCCTCCAGGGTCGCGGCGTGCAGCACGCCGTCGGCCGTGAGCCGCCAGTCGATCTCCACGCCGTCGACCACCAGTTCCTCGTGCTCCACGTACGACGCCGGGGTCCGCGCCCCGAGCAGCACCCGGACCGGCTCCGGAACGTCGTGCTCGGTGCCCTCGGAGTGCACCTCGCCAGTGACGGACTCGCTCAGCCGCCGCACCTGGAACAGCTCCGCCAGCTCGGCGGCGAGCACCGGGCGGACCGGCAGCAGCGGCACGCCCGAGGTGAAGGGCAGCAGGTCGGGCGAGTCGACCACCACGGCGTCGGCGGCGTCCACCACCTCGACCCGGCCGTCGCGCACGGCCCGCAGATCGTCCGGCAGGGTGACCTGCTCCGGGTCCAGCCCGGCCAGCGCGCCGTACAGGGCGTGCAGTTGGGCGGCCGTGACCGGGCGATCGGGGTCGGCGAGGCGGTCCAGCAGTTCGGCCGCGCCGCCGGGCTCGTCGAGGAGCGCCGCGACGGAGGTGCGCACGCCGAGCGCCCGCAGCACCTGCTCGTCCTCGAACCCGGTCGCGTCGGCCTCGTCGTACAGGCCGCGCAGCAGCGGGTCGCCGCCGGCCGCGCGCAGTCCGGCCGGGCGCCGCCCGTCGAGCACGGGGTGCCCGCGCAGCCACCACGCGGTGTACGGCGGTACGACCTCGTGGGTGCCGTCGGGCAGCAGGACGCGCACCGGCTGCACCAGCGCGTCCCGCAGCGGGGGCTGGGACAGCAGGGCGAGGGCCTGCGGCCAGCGGTCGTCGGCCACGAGGTCCAGGTCGCGGACGGCGACGATCTCGGTGGCGACCGGGGGGACGGGGCTGTCCGGGAAGCGGTCGAGGACGTCCTCGCTCCACACGTCCACGGCGTCCAGCAGACCGGGGTCGTCCGGCTCGGCGAAGTCGCCCTCGCGGGGCTCCAGTTCGTCCGGGTCGAGGACGACGTCGGTGGCACGGACGAGGGCGAAGGTCACGAGGACGCCGCAGGCGGCGAGCGGCCCGGGGCCCCACCTGTCCGCCAGTTCCGCGTCCACGGCGGCCAGTTCGTCCTCGCGCATCACCTCGGCGAAGGGACCGCCGGGGAAGACGAGTTCGCAGGCCGGGGAGAGTTCGCCGTCCTCGTCGGGCAGGGCGAGCGCGCCGAGCCAGGGCTCGTCGCCCGCGTCGAGCCCGGCGTCGCGGACGAGGCCGAGGACCGTGTCGGCCAGTTCCTCGGCGTCGGGCGCGTCCTCCTCCCAGTTCATGCCGCCCGCGTCGTCCAGGGAGGCGGCGACGGCGGCCCGGACCTGCGGGGTGGTGAGCACGGCCCGCGGGGTGGCCGGGAGGGCGCCGAGCTTCTCCAGGAGCGGATGGGCGGCGTCCGGGTGGGCGACCTTGAGGCCGAGGCGGGTGAGGACGCCGGGGTCGAGGACGGCACCGTCCGGGGACGGCAGCAGCACCTGCCGGGGGCCGATCGTGGTCCGCCCTCCCCCGGCGAGCGGCACCGGCAGCCCGGACAGGCGGTCGGGGTCGACGCCCGCGAGGCTGTCGTAGAGCCGTCGCCACCAGGAGGGGGGCTTCTCCAGTCCGGCCAGCCGGTCGATCGCGTCGGTCAGCGGCACCCGGGCCACGCCCAGCGTGCGCAGTTCGGCGCGGCGCTCCAGGCCGGCGGGGAGCAGGGTGGGCAGCACCTCGGCGAGGACGCGCACGGTCTCGGCGCCCGCGCCCTCGGCCACCTCGGCGTCACGGGGACGCAGGGACCCGGGCAGGCCGTCGGTGTCGTCGTCGCGCGGTTCGGCGGCCGGCGGCAGGAAGGAGGTGCGCGGCAGCCGGTCGAGGATCGCCTGCCGCAGCGCGCCGTCCAGTTCCCCCTTGCCCAGCGGGCCGGGCACGAGGTCGATGATCCCGGCGGTGACCGGGGTCCAGTCGGCGAGGAGAGCGGCGTAGGCGTCCGCCGCGCGCTGGGTCAGGAAGTCGGTCAGCGGGCCCGGCGCGGCGTGCCGGCGGGTGGAGTCCAGCGGGAACGACGCGATGAGCAGGGCGGGGACGCCGAGGGGCTCGTCGCTCGGGGTGGGGGCGTGCACGACGGGGCTGGTGCGGGGCCGGGCGGGGCCGCCGTCGGCGTCCACGGGCACGGCCCACGTCACGGACCAGTGGGGGCGCAGCCGCTCCTCCACGGGCCGGTCGGCGAGGAGGTCGGGGGTGAGCGGGCCGTGCGCGGCGGCGGTGCGCCAGCGGGTGGTGCCCTCCCGCGAGTCCTCCACGACGGTCAGCGGGCCGTCCGTGCCGCGGCGCAGGGTGCGTACGTCGTCCCCCGCCTCGATCACGACCTCCTCGAGGCCGGGCAGGGTGAGCAGCAGCGCGTCGTCCACGGCGCGCAGCAGCCGCTCGGCGAGGTCGGCGGCGGCCGTGTCGCGCAGCGGCAGGATGACGGCGGTGTCGTACGGGCCGGGGGCGCTGCCCTCGGCGGGGAACGGCAGCCTGAGCAGCGGGACGTGGCCGTCGCGGCGGCGGATCTCGTCGCCGAGGCCGGGGCTGTGCCGTGCGGTGCCGGCGGCCAGGTCCCGCGCCTCGGCGAGGGACCAGCGCACGCCGCCGTGCCGGCCGACGACGGCGGGCTCGTCGGTGACGGCCAGGACGGCGGCGAAGCCGACCCCGAACCGGCCGACGGCGCTCTCGGCGGCCCCGCGCTTGGCGGAGGCGCGCAGCGTCGACAGCGACTCGGCGCCCGCCGCGTCCAGCGGGGCGCCGGTGTTGGCGGCGACGAGGACGTCGTCCCGCAGGGTGAGCCGGAGCCGGCCCGGCACGCCCGCGCGGGCGGCGGCGTCGGCGGCGTTCTGGGCCAGCTCGACGACCAGCCGGTCGCGGTAGCCGCCGAGGACGAGGTCCTCCTCGGCGTTGGCGTCCTCGCGGAACCGGGCGGGGCTCGTCACCCAGGCGTCCAGCACCCCGCGCCGCAGACGTGCCGTACCGAACGGGTCGGCGCCCTCCTCGGCGGGCCGCACGAACATACTCACGGGCACTCTCCTCATCGACGGACCATGAAGGTACCGCCCCGGGCCCCGCCGGACGGAACGCCGTCGGGTCCCGGCGCACACCGGCCGGCCCGGGGGCCGGAGCGCTTGCCGGGTGCCCCGTGCCCGCGGTGCCTACGAGTGGTGCCCGCGGAAAGGGCCTACGAGTGGCCGAGGTCGGCCGACGCCTCGTCCTCGGTGACCGGGACCGAGCCGGAGTCCGACGCCGGGCGCAGCGGGAACGGGTCGATCCGCGTCTCGTCGATCACGGGCGGAGCGGGCTGCGGCGCCTTCGGCATCACGGCGGCCTCGGAGTGCCCCCCGCAGCCGTACGCGAGGGACACGACGCGGCCGTCCGCCGGGGAGAACTCGTTGGCGCACACCCCGAAGGCCTGGCCCAGCGATCCGCCGATGCGGGTGAGGAAGCCGCAGGACTCGCAGCTCGCGGGCGCCGCCTGGGCCATCGGCGTGTTGGGCCCGAAGGCGTCCTCCCAGCGGTCGGCGGCGATGCGCAGGCCGTAGCGGGAGAGCACCCGCGCCCGGCGCAGGCCCAGTTCCTCGGCGACGGCCGAGATGGTGCCGCGGGCCGGGACGGTGGGCAGCTCGGCGGGCGGCCCGGACGTCACCTCGGCGTCCTCGGCCTCGACCAGGTCGGCCATCTCGTGGGAGACGGCGGAGTTCGGCGGCGGCTCGTCCTCGCCGGTCCAGCCCGGTTCCAGCCGCAGGTCCTCGGCGTCGGTGGGCAGCAGGTCGCCCGGTCCCATGTCGCCGGGACGCAGCCGCTCGCTCCACGGCACCCACTCGGGGGCGAGCAGGGCGTCGGGGCCGGGCAGCAGCACCGCCTCGTCGACGGTCACGATCCTGGCGCGGGAGGCGCGGGCCACGGTGACGGCCCAGCGCCAGCCCCGGTAGCCGAGCTCCTTGGAGGCGAAGTAGTGGGTGACGACCCGGTCGCCCTCCGACACCATCCCCTCGTGCTCGCCGACGACGCCGGGGGCGGCGGCCTCCTCGGCTGCGGCGCGGGCGAGGTCGACGGCCTCGGCGCACAGGCGGTCAGGGGTGCGGCTTCGCGTTGTCGCTGCGCTCACAGGTATCGCTTCTCTCCATACGCCGTCTCACGAGTGCGCCGCTGCCTGCGAGGGGGCGGACGGAGCGGACCTGTGGACCGCGTCGACGTCCGCGCCCGATCGCGCTCGGGCACACCTACGTCATCCATTCTGCGGGATGGCCGTACGGCGCGCGGCCGAGAACGTTCGCCACGGCGCGCTACGCACGCTACCTGCTCATGTGCGCTGGGCCTACACCGACGGAGGTTTCGGCGAGGGCACGATCCCGCACCGCCCGGCACCCGCGCCCTCGCGCAAGCACCCCGGCCCCCGCGACAGAGCCCCCCAACCCCGCGCCCCGGCACCGGAATTCCCCCCACGACAACGTCACACGCCCCGCACGACGGCTCCCGCAAGCGGCCCCCACCCCCAGCGGGACACTCGGCCGCCCACCGCGAAGCCGGCCCGCCCTGCGGGGCGCGAGGCCCGCCGCCCCGGCGCGGTGGCGGCGCCGCCGGCCGAACCCCGCACCCGCCCCGCACGCGTCCCCGGACCACGCACGCGGCCCCGGCCCCGGCCCGCGAGCCGCCGGGGCCCGAGTCCGGTGCACGGGCGCCTGCCCGAGGGCCTGCCGGGCGCGGCACCCGGGGGCTCGCCGGGGGCGCGACACCCGCCCCCGGCAGTCACCGGCCCCGGCCCCGCAGGGACCCCGCTCGACCCGATCAGCGCCATCCGGGCCGTGACAAGCGCTAGAGCCACGGTTCACGGGGCACTATGACGGGGTGGCAGCCGCACGGACGGAGTTGAAGGGCGGGAGCCGGGGACGTGGGCCCGGGCGGTTCCGCGCGGTCGGCCGTGCTCTGCGCCTGCCGGTGACCGGGACGGTGCGGGGCATCCGCCGGGCGACCCACGCGCACGGCGCCGGCGAGTCCGGCCTCGGCAAGCTGATCGAGCTGCACGGAGTGAACGGCGCCGGCGACGTCATGATCACCGTCGCCCTCGCCTCCACCGTCTTCTTCTCCGTGCCCACCGACGAGGCGCGGGGCCGCGTGGCGCTCTACCTCGCCATCACCATGGCCCCGTTCACACTCCTCGCGCCGGTGATCGGCCCGATCCTGGACCGCGTCCCGCACGGCCGGCGCGCGGCCATGGCGACGGCGATGGGGGCCCGCGCGCTGCTCGCGCTGGTGCTGTCCGGGGCGGTGATCACCGGCAGCATCGAGATGTACCCCGCCGCGCTCGGCGTACTGGTCTCCTCCAAGGCGTACGGAGTGGTGAGAAGCGCCGTGGTGCCCCGGCTGCTGCCACCCGGCTTCTCCCTCGTGAAGGCCAACTCCCGCGTGACCCTGTGCGGGCTGCTGGCCACCGGCGTCGCCGCGCCCGTCGGGGCCGGGCTCCAGCAGCTCGGCCCGCGCTGGCCGCTCTACGGCGCCTTTGTGATCTTCGTCGCGGGGACCGTGCTGTCGTTCACGCTGCCGCACAAGGTGGACTCGGCACGGGGCGAGGACAAGGCACTGCTCGCCGCGGACGAACGGCACCTGCACGGCCCGCACCGCAAGACAGCCAAGCGCCCCGGGCTGCGCACGGTGGGCCCGGCGGTCACCCACGCGCTGGCCGCCAACGCCGCCATCCGCTGCCTGACCGGCTTCCTGATCTTCTTCCTCGCGTTCCTGCTGCGCGTCCACCCGATGACGGGCCAGAGCGCCGCCGTGTCCCTCGGCATCGTGGGCGTCGCGGCCGGCGCGGGCAACGCGCTGGGCACGGCGGTCGGGGCGTGGCTGCGCTCACGGGCGCCGGAGATCATCATCGTGACGGTCGTCGCGCTCGTGCTGGGCGCGGCGGTCACGGCCGCGGTGTTCTTCGGCGCGGTGGTGGTGGCGTGCCTCGCGGCGGTCGCCGGGTTCGCGCAGGCACTGGCCAAGCTGTCCCTGGACGCGCTGATCCAGCGGGACGTGCCCGAGCTGGTCCGCACCTCGGCGTTCGCCCGCTCGGAGACGCTGCTCCAGGTGGCCTGGGTGCTCGGCGGCGCGGTGGGCATCGCGATGCCGCTGAACGGCACGCTGGGCCTGTCGGTGGGCGCCGCGATCGTCGCCGCCGGATGGCTGACCACCGTACGGGGGCTGATCGGCTCGGCCCGGCACGGGCGTACGGCGCGGACGAGGGTGGCGTGACCACGCCACGCCGCCCCCAGGTGGGGGGACGGCCGGAGCCGCCATATAGCCTTCGGCCATGACCACGTTGCAATCCGTTGTGCGACGCCGCCGCGCCGTCGCCGCCGCCGGCGCCGTATCCGCCGGACTGCTCCTGATTTCGGCCTGTGACAAGCCGACCGCCATGTCGACGATCACCGTCGGCAGCTCCTCGGTCAGCTCCGAGGCCACCTGCGGCGGGGAGGGCAAGGCCCTCTCCGACGACCAGATCACCAACTGCCTGAAGGACAAGGACGCCAAGTCCATCACCGTCGGCCAGGACGAGACCGTCCGCTTCGGCGTCGACCCGGAGATCGCCGACGACCACTGGACGATCCTGATGAACGGGCAGCAGCTCCTCGACGACAGCGAGAAGACCTACCGGGCCATCCCGGGCAGCGTCTTCTTCAACGCCCAGTACGGCGCCCAGGGCAACTCGACGAACGTCGCCATCGCGGCCCGGGACGGCAAGGACGGCAGCCAGAAGATCACCGGCGTGTGGGTCTTCAAGCTGAAGAAGGGCGACTGACCACGTCCTCCGTGCGCGTCCTCGTGGCCACCGCGGTCCCCGTCGAACGGGACGCGGTGGCTCGGGCGTTTCCGGGACCGGCCGCTCCGGCCGCCCGGCCCGGCGTGGCGCTCCACCGGCTCCCGGACGGCCCCGACCTGCTGGCCGCCGGAGTAGGCCCCGCGCTCGCCGCCGCGTCCACCGCCGCCGCCCTGACCGCCGCGGCCCTGGAGGGCGCCCCGTACGGCCTGGTCGTCTCGGCCGGCATCGGCGGCGGCTTCGCGCCCGATGCGCCCGTCGGCTCCCTCGTCGTCGCCGACGAGATCACCGCCGCCGACCTGGGCGCCGAGACCGCCGACGGGTTCCTGCCGGTCACCGAACTCGGTTTCGGCACCGTCACCCACCGCCCGCCCGCGGGACTCGTCCGCGCCGTCGCCGCCGCGACCGGGGCCCGCCCCGGCACCGTCCTGACCGGGTCCACCGTCACCGGCACCGCCGAACGCGCCGCGCTGCTGCGCGCCCGCCACCCGTGTGCCCTCGCCGAGGCCATGGAGGGCTTCGGCGTCGCCGAGGCCGCCGCCGCGCACGGGGTGCCCGTGCTGGAGCTGCGCGCGGTCTCCAACCCGGTCGGCCCCCGCGACCGCGCCGCGTGGCGCGTCGGCGACGCGCTCACGGCCCTGACGGACGCCTTCGGGAAGCTCGCACCCGTCCTCGGAAGTTGGAACTCCCATGAGCAGTGACACCTTGCGGATCGCGTACTCGCCCTGCCCGAACGACACCTTCGTCTTCGACGCCCTGGCCCACGGCCGCGTCCCCGGCGGCCCCGCCCTCGACGTGACGTTCGCCGACATCGACATCACCAACGGCATGGCCGAGCGCGGCGAGTCCGACGTGCTGAAGGTGTCGCACGCGGTACTGCCGTACGTCCTCGGCGAGTACGCGCTGCTGCCCTGCGGGGGCGCGCTGGGCCGCGGCTGCGGGCCGCTGGTGCTGACCCGGGAGGCGGGCCTCGACCTGAGCGGCCGCGCGGTCGCGGTGCCGAGCGAGAAGTCGACGGCGTACCTGCTGTTCCGGCTGTGGGCGGCGGACGTGGTGCCCGGCGGGGTCGGGGAGATCGTCGTCATGCCGTTCCACGAGATCATGCCGGCCGTGCGGGACGGGAAGGTCGACGCGGGCCTCGTGATCCACGAGGCGCGCTTCACGTACCAGAACTACGGGCTGCACAAGCTCGCCGACATGGGTGAGCACTGGGAGCACACCACCGGGCTGCCGATCCCGCTCGGCGCGATCATCGCCAAGCGGTCGCTGGGCGCGGAGGCGCTGACCCGGCTCGCCGACTCCGTCCGGGCGTCGGTCCGCGCGGCGTGGGACGACCCGGAGGCGTCGCGCCCGTACGTGATGGAGCACGCCCAGGAGATGGACCCGGCCGTCGCCGACCAGCACATCGGGCTGTACGTCAACGAGTTCACGGCCGACCTCGGCGAGGACGGCTACGCCGCGGTCCGGGGTCTGCTGACCCGCGCCGCGGCCGAGGGCCTGGTGCCGGCCCTCGGCCCGGACGCGCTGGCGTTCCCGTAGCGCGGGGTCAGACGTCGAGCTGGTCGGCCACCGCGCGGAGCAGGCCGGCGATCTTCTTGCCGGCGGCCTTCTCGGGGTAGCGGCCCCGCTCCAGCATGGGGGTGATGTTCTCCAGGAGGGTGGTCAGGTCCTGGACGATGGAGGCCAGTTCGTCGGGCTTCTTGCGCTGCGCGGCGGCGACCGACGGGGCCGGCTCCAGCAGGGCGAGGGACAGGGCCTGGTCACCGCGCTGGCCGGCGACGACGCCGAACTCCACGCGCTGGCCGGGCTTCAGTGTCTCGACTCCGGCGGGGAGGACCGAGGAATGGACGAAGACGTCACCGCCGTCGTCGCGGGAGAGAAAGCCGAAGCCCTTCTCACTGTTGAACCACTTGACCTTGCCGGTAGGCACGTCTGTCCTCGTCCTCGTACTCGTCGGAAAACTGCTCTTGATAGCACTCGGGCGGGTCGTGGGACCCGCCGGTACCCAGGCTAATGGTCTTCAGGCCGGTGACAAGACGTCCCCCGGCCGTTCCTTCGCGCAGGGAACTACCCTGGTCGGGTGCGTGACAAAACCCGAACGAATTCCGCCGCGCCCGGTGACCGGTTGATCCGCGCCGGTGCGATCGTCTTTTTCGCCGGCGCCGTGGCCACCCTCGTCACGGTGGCCCCGCTGTTCCTGGGGACGACGCCCTTTCCCACCTACATGTTCGGGCTGAGCATGCTGATGGGAGTGGGGTTCCTGATCGCCGGGGCGGGCGTGCTCCGGTCGATCGCCGCGGGGCGGCGTCAGGCGCGGGCCGCGGCGGCGCCGTCCCGGTAGCCGGCGAGCCAGTCCGGGAACTGCGTCAGGTCGGCGAGGACGACGTCGGCGCCTGCCTCGCGCAGCTCGTCCGCGCCGCACGGCCCGCTGGCCACGGCGACGGCCAGGGCGTCGGCCGCCCGCGCGCCGCGTATGTCGCCGAGGTGGTCGCCGACGTAGACGTCCGCGCCGTGCTCGCGCAGCGCCACCGCCTTCTGCTCCGCCCACAGGTCGCCGATCACGGCGTCCGGCCGGATGCCGAGGTGCTCCAGGTGCATCCTGGCGTTCGGCTCGTACTTGGCGGTGACGACGATCGCCCGTCCGCCGGCCGCCCGCACCGCCTCCACGGCCTCCCGGGCGCCGGGCAGCGCGGGCGTCGCGCCGACGGCGTACGCCGGGTACATCTCCCGGTACAGCTCGGCGGTGGCCGCGATCCGCTCCGCCGGGAACCAGTGCGCCAGCTCCTCCTCCAGCGGCGGCCCGAGCCGCGTGACGGCCAGGTCGGCGTCGACGTACGTCCCGGTCCGCTCGGTCAGCGCCAGGTAGCAGGCACGGATGCCGGGCCGGGAGTCGATCAGCGTCATGTCGAGATCGAAACCGACGGTGGGCGCGGGACGGGTCGCAGAAGCCATACCCGCCATTGTGCCGGGGCCTCCGGCACACCGACCGGGCCCCGGGCGCCCGGCGGAGGGGCGCCCCGGGGCGGCGGGGCGGGCGAGGCCCGGGCCCCCGGCGGGGTGATGCGGGCCCGGAGGACCGGCGGAGGCGGGCCCGCGGACCGGAAGGGGTCCGCCCAGGCCAGCGGGGGTCACGTGATCCCGGCAGCGCGCGGGCCGGGCGCGCGAAGGGGCGGACGCGGGCCGGGAGGCGCGAAGGCGGACGCGGGGTTGCCGCACCGGCAGACGCGGGCCGGGGCGGCAGACATCAGGCTCTGACCGTGCCCGGTGCCCTGTGGTTGTGGGCGGGGGGCCGCCGGTGGGGGTCAGGATGCCGGGCGGCGGGAGCGCCACAGGAGGTACAGGGCCGTGGCGAGGGCGGCGCAGCGGAGGACCCAGGGCCAGGTCTCGGTGACGGCGTCCGCCATGTGGCCCTCGGGGATCGGGTCGCCCCAGCGGCCCTCCCCGCGGCCCCAGAGCCAGACCACCCCGGCCGCGGCGACCGTGCCGGGCAGCCCCAGGACCGCCCACTTCGACTGGACGGGGGTCAGACGGCGGGAGAGGTAGGCGATCAGCCAGCCCAGGCCGAGCGGGACCAGGCTGCCGACGACGGCGCCGCCGATCAGCAGGGACGCGGCGAGCAGCAGGAGCGGGTTGTTCCAGCCGCCCTCGGGCCACAGGCGGGGCAGGCCGCGCCGGGCCCCGCCCCTGCCCGCCTCGGCCGGCTTCCCGGCGGCGGCGTCGGCCACCGCCTCCGCCTCGGCCTCGGGCTTCGCCTCGGGGGGCGTCTTCCCGTCCCGCTCCTTCGGCGGGGGCTTGAGCAGGTCCGGGATCTCCACGCCGCCGACGAACCCGGGCACGCTGTCGCCGCCGTCCCCGAAGCCTCCGCCCCCGAACGGCCCGTCGTCCACCCGCCACCAGTCCGGCTGCACGGCGCTGTCCCCCAGTTCGTGCGCGCTCGCCAGGTGGGGCGGGGAGGCGGCCGGCTCGGGCGCGGGATCGTGCGCCGCCGGGCGCGGGCGCGGCACGGCGCGCCGCAGGCCCTTGCGCCTCCCGGCGTCGCGCCGCTCGCCGCCCTCCCGCTGCACGGGCACCGCGGCGGACGGTTCCGGCGCCGCCGTCCGCGGTCCACCGCCCCCCGCCGCGTCGACCACGTCGTCCGGGCTGCCCAGCCGGTCCAGGATGCGGCGGACGGCCGCCGGACTGTCGACGGTGGTCCTCGCACGCCGCCGGTCGATCTCGTTGCGCAGCTCGGAGACCAGCCGCATCCGCGCCGCCGACGGAAGCTGACGCTGCTGGGCCACGTCGCCGACACGGCTCAGGTACTCGTACACGACCTGGTCGCTCTCGATCCCCACGGACAACCCCTCCGGGGCGGATGAGTGGTGACACCCCGTCGGACGACGGTACCGAATGTTCCCGTGCCCGGCGGGCCTCCCCCGCGCACGTGCCGCCCCGCCGTCGTACCCACCCGCTAACGTTGGCCGGATGAGCACCGAGGAGAAGTCCGCGGCCCCCCGGTCCCTCGCGGAGGCGCTCCGCGCCAGGGACGACGCCTCGCTGGCCGCCCTCCTGCGCAGCCGCCCCGACCTCATCACCCCCGTCCCCACGGACCTCACCCAGCTCGCCACCCGCGCCGGCACCCGCGCGTCGGTCGTCCGGGCTCTGGAGCGGCTGGACCGGTTCGCGCTGCAGACGGCGGAGGCGCTGGCCGTGGCGGCGGATCCTGCGTCGTACGGCGAACTGCTCGGCCTGATGGCCGGCGACGAGGGCGATGCCGCCGTGGCCGCCGCCCTGCCGCGCGCCGTCGCCCTGCTGCGCGAGCAGGCCCTGGTGTGGGGCGGCGACGACCGGCTGCGGCTGGTGCGCACCGCCCGCGAGCTGCTCGCGCCCTCCCCGCAGCATCCCTCGCCGACGGGTCTGGGCCCCACCGTGCGGGAGGCCACCGCGGGCATGTCGCCCGGCCGCGTCCAGGAGATCCTGACCACCCTCGGACTGCCCTCGACGCACGACTCCGTCACCGCCGTGGCCGCGCTCGGCGCCCTGTTCACGGACCGGAAGCGGATGGCGGGCCTGCTGGGCGAGCTGCCCGCCGGCTCGCTGGAGGTGCTGGACCGCCTGGTGTGGGGCCCGCCCTACGGCCAGGTCACCCACGACCCGGCACCCCACCTGCGCCTGCTGCTGGACCGCGGCCTGCTGCTGCCGACCGCGCCCGGCACGGTCGTCCTGCCCCGCGAGGTGGCCCTGCATCTGCGCGCCGGCCGCGCGCACCGCACGACCGAGCCGGTGCCGCCGCCGGTGGAGGCCGCCGCCGCGCACCGTCCGCAGGTGGTGGACGCCACCGCGGCCGGCCAGGCCCTCACCGCGTCGGCGACCGTCGAGGAACTGCTGAAGGACTGGCACGAGGGCGGCCCGGCGGTGCTGCGGGCCGGCGGGCTGAGCGTGCGCGACCTGAAGCGGACGGCCGTCGCCCTGGACGTGCCCGAGCCGGTCGCCGCCTTCTGGGTCGAGCTGGCCTACGCGGCCGGGCTGCTGGCCTCCGACGGCGAGGCCGACGAGCGGTACGCGGCGACCCCGGCGTACGACGAGTGGCGGGAGCTGCCCGCCGCCGAGCGCTGGGCGCGGCTCGCCGGGGCGTGGCTGACGGCCACCCGGACGCCGGGGCTGGTCGGCGGGCGGGACGCCAAGGACCGTACGCTCTCGGCGCTCGGCCCCGACCTGGACCGTTCGGCCGCGCCCGAGGTGCGGCACCGGGTGCTGACCCTGCTGGCCGGGCTGCCCGAGGGCGCCGCGCCGGAGCCGGAGTCGGTGCTGGCCCGGCTGCGCTGGGAGCGTCCGCTGCGCGGGCCGCGCCGGGACGGCCGCGAGGTCCGGGCGGGCCAGGAGGAGGACCTGCGCACCCGGCTCGCCCGCTGGACGCTGTCCGAGGCGGAGCTGCTGGGCGTCACCGGGCGGGGCGCGCTGGCCTCGCCGGCCCGGGCGCTGATCGGCGCGCCCGAGCCGTCGCGGCCCGCCCCGGAGCCCGAGGAGTCCGAGGGGCCCGGCGCCAAGCTGCCCGTCCACCACCGCGCGCCCGCCGCCGCGCCCGCGCCGCTGACCCCGGCCGAGCAGTCCGCCGCCACGGCCACCGCCGCCCGGCTGCTCGCGCCGCTGCTCCCCGAGCCGCTGGACCACGTGCTGCTCCAGGCCGACCTGACGGCCGTGGCGCCGGGGCCGCTGGAGCGTCCGCTCGCGGACACGCTGGGTGTGCTCGCGGACGTGGAGTCGAGGGGCGGGGCCACCGTCTACCGGTTCACGCCGGGTTCGGTGCGCCGTGCGCTGGACGCCGGGCAGACCGCCGCCGACCTGCACGCCTTCCTCGCCCGGCACTCCCGTACGCCGGTTCCCCAGCCGCTCACGTACCTGATCGACGACGTGGCCCGTCGGCACGGGCGGCTCCGGGTCGGGGCGGCCTCGGCGTACGTGCGCTGCGACGACGACGCGACGCTGGACGAGATCCTGGCCGACAAGCGGGCGGCCGGCCTCGGCCTGCGTCGTCTCGCGCCGACCGTGCTGGCCGCGCAGGCGGACCCGGCGGCGCTCCTGGAGGGGCTGCGCGCGATGGGCTTCGCGCCGGCCGCCGAGTCCGCGGCGGGCGATGTGCTGATCGCCCGCACCGACGCCCACCGCACGCCGCCGCGCACGGCGCCGGAGCCGGTCCCGGACGGGCCGCCGGTGCCGGACGACACGCTGCTGTCGGCGGCGATCCGCGCCATCCGCGCCGGCGACCTCGCCTCCACTGCCCCGCGCAAGCCCGGCCCCGGCGACGAGGGCACCCCGGTCGCGAACGGCGAGCTGCCCCGCACGGGCGCGGCCGAGACGCTGGCCACCGTGCAGGCCGCCGTGCTGACCGGGGAGGCGCTGTGGATCGGCTTCGTCAACGCCGAGGGCGCCGCCAGCCAGCGCGTCATCGCCCCGATCCGGGTGGAGGGCGGCTTCGTGACGGCGTACGACCACACGGCGGACGAGGTGCGCACCTTCCCGCTGCACCGGATCACGGGCGTGGCGGAACTCGCCGGCGACGAGACCTGACCCCGCGAGGCACATCACCGCCCGACGGCCGTCCCCCGTGCCCGGCGATCAGGCACACTGGACGATTGGCCGAGCCGTCGTCCGGCCGTACGCACGCGAAAGGGTGCCCCCCGTGAATGGTCCGCTCATCGTCCAGTCCGACAAGACCCTGCTCCTGGAAGTCGACCACGAGCAGGCCGACGACTGCCGCCGTGCCATCGCCCCCTTCGCCGAACTGGAGCGGGCGCCGGAGCACATCCACACCTACCGGGTGACCCCGCTCGGCCTGTGGAACGCGCGCGCGGCCGGGCACGACGCCGAGCAGGTCGTGGACGCGCTCGTGCAGTACAGCCGCTACCCGGTGCCGCACGCGCTGCTCGTCGACATCGCGGAGACGATGGACCGCTACGGCCGCCTCACCCTCTCCAAGCACCCGGCGCACGGGCTGGTCCTGACGACCACCGACCGGCCGGTGCTGGAGGAGGTCCTGAAGTCGAAGCGGATCGCGCCGCTGGTCGGTGCCCGCATCGACCCGGACACGGTGGCCGTGCACCCCTCCGAGCGCGGGCAGATCAAGCAGACGCTGCTGAAGCTGGGCTGGCCCGCCGAGGACCTCGCCGGGTACGTCGACGGCGAGGCGCACCCGATCGAGCTGGCCGAGGACGGCTGGGCGCTGCGCCCGTACCAGAAGCAGGCGGTGGAGAACTTCTGGCACGGCGGCAGCGGTGTCGTCGTCCTGCCCTGCGGCGCCGGCAAGACGCTGGTCGGTGCCGGGTCGATGGCGCAGGCCAAGTCCACGACACTGATCCTGGTCACCAACACCGTCTCGGCCCGCCAGTGGAAGCACGAGCTGGTGAAGCGGACGAGTCTGACCGAGGACGAGATCGGCGAGTACAGCGGCACGAAGAAGGAGATCCGGCCGGTCACCATCGCCACGTACCAGGTGCTGACGACCCGCCGGAAGGGCGTCTATCCGCACCTGGAGCTGTTCGACTCCCGCGACTGGGGGCTGATCGTCTACGACGAGGTGCACCTGCTGCCCGCACCGGTGTTCAAGTTCACCGCCGACCTCCAGGCGCGGCGCCGGCTGGGGCTGACCGCGACCCTCGTCCGGGAGGACGGCCGCGAGTCGGACGTGTTCTCGCTCATCGGCCCCAAGCGGTTCGACGCGCCGTGGAAGGAGATCGAGGCGCAGGGCTACATCGCGCCCGCCGACTGCGTCGAGGTCCGCGTCAACCTCACCGACTCCGAGCGGCTCGCGTACGCCACCGCCGAGGCGGAGGAGAAGTACCGCTACTGCGCGACGACCGACACCAAGCGGAAGGTCACCGAGGCGATCGTGCGCCGGTTCGCCGGTCAGCAGATCCTCGTCATCGGCCAGTACATCGACCAGCTCGACGAGCTGGGCGAGCACCTGGGCGCCCCGGTGATCAAGGGCGAGACGTCCAACGCCCAGCGGGAGAAGCTCTTCGACGCCTTCCGGCAGGGCGAGATCAGCGTCCTCGTCGTCTCGAAGGTCGCCAACTTCTCCATCGACCTGCCGGAGGCGACGGTCGCCATCCAGGTGTCCGGCACCTTCGGTTCCCGGCAGGAGGAGGCCCAGCGCCTGGGCCGGGTGCTGCGCCCCAAGGCGGACGGCCACCAGGCGCACTTCTACTCGGTCGTCGCCCGCGACACCCTCGACCAGGACTTCGCCGCCCACCGCCAGCGCTTCCTGGCGGAACAGGGCTACGCCTACCGGATCATGGACGCGGACGAACTGCTGACGGAGGGCTAGCCGTCACCTGCGGCGGACGCCGGCCTCCTCGCCGTACTCACCGAGGACGACCACGTCGAAGGCGGCGCCCGCGAAGACCTTGACGGCGCGCAGGGCGTCACCGAGCCGGTGCCGGTGACTGCCGGCCACGGGCGTGGCGCCGGAGGGGCGGCCGGGTGCCGGGGCGGGGGAGATGGTTGCTGCGCTCATGTCTCCATGGTGCGATTGCGGACATAAGGCTGTCATCCGTCTCCGGGACCGGCCCGGCGCCCGTTCCCTACGACCCCGGAGGGAGCGCACCCCCCGGAGCGGAGGACGCGGTCCCCTAGGGGTCCGGCCGGGAGAGCCGTCGCCGGGGCCGGACCGCGCGGAATAAGCGTTGGCCCCCGCCGCGCCCGTTCCCCTAGAATCTCCGCTCTTGCCCGCCTCCCCACGGAGCGCCGCCGCCCGGACGGAAACCGGTCGGCCCACCGCGCGCAGCCCGCGCCCACCACACAGCAGGTCATCCGGAGGCACCCCCTTGTCCACGCCCGTCCACGACGACCCCCTGTCCCGCGAGCGCGCCCACCTGGCCGCGTCCCGGTCCGCGCTGCGCGCCATGCGGGAGGACGTCGAGTCCCTAGACATCACCGACGTCACCGCGAACTGGGTCAACGCCGCCGTCCTGGAGAGCCAGATCGAGGACCGCATCAAGGCGCTCGCCGACCTCAGCGACACCCCGCTGTTCTTCGGCCGGCTCGACTACCTGCACGCCCCGGGGGCGGAGCAGGCCGAGGGGGCGGACGGGGAACGCTTCTACATCGGGCGCCGGCACGTCCACGACGCGGACGGCGACCCGATGGTGATCGACTGGCGGGCGCCGGTCTCGCAGCCGTTCTACCGGGCGTCGAAGAAGGACCCGCTGGACGTCGGGCTGCGCCGCCGCTTCGGCTACACCGGCGGGGAGCTGACGGCGTACGAGGACGAGCACCTGTCCGACCCGGCCGAGGCCGCGGCCACCAGCAAGCTGCTCCAGCGGGAGATCGAACGGCCCCGTGTCGGCCCGATGCGCGACATCGTGGCGACGATCCAGCCCGAGCAGGACGAGATCGTGCGCGCGGGGCTCGCCGGTTCGGTCTGCGTGCAGGGCGGCCCCGGCACCGGCAAGACCGCCGTCGGCCTGCACCGGGTCGCCTACCTCCTCTACGCCCACCGCGAGCGCCTCGCCCGCACCGGCACCCTGGTCATCGGGCCGAACAAGTCCTTCCTGCACTACATCGAGCAGGTGCTGCCGGCCCTCGGCGAGCTGACGGTCCGCCAGGCCACCGTGGACGACCTGGTCGCGCACGTGGAGGTGCGCGGCACGGACGACGCCGCGGCGGCCGTGATCAAGGGCGACGCGCGGATGGCGGAGGTGCTGCGCAGGGCGCTGTACTCGCACGTCACCCCGCCTACCGAGGGGGTCGTCGTCGTGCGCGGATCACGCCGCTGGCGGGTGGCGGCGTACGAGCTGGAGGACATCGTCCGCGAACTGCTCGCCCGCGACATCCGCTACGGCGCCGCCCGCGAGGCCCTTCCGCAGCGGATCGCGCACGCGGTACTGGTGCAGATGGAGCGGGCCGGGGAGGCGCCGGACGACCGGGTGCAGAACGCGGTGGCGCGCAACGCCGCGGTGAAGGCGGCGGTGAAGGCCGTCTGGCCGCAGGTCGACCCGGCGAAGCTGGTGCTGCGGCTGCTGACGGACGCGGACTTCCTCGCCGAGCACGCCGAGGGCATCCTCAGCGAGGACGAGCGGAAGGCGATCCTGTGGGTGAGGCCGGCCCGCTCGGTGCGGTCCGCCAGGTGGTCGCCCGCGGACGCGGTGCTGATCGACGAGGCGACCGACCTGATCGAGCGCACGCACTCCCTCGGGCACGTGGTCCTCGACGAGGCGCAGGACCTCTCCCCCATGCAGTACCGGGCGGTGGGCCGGCGCTGCACGACCGGCTCGGCGACCGTCCTCGGCGACCTCGCGCAGGGCACGACGCCCTGGGCGACGCGGAGCTGGGAGGAGGCGCTGGGGCACCTGGGCAAGGACGATGCCGTGATCGAGGAGCTGACGGCCGGTTTCCGCGTGCCGACGGACGTCATCACGTACGCGTCCCGGCTGCTGCCGTACATCGCGCCGGGGCTGACGCCGGTGGCGTCGATCCGTGAGAACCCCGGTTTCTTCGAGGTCCGGGCGGTGGACGCCGGGACGGCCGACGTGGTGGCGGCCTGCCGGGAGCTGCTGTCCCGCGAGGGCTCGGTCGGTCTGATCGCCGCCGACGCGCGGGTGCCGGAGCTGGCGGACGCGCTCACCGCCGCCGGGATCGGGCACCTCGGCCCGGGCGAGGAGACGACGCGGGCCACCCGCCTCACCCTGGTCCCGGCCTCCCTGGCCAAGGGCCTGGAGTACGACTACGTGGTCCTGGACGAGCCCCGGGCCGTGGTCGACGCGGAACCGGACGAGCGCACCGGGCTGCGCCGCCTGTACGTCTGCCTGACCCGCGCGGTCTCGGGCCTCCTGGTGACCCACGCCACGGACCTGCCTGCGCAACTGACGGCCGCATAGCCCCTGGCACGGCGCCGTCGTGGCCGCGGGCACCACGCCGTGCTCGCTGTCGGCACGGCACCGCCCCAGCCACGGGCACCGCGCCGTCGGTACCCGCGGGCGCCGCACCGTCATAGCCGCCGGCGCCACGCCGTGCTCGCTGCGGGCGCCACGCCGTCATAGCTGCGGGACGGGCGACGACATGCCTCAGGCCAGAGGAGTGGCCGCGGCTGCGGGGCGGGACGACGACGACGCTCAGTGCGGCACGACGACGCGGCTTCGCCGCGAGACGGCGTCGCGGCCGGCGGCTACCCGTCCAGCACGCCGCGCCACTGCGCGACCGCCTCCGCCGACACCGGCCCCTCCCACCCGGAGGGCCTCGCCGCGCCGCCGATGTGGAAGCCGTCGATCCCCGCGTCCAGCAGCGTGGGCAGGTGCTCCAGCCGCAGCCCGCCCCCCACCAGGAGCTGCTGCTCGTACCCCGGCTCCCCCCGCCGCCGCGCCTCCGCGAGCAACGTGGGAAGGCCCTCGCCCACACCCCCGGCCGCCCCGGCCGTCAGATATGTGTCCAGCCCGGGGAAGTCGGCGAGCTGCTTGCGCACCGCGTCCCGGTTCACGGCCCGGTCGAGGGCCCGGTGGAACGTCCACCGGCATCCCTCGAGCGCCCCCGCGACCCGCTCCACCGCCGAGAGGTCCACGTCCCCGTCCGCGTCGAGGAACCCGAGCACGAACTGCTCCGCCCCGGCCGCCCGCATCTCCCCGGCGACCCCGGCCAGCCGCTCGACGTCCCCCGCAGCGAACCCGTCCGCGAGCCGCAGCATCACCCGTACGTCGATGTCGACGGCGGCGCGGATCGCGGCGACGGTCCCGGGCGACGGGGTCAGCCCGTCGGCCGCCATGTCGGTGACCAGTTCGAGGCGATCCGCGCCTCCGGCCTGGGCGGCGACCGCGTCCTCGACGTCGAGGGCGATCACCTCCAGGACTGCACGCTTGCTCATGGGGCCCCATTCGTCAGGCTTCTCGGACCACTACAGGTCTAGAGGTCTAGTCCAATCCGATCCAAGCCTACGCCGGACACGGGTGGCCAGGGGCCCGCACCCCGTGATCAGCCGCCGAAGATGTTCAGCTCCGCCGCCTCGACACCCGCCAGCTCGTACCCGGCCCCGCCGTCCACCTCGCGGCCCGCGTACAGCCGCACCAGCGTCGCCGCGTCCCCGATGAACCGCCCCGGCGGCCGCTCACCGCTCGCCTCGCCCAGCTTCAGCGGTTCGTCCACGTCGTCGAGGTCGGCGTGCAGGGGGACGTGGCCGCGGGCCCGGGTGACCGTGGTCAGCAGCGTGAGCGCCTCCGGCAGCCCGCGCCCCGCGTAGGCCCCCGGCGCCTGGAGGGCGACCCGCACATCGCCGGCGTGCACCCACTCGCCCAGGGCGATCTGGTCCAGCACACCCCCCGCACGGGCGATCGCCGGGCCGGCCTCGGTCATGCCGCGCTCCAGCTCGTCCACGATCCGGGCGTTGCTCCAGTCCGCCCGCTCGGCGATGTCGCGCTCATTGGCCTCGGGCGAGAAGACGCCCTCCCCGAGCCGGCCCTCCACCACCCGCACCAGCGCGGACGAGCAGTGCGCCAGCACGTCCCGCACGCTCCAGCCCGGGCAGGCGGACACGGGCAGCGCGAAGTCCCCCTCGTCCAGGGCCCGCAGCAGCGGCACCCACTCGTCCCGCTCGACGACCAGCAGCCGTCCGGGAAGCTCGGGGTCTCGTACGTCGTACACGTCAGCAGGTGTCGTCATGGCTCCACGGTAGGGCCGAGGAGCGGGCCGCCCCCGAAGGAACGGCCCAGGAACCGGCACGGCCTCACACCGAGGCGCCGGGGGACGCCGCCGGGGAACGCGGACCGGGCGGCAGGGCGCCACCGCGAGGGCTCTTGCGGGAACAATGGCCCCATGGCCGACACCGACGCCCTGCGCATCCGCTTCGCCCGTGCCCTGACCGGAGTCCGGGGGTCCGCCGACGGGCCGGACCCGGCGCCGTACGCCGCCCATCTGCTCGCCCGGTGGCAGGAGCCGCAGCGCCGGTACCACACGGTCGCCCACCTGACCGCCGTGCTGGACCGCGTCGACCTGCTCGCGGAACACGCCGCCGACCCGGACGTCGTACGCCTCGCCGCCTGGTTCCACGACGCCGTGTACCTGCCCGAGCGGTCCGAGAACGAGGAGCGGTCGGCCCGGCTGGCCGAGCGGGCGCTGCCCGAGGCCGGGGTTCCGGAGGCGAAGACCGCCGAGGTGGCCCGGCTGGTGCGGCTCACCGTCTCCCACGACCCGGCCGCCGACGACCGCGACGGGCAGGTGCTGTGCGACGCCGACCTGGCGGTCCTCGCCTCGCCCCCGTCGGCGTACGCCGCCTACACGGCCGCCGTCCGCGAGGAGTACCACTTCGTGCCGAGCGACGCCTTCCGTGAGGGCCGCTCCGCCGTCCTGCGCCAACTGCTCGCCCTGCCGCGACTGTTCCACACGCCGTACGGGCAGCGGGAGTGGGAGGCCACCGCGCGCTACAACCTCCGCGGCGAACTGGAAATGCTCTCGCCCGGGGAGAGCCCGGCCCCGTAGCCTGCCCGGCATGCGAACCATGGGCGGGGAACAGGTGGAAGAGGCCGTGGCGGGCGCGGTGGCGCTGCTGCGGACGTTGGTGGACCGGGACTGGGAGGCGGCGCGGGCCGGGCGCCTGGAGTGGAGCTGCCGGTACACGGCGGAGCACATCGCGGGCGATCTCCTCGCCTACGCCGGGCAGTTGGCGGGACGGGCGACCGACGCCTACGTGCCCTTCGAGATCACCCTCGACGACGGCACCGGCAACGAGGACGTGCTGAACGTCATCGAGACGACCGGCGCCCTGCTCGCCGCCACCCTCCGCACCACCCCGCGCGAGGTCCGTGCCTTCCACCCGTACCCCTTCCGCAGCGCCAACCGCGAGGGGTTCGCCGCGATGGGCGTCACCGAAGTGCTCGTGCACACCCACGACATCGCCGAGGGGCTCGGCCTGGCCTACGAGCCGCCCGCCGGGCTGTGCGAGGACGTGCTGACCCGGCTCTTCCCGCACGTCCAGCCCGCCACCGACCCCTGGCGCACCCTGCTGTGGGCCACCGGCCGCGGTGAACTGCCCGGACGCGCCCCGCTCACCGCATGGCGCTGGAACAACAACCTCGTGATCCCCGCCGGACGCCTCACCCTCCAGGGCGTCACCCCCGCGGCCGCGACGGACCTGGCCGCGGGCGGCGACGGCGGCTTCGTCTGGGTCGAGGGCGGGCCGTTCCAGGGCACGCGGGACGCCGCCGGGATGCTGCTGAAGGCGTACGAGGCCGGCGTGCACCGCCCCGAGTGGGGCATGTTCGTGCTCGTCCGCGCCGAGGACGGCCGCGCGGTCGGCGGCATGGGCTTCCACGGCGCGCCCGGCGAGGACGGCCGGGTGGAGATCGGCTACGACCTCGCCGTGTCGGCCCGCGGCAACGGGTACGCCACCGAGGCGCTGCGCGCGCTGTCCGCGTGGGCGCTGGAGCGCGAGGAGGTCGCGTCCGTGTTCGCCACGACCGACCCCGGCAACACGGCGTCCCAGGCGGTCGTCCTGCGCGCCGGTTTCACCCGGGTCGCCGACGACGAGGAGCAGTTCGCCTACGAGCTGCGCCGCTGACGCTCGTCGCCCTTGCGCCGTCGCAGCCCCGCCCCGTGCAGCAGCCGCACCACCTCGCGGCTGCTGATCTCCAGGGCTCCGGCGGCGACGGCGTCCGGGTACCGGTGGCTCGGGATGTCGTAGTGATCGCGCTCGAAGGCGCGGCGCGGCACGCCCAAGGTCTCGGCGAACGCGTGCAGTTCGGCGTAGGAGAGGTCGCTGACGAGATGCGACCACATGCGGCCGTGGCCCGGCCAGTCGGGCGGGTCGATGTAGACGGTCACCGGGGCGCCCCTACGAGGACTGCGTGCCGCCCGTGGCGGCGCCCAGCGAGCCGACCGCCGCGACCTTCACGCCCGCCTTGCCGCACACCCAGTGCGGATCCGGGCCGAGTTCGGGCTCGACGTCCAGCGCGTGCGGGTCGCCGGAGCCGCACACCGGGCACAGCGGCCAGCGGCCGTACCGCTCCAGCAGGGCGTCCTGCACGTCCTGCGCCACCAGACCGGCCACGAACTCCGCGCCCTCGGGCCACTGCTCGACCCACCAGCGCCGCTGCACGACGGCCTCCTCGACCAGCGACACGACGTCCGCCTCGGCGACCTCGCCCGCCACGAGGTCGGCGAGCACCAGGGCGCGTGCGGCGTGCAGTGCCTGTTCCAGGGGGCTGATGGGGTCCATGTCCCCATTGTGCGCACTCTTGACCCGCGGACCGAAACGAAAATATCTTTCATGAGTGACCGATGACGTGAAGGAAACTTTCGCGGACGCCCCCGGTGGCCGCCGCACCGCGACAGGCGGGGGCGCGCCGCCCGCGCCGGCCGCCCTCGCGGCCAAGGTGCGGACGCTGGCGCCGTCGATGACCCGCTCCATGCAGCGGGTCGCCGAGGCCGTCGCGGGCGACCCGGCCGGCTGCGCGGCCCTCACGGTCACCGGTCTCGCGGAGCTCACCGGCACCAGCGAGGCCACCGTCGTACGCACCGCCCGGCTGCTCGGCTACCCCGGTTACCGCGATCTGCGCCTCGCGCTCGCCGGGCTCGCCGCGCAGCAGCAGTCCGGCCGCGCGCCCGCCATCACGACCGACATCGCGGTCGACGACCCGATCGCCGACGTCGTCGCCAAACTGGCCTACGACGAGCAGCAGACCCTCGCCGACACCGCCGCCGGCCTGGACACCGTCCAGCTCGGCGCGGCCGTCGCCGCCCTCGCCGCCGCGCGCCGCACCGACGTGTACGGCATCGGCGCCTCCGGGCTGGTCGCCCAGGACCTCACGCAGAAGCTGCTGCGCATAGGGCTGATAGCGCACGCCCCGAGCGACCCGCACCTCGCCGTCACCAACGCGGTGCAGCTCCGCTCCGGGGACGTCGCCCTCGCCATCACGCACTCCGGGTCGACGGGGGACGTCATCGAGCCGCTGCGGGTCGCCTTCGAACGCGGCGCCACGACCATCGCCATCACCGGCCGCCCCGACAGCCCCGTCACGCAGTACGCCGACCACGTGCTGACCACGTCCACGTCGCGGGAGAGCGAGCTGCGGCCGGCGGCGATGTCCTCCCGCACGAGTCAGCTCCTGGTGGTGGACTGCCTGTTCGTGGGCGTGGCGCAGCGGACGTACGAATCGGCCGCGCCGGCTCTGGCAGCGTCGTACGAGGCGCTGGCGCACCGGCACGGGGGGTCGCACGGCAGACCGTAGGACCGTGTCGTAGGTACAGGAACCTGAGTCGAAAAGAGCCGCTCCGTCATGACCTCAACCCCTCACCACCCCGACCTGCGCTCCCAGTTGGAGACCCTGACCACCGAGGCGTTCCGGCCCGAGCTGGCCGAGATCGACCGGATGCCCACCCTGGAGATCGCGCGGCTGATGAACGGCGAGGACACCACCGTCCCCGCCGCCGTCGCGGCCCGGCTGCCCGAGATCGCCGCCGCCGTCGACGCCGTCGCCGCCCGGATGAGCCGCGGCGGCCGGCTGGTCTACGCGGGCGCCGGCACGGCCGGGCGGCTCGGTGTGCTGGACGCCTCCGAGTGCCCGCCCACCTTCAACACCGCGCCCGGGCAGGTCGTCGGCCTGATCGCGGGCGGCCCGGACGCCATGGTCAGCGCCGTCGAGGGCGCCGAGGACTCCGCCGAACTGGCCCGCGCCGACCTCGACGCCCTCGGCCTCACCCCCGACGACTCGGTGGTCGGCATCTCGGCGTCCGGCCGCACCCCGTACGCCATCGGTGCCGTCGAGCACGCCCGCGCGCTCGGCGCCCTGACCGTCGGCCTGTCCTGCAACGCGGGCAGCGCGCTCGCCGCCGCGGCCGAGCACGGCATCGAGGTGGTCACCGGACCCGAGCTGATCACCGGCTCCACCCGGCTGAAGGCGGGGACGGCGCAGAAGCTGGTCCTGAACATGCTGTCGACGATCACGATGATCCGGCTCGGCAAGACGTACGGAAACCTGATGGTGGACGTGCGCGCCTCCAACGAGAAGCTGCGGGCCCGCTCCCGCCGCATCGTCGCCCTGGCCACGGGCGCGGCGGACGACGACATCGAGCGGGCCCTGACCGCGACCGACGGCGAGGTCAAGCACGCGATCCTGGTCCTGCTGGGCGACGTGGACGGCCCGACGGCCGCCCGCCTTCTGGAGGACTGCGGCGGCCACCTGCGCGCCGCGCTGGCGGCGGCGAACGGCTGACCGCAGGCTCGGGGGGTGCACAAGGACCCCCACGCCACGGCCGCCGCGCTGCTCCCCCTCGTCGGCGGCCCCGCGAACGTCACCTCCGTCGCCCACTGCATGACCCGTCTGCGCCTCGGTCTCGCCGACCGTTCCCGCGTGGACGACACGGCCCTGCGCGCCGTCCCCGGCGTGCTCGGCGTAGTCGAGGACGCCGGGTCGTACCAGGTGGTGCTGGGACCGGGACGGGTCGCCCGGGTGACGGAGGCGTTCGAGACACTGCTGGGCGCCGGCACGGGCGGGGAGACGCCGGGGGGAAGCGGCGCACCCGTCGGGGACGACACCGCGGCCCGTCTCGCCCGGCGCGGGGCCGAGCTGAAGGCCCGGCAGAAGCGGCGCGACGCCACGCCGCTGAGGACGGCGCTGCGGCGCGTGGCGAACGTCTTCGTCCCGCTGATCCCCGCCCTGATCGGCTGCGGCATCGTCGCGGGCGTCGGCGGGCTGCTCACCAACCTCGGCCTGCTCCCCGGCCTCACCCCCGCCCTGACGGCCGTCTCCTCCGCCTTCATGGCGCTGATCGCGGTGTTCGTCGGCGTCAACACGGCGAAGGAGTTCGGCGGGACGCCCGTCCTCGGCGGCGCGGTCGCGGCCGTCGTCGTGTACCCGGGCGTGGCGAAGGTCACCGCGTTCGGCGTCGCGCTCGCCCCCGGCCAGGGCGGTGTCCTCGGCGCGCTGGCGGCGGCGCTGCTCGGCACGTACGTCGAGAAGTGGTGCCGCGCCCGCTTCCCCGGCACCCTCGACGTCCTGCTCACTCCCACCCTGACGGTGCTGGTGTCCGGCCTGGTCACGCTGTACGTGCTCATGTACGCGGCCGGCGCGGTCGCCACGGCCGTCGGCACGGCGGCGACCTGGCTGCTGACGACCACCGGCGTCCTGGCCGGGCTGGTCCTCGGCGGCCTGTTCCTGCCCCTGGTGATGCTGGGGCTGCACCAGGCCCTCATCCCCCTGCACACCACGCTGATCGAGCAGCAGGGCCACACCGTCCTGCTGCCCGTCCTCGCCATGGCGGGCGCGGGCCAGGTGGGCGCCGCGGTGGCGGTCTACGTGCGGCTGCGCCACGACACGTCCCTGCGCACGACGATCAGGTCGGCGCTGCCCGCCGGGCTGCTCGGCGTGGGCGAACCGCTGATCTACGGCGTCTCGCTCCCCCTCGGCCGGCCCTTCCTCACCGCCTGCGCGGCACCGACGTGGGGGCGACGGCGATCGGCCCGTCCGGCTGGGCCCTGTTCCCGCTCCTCGCGGGCGGCGGAGGCTGGGCGGCGACGGCGGCCGTGTACGGCGGCGGGCTGCTCACGGGATACCTGGCCGGATTCGCGGCGACGTACTTCTTCGGCCTCGGCGACCATGTGCGGGCCGTGCGCGCGGGCGGGGAAACCGGCGCCGTGTGCGACCCTGAACACCATGAACCACGCCCGGCTGACCGCCCTGGGCCGCGCCCTGCGCCTCCTCGGTGAGCACGGCGAGGCCCTGACCGCCGACACCACCGACGCCACGCTGCACGAGATCCGCGCGGACCTGAAGCGCGCCCTGGACCGGCTGGAGGAGAGCGTCACCACGGCCGCCCCCAGCACGCGCTGCCCCGAGCATCCGAACGGTCCGGTCGACGAGGCCGCCCCCGACCTGTGCCTGCTGTGCGAGACCCGCCGCCGCGCCGCGCGCCGCGCCGAGTACAACGGCGGCCCCCTCCCGGCCCGGCAGACCGAGCCGGTGCAGTCCCGGTACGGGATGCGCGGCGACCGGCCGCAGCCCCAGCAGCGCTGGCTGCCGGAGGCGTGGAACGGCCAGGCGTGGCAGCTCTGCGGCACCCCGCGCCGCGACCGCCGCGAGGCCGAGCTCTACATCGCCGCCCAGCTCCGCGCCCCGCGCGCGGCCATGGCGTACCGGCTGGTGCACGAGTTCACGGACTACGAGGTGCTGCGGGTGTGGGGGACGCCGGTACGGGTGGACATCGAACCGATGGGCTGAGGACGGCCCCCCGGCCCCGGCCCCCCACTCGGCCCTCCGCCGCGGCCGGCCTCAGCGGACCACCTCGAACACGTTCTTCTGGATGCCGTTGGCGTACGCCTCGTGCTCGACCAGCCGCAGCTTCTGCGTGTCCTTGTCCGTGTCGCTGAACAGCCGCTTGCCCGCACCGAGCAGCAGCGGGAAGACCAGCAGGTGGTAGCGGTCGATGAGCCCGGCGTCCGAGAGGGACCGGTTGAGGGAGGCGCTGCCGTGGACGATGATCGGGCCGCCCTCGGTCTCCTTCAGCGCGGCGACGTCGTCGAGCGAGCGCAGGATCGTGGTCTCGCCCCAGTTCGTCACCAGGTCGCCGTCGGTGAGGGTGGTGGACACGACGTACTTCGGCATCACCTTGTAGTCGGCGAAGTCCGCCATGTCCGGCCAGACCGCGCTGAACGCCTCGTAGCTGACCCGGCCGAGCAGCATGGCCGCGGCCTCCTTCTGCTCCCGGCCCTTGATCTCGTAGGCCTCGGGGAGGAAGTCCACGTCCTTGAAGGTCCAGCCCGAGTTCCGGTATCCGGGCTCCCCGCCGGGAGCCTCCACGACTCCGTCGAGCGAGACGAAGGCGGTGCTGATCAGCGTGCGCATCAGAGGTCTCCTGGGTTCTCGTGCCTGCGAGCGTTCCATTGTCGCCGTTCACGGGGTCAGACCGCGCGGGACACGAGAACTCATCGGTCGCCGGTTCAGCTCAGCGTCCTGAGGGCCGCCGCGTCGAACGGCGCCAGCTCGTCGAAGCGGCCGGCCAGGACCTTCTCGGCCCACAGGGGGTCCTGGAGGAGGGCCCGGCCGACGGCCACGAGGTCGAACTCGTCGCGCTCCATGCGGTCCAGCAGCCCGTCGAGGCCGCCCAGCCCCGCGCCCTCGCCCTGGAACGCCCTGCCGAACTCGCCGTCGAGGCCCACCGATCCGACCGTGATGGCCGCCTTGCCGGTGAGCTTCTTGGTCCAGCCCGCGAGGTTGAGGCCGGAGCCGTCGAACTCCGGGAGCCAGTGGCGGCGCGTGGAGGCGTGGGCCGTCCGCCGTCAGTGGCCCGGCTCATACGCAAGGGCCGAGCCGTGGTCCGGACACGCCCGAGGGCGGCACCCCCGGCCTGGGCCAGGGGTGCCGCCCTCGGTACGTGAAGGACGGTCGATCAACCCGGGGGTCGATCAGAAGTCCATGTCACCGCCCGGCATGCCGCCCGGAGCGGCCGCGGCGGCCTTCTCCGGCTTGTCGGCGATGACGGCCTCGGTGGTGAGGAACAGCGCCGCGATGGAGGCGGCGTTCTGCAGGGCGGAGCGGGTCACCTTCGCCGGGTCGATGATGCCCTCGGCGATCATGTCGACGTACTCACCGGTCGCGGCGTTCAGGCCGTGGCCGACCTGGAGGTTGCGGACCTTCTCCACGACGACGCCGCCCTCGAGACCACCGTTGACGGCGATCTGCTTCAGCGGGGCCTCCAGGGCGAGCTTCACGGCGTTGGCGCCGGTGGCCTCGTCACCGTCGAGCTCCAGCTTCTCGAAGACCTGGGAGGCCTGGAGCAGGGCCACGCCACCACCGGCGACGATGCCCTCCTCGACGGCCGCCTTCGCGTTGCGGACGGCGTCCTCGATGCGGTGCTTGCGCTCCTTGAGCTCGACCTCGGTGGCGGCACCGGCCTTGATGACGGCCACGCCGCCGGCCAGCTTCGCCAGACGCTCCTGGAGCTTCTCGCGGTCGTAGTCCGAGTCGCTGTTCTCGATCTCGGCGCGGATCTGGTTGACGCGGCCGTTGACCTGGTCGGTCGAGCCGGCGCCGTCGACGATGGTGGTCTCGTCCTTGGTGATGACGACCTTGCGGGCGCGGCCCAGGAGGTCCAGGGTCGCGTTCTCCAGCTTGAGGCCGACCTCCTCGGAGATGACCTCGCCGCCCGTGAGGATGGCGATGTCGCCGAGCATGGCCTTGCGGCGGTCGCCGAAGCCAGGGGCCTTGACGGCGACGGACTTGAAGGTGCCGCGGATCTTGTTGACGACCAGGGTCGACAGGGCCTCGCCCTCGACGTCCTCGGCGATGATCAGCAGCGGCTTGCCCGACTGCATGACCTTCTCGAGGAGCGGGAGCAGGTCCTTGACGTTGGAGACCTTGGAGTTGGCGATCAGGATGTACGGGTCGTCGAGGACGGCCTCCATACGCTCCATGTCGGTGGCGAAGTACGCCGAGATGTAGCCCTTGTCGAAGCGCATACCCTCGGTGAGCTCCAGCTCCAGACCGAAGGTCTGGGACTCCTCGACGGTGATGACGCCTTCCTTGCCGACCTTGTCCATGGCCTCGGCGATGAGCTCGCCGATCTGGGTGTCGGCGGCGGAGATGGAGGCCGTGGAGGCGATCTGCTCCTTGGTCTCGACGTCCTTGGCCTGCTCGAGCAGGGCGGCGGAGACGGCCTCGACGGCCTTCTCGATACCGCGCTTCAGGGCCATCGGGTTGGCGCCGGCGGCCACGTTGCGCAGACCCTCGCGCACCAGGGCCTGGGCGAGGACGGTCGCGGTGGTCGTACCGTCACCGGCGACGTCGTCCGTCTTCTTGGCGACTTCCTTGACCAGCTCGGCGCCGATCTTCTCGTACGGGTCCTCGAGCTCGATCTCCTTGGCGATGGAGACACCGTCGTTGGTGATCGTGGGCGCGCCCCACTTCTTCTCGAGGACGACGTTGCGGCCCTTGGGGCCGAGCGTCACCTTGACGGCGTCCGCGAGCTGGTTCATGCCGCGCTCGAGGCCGCGCCGCGCCTCCTCGTCGAACGCGATGATCTTGGCCATGTGAAGTGGTCCCTCCAGGACTGGGGGTGATTCCTTCGGACCGCGCCCGCGCCCGCGACGGACGGCTCGCCGGCCTCGTGGTTCCTTCCCCACCCGGCCCGCGGGCCTCACCGACCCGGTCCTTCGTTGTCACTCTCACCTTCAGAGTGCTAACGCAATGATTAGCACTCGCCCCTGTCGAGTGCAAGCGCCCGCCGGGGATCGGGCCGCCGTCTCCGCCGCCCGCGAACACCGTCCGGGCCCGCCGCGGCCGGACAGACCGAAGGGCCCGCACCCCCAGTGGGGTGCGGGCCCTTCGGAGAAGACCGCCGGCTTGCGCGGCCGCACGTTCTCAGGCGCTGAGGCGGACCATGTCGGCCTGCGGGCCCTTCTGACCCTGCGAGATCTCGAACTCGACCCGCTGGCCTTCTTCGAGGGTGCGGTAGCCGTCCATCTGAATCGCGCTGTAGTGGACGAAAACATCCGCACCACCGTCGACCGCGATGAAGCCGTACCCCTTCTCCGCGTTGAACCACTTGACGGTGCCCTGAGCCATGCCTAACTCCCCTATTACTGGCCCTTGCACAGATCCACACTTCGCGGATCCGGGTCAGACCTCGCCCCCCGATGGGTGGGGGCGTGCGCCGGAACGCGTCGACCGCGGCTGAATGTATCTGTCCAACTGCCGTCTGCAACAGGTCAATCGGACGAGAAATCTGGACGCACCCGGTCCGGAATGTGGCCGAAATTCGCCTTAATTCAGGGCAAGTCGGGCCGCACAAAGCGAACAAAAGCCGCGAAATACGCCCACACTTTGGCTACTTCTTGTCGGGCGGACGGCAGAAATTCATGGGCGCCGATCTGGAGATCAGGGCCGCGTTCCCCAACTCTACCGCGCTCAATCACATGGAATTGCCCCCTCCGCTTCTCTCACGGAGGGGGCAATTCGATGAACTCTGCGTCACGCCGATTACCAAAGGTAACGGACGGGACCGTCAGCCGCCGGCGACGGCCGGGATGATGGACACGCCGGCGCCGTCCGGCGTCGCCGTCTCCAGGCCCTGCTCGAAGCGGACGTCGTCGTCGTTGACGTAGACGTTGACGAAGCGGCGCAGCTTGCCCTGGTCGTCCAGGACGCGGGCGGCGATGCCGGTGTGGTTCTTCTCCAGGTCGGAGATGACCTCGGCGAGGGTGGCGCCGTCGGCGGCGACCTCCGCCTGTCCGCCGGTGTAGGTACGCAGGATGGTGGGAATGCGAACGGTCACGCTCACGTGGAAACCTCCGGTCTGGTGACGACCCCGGGGGCGCGGGGCAGTGTGGGACATGCGGCTGTCGTCGCGGGCACGGCCGGCCGGCGACGGCCCGCGGACGGGTACGGCGGGACGGCCGCTAGACGAGCCCCGCCTCGCGGAACGAGTCCAGGCTGGGACGGATGGTCGCGGTCAGCCCGGTGCCCGCCACCGCGTCCAGCGTCTTGAGGCCGTCACCCGTGTTGAGGACGACCGTGGTCAGCGACGGGTCCAGGACGCCGTTCTCGATCAGCTTCTTGGTGACGCCCACCGTCACACCGCCGGCGGTCTCGGCGAAGATGCCCTCCGTGCGGGCGAGCAGCTTGATCGCCTCGACGACCCGCGCGTCGTCGACGTCCTCCACCGCGCCGCCGGTGCGGCGGGCGATGTCCAGGACGTACGGCCCGTCGGCCGGGTTGCCGATCGCCAGCGACTTGGCGATGGTGTTCGGCTTCTGCGGGCGCACCACCTCGTGCCCGGCCTTGAAGGCGGTGGACACCGGCGAGCAGCCCTCGGCCTGGGCGCCGAAGATCTTGTACGGCTTGTCCTCGACCAGCCCGAGCCCGATCAGCTCCTGCAGACCCTTGTCGATCTTCGTGAGCTGGGAGCCGGAGGCGATCGGCACGACGATCTGGTCGGGCAGCTCCCAGCCGAGCTGCTCGCAGATCTCGTACGCGAGGGTCTTGGAGCCCTCGGCGTAGTACGGCCGCAGGTTGACGTTGACGAAGCCCCAGCCCTCGCCGGCCGGGTCGCCGATCAGCTCGGAGCAGAAGCGGTTCACGTCGTCGTAGTTGCCCTCGATGCCGACCAGGTCACCGCCGTAGACGGCGGCCATGACGACCTTGCCCTGCTCCAGGTCGTGCGGGATGAACACGCAGGAGCGGAAGCCGGCCCGGGCGGCGGCGGCGCCGACGGCACCGGCCAGGTTGCCGGTGGAGGAGCAGGACAGGGTGGTGAAGCCGAAGGCGCGGGCGGCCTCCAGGGCCTGGGCGACGACGCGGTCCTTGAAGGAGTGCGTCGGGTTGCCGGAGTCGTCCTTGACGAACAGCCCGCCGGTGACGCCGAGTTCCCGGGCGAGGTTGTCGGCCTTGACCAGCTTGGTCCAGCCCGGGTTGATGTTCGGCTTGGTCGCCACGTCGGCGGGGACGGGCAGCAGGGGGGCGTAGCGCCAGATGTTCGCGGGGCCCGCTTCGATGCGCTTGCGCAGTTCCTCGGTGTCGTAGGCCGAGAAGTCGTAGGCGATCTCCAGCGGGCCGAAACACTCCTCGCAGGCGAAGACCGGACCGAGGGGGACGCGGTGGCCGCATTCCCGGCAGGAGAGCGCCGTGGCGGGGCCCAGATCGACGGGGGAGGCGGAGTCAGCGGGGGTGTCGGTGGTGCTTGCGACAGTCTGCACAGCCATGTGAGGCGAGGCCCTTTCTCCTCATCTTCCTCACGACGCATCTCGCCGTGAGACGGATTTGGCACCTTCCCTAGCCGGGAGCCTCGCGCTGCGATCGTCCGTGATCTGCGAGAACCGACTGGAGGGTTGCCGGGGCTTCATCGGGCCGTGTCCCTCTGCCCCTCTGGATGAGCGGTATGTGGTTGTTCTGCACTGGTTCACGCGTCGACCCCGGCATGTGCGGGTCCTCCGCGTTGTTCAAGACTGTAACCGACGCCCACGACAGTTGAGATAGTCGTCCGTACAGCGAGATGGATCACGAAGGAGCCCACCGACCGTGCTGGAAGAAGTCGAGCGCTGGCTGGGCGCGCGGTCCTGGTCCGTCGCGGACCGGCCGCTCGCCCGGATCATGGCCGCCAAGCGCGCCACCGGCCAGACGGTCAGTGTGGTGCTGCCCGCGCTCAACGAGGAGGCGACCGTCGGCGACATCGTCGCGGTGATCCGCCGCGAGCTGGTGCGCGAGGTCCCCCTCGTGGACGAGATCGTGGTCGTGGACTCCGGATCGACCGACCGCACGTCGGCGGTGGCCGCCGCGGCCGGGGCGCGGGTCGTCCACCGCGACGAGATCCTGCCCCGCCTGCCCGCGGTGCCCGGCAAGGGCGAGGTGCTGTGGCGCTCGCTGCTGGTCACGAGCGGCGACATCGTCTGCTTCGTCGACGCCGATCTGCGCGACTTCTGCGCGGACTTCGTCTCCGGCATCGTGGGCCCGCTGCTCACCGATCCCGAGGTGCACCTCGTGAAGGCCATGTACGACCGCCCGCTCGGCACGGCCGCCGGCGGGGGCGGCCGGGTCACGGAGCTGATGGCGCGCCCGCTGCTCAACATGCACTGGCCGCTGCTGGCCGGCTTCGTCCAGCCGCTCGGCGGCGAGTACGCGGCCCGCCGCTCGCTGCTCGAACGGCTTCCCTTCCCCGTCGGATACGGGGTGGAGCTGGGCATGCTGGTCGACGCCCTGCACATGGTCGGCCTGGACGCCCTCGCCCAGGTCGACGTCGGCGTCCGCAGGCACCGGCACCAGGACGGCCGGGCGCTCGGCCGGATGTCCGCCGCGATCTACCGCACCGCCCAGCTCCGGCTCGCCCGCGGCCATCTGGTGCGCCCGTCCCTGACCCAGTTCGAGCGGGGCGCGGCCGGTTTCGAGCCGCGCACCTACTCGGTGGACACCGAGGAGCGGCCGCCCATGGCGCAGATCGCGGAGTACGCGGCGCGGAGGGTGGCCTGACCCACGCCGGCGCCGGGGCACGTTTGAGCTTTTCGGGGCCGGGCTAGGTTGAGGCGTATGGCTTCAACCTTCGGTGCTGCTCAGGTACTGGTCGCCTCCAACCGGGGGCCCGTCTCCTACCAGGTGCGCGAGGACGGTTCGCTGCACGCCAAACGGGGCGGCGGCGGGCTGGTCTCCGGGCTGTCGGCCATCGGGCCGGACGCGGGGGCGCTGTGGGTCTGCTCCGCGCTCAGCGACGGCGACCGCGAGGCGGTGCGGCGCGGGGTCGGCGAGGACGGCGTCAGGATGCTGGACGTCCCGGCCGACGTGCACACGGACGCGTACAACGGGATCGCCAACTCGGTGCTGTGGTTCGTGCACCACATGCTGTACCAGACGCCCCTCGAACCCGTCTTCGACGCGGAGTTCCGGCGGCAGTGGGCGTCCTACGAGGCGTACAACCGGGCCTTCGCCGAGGCGCTGGCGGAGGAGGCCGCCGAGGGCGCGGTCGCGATCGTGCAGGACTACCACCTGACGCTGGTGCCGGGGATGCTGCGCGAGCTGCGGCCCGACCTCAGGATCGGGCACTTCTCGCACACGCCGTGGGCGCCGGTCGACTACTTCCGGATGCTGCCGGACGACATCGCCGAGCAGGTGCTGCGCGGGATGCTGGGCGCCGACCGGCTCGGGTTCCTCACCCGGCGGTGGGCCGACGCGTTCACCGCCTGCTGCGACGCGCTGGTGGGCGGGACCGGGGACACCGAGATCGGCGTGCACGGGCTGGGCGCGGACGCGGACTTCCTGCGCAAGCGGTCCCACGAGGCCGACGTGGACGAGCGGATGGCCGCGCTGCGGGAGGAGATCGGCGAGGGGCGCCGCACGATCGTGCGCGTGGACCGGACCGAGCTGTCCAAGAACATCGTGCGGGGCCTGCTGGCCTACCGGCGGCTGCTCGCCGACCGGCCGGAGTGGCGCGAGCGGGTCGTGCACGTGGCGTTCGCCTACCCGTCGCGGCAGGACCTCGCCGTGTACCGGGAGTACACGGCCGAGGTGCAGCGGGTCGGGCAGGAGATCAACGCGGAGTTCGGGACGGAGGGGTGGACGCCGGTCGTCCTGCACGTCGAGGACGACTTCGCGCGGTCCCTGGCGGCTTACCGGCTGGCGGACGTCGCCCTCGTCAACCCGATCCGCGACGGGATGAACCTCGTGGCGAAGGAGGTGCCGGTCGTCTCCGACGAGGGGTGCGTGCTGGTGCTCTCGCGCGAGGCGGGGGCCTTCGAGGAGCTGGGCGAGGACGCGGTGGTGGTGAACCCGTACGACGTCACCGGGACGGCACAGGCGCTGCACGAGGCGCTGTCCGTGGGGGCGGCGGAGCGGGCGGAGCGGTCGAAGCGGCTGGCCGCGGCGGGGACGGCGCTGCCTCCGGCGCGGTGGTTCCTGGAGCAGCTGGAGGCGTTGCGGGGCGCCCGGCGCTGACGCCGGGCAGGGCGGGTGCGCCGACCCGGTGTCGCCTGGTGCCTCCCCCCGTTCTCGGCTTCGCGCGAGCGGGGGGAGGCACGATCGCCCGCCGCTAGGACGGAAGGTGCTCGGCCAGGGTCCGCAGGAGGGTGACCACGCCCGCGGGGCCGTCGACCACCAGGTCCGCCTGGTTGCGCAGTTCCGTCACCTCGTCGCTCCCGCTGCACACGAGGACGCCCGGAGTGCCCGCCGCGCGCAGGCCGGCGACCGCCGCGAAGGCGGGCAGGTCGCCGAGGTCGTCGCCGGCGAACAGCACCGCCCCGGCACCCACCTCCCGGACGTACTCCCGCAGCGCGACCCCCTTGTCCACGCCGGGCGGCCGCAGCTCCAGCACCAGCCGCCCCGGCTCGACGACGAGGCCGTGCCGGGACGCCAGCCCGGCGAGCGGCGCCCGCAGCGCCTCGAAGGCGCCCTGCGGATCGGCGGCCCGCCGCGTGTGCACGGCGACGGCGCGCCCCTTCTCCTCGATCCACGCCCCGTCCCCGCCGTCGGCGGCCGCCAGCAGCCCCGGCAGCTCGGCACGCGCGGCGTCGACGCCCGGATGCGGAGGCGGCGCCGTGACGGCCCCGGTCGCGGCGTCCCAGCGCTCGGCGCCGTAATGGCCGAGCACGACGAGGTGGTCCAGGCCCGGCACGTCCGCGAAGCCCCCGTGGCGTACGGCGACCTCGGCCGGACGGCCGGTGATCACCGCGACGGAGGCGACCTTCGGGGCGAGCGCCGCGAGGGCGGGCACCGCGTCCGGATGGGCGCGGGCCCGGTCGGGATCGGGCACGATCGGCGCGAGCGTGCCGTCGAAGTCGAGCGCGATCACCGCACGGCCGGGACCGGCGAGGAGGGCGTCGAGCCCCTCGCGGCCGGCCGCGGTCACGGGCGTCGGCAGACGGTCCGGGGTGACCTGGGAATCGGGGGTGGAATCCTTGTGGCTGCCCATACGGCGAACCTATCCCCGCGAAGCGCGGAGCAACCTCACCGCTCGCCGCGCCGCGACTCCCGCACCCGGCGCAGCCGGTTGACCGTCACCGGGTCCAGGGCCAGGGCGCGGGGGTCGTCCAGGAGGGCGTTGAGCAACTGGTAGTAGCGCACGGGCGCGAGGCCCAGCTCCTCGCGGATCGCGCGTTCCTTCGCGCCGGGCCCCGGAAACCCGCGGCGCTCCAGCGCCAGGACGGCGCGCTCCCTTGCTCCCAGCTCCATGCGGGAAACCGTAGCGCCCGCCACCGACACCTGCGCCCGCTACTCCGCGCTGCCGGCCCGCATCGCCGTCGCCTGGATCCGGCCGAGCACCTGCGAGGGGTCGGCACCGGGGGCGACGGCCTGGCCGATGCGCTTCTTCACGTCCGCGCTGACCGAGGCCCAGGAGGTCTTGCCGACCGGGTACAGCTCGGACAGCAGCAGCTCGTCGAGGAAGGGCCTCAGGTCCTCGTCCTCGGCGGCCGCGCTCATCTCCTGGGACGCGGAGCTGGTGACCGGCAGCAGGTCGTACCGGCGGGAGAAGTCCAGGACGTTCTCGTCGTCGTAGACGAAGTCGAGGAAGTCGCCGATCTCCTCCTGGTGGCCGTTCTTCCTGAAGGCGGTCATCCAGTCGGTGACGCCGAGCGTGTTCCTGCTCACGCCGTCGATGCCGGGGGTGGGCACCATGCCGAACTTCACGCCCTTGCCGGCCGCCGCCTTCATCAGCGAGGGGTGGCCGTTGAGCATCCCGACCTCGCCGTCGGCGAAGGCGGCGAAGGCGTCGGCCCGGTTGAGCCTGCCGGGGGCGACGGGGCCGGTGAGGCCCTTGCCGACCAGTTCGTCCCGCAGCCAGGTGAACGCGGTGACGTTCTGCGGCGAGTCGACGGAGTAGGTGCCGGCGTCGTCGGTGTAGCCGCCCCCGCCGCTGAGCATCCACTGCATCGTCTCGGCCTGCGCCTCCTCGGGGCCGAGCGGCAGGGCGTACGGGTACTTCACGCCCTCCGCCTCGAGCGCCTCGGCGGCGTCGGCGAGCTCCTCCCAGGTCTTGGGCGGGGTGACGCCCGCCTTCTCGAAGAGGGTCTTGTTGTAGAAGAGGACGCGCGTGGAGGCCGCGAAGGGCAGCCCGTACTGGACGCCGTGGACCTGGCCCGCGGCGGCCAGCTGGGAGACGAAGCCCGCCTGGACGGGGATGGAGAGCACCTCGTCGGCCCCGTAGAGCAGGCCCTTGTCGGCGTAGTCCGAGTAGGCGCCGATCTGCGCCAGGTCGGGGGCCTCGCCCGCGTCGACCATCTCGCGCACCTTGCGGTCGACGTCGTTCCAGGAGTACACGGTGACGTGCACGCGCACGCCGGGGTGCTCGGCCTCGTAGGAGGTGGCCAGGTCGTCCCAGTACCCCTGGGAGCTGTTGGCCTCGGTGTCGCCGTAGTCGGCGGCGACCAGTTCCAGTGTCACCTCGTCGGAGCCGCCGGTGATCCCGCAGCCGCCGAGGACCGCCGTCAGCCCGAGGGCGGACACCGCCGCGATCGTTCCCGTCCTGTGCCGCCGCACCGTTCCCGCCCCGCCCTGCATGTGTTCGCTCACCGGTCCACTCGTCCGCTTACCGGACTAAGGTCTACACCACGTGAGTGGACTAGACCTCTCGTGGGTGCACGGGCCACACTGTCCCCGTGAGACATGTCATCGCCCTCGATGTGGGCGGCACCGGGATGAAGGCCGCCCTGGCGGGGCCGGAAGGCGAGCTGCTCCACCAGGCCCGCCGCGCCACCGGACGCGAGCGCGGACCCGAGGCCGTGGTCGCGGGCATCCTGGACTTCGCCGCCGAGCTGCGCGCCCTGGGCGCCGACCGGTTCGGCGAGCCCGCCGTCGCGGCCGGTGTCGCCGTCCCCGGCATCATCGACGAGGAACACGGCACCGCCGTGTACGCCGCCAACCTCGGCTGGCGCGACGTCCCGCTGCGCGCGCTGCTCAGCGAGCGGCTCGGCGGCATCCCGGTCGCCCTCGGCCACGACGTGCGCACCGGCGGGCTCGCCGAGGGCCGCATCGGGGCCGGGCGGGGAGCGGACCGGTTCCTGTTCGTGCCGCTGGGCACCGGCATCGCGGGCGCCATCGGCATCGACGGCCGGGTGGAGGCGGGCGCCCACGGCTTCGCGGGCGAGATCGGCCATGTCGTCGTACGCCCCGGCGGCACCCCGTGCCCCTGCGGACAGCGCGGCTGCCTGGAGCGGTTCGCGTCCGCGTCGGCCGTCAGCCAGGCCTGGGCCGAGGCCTGCGGCGACCCGGACGCGGACGCCGCCGACTGCGCCAAGGCCGTCGAGTCCGGCGACGCCCGCGCCGCCCGCGTGTGGCAGGACGCCGTGGACGCGCTCGCCGACGGGCTGGTCACCGCGCTCACCCTGCTGGACCCGCGCGTGCTGATCATCGGTGGCGGCCTCGCCGAGGCCGGGGAAACCTTGTTCACACCGCTGCGGGACGCCGTCGGACGGCGCGTCACCTTCCAGAAGCTGCCGGAGCTCGTCCCCGCGGCCCTCGGGGACACCGCCGGCTGCCTCGGTGCCGGGCTGATGGCCTGGGACCTGCTCGACACTCCTTCCACGACCGCGACTCCCCCGGAGGTAACCACCTGATGGCCCCAAGCAAGGTTCTCGCCGGCGCCCGGGTGGTACTGCCCACCGGCACCGTGGACGGCGGCCGCGTGATCGTCGACGGCACGCGGATCGCGGACACGGCGCCCCCGGACGCGGAGACCGTCGAACTCGGCGGGCACTGGGTGGTCCCCGGCTTCGTCGACCTCCACAACCACGGCGGCGGCGGCGCCTCCTTCGCCGGCGGCACCCACGAGGACATCCTCACGGGCGTCCGCACCCACCGCCTGCACGGCACCACCACGGTGGTCGCCTCCGCCGTCACCGGCGACCTGGACTTCCTCGCCCGGCACGCCGGGATGCTGGCGGAACTGGCCCAGCAGGGCGACATCGCCGGCATCCACTTCGAGGGGCCGTTCATCTCCCCGTGCCGCAAGGGCGCCCACGACGAGCAGTTGCTGCGCGATCCCGACCCGGCCGAGGTGCGCAAGCTCATCGACGCGGCGCACGGCCACGCGAAGATGATGACCCTGGCCACCGAGCTGCCGGGCGGCCTGGACTCCGTACGGCTGCTCGCCGAGCACGGTGTGATCGCGGCCGTCGGCCACACCGACGCCAGCTACGAGCAGACGCTCCAGGCCATCGACGCGGGCGCGACCGTCGCCACGCACCTGTTCAACGCGATGCCGCCGCTCGGCCACCGCTCACCGGGCCCGATCACCGCCCTGCTGGAGGACGAGCGGATCACCGTCGAGCTGATCGACGACGGCACCCATCTGCACCCGGCCGCGCTCCAGTTGGCCTTCCACCACGCGGGCGCCGCCCGGGTCGCCTTCATCACCGACGCGATGGACGCGGCGGGCTTCGGCGACGGCCGCTACATGCTCGGCCCGATGGAGGTCGAGGTCGCCGACGGCGTGGCCCGGCTGGTGGAGGGCGGCTCGATCGCCGGCTCCACGCTCACCCTGGACCGCGCCTTCAAGCGGGCGGTGACGGTGGACGGGCTGCCCGTCGAGGACGTCGTCGCCGCGATCTCGGCCAACCCGGCCCGGCTGCTCGGCCTCGACGACCGCATCGGCTCCCTGGAAGCGGGCAAGTACGCCGACCTGGTGGTCCTCGACGCCGGATTCGACCTGGTGGGCGTGATGCGCCGGGGCGCATGGGTGGTCGATCCCCGAGTGGGCTGATCCGTCCCGGAGTCCGGTGCCCGGCACCGGCCCCGTCGGCCGCCCCGGACGGCCGGCCGGGTCCGACCGGGGGCTGGGCCGACGGCCGTCCGTTTGGCATGATCGTGTCTCCGGAATACGACGTCGGCGCCCGCCCGCGACGACGACGCCGAAAGCGCCGTGGAACACCGGCGGAAGGGCCATCGGGGGAGGTCGGCACGGGTGATAGTCACGGTCACACTGAACACCGCTCTCGACATCACCTACCGCGTCCCGGGCCTGCGGCCGCACGCCTCCCACCGGGTCACCGACGTGACGGAACGCCCCGGCGGCAAGGGGCTGAACGTGGCCCGCGTGCTCGCGGCCCTCGGGCACGAGGTGACGGTCACCGGCTTCGCCGGCGGCACCACCGGGGACGTCGTGCGCGACGGGCTGACCGGGGTGCGCGGGGTGACCGACGCGCTGGTGCCGGTCGCCGGGGCGACCCGGCGCACCATCGCCGTCGTCGACGAGCACTCCGGCGACACCACCCAGCTCAACGAGCCGGGCCCGGCCGTCTCCCCCGCCGAGTGGAACGCCTTCCAGGACGCCTACGAGGACCTGCTCGCCGATGCCGCCGCGGTGGCCCTGTGCGGCAGCCTGCCTCCGGGCGTGCCGGTGGGCGCCTACGCGGGGCTGGTGCGCACGGCGCGGTCGGCGGGCGTACCGGTGCTGCTGGACACCGCCGGGGAGCCGCTGCGCCGGGGCGTCGCCGCCCGCCCGGACATGATCAAGCCGAACGCCGACGAGCTGGCCGAACTGACCGGCTCGCACGAGCCGCTGCGGGCCACGCAGGACGCCCGTCGGCGCGGCGCCCGGTCCGTGGTCGCCTCCCTGGGCGCCGAGGGGCTGCTCGCGGTGACGCCCGAGGGCCGCTGGCGGGCGGCGCCGCCCGCGCACATCCGCGGCAATCCGACCGGCGCGGGCGACTCGGCGGTCGCGGGCCTGCTGTCGGGCCTGGTCGAGCACCTGCCGTGGCCGGACCGTCTGGCCCGCGCGGTCGCCCTGTCCGCGGCGACGGTCCTGGCCCCGGTGGCGGGCGAGTTCGACCGGGCGGCCTACGAGGAGCTGCTCGGCAGGGGCATCGCCGTGACGGCCGAGGCCGACGCGGCGTGACCCGAACGACGGGCCCTAGTCCTTGACGTTGCCCTTCTTCAGGGAGAGCTGGTCCAGCAGGACGTTGCACTTGTCGCCGTCCCCGCAGGACAGCGAGATCGTGTTGGTGCCCTTGTTGAGCGTGGGCCAGGCGAACGTCTTGGTCCAGCCCTTGGCGAAGTCGCCGTCCTCGGCGCGCGCGAAGTTGCTCAGGTTCATCTTGCTGCCGAACGGCTTGCCGTTGACCGTGAGCGTCATGGACTGGTCCTCGCCGGCCGTGCTGTAGCGCGCGAAGAGGGTGTAGGCGCCGTCCTCGGGGATGCCGTCGACGGTCCAGGTGACCGAGGCGCCGGGCTGGTTGAGGTTGGCCACGTAGACGCCGCCGTCCGACTGGGCGCCCTCGATGTCCGAGGCCGTCGTCACGCCGGGCGACAGCCGCAGCGTCTTGGCGTCGGTCGTCGGCAGCTTCACCTCGGCCTCGGAGCTGCTGCTCGTCGTCGGGCTCGGGTCGGTGCCCTGCGACTGGGTCGGGGCGGTGTCGCCGCCGGCCTCGTTGCCGGTGTTCTCGTCGTCCGCGCCGTTGCTCGTCATCGCCACCGCGATGCCGACGACGACCGCGGCGACCACGGCGACCGCGCCGATCAGCAGGCCCTTGGTGTTGGGGCCGCGGCGTCCGCCGCCCGCGCCCGCGCGGCCCGGCTGTTGCGGTGCGGTGGGGGCGCCGCCGCCGGGGAGGGTCTCCGGCGCGGCGTAGTGCGCGTTCGGCCTGCCGTAGGCGCCCTGCTGCTGCGGGGCCGCCTGGCCGTACGCGGCGGTGGGGGCCTGGGCCTGCGGTGCGCCGTACTGCCGTGTTCCGACGGGACGCACCCGGTTGACGGAGTTCGGGTAGCCGTAGCCACCGGACGGAGGCTGGGCTCCGTTGGCCTGCCCGTCGGCATACAGGTAGCCGAACGGGTCGTCGTCCTCGGGCGTGCTCGCGCCGTTGTTGCCGGGCGTCATCCCTAGGTCTCCTAACCAGATGCGGTGCGTTGCGTACAGGTGGTGAGAGGGCGAGCCTACCTGCTCCCACTGACCCGAACGGGTGACTCGGACCGCCTCAACGCGCTGACCTGGGGATCATCCGGCACGGCGGTGCTGTTTGGGACGAGATCGTTTCTCGACGTACATCCGTTCGTCGGCGGACTTCAGCACTTCGTCCGCCGTCATGCCGCAGTGGGCCCACCCGATGCCGAAGCTGGCGCCCACGCGGACGGCCCGTCCTTCGGCGCGGATCGGCTGGATGATCTCGTTGCGCAGCCGTACGGCGAGGTCCTCCGCGTCGGCGCGGCCGAGTCCGTCGGCGAGGATCACGAACTCGTCGCCGCCGAGCCGGGCCACCGTGTCGCCGTCGCGCACGCCGCCGCCGAGGCGCCTGGCGACCTCGATGAGGACGGCGTCGCCCGCGTTGTGCCCGAACCGGTCGTTGATCGACTTGAATCCGTCGAGGTCGCAGAAGAGGACCGCGAGCCCCTTGGTGCCGTCGTCGCGGTCGCCGGGGGCCACGGTGTGCACGTGGTGGTCGTACGCCCCGTACGGGTCGGCGCCGGAGCCGAGGTCGAAGGTGTGGCCCCCGGAGTCGGTGAGGGGGTGACCGTAGGCGGCGTCCATCGCGTCGGCCACGGAGTCGTGCGGGGACTGCGGGCGCCGGCACAGCCGGGCGGAGAGCCGGGCGCGCAGCTCGGCCGAGTTGGGCAGGCCGGTGAGGGAGTCGTGGGAGGCGCGGTGGGCGAGCTGGAGCTCGCGGCGCTTGCGTTCCTCTATGTCCTCGACGTGGGTGAGCAGGAAGCGCGGCCCGTCGGCGGCGTCGGCGACGACGCTGTTGCGCAGGGAGACCCAGACGTAGGTGCCGTCGCGGCGGCCGAGGCGCAGCTCGGCCCGGCCTCCCTCGGCGGAGGTGCGCAGCAGGGTGCCGATGTCCTCGGGGTGGACGAGGTCGGAGAAGGCGTAGCGGCGCATCGCGGAGGCGGGGCGGCCCAGCAGCCGGCACAGGGCGTCGTTGGTGCGCAGGATGCGGCCGTGCTGGTCGCCGCCCATCTCGGCGATGGCCATGCCGGAGGGGGCGTACTCGAAGGCCTGCCGGAAGCTCTCCTCGCTCGCCCTGAGGGCCTGCTGGTCGCGCTCCAGCCGGATGAGGGCGCGCTGCATGTTGGAGCGGAGCCGGGCGTTGCTGATCGCGATGGCGGCCTGGAAGGCGTACATCTGGAGGGCCTCGCGGCCCCAGGCGCCGGGGCGTCGGCCGTTGCGGGGCCTGTCCACGGACAGGACGCCGATCAGCTCTCCGCTGTTCCTGCCGCCCTGCGGGCCGGGCGCGTACATGGGGGCGAAGAGGCGGTCCGAGGGGTGCCACTCGTCCTCGAAGCGGGGCGCGGGCCCGTCGGTGTACCACTGGGGGACGTCGTCGTCGTCGAGGATCCAGCCCTCGGTGTGGGGTATGAAGATCAGGTCTCCCCACTGCTCGCCCATGTGCAGCCTGCGGTCCCAGGAGTCGCGGGAGCCGACCCGGCCCGTGATCAGGGCCTCGGCGGCCTGGTTCCCGGAGAAGGCGGCGACGACGAGGTCGCCGTCGGGGCGGACCAGGTTGACGCAGGCCAGCTCGTACCCGAGGGCCCGCACGACGCCGTCGGCGACGGTCTGGAGGGTGTCGGCCAGGCTGCGTGCGGTGTTCATGTCGGCCATGACCTGGTGAAGCTGCCGCAGGGACGCAAGGCGGACGTAGGGCTCCGACTCGGTCTCCATGCTCGCCCTCCCCCCGAGACCTCGCAGCGAATCAAGGGTTCTCTTCGGCGTATCGTCCTACCAGCTTCCCGCCACTGAATCACAGCGCGCTCCCCACTCGGTACACAGGGTCAACAATTAACGCCCCTTGTGACTCAAGTCACAGGCAAAGGTGAACAATTGACCGGTGTTTCCGCATTTCAACGGCTGTTTCCCCTCTTCGGGGTTTCGCGCGGACGGCGCGACTCCTCCCCGGGTCCTAGGCCGGTCCTAGGACCCGGTTCGGACCGGGGGCCTATACCGGGCCGCCGGGCCGGCGTCTAGCGTGTGGGGGTGTCGAAGACTCCCGCTCTCACGTCCCCCGCCTCCCCCACGATCCCGTCGCCCTCCCCCGCGTCCGGGCATGCTGAGGGGGTGAGCAACGACGAGTTCCGTGCCGTGATGTCCCGGCTCGCCTCGGGCGTCGTCCTCGTGACCGCGCAGGAGCCGGCGCTCGACCCCGACGACCCAGGGGCGCCGCGCGGCGAGGACGTCGGGATGACGGCCACCGCCTTCATGTCGGTCTCCCTGGACCCGCCGCTGGTCCTGGTCAGCCTGCGCGAGGGCTCCCGCATGGACGACCTGCTCGACGAGCAGCCCGTCTGGGCGGTCTCCGTGCTCTCCGAGAGCCAGCGGCACATCGCCGGCCGGTTCGCCATGAAGGGCCGCGTCAGCGACCGCCTCCTGTTCGAGGACATCCCCTACATCCGCGGCGAGGTGTCCGGGGCGCCGCTGGTCGGCGGTGCCCTGGCGACCCTGGAGTGCCGTACCGAGCAGCGCGTGCGGGCCGGGGACCACACCCTGGTCGTCGGCCGCGTCCTGTCCGCCGCCGTGCCCAGCGCGGACGGAGGGCCGCTGATGTACTTCCGGGGCCGCTACCGGCAGTTGGGCTGAGCGGTAATCCGCTCGTCCGGCGCCAGGCTCCCGCCTAGGGTGCGCGCATGACGAGCAGCACCGCTCTCCGCCTGGAGAAGATCACCCCCGCGAACATCGAGGCCGCCCTCGCCGTACGGGTGCGCCCCGAGCAGGAATTCGCCGTCGACCCCGTGGTGAAGTCCCTCGCGGAGGCCTACGTCCACCCCGGCAAGGCCTGGCCCCGCCTGATCCTCGACGGCGACCGTCCCGTCGGGTTCCTCATGGGCTTCTTCGACATCGACTGGTACGACGACGGCAGCGCGCTGCGCTCCGGGCTGTGGCGCCTGAACATCGACGCCGCGGAACAGGGCCGGGGCTACGGCCGCTTCGCCGTGGAGTCGGTGGCCGCGGAGATCCGCCGCCGCGGCGGCAAGGAGTTCTACGTCACCTGGCACCCCGGCGAGTGGGGCCCCGAGAACTTCTACCTGGGCCTCGGCTTCCGCCCGAACGGGGAGAAGGCCGAGGAGGAGACGGTGGGCGTGCTGGAACTGGACGGCTGGACGTCTCGGCACGACGGTGCGGTGGTCAGTCCCAGTTCTTCGGGGACCGGCCCCGCTTGGTCTCCGAGCGCTGCTTCTTCTCCCGCAGACGGCGCTCGTTGATGCCGCGCGGTACGCGGGTCGGCCTGCGGGGGCGCGGCGGCGGCGCGGTGGCCTCGGCGAGCAGGGCCGCGAGGCGCACGGCGGCGGCCTCGCGGTTGCGCCACTGGGAGCGGTGCTCGGAGGCCCGCACGGTGACGACCCCGTCGGTGAGGCGCCCCGCCAGCCGCTCCAGCGCCCGCCGCTTCCACACCTCGGGCAGCGCCTCGGTGCGCGCCAGGTCGAAGCGCAGCTCCACCTGCGTGTCCGTCGTGTTGACGTGCTGTCCGCCGGGTCCCGAGGAACGCGAGAAACGCCAGACCAGCTCCGCCTCGGGCAGGGAGACGGAGCCGCGAATGACATGGGGACCGGACATGCCGTCCATGTTCCCGTCCCCCCGCGGCCCACGTCACCCGAATATCCTCGGGCCCGGGTAAAGAAAGTAAAGAGAGCTGGAACCTTGCGTACCCCTCTCGTCGTTCATGGGGGTAGCTGTAGCTTTCTTGCCGTACGTAAACGAGGGAAGGGACTCCCAAACAATGGCTGTAAGCCTGTCCAAGGGTGGCAACGTCTCGCTCACCAAGGAGGCTCCGGGCCTGACCGAAGTCACCGTGGGCCTCGGCTGGGACGTCCGCACCACCACCGGCACCGACTTCGACCTCGACGCCTCCGCGATCGCGGTCAACGCGCAGGGCAAGGTCTACTCCGACGCCCACTTCGTGTTCTTCAACAACAAGCAGACCCCGGACAACACGATCGTCCACACCGGTGACAACCGCACCGGCGAGGGCGCCGGCGACGACGAGGCCATCAACGTCAACCTCGCCGCCCTGCCCGCCGACATCGACAAGATCGTCTTCCCGGTCTCCATCTACGACGCCGAGAACCGTTCGCAGAACTTCGGCCAGGTGCGCAACGCCTACATCCGCATCGTCAACCAGGCCGGCGGCGCCGAGATCGCCCGCTACGACCTGTCGGAGGACGCGGCCACCGAGACGGCGATGGTCTTCGGCGAGCTGTACCGCAACGGCGCCGAGTGGAAGTTCCGCGCCGTCGGCCAGGGTTACGCCTCGGGCCTGGTGGGCATCGCCCAGGACTTCGGCGTCAACGTCTGACGTCCGCCTGCCTCCTGGCCTTGCGAAGGCCCCCCGGCCCGTGCCGGGGGGCCTTCGGCGTCACGGCAGCAGGCGTTGCTCCTTCGCCACGGCCACCGCGCCCGCGCGGGTGTCGACGCCGAGCTTGTCGTAGATGCGGCGCAGGTGCGTCTTCACCGTGGCCTCGCTGATGAAAAGGGCCCGCGCGATCTCCCGGTTGCCGAGGCCGGTGGCGAGCTGGGCGAGGATGTCGCGCTCGCGGTCGGTGAGGGAGGGCCGCGGGCTGCGCAGGTTGGCCATCACCCGGCTGGCCACCGGCCCGGACAGCGCCGTACGTCCCCGCGCGGCGGCGTGGATGGCGGCGAACAGCTCCTCGGGACGCTCGGCCTTCAGCAGATAGCCCGTCGCCCCGGCCTCGATGGCACGGGTGATGTCGGCGTCGGTGTCGTACGTCGTGAGGACCAGGACGTGCGGGGACGGGCCGGGGGCGGCCGTCAGGCGGCGGGTGGTCTCCACGCCGTCGATGCCCTCGCCGAGCTGCAGGTCCATCAGCACCACGTCCGGCACCAGGCGCGCGGCCAGGGCGAGCGCCTCCTCCCCGGTCCCGGCCTCGCCGACCACCTCGATGCCGGGGGCGCTGTCGAGCAGGGCCAGCAGCCCGGCGCGCACCACGACGTGGTCGTCGCAGACGAGGATGCGCACGGGCGCCCGGGCGGGGTCCTGGCCGGCCTGGTCTGTCATCGGGGTGCCTCCAGCGGGTCGGCCGGGTCGGTTCGGGTCGCGTCCAGGGGGACGGCGGCGGACAGGACGGTGCCCTCACCGGGGGCCGACTCCACGGTCAGGGTGCCGCCCAGGCCGCGCAGCCTGGCGCGCATGGCGGGCAGCCCGTGCCCGCGCACCCCGGACGGGGTGCCGGGCAGCGCCTGCGGGTCGAAGCCGTGGCCGTCGTCGCTGACGTCCAGTACCGCCTGGTCGTCGAGGAGGGTGAGGGTGAGCGCGGCGGTGGACGCGCCCGCGTGCTCGCGCACATTGGCCAGGGCGCCCTGGGCGATCCGCAGCAGGGCCGACTGGACGCGGTCGGGCAGCAGCGGCGCCCGGCCGCCGTCGTCGACGTGCACCCGCACGGTGAGGTGGTCGCCGGACTCCCGCTCGGCCAGCGCGTGCAGCGCCGCCACCAGGCCGCCGCCGCGGGCGAGGTCGGCCGGCGCGAGGTCGTGGACGAAACGGCGGGCCTCGGCGAGATTGTGCTCGGCGACGGACGCGGCGCCCCGGACGTGGGTGCGGGCCTTGCCCGGGTCGGACTCCCAGACCCGCTCGGCCGCCTGGAGCAGCATCCGCTGGCTGGACAGGCCCTGCGCGAGGGTGTCGTGGATCTCCATGGACAGCCGCTGGCGTTCGGCGAGGGTGCCCTCGCGGCGTTCGGCGGCGGCGAGTTCACGGCGGGTGCGGATCAGGTCGTCGATCAGTGCTTGCTGCCGTGCCGCCTGCCGTTCGGTGTGCAGGAACACCGCGGCGGCGATGGCGGCGACGGCGGGCGGCGCGAGCAGCAGGTTGGGGTCGAAACCGCCGGCGAGTTCGAGCTGCGCGGCGACGACGAACACCGTCAGGACGGTCACCAGCACCAGCGCCGCCCGCGCCGGCAGGGTGCGCAGGCCGGTGTAGAAGAGGGGCACCGCGCACCAGGAGAAGCTGGGTGCGAGCACGACCAGCACCATCCACACCACGACCACCGTGCCCAGCCAGACCAGGCGCCGTCGGGTGGGCCGCGCGCCCGGGCCGTTCAGGGCCGGCCCGAGCAGGTGCAGCACGGCCAGGGCGACGGACAGGGCGATGATCCAGGGCGTGCGGGGCTCGCCGGGGTGGCGCAGCAGGAAGCGGGCGAGGGCGCCGCCGAGCAGCAGGAAGAACGCCGCGTGCATGACGGCGCCGAGCCACCGGGTGTCCGGGTCGTACGGCTTCGGCATCCGCGCGCGCCTCCTCTCCACCGTTGTGTCCTACCACGCTGAACTGCGCGTTCACTCCCATGGTGACCTGCCGGTACGGCCCGTGGGTCAGCCGATCGGACGACCCCGCCGTCACCCGTTCCGCCGCCGACGAGCAGCCGGAACGGCGACCGTACTCCCCGGGTGCGGGGCGGAGGGTGGAGAGCAGAGGACGGAAGCGGCCACAAGGGGCCTCGACTCGGACCGTCCGCCCTGACCGGAGGAGCAGATCCAGCATGAAGAAGACCCTTTCCCGGCGCGCCCGCCTCGCCGCCGGCGGTGCCGTCCTCGCCGCCGTCGCCGCCGGCACCTTCGGCACGGTGTCGGCGAACGCCTCGGCCCCGCAGGCCGCCCCGGCCGCCGCCCAGGCCGTCTCCGCGGACAGCGGTGACACGACCACGACCCGGCACCTGACCATCGACGCCGCGACGAAGGCCGCCGAGGCCACGCTGAAGGCCGCCGAGAAGGAGGGCCAGCGGGTCACCGTCGCCGTCGTGGACCGCAACGGCAACACGATCCTCACCATGCGCGGCGACGGCGCCGGCCCGCAGTCCTACGAGTCCGCGATCAGGAAGGCGTACACCGCCGTCTCCTGGAACGCCACCACCACCGAGCTGGAGGGCCGCCTGGAGAACGCCCCGAACCTGAAGGACATCCCCGGCACGCTGTTCCTCGGCGGCGGCGTCCCGGTCACCGCCGACAAGGCCCCGATCGCCGGCATCGGCGTCGCGGGTGCCCCGTCCGGCGCGCTGGACGAGAAGTTCGCGCAGGCGGGCGCGGAGGCGCTGAACTAGCAGGCGCTGACCGTCCGGCCCGGCGCCCCGGCGCCCCGGCGCCCCGGGGCCGACGGCCGGCGTCGGCGGGGCCTCGCGCACCGGTGCCGACGAGGCCCGACGGCCGGTATCGACAGGCGTTTCACGTGAAACGCCCCATAGGATCACGACGTGCGCCTCCCCCGTCTGCTCCTCGCCGCCGCCACCCTCACCGCCCTCACGGCGTGCAGCGGTGGCGGCGGCGGTGGTGTCGACGGCACTCCGGGCGCCGCGGGCCTGCGCGATCCGTACTTCCCGAAGGCGGGCAACGGCGGCTACGACGTCGGCCACTACGACCTGACCCTGGCCTACGACCCCGACGCCGAGCACCTCACCGGCACGGCGACGATCACCGCACGCGCCACCCAGGACCTGTCCGCCTTCAACCTCGACCTCAAGGGCCTGGACGTCGAGAACGTCACCGTCGAGGGCCGGGAGGCCCGCTTCAACCGGGCCGGACAGGAGCTGACCGTCCGCCCGCCCGACGAACTGGACGACGGCGAGACGTTCCGCGTGCGCGTCCGCTACTCCGGCGAGCCCGAGACGATCACCGACGCCGACGACTCGGAGGAGGGCTGGCTGCCCACCGACGACGGCGCGGTCGGACTCGGCGAGCCCGTCGGCTCGATGGCCTGGTTCCCCGGCAACCACCACCCCTCCGACAAGGCGACGTACGACCTCGCGGTCACCGTCCCCGAGGAGTACGGGGTCGTCTCCAACGGGGAGTTGACCGACGAGAGCACCAGCGGTGGCCGCACGACCTTCCGCTGGCACACCGCCGAGCCGATGGCCAGCTACCTCGCCACGGTCGCCGTCGGCGACTGGAAGGTCAGCCGCTCGGCCACCGGGGACGGCCTGCCCGTCTACACCGCCGTCGACCCTGAGCAGGAGGCGGCGAGCCGGCCGGTCCTCGCCCAGCTCCCCGCGATCATGAAGTGGGAGCAGGACACCTTCGGCCCGTACCCCTTCTCCTCGACCGGCGCGATCGTCGACCGCCGGGGCGACGCCGGTTACGCCCTCGAGACCCAGCACCGGCCCTACTTCCCCGGTGCCCCCGACACCGGGACCCTCGTCCACGAGCTGGCCCACCAGTGGTACGGCGACTCCGTCACACCGAAGAGCTGGCGCGACATGTGGCTGAACGAGGGCTTCGCCACCTACGCGGAGTGGCTGTGGTCGGAGGACCACGGGGGAGACAGCGCCCAGGAGATCTTCGACGCCCTCTACGACGGCGACTACTTCGACGACGCGGCGGCGAACGAGGCCGTGTGGGCGTTCCCGCCCGGGAAGCCGCCGGATGCCGCCCACATCTCCGACAGTCCCGTCTACCAGCGCGGCGCGATGGTGCTGCACCGCGTCCGGCGGACGGTCGGTGACGACGCTTTCCGCGCCCTCCTGCGCGACTGGGCCGCCGCCCACCGCCACGGCAACGCGGACACGGACGACTTCACCGCGTTCGTGGAGGAGTCGGCGCCGGAGAAGGACTTCACGGAGATCTGGGAGGACTGGCTGTTCGGGGACGGGAAGCCGGAACGCCCCTGAGGAGTGCCGTGCGGCCGCCTCATCCCTCGAAGGCGTCGAGGAGCTGCGGCAGGTCCGGCGGCCACAGGGCCTCGGACGCCCCGGCGAGTTCCGCGCGGGTCCACCAGCGCCAGGTGAGGATGCCGTCCGCGGCGTGCGCGGCGGCGAGGTGGGGGCCGGTGGGCTCGCGCCGGGGGCCGTGGGCGACGTAGATGTGCTCGTGCTGGCGGACCCGGCCGACGCTCAGGTGGGTGAAGTCGTGTTCCCACGTGCACAGCAGCGGGCCCGGCTCCAGATCGGTCCAGCCGGTCTCCTCGCGCAGTTCGCGCAGGGCGCCCGCGCGGGGGCTCTCGTCCGCCTCCAGACCGCCGCCGGGCATCGCCCAGTGCACGCCGACCTCGACGTTGTCGTAGCGGAGGAGGAAGACCGCGCCCTCGGGGTCGAGCACGGCGACGCGGGCGGCGCGGCGGGGGATGCGCGATCCGTCGCCGAGGCTCTTGCGCAGGACCGTGCAGGGGCGCCCGGCGCCGAGGTCGCGCCGGTGGCCGAGGGCGGTGTAGCCGAGGGCGGTCCAGAAGGCGAGCCCGTCGGTGTTGCCGTCGAGGACGGCGAGGCGTACGGCGGTGCGGCCGACGGCCCGGAAGCGGTCCTCCACGAGGGACGCGAGCCGTCTGCCGTACCCCCGCCGCCCCAGAGCCGCGTCCACCATCAGCAGGCCGATCCACGGGTCCGGGTCGGCCGGGTCGGGATGCCGGGCGAGGGTGATCGCCACGCCGACCAGCCGCCCCGCGTCCCGGGCGAGCAGCACCTCCGCCCCCGGCCGCGCCAACTCCTCGGCCAGCGCCGCCGCCACCTGCTCCGGCCGGATGTCGTCGGGGTCGGGAAAGTCACCGCTGAGGGCCTGAAAGGCCCGGTGGGACGCGTAGAGAGCGGTCAGCTCGGTGAGCAGCGGACCGGGGATGTCGTGGTCGGGGGAGGCCGTGAGCGGGGTGAGGATCACGCGGGCAACCTATCCGTTCCGGGGGGCCGGGGGCGGCCGGGTCGTAGGGCGTGACGGTGCGGCGGTGGCCGGGGTCCGGGCATGACACCATCACCTGCGTGCTCGACATCGGCTACGCCCTCTCCAACCGCTTCCCCGACCCTCCGCAGACCGACTACCGCCGCGCGGACGTCCGTGCGCTGCGGCACGACCTGTTCTGCGGAGACGTGTACCTCGCGGACACCGAGGAGGACCGGGAGATCTCCACAGCCTGGGGATGGGTGCCGGTGCTCGACTTCGCGTGGGCGCTGTGCGACATCGTGGAGCACGTCGACCGGGACCCGGCCGGTTCGCGTGCCGCCCGGCCGCAGCAAGCCGAGCTGGACTTCACCGAGTCCACCGACCGCCTCCTGTTCGAGCGCCGCTTCGGCTGGGTCGACATCGAGGCGGAGTGGCTGCCCGCGTCCGAGCCGCCGCTGTCCTTCTCGCACGCCGAACTGCGCAGGGAGGCCCGGGACTTCCTCCACGACCTGATCGCCGACCTCACCGACATGCACGAGGACCTGGCGGAGAACCCGGCGATCTGGACCCTCCAGGCCCGCTTCCCCCGCATCACCTGACCCGAACCGGCCGACGCGCTCCGGCCCGGCCGACCCGCTGCCCCAACCCCCGAGCCCCTGTACCCCGCGGCACCCCGGGGCGCCCTACTCCCCCGCCAGCACCCGCACCCCCAGCTCCGCCGCCAGTACCGGTGCCAGGTCCAGCAGCTGGGCCGGGCTGATGACCGCGCCGGCCAGCCGGTCCGCCCCGCGGGCCAGTTCCAGCGGGGCGGCGCCGCGCAGGTCGACGTCCGTGAGCGTGGCCGCGCCGAGGTCGGCCCCCTTCAGGGCGCAGTCCACGAAGGCGACCCGCTCCAGACGGGCACCCCCGAAGTCCGGCTCGACCAGGACGCAGCCCTCGAAGACCACGTCCTTGAGCCGGGCCCGGCGCAGATTCAGATAGTCGATCTTGCCCCCGCGGACCAGCACCCGCTCCAGCACGGCCCCGTGCACCTGGGTACCGCCCAGCCGCGCGTCGACCAGCTCCACGTCGCGCAGGGTCGCCTCGGACAGGTCGGTGCCGACCCCCCGTACGCCGGTGAGGACGGAGTCGAGCAGCCGGGCGCGCCGCAGCGACGTCTCGTCCAGCGCGCACTCCGTCAGCGCGCAGTCCATGAAGCGGGCGCCCGCGCCGTCCTGCCCGGCGAGGTCCGCCCGCCGGAACTCCAGCCCGTCGTAGTCGCCGTCGGGCTCCAGCTCCCCGCCCTCGAAGGGCGCCGTCGGCGGCAGCCGCACCTCGGGCCGCCGTGCCGGACGCACCGTCGTCGTACCGCCGTCCACCGCTCTCCTCGCCATGGCGCCATGCTGCACCCCACCACTGACAACGCCCCCCCACCTGCGACACCACCCCCGTTCCCGGCCGCGTGTCACGTTCGGCGGCCCCGCGGACGTCGTATCGGCAGGAACGGCCACGCAAGGCGAACCGACCCGAGGGAGACACCCAGCCATGCACCGCATCACCGTCGTCGGCGGCGGCTTCGCCGGACTGACCGCGGCCATCACCGCCGCCGAGGCGGGCGCCAAGGTCACCGTCCACGAAGCCCACCACACGCTCGGCGGACGGGCCCGCACCGCCGACGGCCCGTACCGCACCAACGAAGGCCCGCACGCCCTCTACAACGGCGGCCCGCACTGGGCCTGGCTCCGGCAGCGCGACCTGATCGGACCGCTCGCGCCCCTCCCGCCGCTGGAGGCGGCCCGGCTGCGGCTGCGCCACCGGGGCGCCCTGCGCCGCACCCCGCCCTTCGCCATGCTCAAGCTGCTGCGCCCCGGCGTGGGCCGGGCGCCCGTCGACACCGACTTCCTGAGCTGGGCCACCGGCATCGCGGGCGAGGAGGGCGCGCGGGCCGCCGCCCACTACTGCGCCGTGGCCCTCTACCACCACGACCCCGGTTCGCTCTCGGCCGCCTTCGTGCAGGAACGCCTGCGCCGGGCCACCAAGCTGCCGCCCGAGGCGCACTACCCGCGAGGCGGCTGGGCCGGGGTCGTCGACCGGATGGCCGCCCGGGCATGGAACCTCGGCGTCCGGATGGAGACGCTGTCCCGCGTCGACACGCTCCCGACCGACACCCCGGTCGTCGTCGCCACCTCCCTGGCCGCCGCCCGGCGGCTGCTCGGCGACCCCTCCCTGACCTGGCCGAGCGGGCGCACCACCCTGATCGACCTGGCCGTACGGTCGCGGCGCGGCGACGCGTTCGCCCTGTCCGACCTGGACGCGCCGGGCTGGATCGAGCGGTTCACCGCCCAGGACCGCACCCTGGCCCCGGCGGGCGAGCAGCTCGTCCAGGGACAGATCCCGATCGCCCCGCACGAGTCGAAGGCGTACGGCACCGCCCGCGCGGAGGAACTGCTCGACCTGGGGTTCCCGGGCTGGCGCGAGCGGGTCACCTGGCGGCGCGAGTCCGTGGCGAACGGCAGGACCGGCGCCGTCGACCTGCCCGGCACCACCTGGCGGGACCGGCCGGCCGTGGACCGCGGCGACGGCGTCTACCTCGCCGGGGACCAGGTCGCCGCGCCGGGTCTGCTGTCGGAGGTCTCCTTCAACAGCGCCCTGACGGCGGTGTCCCTGGCACTGGGCCGGAAGGAGCTTGACCTCAAGGGCGCTTGAGGTCGTTGGGTGGGGGCACACACCGCATCTCACCCTGGGGGGACCTCCATGCGCGCCATCCGGCTGCACGCCTTCGGCCCGGCCGAGAACCTCGTCCTCGAAGAGGTCGGGGACCCGTCGCCGGGCCCCGGCCAGGTCCGGGTCGCCGTCCGCGCGGCCGGCGTCCATCTGCTGGACACCGCCCTGCGGGAGGGGCTGCCGGGGCCGGCGCCACGGCTTCCCGACCTGCCCACGATCCCCGGCCGCGAGGTCGCCGGCGTCGTCGACGCCCTCGGCGAGGGCACCCCGGGGAACTGGCTCGGCCGGCGGGTCGTCGCCCACCTCGGCTTCGCTCCCGGCGGATACGCCGAACTCGCCGCCGTCGACGCCACACGCCTCCACGAGATCCCGGCCGCCCTGGACTTCGCCGAGGCCGTCGCCATGATCGGCACGGGCCGTACGGCCATGGGCATCCTCCAGTTCGCCGGCCTCGGCCCCGGCTCCGTGGCCGTGGTCCCGGCCGCCGCGGGCGGCATCGGCACGCTGCTGGTGCAGTACGCCAAGAACGCCGGCGCCACGGTCGTGGGGCTGGCCGGCGGCCCGGAGAAGACCGCCCGCGTCGCGGCGAACGGCGCCGACCTCGCCGTCGACTACACCGACCCCGGGTGGCCCGCGAGGGTCCGCGCCCACCTGGGCGGCCGTACGGCGACCGTCGTCTTCGACGGCGTGGGCGGGGACGCCGCCCGGGAGGCCGTCGCGCTGCTCGGACCCGGCGGCCGGCACCTGGTCTTCGGCTGGTCGGGCAGGGGGCTGCGCGACGGGGCGCCGTACCTCGTCGAGGGCGTGTCGGAGCAGGTGCTCGGTCCGGTGATGCTGGAGAGGGCCGGCGGCCCCGACCCCGTCCGCACCCTCGAACTGCGCGCCCTCGCCGAGGCCGCCGAGGGGCGCCTCACCCCCGCCGTGCACCGCTTCCCTCTCGCCGGGGCCGCCGCCGCGCACCGCGCGCTGGAGACCAGGGGGACGACCGGCAAGGTGGTCCTGGAGCCATGAGGACGAGGGGCCCACGGACGCCCCGAACAGGATGCGATACCTCCCGATTCGTGGTCTTCTGGCCAGATGAGTGTCACCCGGACAGGTGAGGGAGTCGCCTCCGCGGACGCCGACCCCCGCCGCTGGTGGGGGCTGGTGGTGATCGCCCTGGCGCAGTTGATGGTCGTCCTCGACGCGACCATCGTGAACATCGCGCTGCCCTCCGCGCAGCGCGATCTCGGCATGTCCGACGCCAACCGGCAATGGGTGATCACCGCCTACACCCTCGCCTTCGGCGGCCTGCTCCTGCTCGGCGGCCGGATCGCCGACCGCGTCGGCCGCAAACGCACCTTCGTCATCGGGCTGATCGGCTTCGCCGTCGCCTCGGCGCTCGGCGGCGCCGCCACCGTGCCCGCGATGCTGTTCGGCGCCCGCGCCCTCCAGGGCGCCTTCGCCGCCGTCCTCGCGCCCTCCGCGCTGTCCCTGCTGACCACCACGTTCACCGACCCGGCGGAGCGCGGGAAGGCCTTCGGGATCTACGGCGCGCTGGCCGGCAGCGGCGCCGCCGTCGGCTTCATCGTCGGCGGCGTGCTCACCGAGTACCTGAACTGGCGCTGGTGCCTGTACGTCAACGTCCCCATCGCGGTCATCGCCGTGGCCGGCGCCCTGCTCCTGCTGCACGACCGGCCCGGCCACACCCAGGTCCGCCTCGACGTGCCCGGCGTGATCCTCGGCTGCGGCGGCCTGGTCGCCCTCGTCTACGGTTTCAGCGAGGCCCAGCCCCGCGGCTGGAGCGACCCGTTCGTGCTGTCGCTGCTCGGCGCGTCCGTGCTGCTGCTGGTGGCCTTCGTGGCCTGGCAGACCCGGGCGCCGGTCCCCCTGCTGCCGCTGCACATCATCCGTGACCGCAACCGCGCCGGCTGCTTCCTGACGATGATGCTGGCCGTCATCGGCATGTTCGGCCTGTTCCTGTTCATGACCTACTACCTCCAGGTCATCCTCGACTACTCGCCCGTGCAGACCGGCCTGGCGTTCCTGCCCCTGACCGCCGCGATCATCATCGGCTCGACCCAGATCTCCGCCCGGCTGCTGCGACGCGTGGGCCCCCGGATGCTGATGGTCCCGGGCATGGTCCTCGCCTCCGGCGGCATGGTGATCCTCACCCAGATGACCGTGGACTCCCGGTACGCCACCGAGATCCTGCCCGCCCTGATCCTGATGGGCCTCGGCATGGGCCTGACGTTCATGCCGGTCTTCTCCACCGCCACCGCCGGTGTCGCCCCGCAGGACTCCGGCGTGACCTCCGCGACGGTCAACACCTCGCAGCAGGTGGGCGGTTCGATCGGCACGGCGCTGCTCAACACCGTCGCCACCAGCACCAGCGCCTCCTGGATCACCAGCCATCTGACCGACCCGTCCCGGCGGGGGGAGATCATCAAGGAGGGCATCGTCCACGGCTACACGGTCGCCATCTGGCTGGCCGCCGGCATCATGCTGCTGGCGGGCCTGATCGCGGGCCTGATGGTGACGGCCAAGGCCCCGAAACACGGCACCCCGGCCGACCGGCCGGTGCCGGAACCGGTGGGCTGAGGGGACGGGGCCCGCCCTGCGCAGGGCCCCGCCGACACGTCGTACCGCGCTCCTGCGCACCCTGTGAGCCGCCGCCCGCCCAGCGGACGCACGAAGGCCCCGCCGTCCACAGGACGACGGGGCCTTCACCCGTACTCCGAGCCCCCTGTCGGATTCGAACCGACGACCTTCGCTTTACAAGAGCGGCGCTCTGACCAGCTGAGCTAAGGAGGCGTCACGCGCCGGCGCGCGCGGAGGCTCCACTGTACACAGAGCCGGTGAACGATGCGGTGCCCCATTCCCGGCGAAGTTCACAGGCCCGAAGCTACTGACAGATCAGGTGGAGGAGAGGTAGCGTCCTGACCCGGTTCACCCAGGTGGACTACACCACAACCACCTTCCTACAACGGATCGTCCGGCACGTTCCTGCCGGTAGAAGGGGGCCCATACATCATGGCCACAGTCCAGTTCGACAAGGCGACCCGCATTTACCCGGGTTCCGACAAGCCCGCCGTCGACGGTCTCGACATCGACATCGCGGACGGCGAGTTCCTCGTCCTGGTCGGCCCGTCCGGCTGCGGCAAGTCCACCTCGCTGCGCATGCTCGCGGGGCTCGAGGACGTCAACGGCGGCGCCATCCGCATCGGTGACCGCGACGTCACGCACCTGCCGCCCAAGGACCGGGACATCGCCATGGTGTTCCAGAACTACGCGCTCTACCCGCACATGACGGTCGCCGACAACATGGGCTTCGCGCTCAAGATCGCCGGCGTCAACAAGGCGGAGATCCGGCAGAAGGTCGAGGAGGCCGCGAAGATCCTCGACCTCACCGAGTACCTGGACCGCAAGCCGAAGGCGCTCTCCGGCGGTCAGCGCCAGCGTGTCGCCATGGGCCGCGCAATCGTGCGCGAGCCGCAGGTGTTCCTCATGGACGAGCCGCTGTCCAACCTGGACGCCAAGCTCCGCGTCTCCACCCGCACCCAGATCGCCTCGCTGCAGCGCCGCCTCGGCATCACCACCGTGTACGTCACCCACGACCAGGTCGAGGCCATGACGATGGGCGACCGGGTGGCCGTGCTGAAGGACGGCCTGCTCCAGCAGGTCGACTCCCCGCGGAACATGTACGACAAGCCCGCGAACCTCTTCGTCGCCGGCTTCATCGGCTCCCCCGCCATGAACCTGGTCGAGGTCCCGATCACCGACGGCGGCGTGAAGTTCGGCAACAGCGTCGTCCCGGTCGGCCGGGACGCCCTGGCGGCCGCCGCCGACAAGGGCGACCGCACGGTCACCGTCGGCGTCCGCCCCGAGCACTTCGACGTGGTCGAGCTGAACGGCGGCGTCTCCGCGTCCCTGTCCAAGGACTCCGCCGACGCCCCGGCCGGCCTCGCGGTCTCGGTCAACGTCGTCGAGGAGACCGGCGCCGACGGCTACATCTACGGCACGGTCGAGGTCGGCGGCGAGACGAAGGACCTCGTGGTCCGCGTCAGCAGCCGCGCGGTGCCGGAGAAGGGCGCGACCGTGCACGTCGTGCCGCGCCCGGGCGAGATCCACGTCTTCTCGTCCTCCTCCGGTGAGCGTCTCTCCGACTGAGCGCCCCCACCGAGCACCACGCTGCCGGGTGAATTTCACCCGGTCGGCACGAAGAGCCCCGCGGCCTGCTGCGGGGCTCTTCCCGTTGTCGACAAATACCCCGGCACAACGGACGTTTCGATCCGCGTGCGTCAACCCGTTACCCATTTTTCGGCCGCTCCCCATCCCCCGAACCGGTGACTAAATGTCGCCAAATCATTACCGGGCGCTACCCTCACTCGCGTGAAGCACTCCGTGAAGCACTCCGCCACCCAGCAGACGCGACGCGGCCGGGGCCCCGCCCGCCGGATCGGCCGCTCCCTCGCCCTCGTCCTGCCCGTCGTCCTGGTGCTCTCCGGGACCCTCGCCGTCACCCGGGTCAACTGGTCGGGGGACCCCTCGGGCTCCGTGCTCGCCGCGTCGGAGGCCACCTCCGCCAAGGCGTCCTCGCCCGCCGCCGCCCGCGCCGCGCACGAGGTGCTGCGCGACCGGCTGCTGACCGAACTCCAGGAGGAGGACCCGGGCGTCGCCCTCACCCACCTCCAGCAAGCCGTCGACGACCGCCCGTCGCTGGCGAAGCACTGCGCGTCCATCGCCCGCGCCCTCGGCCGCGCCGCGGTCAAGGTGTACGGCCCGACGCGCGCCCAGTCGTACGCGCGCCCCGTCTGCGACACCGCCTTCGCCTCGGGCGTGCTCGCCGGACACCGCTGAGCACCCCCACGGGGCCGGCGGAACGCCACGTACAGTTCGGGGCATGACCGATCCGAACGCCGCGTCCCGCCGCCCCGTTCAAGCCGTCGTCCTGGCCGGCGGGCAGGGTTCCCGTCTGCGCCCCTACACCGACGACCGGCCCAAGCCGATGGTGGAGATCCCGGGCACCGGAACCCCGATCATCGGCCACCAGCTCGCCTGGCTCGCCGAGGAGGGCGTGACCGACGTGGTGGTCTCCTGCGGCCACCTCGCCGAGGTGCTGCAGAAGTGGCTCGAGAACGCCGATCTGCCGCTGTCCGTCACGACCGTGGTGGAGACCGAGCCCCTCGGCCGCGGCGGCGGCCTCAAGTACGCCGCCGCGCATCTGCCGCACCCCGACCGGCCCTGGTACGCCACGAACGGCGACATCTGGACCCGTTTCTCGCTGCGCGACATGGCGGACTTCCACGCCGAGCGGGACGCCGTCGCGACCCTCGCCCTGGCCCGTCCCCGGCTGCCCTGGGGCGCCGTGCAGACGGACGGCTTCGGGCACATCACGGACTTCATCGAGGCGCCCCCGTCCACCTTCGAGATCAACGCGGGTGTCTACGTCTTCTCCCCCGCCTTCGCCGCGATGCTCCCGGAGCGCGGTGACCACGAGCGGACGACGTTCCCCCGGCTGGCCCGTGAGCGCCTGCTGGCCGGCTTCCCGATCCCGCAGGGCTCCTACTGGCGGGCGATCGACACCGCGAAGGACCTGACCGAGGCCGCCCGCGAACTGACCGCCCTGAGGAACCGCTAGCCGCGTCCACCGGCCCGGCGAAGCCGGCGCCCGGGGAACCCCGGACACGAACGACGGGTCCCGCACGACTTCCGTGCGGGACCCGTCGTCGTACGCACCGGGGGCCGGTGCCGTCCGGGGTGCCTAGCCCAGCAGGCCGCCCACCAGACGGCTGCCCGGCTGCCCCGTGGAGGAGGAGCCGCCGTCGCTCTCGGCGCTTCCCGTGCCGCCGGTGGCACCGCCGTCGACGTCCCCGGTGGTGGAGCCGCCGGAGGTCGGCCCGGCCGTGGTGCTCGGCGCCTCACCGGCCGGCGAGGTCCGCTGCGGCGGGGCCTGCCCCGAGGTGCCCTGCGTCTCGCTGGGCGTACCGCCCGGCGTCGAGTCGCTGTCGCGGGTCGCGCCCGCCGTGGCCCCGCCGTCCTCGGACGGGGTGGCCCCACCGGAGGTGGCGCCCTGCGCGGGTGCCGAGGAGGAGGCGTCCGGCGTCCGCTCCTCACTCTCGCCAGGCTCCTGGGGAAGCGGGGAGCCGGGCAGCACGTTGCGCGGGGCCTCGCCGGGCCCGGGGACGACCACGCGGTCGGCGTCCCGCACGGCGCCGCCGAGGAGGGAGCCGACGAGGAGGGTGACGCCGGTGACGAGGAAGGTGACGAGGGCTCCCCTGCGCAGCACGTGGCGGCGCAGGTCCCAGATGTCGGCGCGGGGGCCGAGGCGGCGCCAGGCACCGGCGGCGAGGCGGCCGTCGACGGAGTAGACGGGTGCCCCGGCGATGATGAGCGGCGACCAGGCGGCGAGGTAGATGATGTCGGGCGCCTCGTAGACGGGGACACTCTTCCAGCTCACGGTGACCAGGAGCGCGGCGGACAGGATCGCGCCGACGACGGCGGCGACGCGCTGCCAGCAGCCCAGGACGGTCAGGACGCCCACCAGGACCTGGAGGAAGGCGATGACCAGTCCGGAACCGACGGGGTGGGAGAGGGCGAACTGGCGCAGCGGCTCGGCGACGTCCCAGGGGTGCAGGGAGTTGAGCCACTTGACCATGGAACCGCGTTCGCCGCCGTCGAAGTAGACGGGGTCGCAGAGCTTGCCCATGCCAGCGTAGACGGAGATGAACCCGAGGAAGACGCGCAGGGGCAGCAGCACGACGCCGAGGTTCATGCGGCGGCCGGGGAAGTAGGCGTGCCGTACGGGGTCGTCGGCGTGGCGCCGGCCGCGCGGCTCCCGGTCCGTGCCGTCGTCGTCCGGGTCGGTGCCGTACGGGCCCAAGTCCTCGTCGGCGTAGGCCGGTTCGTCGTAGGCGCTGCCGCCGCCGCGCATGGCGGGCAGCAGCCGCGTGCCCTGCGGGACGGGGCCGCGCTGGGCGCCGACGAGGGGCGTCTCCAGGGTCTCGGTGGCGGGGCCCTCGTCGTAGTCGTACAGGCCGTGGCGACCCGGTCCGTCCGCGCCGACGCGGGGGATGACCTGGGTGGCGCCCGCGTCGGGGGCCGGTTCCTCGACATGACGGCCGGCTCCGGCACGTACCGCCTGGAGCAGCCGGTGGGCGCCGGTGTCGTCCGGGGCGGACCGGCCGCTCCAGACGACGGGGCGGCGCCGGGCGGGCCTGGGGACCGCGACCGCGGTGCCGGCGGCGGGCATACGGGCGGTGTCCTGGGTGGCGCTCAAGTGCCGCGCGATCCGCGGGGACCGGGTCCGCCGCGCGGAGGCACCGAGCTGCACGCGGAAGCTCGCGTGGTTGACGATGACCTGGGCCGGATCGCTCGGAACCTTCACCATGCTCAGCGCGGGAGCGTCGTCGTATCCCGACGAACGGTCCCCCGTGGGTGTGCGGGGTGTTCTGGTGTCCACGCTCATCTAACCGAGTGACGTGTCGTTAGGACACTGCCTTGACCCGGCGGATCTGTCCGGACCGCGTCAAGCGGGCGCGGACCGCCCGGAACACCCCGTGCGGGGGACCGCGCCGAACGCGCGTCCCCCCGCTCGACTCCGCACGCTCAGGCGCGCCGGCGCGCCGCCTCGTACAGCACGATGCCCGCCGCCACACCGGCGTTGAGGGACTCGGCGCCGCCGGGCATCGGGATCCGCACCCGGAAGTCGCAGGTCTCGCCGACCAGCCGCGACAGTCCCTTGCCCTCGCTGCCGACCACGACGACCACGGGACCGTCCAGGGCCTCCAGTTCGCCCAGTTCGACCTCGCCGTCGGCGGCGAGGCCCACGACGACCAGCCCGGCCTTCTGGTACGACTCCAGCGCCCGCGTGAGGTTGGTGGCGCGGGCCACCGGCGTACGGGCGGCCGTGCCGGCCGAGGTCTTCCAGGCACCGGCCGTCATCCCGGCCGCGCGCCGCTCGGGCACGACGACGCCGTGGCCGCCGAACGCGGAGACGGAGCGGACGACGGCGCCGAGGTTGCGCGGGTCGGTCACGCCGTCGAGGGCGACGATCAGCGGGTCCGCGCCCTCGTCGTGGGCGGCGGCGACCAGGTCCTCGGGGTGCGCGTACTCGTACGGCGGGACCTGCAGGACCAGGCCCTGGTGGTTGAGCCCGTTGGTCATCCGGTCCAGCTCCGGGCGCGGCGCCTCCATGAGGTTGATGCCGCCGCGCTCGGCCGCGAGCTGGAGCGCCTCGCGCACCCGCTCGTCGTTGTCGATGAACTGCTGGACGTAGAGCGTCGAGGCGGGCACGCCCTCGCGCAGCGCCTCGTAGACGGGGTTGCGTCCGACGACGAGTTCGGACGCCGAGCGGCCGCCCCCGCGCCGCTGCTGCGGGCGTCCGGTGGCGCGGCGCGCCTTCGCCTGGGCGGCGCGCTGCTTGGCGTGCCCCTTACGCATCTCGGCGGGAGGCGTCGGCCCCTTGCCTTCCAGGCCCCGGCGCCGCTTGCCGCCGCTGCCGACCTGCGCGCCCTTCTTGCCGGACATGCGGCGGTTGTTCGCGGCCATGAGTTACCTGTCTCCGCTCTGTTTCTGCTTCACGTGTTGCGCTTGCGTCCTATGCAGTGTGCCGCCCGGGAGGCCGGGCGGCACACTTGATCTTCCGTGTCCGGAGGGGCTCAGCGGGAGCCGAGGCTCCAGCGCGGTCCCTGCGGGCTGTCCTCGATGACGAGTCCGGACTCCTTGAGCCGGTCGCGGATGGCGTCCGCGGTGGACCAGTCCTTGCGCGCCCGGGCGGCCTCGCGCTGGTCGAGGACGAGGCGTACGAGGCTGTCGACGGCATCGTGCAGGTCCTCGCCCTTCTCGCTCTCGCCGGCCCAGTGCGGTGCCTGCGGGTCGAGGCCGAGCACGCCGAGCATCGCGCGGACCTCGGCGAGGCGGGCGACCGCGGCCTCCTTGTCGTCGGCGGCCAGCGCGCTGTTGCCCTGCCGGACGGTGGTGTGCACGACGGCGAGCGCCTGGGGGACGCCCAGGTCGTCGTCCATCGCCTCGGCGAAGGCGGGCGGCACCTCGCCGGCGGGCTCGACGGCCCCGCCGGCCAGCTCGGTGACGCGCTGCACGAAGCCCTCGATCCGCGCGAACGCCGACTCGGCCTCGCGCAGGGACTCCTCGCTGTACTCGATGGTGGAGCGGTAGTGCGGGGTGCCCAGGTAGTACCGCAGCACGACCGGGCGCCACTGCTTGACCATCTCGCTCACGAGCACGCTGTTGCCGAGCGACTTGGACATCTTCTCGCCGCTCATGGTGACCCAGGCGTTGTGCACCCAGTACCGGGCGAAGGCGTCGCCGAAGCCGCGGGCCTGGGCGATCTCGTTCTCGTGGTGCGGGAAGATCAGGTCGATCCCGCCCCCGTGGACGTCGAACTCCTCGCCCAGGTACTTGTGCGCCATGGCGGAGCACTCCAGGTGCCAGCCGGGCCGGCCGCGTCCCCACGGCGTCTCCCAGCTCGGCTCCCCGGGCTTGGCCGCCTTCCACATGGCGAAGTCCCGCGGGTCCCGCTTGCCGGTCTCGCCCTCGCCCTCGGGCTGGCGCAGGTCGTCCAGGTCCTGGTTGGACAGGGACAGGTACCCGGGCAGGGACCGTACGTCGAAGTAGACGTTGCCCTCGGCCTCGTAGGCGTGCCCGCGCTCGATGAGGCCGCGCATCATCTCGACCATCTCGGTGACGTGGCCGGTGGCGCGCGGTTCGTAGGTGGGCGGCAGGCAGCCGAGGGCGTCGTAGGCGTCGTTGAACGCCCGCTCGTTCTCGTACCCGATGGACCACCAGGGGCGGTTCTGCTCGGCCGCCTTCTTGATGATCTTGTCGTCGATGTCGGTGACGTTACGGATGAACGTGACGTCGTAGCCGCGGTACGCGAACCAGCGGCGCATGATGTCGAAGTTCAGCCCCGACCGGATGTGGCCGATGTGCGGTGCGGCCTGCACGGTGGCGCCACACAGGTAGATCGAGACACACCCGGGCGTGAGGGGGGCGAAGTCACGGATCTGCCGGGCGCTGGTGTCGTACAGCCGAATAGTCACGCCTCCAGGGTAGTGGGCCCCGACCAGTGCCGGGGGACGCCGCCCGCGGTCGTCACCGGACCGAGCCCTGCGCGAGGAGGAGCCCGCGGCGGGGTGCGGGGCGGAGCCCCGCGCGTCCCGGACACGCCCGGCGCCCGGCGCCGGTACCCGGCACGGGCACCGGCGCCTTCGCCGGAGGCGGTTTCACGCCGCGCGGACCACCAGTGCCGTGGCGACCGCCATCAGCCCCTCGCCCCGCCCCGGGAACCCCAGCCCGTCCGTGGTGGCGCCCGACACCGACACCGGCGCCCCCACTGCCTCGGACAGCACCTTCTGCGCCTCGTCCCGCCGCTTGCCGATCTTCGGCCGCGGCCCCACCACCTGCACCGCGACGTTCCCGATCCGGAACCCCGCCTCCCGCACGATCCGCGCCGCCTCCGTCAGCAGCGTCACCCCGGACGCCCCGGACCACTCCGGCCGTCCGGTGCCGAAGTGCTGCCCCAGGTCGCCGAGCCCCGCCGCGGAGAACAGCGCGTTGCAGGCCGCGTGCGCGACGACGTCCGCGTCGGAGTGACCGGCGAGACCGGCGCCCTCGCCCTCCCACTTCAGACCCGCGCACCACAACTCGCGCCCGTCCTCGAAGGCGTGGATGTCGGTACCGATCCCGACCTGGGGCAGCACGACGAGCCCCTGCGTCTCAGAACCCATCGTTGAGCCTCCTGCGCGCCAGTACGGCCTCCGCGAGCACGAGGTCGAGCGGCCGCGTCACCTTGAACGCCTCCTCGTGCCCCGGCACCACCACCACCGTCAGCCCGAGCTGTTCGACCATGCTCGCGTCGTCGGTGACGTCGCCGTCGACCGTCTCGTGGGCCCGCACCAGCGTGGCCCGGTCGAAGCCCTGCGGCGTCTGCACCGCGCGCAGCAGCGCCCGCCGCGGCGTCGCCACCACGGGCTCCGGCTCGCCCGCGACGGCGGCGGGCTCGACCTGCTTGACGGTGTCGGCCAGCGGCAGCGCCGGCACGACCGCCGGCTCACCGCCGCGCACGGTCTCGATCACGGCGTCCACCGTGTCGACCGGCACCAGCGGCCGCGCCGCGTCGTGCACGAGGACGATGTCGTACTCGGGCGGCAGCGCGGCCAGCCCCAGCCGTACGGACTCCTGCCGCGACTCGCCGCCCGGCACGACCAGGAAGTCGGTCCGCTCCGGAAGGGCGTGCGCGTCGAGGAGGCTCTTGACCTCGGCGGCGCCGTCGGGCGGGGCCACGACGACGACGAGGGAGACGGCGCGGGAGGCGGCCATGGCCCGGACCGCGTGGATGAGCATGGGCGTGCCGCCCAGCGCCCGCAGGGCCTTCGGGGCACCCGGGCCGAGGCGTACGCCGCGGCCGGCGGCCGGGATCACGGCCGCGGTCCGGGCGTTCGTCCGGGCCCCGGCGGGCGGCTCGGCGGGCGAGGGGCGCGATTCGTCAGACATCGGTTCCTGTCAGGTTTGTGTGCTCGACCTAGTTGGGTATGGCCTCACCGTGCCGGGCGCGACGTCTGGACCGGACCCTTCCGTGACCCTGGTCGAGCCTGCGGCCCGGGCCCGGCACGCCAGGACCGGGGAAGCCTCCGGGGATGAGCGTACGAAGACGCAGGGCGTCGGGGTACGAATATGCCGCAGCGCCCGGCGACAGGTGGATGTCATCGGGCACCGCGGCATTTCCGTGCGCTGAACCGAGTGGTGGGCCTGAGCCGAGTGGGCACCGGGCCGTGCCTCGCGTCAGAACCCGCGAGGATCTCGCCTCAGGAGGCGAGCACCTCGTCGAGCAGGGCCTCCGCCTTGTCCTCGTTGGTGTTCTCCGCGAGGGCCAGCTCGCTCACCAGGATCTGGCGGGCCTTGGCGAGCATGCGCTTCTCACCTGCGGAGAGTCCGCGCTCGCGCTCGCGGCGCCACAGGTCGCGCACGACTTCCGCGACCTTGATGACGTCGCCGGAGGCGAGCTTCTCCAGGTTTGCCTTGTAACGACGCGACCAGTTCGTGGGCTCCTCGGCGTACGGCGCGCGCAGCACCTCGAAGACCCGGTCCAGCCCGTCCTGACCGACCACATCACGCACGCCGACGAACTCCGCATTGTCCGCTGGCACACGTACCGTCAGGTCACCCTGGGCGACCTTCAGCACCAAGTAGGTCTTGTCCACGCCTTTGATCTGGCGAGTTTCGATAGCCTCGATCAGCGCGGCCCCGTGATGGGGATAGACCACGGTGTCGCCAACCTTGAACGTCATGTGACAGGTACCCCTTCCGTGGCTATCCAGGGTAACACGGATACAGCGTCTTCTGAATGGCGTTTTCGCAGGTCAGGGCATATCTCGGGGCTTGACAACAGCAACAGGAACGTGCTGCGGCCGGTGAGCGGAAGAAAGTATTCGCAGGTCGGAGCAGCTCTTCAGGCTGGGCGAAACACGCCCGTCAGGCACGTCCGGAGCCCCGCCAAGACGTCCGAACATCCCCAAATGTCCGGTTCCACTCGTGCGAGTTCCGCTCCTCCGTTCGACCCGTGGTGCGGGGTTCCGGACGATTCCGGAATTGATCACGGGTGCCGCCGGCCGGCGCGCCGCGTGATCAATTCTCGGACACTCCATGTATTCCTTCACGCCACATTTCACGCGCCGAGGCACACCCGTAAGAGGGGGCTTCTTATCCGAATGACCGACCTGCGCGTATGCCAATGTGACACGTGATGCGGGTGGGGCGGACGCCCTCCGGATGCCCCCGTGCAGCTCCGGGGCTACCGCCTGCCGGGCGAAGCCGGAACCCGTCCGGGGAGGGTCGGGTGCGGCGGCCCGGGAACGGCTCGGTAACCTAAGGCCGCTGACAGACACTTAGGGCGGCTTTATTCCGTGGGCCGCCGCCTCGCTCGAGTCAAGGAGTTGCCGCCGCCGTGAGCAGCAGCCTTCGACGCGGCGCCCTCGCCGCCGCCGCCATCGCGTTCTCGATCGCCTCGCTCGCCGCGTGCGGTGCCGGTCACAACGCCCAGACGCTGGACATCAAGCCGGACAACGCGGCCACCTCCATCGGTGACATCAAGATCCAGAACGCGCTGGTCATCACCCAGCCCGACCTGGAGTCGACCGGCCCGGCCGTCGTCGCCGCCACCCTCTTCAACAGCGGCTCGTCCGACCAGACGCTGGACTCCATCACCGTGGCCGGCAAGGCCGCCGAGCTGAAGCCCGCCAAGGGCGCCAAGGGCAAGAGCCTGACCATCCCGGCCGGGGGCTCCCTGATCATCGGCGGCAAGGACAACGCCTCCGCGGTCCTGCCCCGCAGCCGCGAGGCCATCCAGGACGGCAACGCCCAGAAGGTCACCTTCGCGCTCAGCGAGACCGGCGACGTGAACCTGCGCGCCTTCGTCGTCCCGGCCGAGAGCTACTTCTCCGAGTGGGGCCCGGGCGACATCCCGTCGGCGCCCGCCGCGTCGTCGACGCCGTCCGGGGAGCCGGGCGCCGGCCAGACCTCGGGCGCCCCGTCCGACGGCTCCTCGGCCGCCCCCGGCGACGAGGGCCAGGCCGACGCCACGGGCACGGCGACCGACGCCGCCACGCAGGGCGAGACGGCCGGCCACTGATCCCCGTACCCCCCGGCACACCGCGCGAAGGGCGGGACCTCCGAGGAGGTCCCGCCCTTCGTCGTACACGGGGGCGCCGAGGCCGGTCCGGCTACGGCTCGAACTTGTAGCCGAGCCCCCGCACCGTCACCAGGTAGCGCGGCGCGCCCGGGTCGGGCTCGATCTTGGCGCGCAGCCGCTTGACGTGGACGTCGAGGGTCTTGGTGTCACCGACGTAGTCGGCGCCCCACACCCGGTCGATGAGCTGCATGCGGGTCAGCACCCGTCCGGCGTTGCGCAGCAGCATCTCCAGCAGGTCGAACTCCTTCAGCGGCAGGTCGACCTTGGTGCCGCCGACGGTCACCACGTGCCGGTCGACGTCCATGCGTACGGGCCCGGCCTCCAGCGCGGCCGGGGTCACCTCCTCCGGCTCGCCGCGCCGGCGCAGCACGGCACGGATGCGGGCGACCAGCTCGCGGGAGGAGAAGGGCTTGGTGACGTAGTCGTCGGCCCCTATCTCCAGTCCCACGACCTTGTCGATCTCGCTGTCCTTGGCGGTCACCATGATCACGGGAACGTTCGAGCGGCCGCGGAGCTGCCGGCACACCTCGGTGCCCGGCAGCCCGGGCAGCATCAGGTCGAGCAGGACGAGGTCGGCGCCGTTGCGCTCGAACTCGTCGAGTCCGTCGGGGCCGGTGGTCGCCACGGCGACCTCGAAGCCCTCCTTGCGGAGCATGTACGACAGTGCGTCGGAGAAGGACTCCTCGTCCTCGACGACGAGCACACGGGTCACGGAAGGACCTCCGGAGCGGGAAGCGTTTCGTAGGGATCTGTACGTGCGGAATCTGTACGGGAGGAAGCGGGGCCCGACCGTGTGTCGCCGGCGATCTCACCGTGCTCCACGTGTCCCAGGTCGAGCTGTTCCGCCTGGTCCGCGCGGCCGGCGTCCGCGGTCCGGCGCGACGCGCGGTCGCGGGCGGTACCCGACTCCGGCAGTCGCAGGGTGAACGTGGAGCCCTGGCCTTCGGCACTCCACACCGTGACCTCCCCGCCGTGCGAGGCGACCACGTGCTTGACGATCGCGAGACCCAGACCGGTGCCTCCGGTGGCCCGGGAACGGGCCGGGTCGACGCGGTAGAAGCGCTCGAAGACGCGCTCCTTGTCCTTCTCGGAGATGCCGATGCCCTGGTCGGTCACCGCGATCTCGATCAGATCGCCGCCGGGGGCGCCGACGCGCCGGGCCGCGATGCCGACGCGGGTGCGTGCGGGTGAGTAGTTGACGGCGTTCTCGACGAGGTTGCCGAGCGCCGCGGCGAGCTGGCCGCGGTTGCCGCGGACGTACAGGTCGGCGGTGCCGCCCGCGGCCATCGTGATCTGCTTCGTGCCGGCCGCGTGCCGGCAGCGGTCGACGGCCTCGGCGACGAGTTCGTCCACCGCGACGGGCTCGGCGTCGTCGAGGGGGTCGTCGTTCTGCACCCGGGACAGGTCGATGAGCTCCTGCACCAGGTTGGTCAGCCGGGTCGCCTCGATCTGCATGCGCCCGGCGAACCGCTCCACGGCCTCCGGGTCGTCCGAGGCGTCCATCACGGCCTCGGACAGCAGGGAGAGCGCGCCGACCGGCGTCTTCAGCTCGTGGCTCACGTTGGCGACGAAGTCGCGCCGCACCGCCTCGATGCGGCGGGCCTCGGTGAGGTCCTCGACCAGCAGGAGCACCAGCCGCGACCCGAGGGGCGCGACACGCGCGGACACGGCGAGGGCCTCGCCGCGGCCGTTGCCCCGCCTCGGCAGGTCCAGTTCGACCTGCCGTATCTCCCCGTCGCGCCGTGTGTCCCGGGCCATCTGGAGCATCGGCTCGACGGCGAGCTTGCCGCCGCGCACCAGACCGAGGGCGTACGCCGCCGAGCTGGCCTTGACGACACCGTCGGCCTCGTCGAGGACGACGGCGGAGGAGCGCAGCACCGACAGGACGGTGTCCACGCCGGGCGGCAGCACCGGGTCGGTGTGCAGGGAGGTGCGGGTGGGGCGCTTCTGGTCGCGTTCGCTCCAGCGGAACGCCAGCATGGCGATGACGCCGGTGAGTACTCCGGCGATCGCTGCCGCTGCGGCGACCGCCGCGTTCACGTCCATGCGTCCAGGTTAGGCACGGTGCACGGCCCCGCCCCAGCCGTCGGGGTGCGACCTCGAACACTCGTCGCCCAGAGTTCACCTTGGAGCCAGGACCGGTTCACTCGAGGTGCCGGAAACGGACGCGTACGGGCCGGAACGTGTAAGCGTGGGGGTGCGGCGAGGGGTTCGAGCGCCCCTCCTAGGACGTACGAGAGGGAACCTGATGCGGGACGCGTACCACGAGGAACTGGACTCGATCGGCGACGGTCTGGTGGAGATGGCCCGGCTGGTCGGGTCGGCGATCGGACGCGCCACCACCGCCATCCTCGACTCCGACCTCAAGCTGGCCGAGCACGTGATCGAGGGCGACCAGAAGGTCGACGAGCTCCAGCACGAGCTGGAGGCGAAGGCGATAGCCCTGCTGGCCCGGCAGCAGCCGGTGGCGACGGACCTGCGCATCGTCGTCACCTCGCTGCGGATGTCGGCCGACCTGGAGCGCTCGGGCGACCTGGCCCAGCACGTGGCCAAGCTGGCCCGGCTGCGCTACCCGGCGCGTGCCGTCCCGCACGATCTGCACGCCACGATCCTGGAGATGGGCCAGCTCGCGCAGCGCCTGATGGCTAAGGCGGCGGAGGTGATCATCACCAAGGACGTCGACCTGGCGCTCCAGCTCGAGCAGGACGACGACGCGATGGACCTGCTGCACCGCACGCTCTTCCAGCACCTGATGGACGACCGCTGGAAGCACGGCATCGAGACGGCCGTCGACGTGACCCTGCTCGGCCGCTACTACGAGCGCTACGCGGACCACGCCGTCGCGGTCGCCAAGCGGGTGGTCTACCTGGTCACGGGCGAACACGCGGACGAGCTCCAGGCGGACATCCAGCCGGTGCGGGGGGACGGGGCCTGAGGGTCGGCGGGGGCGGAGCGGCCGGGTTTCGCCGGTGGGCCCCGGCGTTCCCGGCATCCGTCGCCGGGAATGCCGGGGCGAGCCGGGAAGGCCGGGGCGGCGCCGGGGGCGCGCGGGGGAACATCAGTGCGCCGTTGATGCGACCAGGGTCCCGGGCGTCCAATGGCCTCAGGCACCAGCCTCGAGGAGGGACCCATGGCCGAATCCCCCGGCACGACACCCGATCCCGCGCAGGAGCGCCAGACCGAACAGCCCGCCGACCTCCGCAGCCTGCCCCTGATCGCCGCCTGCGGCTGCGGCTCGGGCTGCGGCTGCGGCTGCCAGTCGGGCAACCCCTGCCAGTGCGGCTGAGGGCGCGGGTGACGCGCTGACGCGGCAGGTGCGGCGGCCGGGCTCGACCCGGCCGCCGCACGGGCGCACCCTGGAGGGGAGACCCGGAAGGGGGTGCGAGGCCATGGCTCACTTCATGGACGTGCACCGCGGGATGCACGGAATCACGGCGGACCAGCTCCACCAGGCGCACCAGGCGGACCTGGAGCTTGAGAAGGACGAGGACGTCCACTTCGAGCACGCCTGGGCGGATCCGGAGTCCGGCACGGTCTACTGCCTGTCGGAGGCCCCGTCGGCCGAAGCGGTCCAGCGCATCCACGAACGCGCGGGGCACAAGGCGGACGAGGTCCACGAGGTTCCGCTGTCGGTATAGGCGCTCAGTAGGCACTCCCCGCCCTGCGCAGGCCGTCGCCATCGCCCTGAGTACGGGTACTCAGGACGCGGACGCCGCTCCGTCCGACCCTGGAGACAGGACGACGACCCACGGGGAGACACCGCATGAACGCCCGCACGCACACCGGCCCGATCCGCACCCTGGCGCGCCTGGCCGTCGCCAACCGCGCCTCGGCGGTGTACCTGACCCTGGTGGGCGGCGCCGTCGTCGTCGCCGCGGCGCAACCGCTGTTCGCCCCCGACGCGGACGCGTCGTTCATCTGGGTCTGGCCGGCGCTGTTCACCTTCCCCGCCTTCGGCTTCGTGGCCTGGCTCGGCGAGGCGGCCTGGGGCGGGGACGCGCCGACGTGGCTCTTCCCCGCCGGTATCGCGCTCTCGGCCCTGCTCCAGTCCCTGGCCCTGGGAGCGACCCTGCGCGCCCTGCGCGGCCGCCGAGGCCGGCAGGTGCCGTCGGCGGGCTGAGGGCAGGGCCGGACCGAGCGCGGGCAGGGCCGGACCGAGCCCATACATCACGAAGGTGTATGTACTACGCTAGGTACATGCCCATGAAGCGGACCAACGTCTACGCGGACCCCGAGGACCTGGCGATCATCAAGGCCGCCGCCGAGCGCCGGGGCATCAGCGAGGCCGAGATCATCCGCCAGGGGATCCACCTCGCGGCCATGGCCAACCGCGTCTGGGACGAGCCATTGTTCTCACGGACCTTCGAGGGACCGGGACGGACACCGTCCAAGGCCGAGGTCCGCGGCACGGTCGCCGACGCCGTGCACCGCGAGACGGACACCGGAAGCGCCGCGTGATCATCGTCGTCGCCGACACCTCCGGCCTCCTGGCCGCCCTCGACTCCACGCACCCCGAGCACGAAGGGGCGAACGAGGCGATCCTGGCCGCGGGGCTCCTGGTCATGTCCCCGCTGCTCCTGGCCGAACTGGACCACGTCGCCACGCGTGAACTCGGCCGGGAGGCCGCCGTCAGCGCGGTCGACGACATCCGGCGCTGGATGCGCCGGGGCCGCGTCGTCGTACCGGAGATCACCGAGGACCACCTGGGCGCCGCCCAGTCCGTCCGCGCCCGCTACACCGGGCTGGACCTCGACCTGGCCGACGCGGTGAACGTGGCCCTCGCCTCCGACTACGACACCGACGCGATCCTCACGCTGGACCGACGCGACTTCCGCGCCGTACGCCCCCTCGGCCGCCACAAGGCGTTCCGCGTCCTGCCCGACGACCTGCCCCTGTGACCGCCTGCCGCTGACGACCGCTCAGCGGCAGCCCCGTGACAGTGCCCGTCGCTACGGTCCGAACGCGAGGTCGGCTTCCGGGGGTTCCAGCTCGGAGGGAATGGTTGGTCCCCGGTCTGTCCGGGGGCGGCCCGGACGTGCGGTCCGGGAGCCGACCGACGGCCGGGCTCCGTCGATGGCCGGGAGGAGGACCTGCCGGCGCCGACCGCGCACCGGATCCTTCCCCCCGAGTGCCGCTCAGGCTTGCCCGAAGATCGCTAACTTGACCGCATGGCAAGTCAGATCATCACCCTGGTCGGCGTCCTCCTGGGCGCGGTCACCTCGTTCTTCGCCGCGACTCTGGCCGAACGGGCCAAATTCCGCCAGGCGTTGGCCACCAGGTGGGACGAGCGCAAGCTGGACGCCTACGTCGAGTACGTCTCCTGCGTCAAACAAGCCTCTCGGGCCGCCAAGTTGGCCCTCGAAGCCCGTGAGCGGGGTGAGGACCCGTCCGAGGCACTGGCGGAGATGGAGGCGGCGGAGGACCGGCGCTCCGTCCTGTTCGAAGGACTCGTCCTGCTGGCGGAGGACGCGGCCTCGCGGGCGGCGGCCACGGCCAACGAACGTCTCTGGGACCTCCTGAGGTGCGCCCGCGAACCCGCCGGCGTGTCCGCGGCCCGCCGCGAGGAACTGGGCTCCGCGCTGGTCACCGCGTTGAACACCCTGCACAAGGCGGCACGGGCGGACCTGGCGATAGGCCGGTCCTTGACGGGCGGCCGCTGAGAGCCGGGCGCCGGGGGCGGGACTCGCTGCCGTCGGCATACCGAGGAGAACCCATGACACTGCCCCGCAAGGGCGCCCGGCGCATCGTCGTCGGCGGCACCGCCTACCGCTGGCGTCTGCGGCGGAGACCGACGTACTCGCAGGGCCTTGCCTGGTCACCCTGCACGTTCGCGGTCGAGCACGCGGACACCCCGGGGACAACGCTCGTGGTCACCACGGCCCAGCCGCATCCGAGCAACTGGATCGGGCGGGAGGCCGGGCCCGTCCTGCCGTCCGACGTGGCTCGGGCCATCGAACTCGCCCTTCGTGCGGGGTGGTCGTCGGCATCTCCGGGCCGCCGTACCACCTCGACCGTTCCGTCGGCTTCACCCCTTCCTTCTCGTCCTGAAGGTGCCGCGCGCCCCGGGATCCCGGGGCAGGAACGTGACAGCTCCGGCGCCGCCGTACTGACAGGGAACCCGCCGCCCTCTAACGTCCGACTGTCATGCCCACGACACATACGAGGGAGGCGGCAATGTGTGAGTCCTGCGCGTCAGTGGCCGCGGCCGGGGAAGAACGTCGGCGCACCGGTCCGTCCCGCCGAGGTCTGCTGGCCGGCGCGGGCTTGGGGCTCGGCGTGTCGATGGGGTTCGTACCGGGGCTGACGGCGACCGCCGCGGCGGCCTCGTTGAAGAACGGCCGCTGGTGCAACCCCGCCCTGGGCCACTTCCCGCAGGGCGGTCACTACGGAGCGCCGCGGAGCGGGGGCCCGCACGCCGGTCAGGACATCACCAACTCCACCGGCACCGCCGTCTACGCGGCGGCGGCCGGGACGGTGATCCGGAAGGGCTGGGGCGGAGGCCTCCCCGGCCGGTCCGGCAACGGCATCGTCATCTCGCACGGCGGCGGTCAGTACACGTACTACGGCCACCTCAGCGCGCACAGGATCGGCCTCAACGCCAAGGTCTCCGCCGGTCAGCGCATCGGCGACATGGGAGCGACCGGCAACGTCACCGGGCCCCACCTGCACTTCGAGGTCCACTCCGGCGGGCTCGGCGCCCTCACCAACCCGGTCTCGTTCATGGCCGGCCGCGGCGTCGACCTCGGCGGCGGCTGGTCCAGGATCGACCCGGGCGCGCGGGGCAAGAGGGTCACCGCGATCCAACACCTGATGACACGGCGGGGATACGACCTGGCCGCCGACGGCTCCTACGGGTCCGTGTCCGTCGGCGCGGTGAAGCGGTTCCAGGCGTCCCGGGGGCTGGTCGCCGACGGCCAGGTCGGTCCCGCGACCTGGCCGCACCTCGTGTACACCCTCAAGCAGGGCCACAGCGGGAGCCACGTCCGCGCCCTGCAGACGGTCCTGAACAAGCACGGAGCGGGACTCGCGGTCGACGGCGGCTTCGGCACCGTGACCGCCTCCGCCGTCCGCTCCTACCAGAGCGTCAACCGTCTGGTCGTCGACGGCGTGGCCGGCGCGGTGACCTGGCGCGCGCTGGTCGGCTGACCCGCCCCGACCCGTGCGGGCCGCACCCCCGGCCCGCACGGGCGCCCAGCGCTTTCGCGCCCTGGAGCGCTTCATCAACGCGGTGATCCGTGCCGGGACGGCCTGCCCGTCGAGCTCGGCCAGGAGGTCGTCGGCTCGCCGGAGGGCACCGTTCGCCTCCCGCGCCGCACTATCGTGCCGCCGTGACGAGTCCGGCGGATCGCCCCTTCCTCTTCCTCGACGTCGACGGTCCCCTCATCCCGTTCGGATCGCCGTCCGGCCACCCGCAGTCCGCCGCCGATCAGGGAAACCCCCTGCTCGAACGGCTCGACCCCGCGCTCGGCCCGCGTCTCCTGGCCCTCAACTGCCGTCTCGTGTGGGCGACGACCTGGGGCGAGCAGGCGAACGAGGCCGTCTCTCCACGCCTCGGACTGCCGAGGCTGCCCGTGGTGGAGTGGCCGGCCTCCTCTCCCGGGGAAGGCCCGCACGGGCTGCACTGGAAGACACCCCGCCTCGTGGAGTGGGCCGCCGGCCGGCCGTTCATCTGGATCGACGACGAGATCGGTGCCATGGACCGCCTGTGGGTCGAGGGCAGCCACCCCGGACCGTCACTGCTCCACCGCGTCGACCCGGCCAGGGGCCTCGTGGACGCCGACTTCTCCGTGCTCGCCGACTGGCTGCGCTCCGTCGTACCGGGGTACGGGTCGTGAAGAATGTTGTGACCCGGCCCCTGGACGGGCTGTCCGGGGTCAGGCGTCGAAGTCGTACTCCAGGATGTACGAAGCGGCGTCCAGCGTCATCTCGTTGAGTTCGACAGGGCGGCCCTCGTCCGTGAACGCGGTGCGGCAGACGAGGATGACCGGGGTGCCCGCGGACATGCTCAGACGGTGTGCCTCGTCCTTCGACGGCATACGGGAGCGGATCTCCTCACGGAAGTGCACCGGCTTGTGGCCGAGTTCGGCGAGCCTGGCGTACGTCCCACCCTCCCCCGTGTCCTCCTGGGTGATCGCGGATCCCGCGACCAGGGAAGTGGGCAGATAGCTCGTCCCCAGCAGGACGGGCTTGCCGTCCAGGACGAAGCGCCGGCGCCTCACGCACACCGTGTCGTCGTCGGCCAGGTCCAGGACCGTACTGACGCGGTCGGGCGCCACCTCCTCGGACACGGTGACCTGGTCCACATCGAGCCTGCGGTTCTCGATGTCCGCCGACCAGATGGAACGGCCGTTCCCCCATTGCTGCTGGGCCAGTCGCTGGATGCCGCGGCGCCGGAGCGGGCGGAACGCCCGGACGAATACACCGGCACCTTTACGGGCTTCGGCGACGCCTTCGTCCCGGAGGACACCCAGTGCCTGGCGAGCCGTCATGCGGGCCACGCCGTAGGTGGCCATCAGGTCGTTCTCTCCCGGAAGCCGATCACCAGGACCGTACTCGCCCGATTCGATCGCCGCTCGCAGGGTGTCCGCGATCCGCTGGTACTTGGGCCGACGGTCGTCATCGGTGCTGGCCATCCTGTTGACCTCCTCCCTCTCCTCTCTAGACACCTTAGGCCACAGGTCGCGCATTCGCTCGCTGGGTGTAGCCGTGACGCCCAGTCAGCAGTGAGGCCGGGCAGGCGACTTGACCTCTCTAGAGATGTAGTCCAACCTCATGTCTAGAGAGGTTGCGGTGGCGGCCTCCACGGTGAAGGTGAGGGGTGCTGTATGGCGACGTCCAGAGTCGGTCCTTCGACTGCCGGGGTGTCCGCGGTGATCATGTACAGGCCGAGGTTCGTCAGTCCTGACAGGAGCGCGTTCGCCGGTCGGCCGCGGCTCTGCCGCCACAGTGACGGCATCGGCGGGGAGTGAGCGCGGGTGGCCTACACGATCGACCGTCATCCCTGCGAGGGCTCACCGCGCCTCGGAGCGATGACCTTGCGCCCCGTCCCGGAGTCCGTGCCTCGGGCCCGACGCTGGTTCCGGAAGTTCATCACCCCGTACAACCCGGCCTGCTCGGTCGACGACTGCGTCCTGTTGATCTCGGAACTGGTGACCAACGCCATCGTCCACGGCGAGTCTGACGAACCCTGGGTCGTCCACCTGGAGTGGTTCCGCGAAGGAACCTCCCTCCGGGTCGAGGTTCACAATGCCGGGCTGCCGGCGAACGTTCGCCTGAGACACCCCGACCCCGACGACGTGCACGGGCGCGGGCTGCCCCTGGTCGACTCCGTCGCCGACTCCTGGCACTCCGGTCCCAGCCGCTTCGGCGGCACGATGGTCTCCTTCGAGATGGCCGACGCCTGGCCGCCCTGAGCACGGCTCGTTCACGGGGCCGACGGCCCGAGCACACCAATAAGCCCCGCCCTACGAGGAAACCGCAGGGCGGGGCTTGATCAGTACCGCTTACTTCTTCTTGCCCTGGTTCTTCACGGCCTCGATCGCCGCCGCGGCCGCCTCCGGGTCGAGGTAGGTGCCGCCCGGGTTGAGGGGCTTGAAGTCGGCGTCCAGTTCGTAGGTGAGCGGGATGCCCGTCGGGATGTTCAGGCCCGCGATGTCGGCGTCGGAGATGCCGTCGAGGTGCTTGACCAGGGCGCGCAGGCTGTTGCCGTGGGCGGCGACGAGGACCGTGCGGCCGGTCAGGAGGTCGGGGACGATGCTGTCGAACCAGTACGGCAGCATGCGTACGACGACGTCCTTGAGGCACTCCGTCTGCGGGCGCAGCTCCGGCGGGAGCACGGCGTAGCGCGGGTCGGAGAACTGGGAGTACTCGGCGTCGCGGGCCAGCGCCGGCGGCGGGGTGTCGTAGGAGCGGCGCCACAGCATGAACTGCTCCTCGCCGAACTCCGCGAGGGTCTGGGCCTTGTCCTTGCCCTGGAGGGCGCCGTAGTGGCGCTCGTTCAGGCGCCAGTGGCGGTGGACGGGGATCCAGTGGCGGTCGGCGGCCTCCAGCGCGAGCTGGGCCGTGCGGATCGCGCGCTTCTGGACGGACGTGTGGACCACGTCGGGCAGCAGGCCGGCGTCCTTGAGCAGCTCGCCGCCGCGCGTCGCCTCCTTCTCGCCCTTCGGGGTGAGGTTGACGTCCACCCAGCCGGTGAACAGGTTCTTCTCGTTCCACTCGCTCTCGCCGTGGCGGAGGAGGATCAGCTTGTACGGTGCGTCGGCCATGGTCCCGAGCGTAATCGACGGCGGGGATCGCCCGTGCGTGGTGCCCGCCCGGCGGACGGTTGACGGGAAATGTTAATTGAGTGGCTCCCGGCGATCCCCCGCTCGTAAGGTCTGCTCACCAGTCGAGCCGCTTACATGTCATTACGGGGGTCCCATGTCAGTCGCCGGACTGAGACGTGCCGCACGCGAGTCCGTCGCCGGGCTCCCACGCGAGTTCTGGTGGCTGTGGACCAGCACCCTGGTCAACCGGCTCGGCGCCTTCGTCGCCACCTTCATGGCGCTGTACCTGACCCTCGACCGCGGCTACTCCGCCTCGTACGCCGGTCTGGTCGCCGCCCTGCACGGGCTCGGCGGCGTCGTGTCCTCGCTGGGCGCCGGGGTGATGACCGACCGGCTCGGACGGCGGCCCACGCTGCTGGTCGCGCAGACCTCCACCGCCCTGTCCGTCGCCCTGCTCGGCTTCATGCGGGACCCGCTCGCCATCGCCGCCGTCGCCTTCCTGGTCGGCATGGCGAGCAACGCCTCGCGGCCCGCCGTGCAGGCGATGATGGCGGACATCGTGCGGCCCGAGGACCGCATCCGGGCCTTCTCGCTCAACTACTGGGCCATCAACCTCGGGTTCGCGATCTCGTCCATGGGGGCGGGGTTCATCGCCGAGGTCAGCTACCTCGCCGGGTTCCTGATCGAGGCCGCCATGACCCTGGTCTGCGCGGTCCTGATCTTCGTGAAGCTGCCCGAGTCGCGGCCGGACAAGGGCGGTAGCCGGGACGCGTCCGCGACGGACGAGCCGCACGTCTCCTTGTGGACCGTCCTGCGCGACGGGCGCTACATGGCCGTCGTCGGCCTGTCCTTCCTGGTCGCCCTGATCTTCCAGCAGGGTTACCTGGCGCTGCCGGTGGCCATGGGCGAGGCCGGGTTCACGCCCGCGGACTACGGCGCGGCCATCGCCGTCAACGGTGTCCTGATCGTCGTCCTGCAGATCCCGGTCACCCGGTTCATCGAGCACCGGGACGCCCGCCGGCTGCTCGTCGTCTCGTCGCTGCTGGCCGGGTACGGGTTCGGGCTCACCGCCTTCGCCGGGTCGGTCGGCGTCTTCGCCCTCACCGTGTGCGTGTGGACGCTGGCCGAGATCGTCAACGCGCCGACCCAGACCGGGCTGGTCGTCCGCCTCTCCCCCGTGCACGGCCGCGGGCGCTACCAGGGCATGTACACCATGTCCTGGTCCGTCGCCGCGCTCGTCGCCCCGCTGATGTCGGGCTTCGTCATCGACTCCTGGGGCGCCGAGTGGCTGTGGGGCATGTGCGCGGTCGTCGGCACGGTGGCCGCCGTCGGGTACGGCGCGCTGATGCGGCGCCTGCCGGAGGAGGAGCCCACGGCCCCGGAGCCCGCGTCGCCGGAGCCCACGGCCCCGGAGCCCGGCTCCCCCGAGCCGGCCTCCCCCGCGAAGCCCGAGGTCAGCGCGGCCTGACGGCGGTCCCACGGCGCGTCCACCCACGCACGGGCGCGCCGCAGGGGCAGCCGCCCGCCCGGCCGCGGGCGCCCTCACGGATGCATCCGCACCCCCTTCACCGCCTTGTCCACCGCGTTCCGCGGCCCGTACACCGCGAGTCCGACCAGGTCGAGGTCGGCCGTCGGCACCGCGCGGACCGCCGCACGGTTGTCGCGGTCGTTGCCGGTGCCGAAGAGGTCGGAGGTGAACAGGGCCCTGGGCAGGGCGCGGGAGACCGCGCGGCCGTGGGCCCTGGTCAGCTCCTCCTTCGTGGCCTCGAAGACCAGCACCGGCTGGCGGAACATCGGCAGGTAACCGACCGCGTCCGCGTCCTCGTACGGCTCCCCGATCACCTCGGGGACCTGGGTGCCCAGGCCGCTGACCAGGAAGGCGGTGACGTTGAGGCGCTGCCAGGTCTCCAGGTCCTCGCGCAGCAGGACGGCGATCTTGGTGTCGAAGCGGACGGGACTCTCGGTGTCGTGCGTGCTCATGCCGTGAGACTGCCGGTCGGCGCACGGCGCGGTCTTGTACGTTCTTTGCATGGCCGACCAGCGGAACGTCTCCGCCTGGCGTCCCCGCGTACCGGGCGTCGTCGAGGTCCTCCACGCCCACTTCACCGGGTACAGCTACCCGATGCACGTCCACGACGCCTGGACGCTGCTGATCGTGGACGACGGCGCCGTGCGCTACGACCTGGACCGGCACGAGCACGGCACCCCGCACGACACGGTCACTCTCCTGCCGCCGCACGTGCCGCACAACGGTTCCCCCGTCACCGCGGACGGCTTCCGCAAGCGCGTGCTGTACCTGGACGCCTCCCGGCTCGGCGAGGAGCTGATCGGGCGCGCGGTCGACGCCCCCGACCTGCGGGACCCGGTGCTGCGACGGCGCGTCGGACAGGTGCACGCCGCGCTGGCCCGGCCCGGCGACGAGCTGGAGGCGGAGAGCAGGCTGACGCTGATCGGGGAGCGGCTGCGCGACCACCTGCGGCGGCGGGGCGAGCCCCGGCCCGCGCGCCCCGGTCCCGTACTGGCCCGGCGGCTGCGTGAGCTGCTGGACGAGAGGGCCGTCGAGGGGGTCGGCCTGGAGGAGGCCGGTGCGCTCGTGTCGGCCCATCCGGCGCACCTGGTGCGGGCGTTCGGCGCGGCCTACGGCATCGCCCCGCACCAGTACCTGATGTCCCGCCGCGTCGAGCTGGCCCGGCGGCTGCTGCTCGCGGGGCGCGCCCCGGCGGAGGTGGCGGGGGAGGCCGGGTTCTACGACCAGGCCCATCTGACCCGGCACTTCAGGAGGCTGGTGGGCGTGCCGCCGGGGCGCTACCGCACCGGGGCGCGGGGGCGCTGACGGGGCGTCAGTCCTCGGAGCGCTCGATCAGGTGCCGGAACGCCTCCAGGTTGCGGGTCGACTCCCCGCGCGAGGTCCGCCACGCGTACTCCTTGCGGATGGCGGACGCGAAGCCCATTTCCAGCAGGGTGTTGAAGGCGCCGTCGGCGGCCTCCAGCACCTGTCCGAGGAGGCGGTCGACGTCGTCGGCGGTGACGGCGGCGAGCGGCAGCCTGGCGGTGACGTAGATGTCGCCGAGGCGGTCGACGGCGTAACCGACGCCGTACAGCTTGAGGTTGCGTTCCAGCAGCCAGCGGTGGACGGCCGGTTCGTTCTCGTCGGGGTGGCGGATGACGAAGGCGTTGAGGGAGAGGGAGTGCCGGCCGAGGAGGAGGGAGACCGTGGTCGACAGTTTGCGGGTGCCGGGGAGTTTCACGACGTAGGCGCCGGGCTCGGGGCTCTCCCACTCCAGCCCCGCCTCCCCGAGGGCGCCCTCGACGACCTGTGCTGCCTTCTGTGCTGCCTCAGCCATGGTGGGAGCGTACGCGACGGCGGTGCGACTGGGCCGCCGCCGTGTAGACGTCGGCCGTCGCGGCGGCGGCGGCGTCCCAGCCGAAGGACTGGGCATGCCGGGCGGCGGCGGCGCCCATCCGGTCCGTGAGCCCGGGGTCGTCCGCGAAGTCGCGCAGCACGCGCGCGTAGGCGGCGGGGTCGTGGCCCTGGACCAGGCGCCCGGTGCGGCCGTCGCGCACGGCGACCGGCAGGCCGCCGACCGCCGCGGCCAGTACGGGAGTACCGGCGGCCTGGGCCTCTATGGCGACCAGGCCGAAGGACTCGCTGTAGGACGGCATGACCAGCACGGACGCGGCCCGGAACCAGTCGGCGAGCTGCTCCTGCCCGACCGGCGGGCGGAAGCGGACCACGTCGGCGATGCCGAGCCGCGCGGCGAGCTTCTGCAGACCCTCCGGCTTGGCGAGGCCGCTGCCGCTGGGGCCGCCGACGACGGGGACGACGATGCGGGAGCGCAGCTCGGGACGCTCGTCGAGCAGGACGGCGACCGCGCGCAGCAGGACGTCGGGGGCCTTCAGGGGCTGTATGCGCCCGGCGAAGAGCGGGATCAGCGCGTCCTGCGGCAGGCCGAGGCGGGCACGGGCGGCGGCGCGGCCGTCGGCGGGGCGGAACCGTTGGAGGTTGACGCCCGGGTGGACGACGGCGACCTTGCCGGGGTCGGCGGAGTAGTGCCGGACGAGTTCGCCGGCCTCCTCGGCCGTGTTGGCGATCAGACGGTCGGAGGCGGCGACGATCTGGGTCTCGCCGATGACGCGGGCGGCCGGTTCGGGGGTGTCGCCGTCGGCCAGGTTGGCGTTCTTGACCTTGGCCATGGTGTGCATGGCGTGCACCAGGGGGGCGCCCCAGCGCTGGGCGGCGAGCCAGCCGACGTGGCCGGAGAGCCAGTAGTGGGAGTGCACGAGGTCGTAGTGGCCGGGGCGGTGTCCGGCCCAGGCCTGCATCACGCCGTGCGTGAAGGCGCAGAGCTGGGCGGGCAGCTCCTCCTTGGCGAGGCCCTCGTAGGGACCGGCGTCGACGTGCCGGACGAGGACGCCGGGGGCCAGCTCGACGGCGGGCGGGAGGGCGGCGGTCGTCGCGCGCGTGAAGATCTCGACCTCGATGTTGATCGCGGCCAGGCGCTGGGCGAGCTCCACGATGTAGACGTTCATGCCGCCGGCGTCGCCGGTGCCGGGCTGGTGGAGCGGGGAGGTGTGCACGGAGAGCATGGCGACGCGGCGGGGCCTGCGGTGCAGCCGCAGCCGCGGAGGGGCCGCCGGGGAGCGGCGCCCGAGCCTGCTGACGTACTGGCTCACGAGCCGTTCCTCCTCGCTGCGGGCGTGCCTCGGGAGGACACGCGCCGCCCTCCAAGGGGAGGGAACGCCGGGCCGGGGTGCTCCATTTCCGGATTCCCGACCTTTACCGAATCATTACCGACACTCGCTCAACCGTTCGAGGCCCGGGGGCGCGCCAGCGCCTCCACGCCCTTTCTCCACGCCTGGGCCAGGTCGGCCCCCTCGGGAAACCTGCCGTGGATCTCCAGGACGACCATCCCGTGCGCGAACGCCCAGACCGAGCGGGCCAGGTCCCCGTCCCCGCCGCAGGCCCGCAGCAGTGGCGCGGCGGCCCGGTCCTCCAGGCCCGCCGGGAGCAGGGCGCGGGGCAGGGGGCGCTCGTTCGCCAGGCAGTACAGGTGGGGGTGGGCGAGCGCGTAGGTCCGGTACGCCCGTGCCAGCGCCGCCGGGGAGGCCGGTTCGTCCGCCTCGGCGGTCTCAAGGGCCTCGGCGGTCTCCGTCAGGAACTGGGCGACCAGTTCGGCCTCGACGGCGTTCTTGTCCGGGAAGTGCTTGTAGAGGGAGGGGGCCTTGATGCCGAGGCGGTCGGCGAGCGCCCGCAGGGTGAGCGCGGCGGGCCCGGACTCCTCCAGCAGGGCCCGTGCCGTCGCGGCGATCTCGCGGGCCCGGGGGGACAGGCGGTCAGCCACGCTGGAAGCCCTCCTTCGTACGCAGTCCGTAACCGAAGGCGCGATCGTACGAGATGTGCGCGAGCCACCCCGACAGGGCCGCGAACGCCGGCGCCCAGGTCACCGGCGCCACTGCCGCGAGCGCGAGGAGCACGAGCGGGACGAGGGCGCGGTGGGCGGCGTTGTAGTACGGCACCGCGCGCGGCGGAAGCTGCCCCTTCGCCATGCGGCGGGCGTCGGACAGGCCCACGAAGAACGTGAGGTCGGGCGCCACGAAGAAGGCGAACGCCAGGAGCCCGGCGAGCCACCCGTGGCGCACCGCCTCCAGCACGGCGAACGCGGACCAGGACAGCGCGCCCAGCAGCCAGGCGGCGCGGCGGACGCCGGCGAGCGCGGTGAGGGGACGGGGGGCCGGAGCGGTGACCGTGCTCATGAGGGGCCTTTCTGCCGGGTCGGACGACGGACGGTGCAGGTGGCTAATGTCGTTAGCCACCGTCGCTCCGGACCGTACAGCTAACACCGTTAGCCGTCAAGGTCCGCCACGCGCGCCCGGCTCGGTACGGGCGCACAGCGGCGCGCCGCATACCCTCGTAGGCATGCCAGCCCGCGCCGTCGCCCTCCCCCGCCCCCGGCTTCGTCCGGGCGGCGGCACCCCCGTCGTGGGGACGGTCACGCGCGGGACGACGAATCCGAACCGCCTGCGCCGCATGGACCGCTGGATCGCGGCCACCCACGGGGCCGAACTGCGCCGCGCCGCCGACCCCGTAGCCGTGGACCTCGGCTACGGCGCGGCCCCCTGGACCGCGGTCGAGCTGCTGCACCGGCTGCGCACGGTCGCGCCGCACGCGCGCGTGGTGGGCGTCGAGATCGACCCGGCGCGGGTGGCGGCGGCCGAGCCGTACACGCGCGAGGGGCTCGCCTTCCGGCACGGCGGCTTCGAGGTCCCGGTCCCGCGGCCCCCGCTGCTGATCCGGGCGGCCAACGTGCTGCGCCAGTACGACGAGGGCGAGGTCGCCGCCGTCTGGCAGCGGCTGTGCGCGCGGCTCGCGCCGGCGACGGAGCACTCCCGCGGCGGGCTCCTGGTCGAGGGGACCTGCGACGAGATCGGACGGCGCCACGTCTGGGTCGCCCTCGGGCCGCAGGGTCCGCGCACGGTCACCCTGGCGACCCGCCTCGGCTCCCTCGACCGCCCCTCAGACCTGGCCGAACGGCTGCCCAAGGCGCTCATCCACCGCAACGTCCCCGGCGAGCCGGTGCACGCCTTCCTGCGCGACTTCGACCGCGCCTGGGCCGCCGCCGCGCCCTACGCCTCCTACGGTGCCCGCCAGCGGTGGATACGGGCGGTGCGGGACCTGAGCGCCGACTGGCCGGTGACGGACGGTCCGGCGCGCTGGCGCCAGGGCGAAGTGACGGTGCGCTGGGAGGCTCTGGCGCCGCGCGCCTGAGAGACGGCCGGCCCGGCGACCCCGCGGGAACGATCTCCGCGCGGCGTACGTCACACAGCGGGATCACCGCACCGCGGACGCCGGAGCCGGCCGGAGGGGAGGACACCACTCCCTCTGTCGCTTTGCGCGCCGGCATGGCACGATCCCACGAGCGAGCGATGTTACTGACGGTAAATCAGTTGTGGGGGCGAGGTATGCGTACGGGGAAGCGTGGCTTGACGACCGCCGCCGTGACCGTGGTCTGCGCGGTCACCGTGCTGGCAGCGCCGGGCACGGCGTTCGCGGCGCCGGACCCGACCCCGGCCCCCTCGTCGACGGCACCGCCCGCGCCGGCCCCCGGCAAGGACCTGGAGGCCGTGCGCAAGAAGCTCGACGAGCTCTACCGCGCGGCGGCCTCGGCCACCGACGAGTACAACGCCGCCGAGGAGGCGGCGCAGAGGCAGTCCGCCGAACTCGTGGCACTGGCGAAGAAGATCGTCGCGGGACAGGAGAGGCTCGACGGGCTCAAGGAGCGCGCGGGTGCCGCAGCCCGCGCCCAGTACCGCACCGGCGGGCTGTCCGACGAGGCCAAGCTGATGCTGAGCGAGGACCCCGAGGCGTTCCTCGACGGCACCGACCGGATACTCCAGGGCCAGCGCGCCACCAAGGGGCTGCTCGGCGAGCTGACCCGCGCCCAGGAGGACCTGGAGGCCTACCAGGCGGACGCCTCCGCCCAGTGGAAGAAGCTGGAGACCAACCGCAAGACCAGGGCCGCCGCCCAGAAGAAGATCGAGAAGCAGATCGCGGCGGCCGAGAAGCTCGAGTCCGAGCTGGAGGAGGAGGAGAAGGAACGCCTCGCCCGGCTGGAACGCCTGGCCCAGGAGAAGGCCCAGACCGCCTGGCTCGGCTCCGGCGTCCTCAAGGACCTCGACGCCCACTCGACCGAGCGGGGCAGGAAGGCCGTGGAGTACGCCACCGCCCAGGTCGGCAAGCCGTACCGGTGGGGCGCCGAGGGCCCCGACTCCTACGACTGCTCCGGCCTGACCTCCCAGGCGTGGATCGCCGCCGGGCAGGGCGTACCGCGCACCTCGCAGCAGCAGTGGAAGCAGCTCGAGCGCGTCGACATCAAGGACATGCGCCCCGGCGACCTGATCATCTACTTCGACGACGCCAGCCACGTCGGCATGTACATCGGCGGTGGCAAGATCGTCCACGCCCCGCGCCCCGGCCGCACGGTGACGATCGCGGGGGCCGGGACCATGCCGATCCTCGGGGTCGTCCGGCCGGACACGGCGGACGCGCCGGGTCCGTGACCCGGACCACGCGCACGGCACCCGGCGCGTGACGCCGCCCACGTGACGGACTCCACGCCGGGCCCCCGGAACCGCGTGACGTTCGTCATTCCCGCACCCCGGTCGAGGTGTCCAACTGCGGTACACAACGCGGCATATGACACCGGCCGACGGCCGTCCGACGTGTCACGGACCATTCCGCCGCGACGCCGACACCCGCTATGGTCCCCGTCGGTGGGTCGAGGTCCCTCGCCCCGCCGTGCCCTCGGGGGGAGGGAAGGAACCCAAGACGATGCCCGTACCCGTACCACGGCAGAGGGCGATCCCGGCCGTGGAGTGTGGTCAGGCGCCCGCCGCGTCCCCGGACAGCGGCCGTTCCCCGGAACAGGCCCCGATCGGGACGAACCCGGCCGAGAACCCCACCAGTCCGCGAGAGAACCCCACGGAGAAGCGCGAGAAGCCCACGGAGAACCGAGAGAGCACCACTCCCACGAACCTGACGCTGCTGCTGATCGAGGACGACCCGGGCGGCTCACCGATCGTGCCCGACCTGCTCGACCAGGCCGGCAAGCCGATCCGCGTGCGCACGGCCCGCAACCTCACCGAGGCCGAGCGACTGCTGACCGACGACGTCCACTGCATCCTGCTGGACCTCGCCCTGCCGTCCCCGGCGCGGGCGGGCGACGGCGAGGCGGACGACGAGCTGGCGGTCCTCAAGCACGTGCTGGAACTCGCGCCCCGGCACGCCGTGCTCGCGCTCACCTCGTCCAGCGACGCCGAGCGCGGCGCGGAGGCGGTCGCGGTGGGCGCCCAGGACTACCTGTTCCGCGACGAGCTGGACAGCCGGCTGCTGAGCCGCGCCATCCGCTACGCCGTCGAGCGCAAGCGGTCCGACTCGGCGGAGCGGCGGCTGGCCGAGGGCCGGCTGCGGGCCCAGGAGAACGCGCGTCTGGAGCGCGGCCTGCTGCCGACCCCGCTGCTGGACGGTTCCCCGCTGCGGTTCGCCGCGCGCTACCGGCCGGGCCGCTCGCGCGCCCTGCTCGGCGGCGACTTCTACGACGTGGTCCGCACCCCGGACGGCACCGTGCACGCCATGATCGGCGACGTCTGCGGGCACGGCCCGGACGAGGCGGCGCTCGGCGTGGAGCTGCGGATCGCCTGGCGCGCGCTGACCCTCGCGGGGCTGTGCGGCGACCAGCTCCTCGGCACGCTCCAGGAGGTGCTGGAGCACGAGCGCTCGGACGACGAGATCTTCGCGACGCTGTGCACCGTGGACATCGCCCCGGACGGCCGCCGCGCCGGCCTGTGCCTCGCCGGCCACCCCTCGCCCCTGGTCGCGGGACCCGGCCGGCCCGCACGGCTGCTGCCGTACGACAACAACGGCCCGGCGCTCGGGCTGCTGCCGGGTGCCCGCTGGCCCCGCATGCAGGTGGAGCTGGGCGCGGAGTGGAGCCTGATGCTCTACACCGACGGCCTGATCGAGGGCCACGTCGGCGAGGGCCGCGAACGGCTCGGCCAGGACGGCATGGTGGAGATGGTCCGCCGCCGCTTCGCCGACGGCCTGCGCGGCGAGGAGCTGCTGGAGACGGCGGTGAACGAGGTCCGCGACCTCAACGGCGGCGAGCTGACGGACGACGTTGCGGTGCTGCTGCTGGACCGGATGCCCTGACCGGCGAAGACGGCGGAGCCGCGGTCAGCGCCCGCCGTTCCAGGGGCCGTAGGGGCCGTCGCTGCTGGAGCCGCGGCGGGTGCTGCGGCCGCCGCCCGGCAGGGCGCGCAGCGCGGGCCGTACGTCGACCATGTAGACGATCGTGGCGATGAGGCCGATGACCGGCAGGAACGCCAGGATCGGGAAGATCAGGTCCACCACGAACGCGAGCCCGAGGATGATCAACCAGAAGGGCTTGGTCTTCTTGTCGGCCGCGCGGTAGGCGTCCTCCCTGCGCGTGGCGGCGTCGAGCAACGCGAAGCCGCTGAAAACGATCAGGGCCGTGCTCAGCAGCCACATGAACCCCGCGAAGCCCTGCATCAGCACAACGTCCACCACCAGACTCGGTCGTCCCTACGCGGTCACCGTACCCGCACAACGGGCCGGACACCCCAAGGGTGCCCGGCCCGCGTGTGGTTCCGCTCTCGTCACTCGGCGGACGGCGTCGTCTTCTTCGCGGGGGTGCTCTTCCTAGCCGGGGCCTTGCGGGCGGCCGGGGCCTTCTTCGCGGTCGGCTTGTCCTCGGTGACGGTGACGGGCTCGCGCTTGGGCTCGACGGCCACGGCCAGCTCCTCCACCTCCTCGGCGATGTCCTCGATGCCGTCGGCGGCCTGGCCGCGCCAGGTGCGCACGGCCTGCTCGCCGCGCTCGGCGACCTTCTCGTAGGTCTCCCGCGCCTTGACGGCGTACTCGGCGGCGACGCCGACGCCCCGCAGCGCGAGGTCCTGGGCGGTCTCGCCGAGCTTCTTGAAGTCGGCGTCGAGGGAGCCGAGGAGCTCGCCGGCCTTGGCCTGGAGGGTTCCCTGGGTCTCCTTGACGCGGGCCGTCGCCTTCTCCTGGACGGCCTTCGGGTCGGTGTTGCGGACGGCCTCGATCCGCGCCGGGGCCTCGGCCCGGAGCTGCTCCACCAGAACGGGCACCTTCTTCGCCTGCTGGAAGGCCAGGTCGGCGGTGCCGGCGGCGAAGTAGAGGGGGGTGGGGTCGCTGAGGGTCTTGCGCAGGTCGTCGGTGATGGCCATGGTGCTGGTCCTCCCGGAATGCGTTCGGCTGAGGGTGTGGTGGTCTGCCCGCGTCCGGCCGGCCGGTCGTCGGCTCCCGGTCATCAGGCCGGCTGTCGCGGGCCGGCGTCGTCGCCGCTCGTACGGGGGCGGCGGCCGGATATGGATTCGCCGGCGCCGGCGTCCTCGCCGGGGGTGCTCGCGGGGGCGCCGTCGCCCCCGAACCCGTTCTCCTTGCGGAACGACTCGTAGATCTGGAGCAGTACCTGCTTCTGCCGCTCGGTCAGCGTCGGGTCGGCGAGGACGACCGCACGCGTCTCCACGTCCTCCCGGTCACGTTCCGCGTCCAGGATCCCGGCGCGCACGTACAGCGTCTCGGCGGAGATGCGCAGCGCCTTGGCGACCTGCTGGAGCACCTCGGCGCTCGGCTTGCGCAGCCCGCGCTCGATCTGGCTCAGGTACGGGTTGGACACCCCGGCGGCATCGGCGAGCTGCCGCAGCGAGAGCTGCGCGTTGCGCCGCTGCTCGCGCAGGTACTCACCGAGATTGCCGACGTTGAGCGAAGCCATGTCTCCACCATGCCCCACCCTGCTAACTATTGCAAGCACCCGCTTGCAAAAGTGCGCCGCCGAGGGCGCGGGTTAATGCCTGGCCGACCGGGGCCGGCGCCTCGTAGGGTGCCCGCCATGGCATGCCGAATCTCCGAACTGATCATCAACTCCCAGGATCCGCAGCGACTGGCGGCGTTCTGGTGCGAGGTGCTGGACTTCCACGTGCTCGACACCGACGACGGCGCCGTGGAGATCGGACCCACGGAAGGGTTCGGCGGCCTCCAGCCGACTCTGGTCTTCGTCCCCTCCAGCGAGCCCAAGACGGCCCCGCTGCGGCTGCACTTCGACGTCAACGCCACCGACCGCGACCAGGACGCCGAACTCGAACGCCTCCTGAAGCTCGGGGCGCGCCCTGCCGACGTCGGCCAGAGCGGCGAGGCGTCCTGGCACGTCCTGACCGACCCCGAGGGCAACGAGTTCTGCCTGCTGCGGTCCCGCCTGAGCTGACCACCTGCCGGCCCGCCCCGCCCTCCGGCGGGCCGGCCGGCGACGTCACGCCGGTTCGGGCTGCGGCTGCTGCCGGGGCGCCGGGGCCGGAAGGGGCTCGGGGTTCCACCGGCTCACGGTGCGGTGGTAGCCGTAGATCACGGAGGCCATCAGCAGCAGGAGGAGCGGTCCGGCCAGCCACGGGTAACGGGCCATCTCCACGGGCAGGAAGCGGTACGCGGTCAGCAGCACCGCGAAGACCGCCACGCCGAGGGCGACCAGGCGGAGCCCCGCGGGGTCCCAGCCCCGGTCGAACGTGCGCAGCGCCGCCTCGACCGTGTACGCGAACACCACGCCGGCCACGAGGTCCACGCCGTAGTGGTAGCCGAAGCCGAGGGTCGCGCTGAGCGTGGCGACCAGCCAGAACGTGGCCGCGTACCGCAGGAGCCTCGGGCCCGTGCGGGAGTGCAGGAAGATCACGACCGACCACGCGGTGTGCAGGCTGGGCATGCAGTTGCGCGGGGTGAACTCGTCGTAGAGCAGGTGCTCCGGGGCGCCCGCCGGGGGCAGCGTGTGCGGCCACAGGTCGGCCACGGCCCACGGGGCGCCGCCGGTGCCCCAGGCGCCGTCGCCGTAGGCGAAGACCGGTCCGACCACCGGGAAGATCATGTAGACGGCCGGTCCGAGGAGCCCGACGACCAGGAAGGTGCGGACCAGGTGGTGGCGCGGGAAGCGCCGCTCGACCGCCACCTTGCGCAACTGCCAGACGGCGATGACGACGGCGGCCACCGCGAGCTTGACGTAGACGAAGTCGAGGACGTGGTGACCGACCGGGCCGGTGGCCTCGACGATCCGGCCGACCAGCCACGCCGGATCGCCCAGCGCGTGGTCCGCGGTCGCCAGGTACTCGTCGAGCACCGTCGGGCGGGTCTTCGAGGTGATGAGCAGCCAGGTGTCGCCGGTCTTGCGGCCGGCCACCAGCAGCAGGCCCAGCCCGACGCCCTTCAGCAGCAGGGCCCGTTCCCGCCCCGTGCGGCGGGTGAGGGCGACGACCGCGCAGCCCAGGATCACCCACAGCGCGCCGTTGCCGAAGTTCATCTCGGCGCCGACCGCCCACCGCACCAGCGCGAAGACGACGTCGACGCCGACGGCGAAGCAGGCCGCCACGAGGCGCTGCCGCCAGGTGAGCACCACCATCGTCAGTGCCATGCTCGCGTACAGCAACGGCCCCGAGTCCGGGGCGAGAACGACCTCGCGCGCCTGGGTCGTGATCGGCCCCGGCAGGCCGTAGTGGCGCGCGGCGACCTCCAGCGCGACGAGGAAGCCGAGGACCGCCACACCCGCCATGGTCCACAGCACCGCCCGTGGCCGACGCCACGCGGCGAACGCTCTTCTGACGCTTATTCGCGAAAACAGGCGCGATGCTGCAGTTATCAATTTCCGGCCGATTTGTGAGGAATAGTCGATTACGGAGCACTCGAACGAGCGATGGGCGATCACCGCAAGTTCGGACATGCTAGCGAATCGGGTACGCGCTTTCCCCCGTGATCCCGGAGCCCGCCGATCAGAACGGCAGGGGCCGTGCGTGCACCACGTCCAGCCGGGACACCGCCCGGGTCAGCACGACGTACAGCCGGTGCGGTCCCCGCTCCTCCGCCTCCGCGATCGCCGCCGGCTCGACGGCGACGACATGGTCGTACTCCAGCCCCTTCACGAGGCTCGCCGGCACCACGGACACCCGGGCACCCGGCTCCCCCGGCCCCGCCGCCGCGATCCCGGCCGCGTCGAGGGCCTCCCGCACCCGGGGCACGTCCGCGTCGGCGGCGATCACGCCGATGGAGCCCTCCCGTTCCAGCGCGTCGCGCACGGCGTCCGCGACCGCGTCCCCCACGCCGCCGGGGTCGACCGGGCGCATCGTCAACTCGCCGTCCCCGCGCGGCGAACGGGTCGGCGGCACGTCCACGTCCAGCCGGGCCAGCAGCCGGTTGGCGAGGCCGACGACGGCCCTCGGCACCCGGAAGCCGGTGGTCAGCGGCACCACGTCGGCACCCGGCCGGCCCAGGTGGGCCAACAGCTCCGGCCACGACCGCGCCGCCCACGGGGTGGTCCCCTGGGCCAGGTCGCCGAGGACGGTGAGCGAACCGAAGACCGCGCGCCGGGCGATGGCCCGGCACTCCATCGGGGAGAGGTCCTGGGCCTCGTCGACGACGATGTGGCCGTAGCCCTCGGGGTGTTCGAGCAGCCCGGCGACCTCGTCGAGGAGGACCAGGTCGGCCGCCGACCAGCGCGCCGACCGCCACGACCGCGGCGCCCCGGACGGCCACAGCAGCGCCTTCTGCTCACCGGCGTCCAGCACCCCGTCGGCGGCGGCCGCCAGTTCGCCGGGGTCACCGAGCAGACCGGCCACGACCTCCTCCGGCCGCACCCGGGGCCAGGCGGCGTCGAGGAACGCTGCGACCGGCCGGGACCGCTCGATCCGGCGCGCCCAGGCGGCGGTGCGCGGCCCGCTCCGCCGCTCGGCCTGTTCCTGGACGTACCGCACGACCCGGGACCGCACCCGCTCCCGCCCGACGGCGTACGCCGGGCGCTCCCCGGTCACGTCCGCCACGATCCGGCCGAGCACCTCGCCCGGCACGCGCCATCGGTACGAACCGTCCGGCACGGCGAGGGAGTCGGCGGCGCCGGGGGTCACGCGCGCGTACAGGGCGCGGCGCAGCACCTCGGCCATGCGGGCGTCGTGTTTGAGCGCGGCGGCGCGCTCGTCGTCGGCGCCGGTGACCGGGTGCCGGGCGATCTCCCGGGCGAGCGTGCACTGCCGTACACCGCTCTCGCCGAGGGCGGGCAGCACCTCGGCGATGTAGGCGAGGAAGGTGGGGTTGGGGCCGAGGATCAGCAGGCCGCCGCGGCGCATGCGGTCGGGGTGGGTGTAGAGCAGGTAGGCGGCACGGTGCAGTCCGACGGCGGTCTTGCCGGTGCCGGGGGCGCCCTGCACGCAGACCGAGGCGGTGAGGCCGGCGCGGACGAGGTCGTCCTGCTCGGGCTGGATGGTGGCGGCGATGTCCCGCATGGGCCCGACGCGGGGCCGCTCGATCTCGCGGGCCACGATGTCGCTGGGGCCGCACTCGCCGCGTCCGAGGTGCTCGTCCTCCAGTCCGGTGAGGTCGGCCGGGTCCCCGGCACTTCCGGGCGCCCAGCCGAAGCGGCGGCGGACGGCGACGCCCCGCGGGTCCCGGGCGGTGGCCTGGTAGAAGGCGCGGGCGACGGGGGCGCGCCAGTCGACGACGAGGGGCGGGGCGACGGGGTCCTCACTGATCCGCACCCGGCCGATGTGCAGCGGGTGTTCGGGCAGCTCGGACCGTGCGCGCCGCGGGGCCCCCTCCCGGCCCGCCCCGTCCGTGTCCGTCGCGGCGAAGTCCAGCCGCCCGAAGAACAGCGGCCCTTCGGGCAGTTCACCCAGTTCCTTGGCGCGACTGCGCAGCCGGTACCCGAGGACTTCGGCGTCGGCCCCGGAGGCGGAGACGTCCTCGCCGGTGACGACGTGGTCCCGGGCGCCGTCGACCATGGCGGCCAGGGCGGTCCGGCAGTGTTCGTGGTGGGCGCGCTCGCGGTCGAGGGCGCGCTGAAGGTCGGGGTCGGGTGACGTCATTCCGGTGAGCGTACCCGAAGAACGTTACCGCGTTACATTTTTTACTGAGTAACGCACCGCCCGGCGTCCGCTCAGACCAGGTGCGGCAGCCCCTCCGCCAGCGCGGCGAACGCCCTCTCCGCCGCCGCCACGGCGTCCTCCCGCACGTCCGCCACCCGCTCCCCGGCCGCGATCCGACGCCAGTTCTCCTGCGCGAGCACCCGCTGCACGGCGATGATCTGGGCGGCGGCCAGCCGGGCGTCCAGGTCGCCGCCGAGCGCGTCGGCGAGCGCGGACTCCGACCGTTCGAGGTGGGCGTGCGCACGGGCCACGAGGGCGGGCGTGCCGTACAGGAGCCGGTGGAAGGCGAGCACGTCGGGATGATCGTTGAGGCCGGTCACCGGGTCCGACCGCTCCAGCCCCGCCAGGAAGTGCCGGCGCAGCGCGGCGAGCGGTGCCGGGCCCTCCCCCGCCACCCGCGCCGCCTCGCCCTCGTGATCGGCGATCCGGTGCAGGACGAGGTCCTCCTTCGCCGGGAAGTACCGGAAGAGCGTCGGCTTGGACACCTCGGCCGCGGCCGCCACCTCCGCGACGGACACCGCGTCGAACCCCTTCTCCAGGAAGAGCCCGACGGCGACGTCCGACAGCCGCTGGACCATCTGCCGCCTCTTGCGCTCCCGCAGGCCGATCTCGCTCATGCCGGTGAGCCTACGCACCGGAGCGGGCGGCCTCGGCGGATCCCTAGTGCCCCGCGTGCCCAAAGCGGCGGGGCCGGGCGCCGGGACGGTCTCGGTGCCACCGGACGAGGGCGGCCGTGATCTGCGTGCGGCTCGGCACGCTCGCCAGACCGAGCGGCGCGGCCGCGGCGACGAGGACACGCTCCAGCTTTCCGGCCGCCCTCGGCAGCGCGGACCAGCGGAAACCCGACTCGTCCCGCAGCGACAGCCCGAGCCGGACCGCGTCGGTGAACAGGGACTGGGCCCGCTTGAAGTCCGTGATCAGCGGCAGGTCGCGTTCCCAGCCGCGGGAGCTGCCGGGCCGGACCGACTCGACGACCTCGCGCCACTCGCGCACCATGCGCGCCTCCTGGTCGGCCGGCAGCCGCATGAGATAGAGGTGCGTCGCCAGGTCGTAGAGCGGATCGCCGACCATCGCCAGCTCCCAGTCGATGGTCCACAGCCGCCCTCGCGGGTCGACGACGAAGTTCTCCCGGTGCAGATCGGCGTGGAGGAGGCAGAACGGCCGCTCGGAAAGACGGCCCACATGCTCCTTCAGGCGGGCGAACGATTCCTCACCGACGCCCAGCGCGCGGAAGAGACCGCCGAACTCGGCCCGGTTGGCCGCGTACACCTGCTCCTCGGCGAAGACGACGAGGCGTCCGAGGAACCCGGCGCTGTCGCCGTCCTCGGGGGCGTCCCGCGGGGAGCAGCGGCGTGCGACGTGCAGGGTGTCGGCGGTGATCGGCACCATCTGCCGGAACAGACGGACGATCTGCTCGAACAACGGGTCCGGCACGCGCCGGCCCCACCGGTACGCCCCGAGGGTGCGGCCCTCGATGAAGGTCTGGAGGTCCATCCCCCCGATGTCGACGACGCCGGGCACCTGGTCGACGCGGCCCTCGAGCCCGCGCAGCAGTTCCTCCTCCGACTGGAAGCACCGGCGGTCGAACCACAGGCCGGCGGAACGGGGTTCGCGGAACTTCACGGGGCCGCCGCCCCCCGGCGGCCAGATGACGTACGTCTCGTGGTGATAGCCCCTGAGCGGGCCCTTCACCAGGCCCGGTGCGCCGCTCATCGCTTCGGCTCGCTGCCTGACGGGCGAGGCCGTTCGGGGTGCCATTCTGTGCCTTCAGCCCATTCCGGTGGCGCCGATGGGGTAAGAGGGCAGCACGTTACTCCACCGGACCCTCGGGCGGTGCGGAACACGGCCCGGGACGCACCGCGTCACCCCGCGTTCCGGTGCCGCTGGGGAGCCCTCGGGCCGTCGTACGCGCGGCCGTTCGCGGCGCGCCCGGTGGCCGGCCCGCTCCGCAGCAGCCCCAGCAGCGGTTCGAACGACCCCACCACCGTGTCGGCGCCCGCGTCGCGCAGGGACTTCTCCCCCCGCTCGTCGCGGGCGTAGCCGAGGAAGGGGACGCGGGCCCGGCGGGCGGCCTCGCAGTCGGAGGGGGAGTCGCCGATGAAGAGGGAGGCGGTGGGGGCGGCGCCCAGGGCGCCGAGGGCGCGGACGAGGCTGTGCGGGTCGGGTTTGAGGAGCCTCAGTTCCTGGGTGCGGCCGTATATGTGCGGACTGAAGCACGGCAGCAGTCCGCGGCCGGTCAGATAGGCGCGCACCACGCGCGGCGAGTTGTTGGTGGCGACGGCCAGCCGGACGCCGACGGCCGTCCAGGTCCGTATCAGGGGGTCGGCGTACGCGGTCGGCATCGCCGAGGCGGTGGCGCGCAGCTCCTCCTGGGTGAGGCGTTCCTCCAGTTCCGCCACCAGGTCGCTGTCGGGGTGCCGGCGGTCGACGGCGCGCAGGACCGCGTGCGGGTCCGGCGACTCCCGTTCCGTCCGGGTCAGCAGCCCGCTCAGCCCGCGCCGCTCGAGCCAGCCGACGAGGTCGGCCGCCACCCGCTCCGCCGCGTGCCCGGCGAAGAGCCGGCAGACGGGCCCGTCGAAGTCCCAGAGCACGAAACGGGCGTGGCGCACCAGTCGTCCGAGGTTCTCCGCGTCCGCCGCGGGCGGCTCGGTCCGCGTATCAGAGGTCACTAGGAGAGTGTCATGTCCGTGGTGATGGTTTCCCAGAGGGCGTCGAACCACTTCTGTGATTCCTTCACAAACACCTCGTCCCGGTGGCCCGCGCGTTTGAGGAAGGAGAACAGCAGCGACTGGGAGCCGAGGGCGTCGTACATCTCCAGGGTCCGGCTCTCGTACTCCTCCTCACGCCTGGTCAGCATGTAGTACCCGAGCAGGGCCTCCTCGCCGTTGAGCAGGTAGAGCTTCATCGGCGGGGTGAAGGGCAGGGCGCGGAAGGCGATGCGGACGTCGACGCGGTGGGTGGAGCGCACGGCGTGCAGGTTGTGCTGGAGGACGCGGGCCTGGGCGTTGCGCATCTGGAGCCAGCGCTGGTGAAGCACGTCGCCGTCCTCGTCCTCGACCAGGACGGGGAAGGCCAGCTCGATGTGGCGCGACGGCATCAGGACGCGGAAGTCGATCGACTCCGGGCGGATCCGGCCCTCGTGGATCAGCCGCAGCGGCTCGCTGAGCGCCAGCATCAGGGTCTCCGACGTGTGGCAGACGACGTCCACCTTCACGTGCGGCACCGAGAACGCGTCCGCCAGGCGGGGCCCGAGCGCCACCATCGTCGGCTGGGGCTCGCCCCGCGCGGGGGCCGGCTCGGCGATGCGCGGCGGGCTGCCCTTGCTGACGTTGGTGAGCAGGCCGTCCTCCTGGAGGGCCCGCAGTGCCTGGCGGACGGTGCCGCGCTCCACCTTGAACTCGTCGGCCAGTTCGGCCTGGGTGGGCAGGCGGTCGCCCGCCTTGAGCTGCCCCCCGCGGATCCGTTCCCGCAGGATGTCGGCGATCTCCTGGGACGAGAGCCTTCTGCTGCCGTTCACGGACACGTTCTCCTGGGTCACGACCAAACGCTACAACTCCGACCTACCTTAAGGGAGTTGTTTGAAACTTGTTTATACCTAGTAGCCAAGTGGGGACAACATAGGCAGAGTTGGTTGCCAACTTCCCGGAGTTGGCGGAAGTTCTCCTTCCTCGCAACTCCAGACCACTTCCCGAAGCCTCCGAAGCTCCCGAAGGAGGAAAGACCATGCCTGTCCTCGCCCTCGTCTCCGCGGTCTTCGTCGTCGCCTTCGAGCAGTTCGTCCAGTGGAAGTACGGCGCCACCGGCATCGTCGGCCTGCTCCTGCTCACCATCGGCATCAAGGCCAAGAGCCCGTCCGTCAGCTCCGCCGGCGCGGTGGTGCTGGCGCTGCTGGTCGCCGGGCCCGCCCTGTGAGGGGCCGGCCACCGGCCCCACGCGGCCGGCCCGGGGCGCGGGGAGCGGTCAGCCGGTGAGCACCAGCTCCGAGCTGATCGTCTCCCACAGCGCGTCGAACCACCGCTGCGACTGCTCCACGAACGCCGTTCCACGCGGGCCGGCCCCCCGCTGGAAGGCGAACAGCGTCGAGCGGATGCCGTCCGCGTCGTACATCTCCACCTGTTCGGGGCCGATCTCCTGTTCGCGCCGGGTGAGCGTGTAGTAGGCGAAGAGCGCCTCCGTGCCGTTGAGCACGTACAGCTTCACCGGCGGGGTGAAGGGCAGTGCGCGGAAGGAGATGGTCACGTCCACCCCGTGCGTGGCCCGCAGCCCCAGCAGGCTGTGCCGCAGCACCTGGCCCTGGGCGTTGCGCATGGCCAGCCACCGCTCGTGCACCGCGTCGTCGCCGCGGTCCGCCACCGGCACCGGGAAGGCGAGGGGGATGTCCCTGCCGGGCAGCAGCACGCGGACGTCGACCTTGGCCGGTTTCCTTCGCCCGGCGTGGATCTGGCGCAGCGGTTCGCCGATGGCGAGCGTGAGGGAGACCGAGGTCAGGCACAGCGCGTCGATCCTGACGTGCGGCGCGGCGAAGGCCTCCGCGATCCGGGGACTGAGGGCCGCCGTGGTCGGCAGCGGCAGCGCGTCCGGCCCGGTCAGCGCCCTGTCGAGGTCGGGCGTGACGGTCGCCGGGCTCCCCTTGGACACATTGGTGAGCAGGTGCTCCGACTGGAGGATGCGCAGGGCCTGGCGGACGGTGCCGCGCTCCACGCCGAACTCCTCGGCCAACTGGGCCTGCGTGGGCATGCGCCGGCCCGACTGCAGCACCCCGGACCTGATCCGCGCCCGCAGTTCGTCCGCCACCTCGCGATGGGTTCTCGGAGGCTCCTGCGGCTTCTTCCGCCCGTTGACGGAGGCATGTTCCCGCTCCACGACCAAACCCTACAACTTCCCGCCATCTTTGGGCAGTTCAGCGAAAGGTGGTTATGAGCCGCTTCCAAGCGGAGATAAGTACAGGGAAGTTGGCTGCCAACTTGGGCAACGTGGTCGGACCTTCGAAGGGTTGGCCACCACGGTCACGGCAGAGGGGACACGTCCCACCCGGGGGCGGCCCGAAGGGAGGACCACCATGCCGCTCATCGCCATCGTCGTCGCCGCTCTGGCCATCGGGTTCGAGCAGTTGGTGCAGTGGAGGTACGGACCGATGGGAATCATCGCGTTCGTCGCCCTGTCCATCGGCATCAAGGCGAAGAACACCGCGATCGGCGGTGCGGGCGCCGTGCTCCTCGTGATGCTGCTGGCCCAGTCCGGCTGAGCCGACGCACTGCCGGCCGGGCTCCTCTCCGGAGGGGAGCCGGGAGCCCGCCCGCCAGTCGGTACCACCGCACGACAACCACAACCGAACAGCACCAGCTACGGATGCACGCACACCCGCCGCCGGCAGAAGGGAGCTGCCTCAGAACATGTCCGGGCACCAAGGACGCCTGGACGTACGCAGCAGGGCGTCGGCCGACCGGGCGGCGCCCGCTCGCTCTTCCCGGACCTGCCCGAGCGCCGTCAGCCGCACGGCCGACTCGTCACCCAGCCACAGCCTCGCCAGCCCGGCCGCGTCGAGGACCAGTCCCGGGCTCTCGGTGGTCGGCGTGCACGACGCCCCCGACGGCGAGGCCTCCAGCCGCCAGCGCCCGGCGGCCGGGCCCTTGCCGCCGCCCGTGCCGGTGAGGTCCCATCCGTCCGCGACCTCCAGCACCAGCGTCCCCTCGGCGCCGTACGTCCGCGCCTCGAGCGCCTTCACGACGTCCAGGATCCGCACCCACAGCCAGTCCGCCTGCGTGGTGATGCGCGCCGCCCGGGGGTCCGGCAGGACGTGCGGGAGCAGGTCGTCGGGGGAGCGCCAGCCGCTCCTGACGGCGGTGATCCAGTCGATCGAGCACAGATACCGCCACAGGGCGCGCTCGGCGGCCGGGGTCACGCCGATCAGCCAGTCGACGGTCGCCGTGTTCAACGGCTGCTTGGCGTCGCCCCAGCGGTCGTCGGCGCGGTAGGAGCAGATGCCCTCGACCTCGCCGTCCGCCGAGCGGTACACGGCGTAGAAGGGCTCGGTCCAGGGGGTGCCGTTGACGTCCAGGACGCCGGTGCGGCTCAGCCACCACAGCTCGGCCCGGCTGACCGCGCCCGGCTGCGTCCGGCGCAGCCGCTCGTGCAGCCCGGGGCCCAGCTTGCGGACCTCCTCGCCGTCCACGAGGTCGATGCGGCCGCCGTCCTCCGGGGCCGCCCAGCGCGGGTCGAGACCGGCCCGGGGCACGTCCACGGTCCACTCGGTCATGGTGGTGGCGGGACCGAAGCCGTAGCGGCCGTAGATCCGGTACTCCGCGGCGATCAGGGTGGCGACGACGTCCCCGCGCTCCCTCGCCCCGGCCAGGTCGCGCGCCATCATGCGGGTCAGCAGACCGCGGCGGCGGTGGGTCGGGGTGACGGTGACGTTGGAGACGGCGTCCGCCCGGACCGGCGCCCCGCCGACGGCGGTGACCTCCTGGTCGAAGGACCGGTACGTCGCCACGCAGCGGTCGCCGTCGAAGGCGCCGAACAGCCGCCCCGGGACGAACTGGTGGCGGCGGGCCTCCAGTTGATCGGCGGGGACGGCGGGCGGACGCAGGAACCCGGTGTTCAGGGCCCGGTTCCACTCGGGGAACTCGGCCTCCGTGATGGGGCGTACGTCGATGTCGGTGCGGCGGGTCATGCGCTCACGGTAGGTCGCGGGGCGCGCCGGCGTCGCGGGATTTCCCCGTCCGCCGCCGCGGGCGCCCCGCGCCTCAGAACGCCGCGCGGATCTCCCCCACCGCGTGGCCGCCGCCCAGCAGCGGCGCGCTGCCGATGCGCCGGACCACCGGCGCGTCCACGCCCAGCAGGGTCAGCGCGCGGGCCAGGACCGGGCCGAGGGCGCGGGAGGCGCCGTCCTCCACCTTGAAGGCCAGGGCGCGGCCGTCGGGCAGGGCCACCGCCTGGACGGCCTCCGCGCCCATCTTGGAGAGCGTGCCCGGCACGTCGCGCATCAGCCAGGTGTCGGCGCGGCGGGTGCCGGCGACGTACTCGGGGTGGGCGCGCATCGCGTCGGCGACCCGGCGCTCCGGCGTACCGGGCGCGGCGCCGACGAAGGCGCGGAAGGCGCGGGCCAGCCCGACCAGGCTGATCGCCATGAGCGGCGCCCCGCACCCGTCCGTGCCGACGGCGGCGACCGGCTCGCCCGCCGCGTCCTCCACCACCTTGTGGATGAGCCGCTGGAGCGGGTGGTCCGCGTCGAGGTAGGTCTCCAGCGGCCAGCCCCGCCGGGCGCAGACGGCCAGCATCGCGGTGTGCTTGCCGGAGCAGTTCATGGTGACCGGGTCGGGCACCTGGCCCGACGCCAGGTACGTGTCCCGCTCCTCGGGGTCGAGGGGCAGGTCGGCGGGGCACTGGAGCAGGGCCGGGTCGAGGCCGTACTCGTCGAGCATCTTGCGGACCAGGTCCCGGTGGAAGGGCTCCCCCGAGTGGCTCGCGGCGGCCAGCGCCAGCCGCTCCCCCTCGAGGTCGAGGCCGGCCCGCAGCACGCCCGCGGCCTGCATCGGCTTGTTGGAGGAGCGCGGGAAGACCGGTGCCGTCACCTCGCCGAGCGCCAGCTCCACGGCCCCGTCGGCGCCCAGGACGACCAGGCTGCCCCGGTGCCGCCCCTCGACGAAGCCGGACCGGACGACCTCGGCGAGGACGGGCGGGACGACGGGCGAGAGCGCGGACGTGGACGGGGACGCGGGCATCGGCGGTGGCCTTCCGAACGGACGACCCGCCACCGTGACGGCCCGGGGTCTCCGGGTCCCGCGGGGCGGCGTCCAAGGGCCGCTCCGCGCGTCACACGAGCAGGTCGTCGACTTGTGCTTCCCCCTCACGGTACCGGCGTGCGATTTCCGCGCTGCAGTCGTCGGCGGTGCGCTGGAGCCGCTGCCGCCGCCGGGAGACCTGCTGCTCGTAGCGGACCAGGCGGCACATCGCGGCGTTCAGCTCGGGATCGGTGCGTGCCGTCAGGTCGGACAGCTCCACCTCGCCCAGCATCTCCGCGGCCAGCCTGCGCCCCTCCTCGCTGCGCGGTGTGCCGAGTGTCACGTGGCGGGCGGAGGACCGGTGCCGGGCCGGGCCGTCGGTCAGGATCTCCGACAGCCGCTCCACGACCGACGCCACGGACCGGGCCGGCGCCGCTCCCCGGTCCGCCCGGTCCGCGCCGGACGCCGGGCCGCGCCGGGCCAGCTCGGCCCGCAGGATGTCGATCCGCCCCTGGAGCAGCCGCCGCACATAGCTGAGGTCGGCCTCCTCGCGCTGGGCGTCCCGGCGCAGGGTGCGCAGCGCGGGCAGGCTCAGCACGGGCAGGTCGTGCTCCGCGGGCCCGGGAGGCAGCTCGGGGCTGTCCGTGCGCTGCACGGGCGCCCGGGGCGGCTCCAGGCCCTGCGGACAGGTCCACGCGACAGTCCCAGGAGGCTGCCCCGTACTCGGTGTGCTCATATCCCTCAACCGTCCCCTCGACCGGCGTCTGGGGAGCATCGTGCCACCCCAAGTGGCCGCTATGTGACCGAGTGCCCCCGATCGGCCCCAGATGGGGGGTTACGGAGCGAAAAGAAGGCCCCGTACGGCCCGCCCTCGGGGCTGTCGGAGCGGCACGGCATCATGGCGGCATGCGTGCGGTGGTGCAGAGGGTGGACGGCGCGAGCGTCGTCGTGGACGGCGAGACGGTCGGGGCGATCGAGGGCGAGGGCCTGTGCGTCCTGGTCGGCGTGACCCACGAGGACACCAAGGAGAAGGCGGCGCAGCTCGCCCGCAAGCTCTGGTCGCTGCGGGTGCTGCACGACGAGAGGTCGTGCAGCGACATCGACGCCCCGCTGCTGGTGATCAGCCAGTTCACGCTGTACGGCGACGCCCGCAAGGGCCGCCGTCCCACCTGGAACGCCGCCGCGCCCGGCGATGTCGCCGAGCCGCTGGTCGACGAGGTCGTGGCCCGGCTCCGCTCGCTCGGCGCGACGGTGGCGACGGGCCGCTTCGGCGCGCAGATGCGGGTGTCGCTGACGAACGACGGCCCGTTCACGGTGCTGGTCGAGGTCTAGGGCCCGTCCGGCGGGCCCCGGGCCCCCTACGGCTCGACGACCGTCTCCTGGGCCGCGGCCGTGTTCTCGGCCAGCAGCCGGGCGTCCACCGGCACGTTGCGCTTGACCAGGGCGAGGGCGACCGGGCCCAGCTCGTGGTGGCGTACGGACGTGGTAACGAAACCGATCTTCCGGCCGTCGGGACCGTCGTCCGCGAGGCGGATCTCGGCGCCGGGGCCGGGCAGGTGGACCTCGCTGCCGTCGAGGTGCAGGAAGACCAGCCGGCGCGGCGGCTTGCCGAGGTTCTGCACGCGGGCGACCGTCTCCTGCCCGCGGTAGCAGCCCTTCTGGAGATGGACGGCGGTGCCGATCCAGCCCAGCTCGTGCGGGATGGTCCGGTGGTCGGTCTCGAAGCCGAGGCGGGGCCGGTGCTGCTCGACGCGCAGCGCCTCGTGGGCGAGGATCCCGGCCGGCGGACCGGCCTCGGCGGCGAACGCCTCCAACTCCCCGCGCGGCAGGAACAGATCACGGCCGTACGGCGTCTCGCGCACCACGGCGCCCTCGGGGGCCGCGGTGATGGAACCGGCCGGCAGGTGCACGACCGCGATGTCGGGGGTGCGGTCGGCGACCTCGACCCGGTAGAAGAACTTCATCGACTCCAGGTAGGCGATCAGCGCCTCCTGGCTGCCGGGCTCCACGTGGGCCCAGACGGTCTCACCGTCGTCCACAAGGTACAGGGCGTGCTCGATGTGGCCGTTGGCGGAGAGGATCAGGGCCTCCGTCGCCCGGCCGGCCGGCAGGTCGCTGACGTGCTGGGTGAGCAGCAGGTGCAGCCAGCTCAGCCGGTCCTCCCCGGTGACGGTGACGACACCGCGGTGGGAGAGGTCGACGAATCCGGTGCCGTCGGCGAGGGCGCGCTGCTCGCGGAACAGGTCGCCGTAGTGGGCGGCGACGCCTTCGTCCACGCCCTCGGCGGGGACGGCTCCGGGCAGGGCCAGCAGGGGGCTCTTCATATGCCTAGCCTACGACTCGGCGGACGGGCCCTTCCGGGCGCAGTCCCGGCACCGGCCGAAGATCGCGAAGTGCTTCATGTCCGTGTCGAAGCCGAACTGTTCGCGCAGCTTGGCGGTGAACTCGGCGGCCACCGACAGGTCGGCCTCGATCACGCTGGTGCAGTCCCGGCAGACCAGGTGGATGTGGTGGTGCCGGTCGGCCAGGTGGTAGGTGGGCGCCCCGTGCCCCAGATGGGCGTGCGAGACGAGCCCCAGCTCCTCCAGCAGCTCCAGCGTCCGGTAGACGGTGGAAATGTTGACCCCCGACGCCGTCTTCCTCACTTCGCCGAGGATGTCGTCGGGGGTCGCGTGTTCCAGGGTGTCGACGGCTTCGAGCACGAGCTGCCGCTGCGGGGTCAGCCGGTAGCCGCGCTGCCTGAGGTCGCTCTTCCAGTCGGTGCTCACCACACCACGAGTCTAGGACTACTTGAAGAAAGCGATCCCGTCGTCGGGCATGTCGTCGGGCAGGGCCTTGGCCCAGCGCTCGACCTCCTCCGGCGTGACGACCTTCTTCAGGTGCGCCGACATGTAGGGGCGCAGCTCGACCTCGGGGGTCTGCTTCTCGCCGACCCACATCAGGTCGCTCTTCACGTAGCCGTACAGCCGCTTGCCGCCGGTGTAGGGCTGCGAGGCGGCGGTGCGGGCCACGGCGTCGGTCACCAGGTCGATCTGCGGCTTCTGGTCCGCCAATTCGCCGTACCAGATCTCGATGACGCCGTCGTCGCGGGTCATCGTGACCTCGACCTTGCGCCGCCCGTCGATGCGCCAGAAGCCGTGCTCGGACTCCAGGGGACGGACCTTGTTGCCGTCCTGGTCCAGGACCCAGGTGTGGGACTGGTACTCGAGGAAGTCACGGCCGTCGTGGGAGAAGGAGACCTCCTGGCCGAAGTTGCACTTCTCGGCGCCGGGGAAGTCGTGCACGCCCGCGCCGGCCCAGTTGCCGAGCAGGAAGGCGAGCGGGACGAGGTCCTTGTGGAGGTCGGACGGGATCTCGATCATGAGCAGAACTTCCTGGCGTGGGGGGTCAGCGCTGGCCCTGGTACAGCTTCTTCACGGTCAGTCCGGCGAAGGCGAGGACGCCGACGCAGACCAGGACCAGCAGGGTTTCGAAGAAGATCTCCACGGGTGCTCCTCGATTGAGCGGGGTGCGGTGCGTGCGCTGTGTGCACAGGGGCCGGAGCCCAGCTTACGCGGCCGGGCTCCGGGGGCGCCTGTGAGGTACGCCGGGCGGTCAGAGGAGCAGTCGGGTCTGCAGGGCCACCGTCTGCCGGAAGGGCACCTCCCGGGCTCCGCCCTCGCGGCTCTGCAGCACCACCGCCAGGACGTCACCGGCGCCGAGGTACGCCTCACGGACCTGTTCACCGCCGTAGGGCTCGGGTTCGGTGTAGACGGAGGACAGCACGTCCTCGGACAGCACCGCCTCCGGGAAGTCCTCGTCGGGCTCGACCTCTTCCGTACCGCGCACGGCGTAGGCCGGCTCGTCGTACGGCGCCACCCGCATGGTGAGCAGGTTGTCCACGACGGCCGCCGTGCCGAACCTGAGCAGGTAGATCCGCGTGTGCGTCCCGTCGGAGGTGGTCCAGCCGCGGGCGGCGATGTGGCGCAGCCCCGCGTCGACGAGCGTCTGCCGCAGCTCGTCGCGTGCGTACTCGTCCCCGTATTCCGCGAGGAACGTGTCCGTCGGCAGCCAGCCGTCCTTGCCGCGCAGCGCCCGGTCCGCCGTCGCCCCCTCGGGCGCCGGCAGGAGCAGAGCCCGGAGATCGGCGTAGTGGGCGCCTGCCCTGTTGGACTCGGCCAGCGGTCCCGGACTGCCGGACGGCAGTGGCGCCGCGGTGAGCGGCGGGTACTCCCAGCGCCCGTCCGACGCGGTCGCCAGTCCGGGCACGTCCGTCCGCTCCATCCGGGTGATGCCGTACGCCGTCGCCGACCCGACCGCCGCGAAGACGGCGACGGCCGCGGTCCAGCGGAGCACGGCGCGCAGGGCCCGGCGGTCCTTGCCCGCCGGAGCCGACGACGCGTCGGGAGGCGGGACGCCGGGCAGGGGCGGCAGGGCGGGTGGGGCCATCTGCTCGGTCACACGGACTCCCCGGGTTCGACGATGCGGTCGAGCTGGTCCTTCAGCAGAGCGGCGACGCCCTCGGAGTCGAACGGCTGCAGCCCCTCGGCCGTGGCGGCGATCGCGATGTCCCCCAGGTGGGCGGAGCAGTACATCGAGTCGAGGTCGTCGTCGGAGCGGAGGGGCAGGTGGAAGCATGCGGCGTTCTCGTGGCCCTCGATCTCCGGGCCGTCGCGGACGTCGTCCGAGGCGTCCAGGAACGCCTTCCGGCGCTCCGCCGAGGCGCGGGCGGTCGCCTGGTCCTCCATGCGCACCAGTACGAGGGTCAGGGTGGCCACGCCCGCCACGCGATCGGCGTGTTCCCCGCCCGTGAAGGCGTAGCTGTGCATCGCCATCTCCTTGACGGGCCTGCGGTCGATCTCCTTCTCCAGTCGCTTGCGCTGCGTTCGGGGGAGTCCGGCCAGCGACTCCTTGAGCAGGGCGGTCGTCCGACCGCCGCTCAGCGTGACGTCCGAACCGAACTCCCCGAGGTCGGGGCCGCGCGACCAGTTGTCGGGGCGGTAGGGCACGAGGGTCCGGGCCAGCCCGGTCGGCTCGGCCGTCGCCGGGTGGTCCGCCGCGGGTGCGGGGCGGGCCCAGGAGGGGGCACCCGGGTCCCGGTCGGCGGCCGCGACGGCTGCGACGGTGTACCCGACGGCCCCGACGACGGCGGCGCTCAGCAGCAGGGCACCCGTGACGGCAGCGACCCGGCGGCGGCTCCTCCGTCCGGGCGCAGGAGGCTTCGTGACGTTCTCGTCCGCGAGGTCGGAAGAAGCGGTGTCCGGGGCGGAGGAGGCCGTGGGCATGGCGTCGTCCTGGTTCTCGTTCACAGCCGCTCCAACTGCCGCTCGGCCAGGTCCATGATCACCTCTTTGTCGATCCGCCTGGTTCCGCTCACCCCGATCTCCATGGCGATGTCGCCGCGCCGGGCGTACGCCTCGGCCGTGTAGAGGGCCACGGAGCCACGACGGTCGAGGGGCCGGCTGTGGACGAACACCCGGCCGCTCCCGGTGCCGGGGATCTCCCAGTCCTCGGCGCCTTCGTCCCGCACCGAAAGCTGGCTGCCCTCGTAGGCCCCGGCAGCGCCGAGGACCTCTTCCTGCCGGTACTGGACCAGCCGGATCTCCACGGAGTACCCGCCGGCGGCCTCCCAGCCGGTGATGGCGGCCCGGCGGAACTCCCTGCGGAGCAGATGCTCGAACACCCCCCGTGGGTCCGTGTACAGCGAGGTGTAGACAGAGAGGTCCATCCAGCCGTCGGAGCCCTCCAGCCAGTCGGCCTTCTCGGCCCCGCGCGGCTTCTTCAGCAGCAGGTCCCGCAGGTCGCCCTCGGTACGCACCCGGCGGTCCTCGGCGGCCGTGAGCGGCTTCGGCGGGTCGTCCTCACCGCGTACGAGCTCGGCCTGCGACAACGGCGGCAGCTTCGTCGGCTCCCTGCCCGCCTGCACGAGGAATCCGGCGCACGCGCCGGCGATCAGGCCCAGGGCCGCGGCGGCGGCGACGAGCGGGACGGTACGGCCGCGTCGCCGGGGCGCCGCCCCGGACGGGCCCGCTTCCCCCGGCGGCGCGGGTTCGTCCCGTACCGCGGGTTCGTCCGCCGCCGTGGGCTCCTGCGGCCGCTCCCGGTCCTCCACCGGCGTGGGCTCCTCCGGCGGACCCTGGTGCTCCGTCGGCACGGGCTCGGACGGCACGAGCTCGGGCGGCGGCGTGCGGTCCTCCATCGGTGTCGGCGCGGCGGCTGCCGCGAGTCTTTCCGGCTCCACTTCCAAGACGTCCCCCCACAGAACGCGAACGCGCGCATTCCGTATGCGCGCGATCAAGAGACCTACGGGCGGGGCCCGGGGTTGCGGCGGGGTTGATTACGATTCCGACATGGCGAAGAAGCTCGTGATCAAGGTGACGGCGGGGGCCGATGCGCCCGAGCGGTGTTCTCAGGCGTTCACGGTCGCGGCGGTGGCCGTGGCCAGCGGGGTCGACGTGTCGCTGTGGCTGACCGGCGAGTCCGCCTGGTTCGCCCTGCCGGGCCGCGCCGCCGAGTTCGAGCTGCCGCACGCCGCCCCGCTGCCGGACCTGCTCGACGCGATCCTCGCGGGCGGCAGGCTGACCCTGTGCACCCAGTGCGCGGCCCGCCGCGACATCACCGAGAAGGACGTCATCGAGGGCGTGCGGATCGCGGGCGCGCAGGTCTTCGTGCAGGAGTCCCTCGCGGACGACACGCAGGCGCTCGTGTACTGAGCCGGGGCGGATTCAGCGACCCCGGCGCTTGCCGTCCAGTTCGTCCCACCACTCGTCGGACTTGGCGTCGCCCGAGGGATCGTCCCACCAGCGGTCGTCGGGACCGCGGCGGTTGGCGACCATCGCGGCCAGCGGTGGGATGACCATGGCCACCACGCACATGCCCACGGCCGCCGGGACCGACCAGAGGCGGACGACTCCCCAGGCCAGGACGAACAGCGCGATGCAGATGCCCATCATCACGAAGTAGACGCGCCGCCTCCGTGCGTACATACGTCCAGGGTAGGTCCGGGCACACCGAAGGGGCCGCACCCCAGGCGTCCAACCCGGTGGGTGCGGCCCCTCGGCCGTCGTGTGCCGCGCCCGCCGTCAGACGGCGATCGCGACCTCCGCCAGCCCGCCCTGCTGGGCGACGACCGTGCGGTCGGCGGTGCCGCCGGGGACGAGCGCGCGCACGGTCCAGGTGCCCTCGGCCGCGTAGAAGCGGAACTGGCCCGTCGCGGAGGTCGGGACCTCCGCCGTGAACTCGCCGGTGGAGTCCAGCAGACGGACGTAGCCCGTCACCGGCTCGCCGTCACGGGTCACCTGACCCTGGATGGTGGTCTCACCGGGCTTGATCGTCGAGGCGTCGGGGCCGCCGGCCTTCGCTCCGCACATGTCGTACTCCTGAGGGGTTGGGAAAGGTCGGTCGGGTGGCTTACTTGGCGGGGCCGAGCTCGATCGGCACGCCGACGAGGGAGCCGTACTCGGTCCAGGAGCCGTCGTAGTTCTTGACGTTCTCCACGCCCAGCAGCTCGTGCAGCACGAACCAGGTCAGGGCGGAGCGCTCACCGATGCGGCAGTAGGCGATGGTGTCCTTGGACAGGTCGACCTGCTCGTCGGTGTAGAGCTGCTTCAGCTCCTCGTCCGACTTGAAGGTGCCGTCGTCGTTGGCGTTCTTCGACCACGGGATGTTGCGCGCGGACGGGACGTGGCCCGGACGCTGCGACTGCTCCTGCGGCAGGTGGGCCGGGGCGAGCAGCTTGCCGGAGAACTCGTCGGGCGAGCGGACGTCGACGAGGTTCTGCGCACCGATCGCGGCGACGACGTCGTCGCGGAAGGCACGGATCGAGGTGTCCTGCGGCTTGGCCTTGTACTGGGTCGCCGGGCGCTCGGGCACGTCGGTGCCGTCGACCAGCTCGCGGGCGTCCAGCTCCCACTTCTTGCGGCCGCCGTCGAGGAGCTTGACGTTGTCGTGGCCGTACAGCTTGAAGTACCAGTAGGCGTAGGACGCGAACCAGTTGTTGTTGCCGCCGTAGAGGACGACGGTGTGGTCGTTGGAGATGCCCTTCTCCGACAGGAGCTTCTCGAAGCCCTCCTGGTCGATGAAGTCGCGGCGGACCGGGTCCTGGAGGTCCTGCGTCCAGTCGATCCGGATCGCGTTCTTGATGTGGTTCTTGTCGTACGCGGACGTGTCCTCGTCCACCTCGACGATCGCGATGGTCGGGTCGTCCAGGTGGTCCTGCAGCCAGTCGGCGTCGACCAGGACGTCGCTGCGGCTCATGCTTTCTCCTCCGGGGCAGTTGCGGCGGGGCGTGCGGTGAGACGGTGTGCGCGCATGCCGGGGCGGCGCGCGGGTGCCCTGGGCAGCAGGGCGGTGAGGGGAAGGGAACGGCGGCGGCGCCGTCCGCTCAGAAGGTGCGACAGAGCATGGCGGCAACGCGGCAGAGGTCCACTGCCCGCCGCTTCGTGAGGTCCGCCTGTCGCTTCATAAGGCCCGATCGTAGGGACGGAAGGCGGGCCATGTCACCGGCATGTCGCATGATGAGACGGGATCGTCCGTCATTCGGGATAAGCGTGCTTCGCGGGGCTGCGCCGAGCGGTCCCCGGGCCGTCGCGCACCGCGTCCCATCTGCGGTACGGACGTCACCGTCTCGCCTGTCGGACTTTCGCGTCCTGTCCGGGTGATTCGGGGGTCGGCCCCCGTCTACCCGGCCAGCCTGACGTCCGAACCCTTCACCGAGATCTCGACGCCGTCCTTCGCCGCCTCCACCTTGTCCAGCTCGATGTCGCCGGGCAGCTTCTCGATGGTCTGCTGGAAGTCGGTTATGGCCCGCAGCCGGGACTCGGCGAACTGCCGCCCCGCTATCTTCGGCAGCCCGTCGGCGACGACCTCGACCTTGTCGTCCTTGACCGCGACCGAACTGAGGACGTCGACCGGCCGGGGCAGCTCGATGCCGAAGACCGTGGCCTGGAGCGCCACCTTGATCTTTCCGTTGCCGCCGTCGGAGAGGCCCACGACCTGCGCGGTGACGCCCGGCGCGATGTCCGTGGGCTCGGACTTGGCGGCCTTCATCAGTTCGTCGTAGCCGATCGTCGCGGTGCCGGTGGCCGTGGCCGCGGTGGCGGAGGAGAAGTCGCCGGAGAACTCGACACCCTTCAGGTGGGCCCGCAGGTCGGCGATGCGGACCTTCTCCGCGCCGTCGCCCGCCTCGTAGTCCTCCATGGCGACCTCGACGTCGTCCAGCTCGCCGGCGGCGGCCTGGGTCAGGAAGGGGAAGCCGTTGATGGACACGTCCGGCGTCGAGGACAGGTTCTCGGTGGTGCGCAGTCTGTCCGCCGCCTCGTTCTCCGCGAAGGCGACCGCGATCCGGTCCGCGATCACGAAGAGCCCGCCCAGGATCACGACGACGACCAACAGTATTCGCAGTGCGCGCATGCGAGGGTTCCCACCAGTAGGCGTCAACGACAGCGGTCCGCGACGACCGGCGGCCGTCCAGCGCGAGCGTAACGCGGGGGAGGACGGCCGCCGGGGTTTTGTCGATCACCTGTGACAGGCCGGGAACGCGGCGCGGGCGGGCCGCGCGGACCCCGGCGGCTCCTAGTCGAACACCCTGCCGAGCAGATACACCGCCGGGGCCGAGGCCGCGAGCGGCAGCGCCACGCCCGCCGTGAAGTGCACGAACCGGGACGGGTAGTCGTAGGCCGCGACCCGGTGCCCGATCAGCGCGCACACCGCCGCGCCCGCGCCGAGCAGCGCCCCCGACGAGCCGATGTCCGTCATCGCACCGGCCGCGAACCCGGCTCCGGCCGCCGCGATCAGCGCGACGGCCACGGAGGCGGGCGTCGGCAGCGGCAGCGCGCGGGCCACGACGGCGACCGCCACCGCGGCCGCGCCGACCGTCACGGCCTCGGCGCCGGCCACCAGGTAGCCGCCCGCGACGACGGCCAGGGCTGCCGCGACCACCGTCGCCATCAGGCCGTACATCCGCTCGTCCGGGTCGGCGTGCGACCTGAGCTGAAGGACGAGGGAGAGCAGCACCCACACGCCGAGCGTGCCGAGGAGCGCCGCCGGGGAGCGGTCCGACGCCAGCGCCGCCGCGTCCGCGGCCAGCGCGCCCGCGAAGCCCAGGGCGATGCCCTGCCGGGCGGGCCACATGCCGTTCAGCCGGAACCAGCCCGCCGCGGTGACGGCCTGGAGGGCGACCAGCGGGACGAGCAGCGCGTACGTGCCGACCGCGGCCGCGCCGGCGAGCAGCAGCCCGAGCAGCGCGGTGAGCAGGGCCGGCTGCATGCCCGGGTCGATGATCGGCGAACGCCCCTCGGCGCGGGCCCGCTGCGCGTCGGTGATCCGGGAGTTGCCGGCGAGGGTGGCCGGTCCGTACTCCGGTTCGTCCGTGGCGGCGGGGGTGGTGGGGGCCGCAGGGGCTGTGGTGGCCGCTCGGGCGACGGGGGCCGCGGGGGGCTCGTACTGCTGGGGCTGGCGCTGGGGCTGGTGGTGAGGCTGTGCGTACGGCTGGGGTTGGGAGGCGTACGTGTGCGGCTGCTGCCGGTACGCCGCTTGTGCCTCGTGGGGCTGCGGCTGCTGCCGGTACGCCGCCTGTGCCTCGTGGGGCTGCGGCTGCTGCGGGTACGCCGTCTGTGCCTGATGGGGCTGCGGCTGCTGGTGGTACTGCCCGGGCTGCTGGTGGTACTGCTGCTGCTGGGGCTGAGCCTGCTGCTGCTGCGACTCGGGCTGCGGCTGGTACTGCGGCTGCTGCCGCGCCTGCTGGGACTGCGGCTGGTACTGCTGCTGCGGCTGGGCGTACGCCTGCGCCCCCGGCCCGCCGCCGTACGCGTCGTCCCCCAGCGGGGGCAGGTACGCCGTCTCCTCCGCGGAGACCGGCGGCTGGAGCTGTGTCTCCCAGGTCTGGCCCTGCCACTGCTGCGTGTGCTGGCCGGCGTCCGGGTCGTCGTACCCCTGGCCGCCCTGCTGGTGCCCGCCGGGCCACACCTGGGCGTCGTACCCCTCGTGGCCCCCGTGGGGCCGATACGGCTGGTCGGTCATCGTCACCCTCCCGCGAAGGGCGGGAGCACCTCGACCGTGCCGCCGTCGGTCAGCGGGACCGTCTCGTGCGCGCGCTTGCCCACGGGGTCGCCGTCGACGAGGAACGAGCAGCGCAGCAGCACGCGCGTGAGTTCGCCGGGGTGGCTCTCGCGCACCGCGTGGAGCGCGTCGGCGAGCGTGTCCGCCTCGTACGACTCCTCGGCCACGCCTGCCGCGGCCTTCGCGGCGGCCCAGTAGCGCACCGTGACCTTTGCCATCTGGATCCTTCGTCGCCGGAGCCGATCGGCGTCGGTGCCGATCGGCAGTGAACACCGTCAGGCTAGCCCGCGCGCCGCACGGCCCAGTCGCCGATGCGGTGCAGCAGCTCCTCGCCGGAGGCGTGCTCGGCGTGGCCCATGCCGGGCTCCAGCCAGAGTTCGCCGTGGTCACCGGCCGCCTCGGCCAGCATCCGGGGGTGGTCGAGGGGGAAGTAACCGTCCCGGTCGCCGTGCACGACGAGCAGGGGCGTCGGCGCGATCCGCGGCACCGCCTCCACCGGCGACAGCGGCACCGGGTCCCAGTCCCGGTGGTGGATGCGGGTGCGCAGACCGTACCGGCCCACCAGGCGCCCGGTGGGGCGCATCACCAGCCAGTGCAGCCGGCGCATGGGGGCCGTGCCCCGGTAGTACCAGCGGGCGGGGGCGCTCACCGAGACCACGGCGTCCGTGCGGGCCGGGTCGTCCCGGCCGTGGAGCGCGGCGTGCCGCAGCACGACCGAGCCGCCCATGGAGAAACCGACGGTCACCACGCGCGCGTGCCCGAAGCCGCGCGCCCAGGCGACCGCCGCCGCCAGGTCGAGCACCTCGCGGTCGCCGACGGTCGAACGCCCGCCGGACGCGCCGTGCCCACGGAAGGAGAACGTGACGACGGCCCCGTGGCGCGCGAACGCCCTCGCGATCCGTCGCACGTGCGGGCGCCCGGCGTCGCCGGTGAACCCGTGCGCGACGACGAACACCAGGTCGGCGGCGTCCGCACCGGCCGCGCCGGGCTCGTACACGGCGTCGATCCGCACCCCGTCGGCGGTGCGCAGGAAGGTGCGCGCGGGTGTCCGGCGCGGGGTGCGTCCCGCCGTCCGCCGGGGTGCGTCGGGGCTCGGGCGAAGGGTGGCACGCGCCACATGACCTGCCGGACCGTTGCTCATGTCGGCTATTCTGCTGGGCAGAGGACTCGGGCGCCGTAGCCCCCGGGTCCTTTTGTGCTTTCGGGAGCGATCGCCGAGCGTTCACCTCCCGGACGCGCGGCGGGCCCCACGGGCACGGGATCCGCACCGTACGAAGCAGTGCCGTAAACGTCCTCGCAGGGACCGGGAGGAACCAGACGTTATGGGCGAGCGAACCGTGCAGGACCGTGAGACGACCCGGGCAGGTGGGCCGCGATGAGTTCTCTGCTGCTCCTGACCAACGCCCTCCAGCCCTCGACGGAGGTGCTTCCCGCCCTCGGCCTGCTGCTGCACAACGTCCGCGTGGCCCCCGCGGAGGGCGCCGCTCTCGTCGACACCCCCGGCGCCGACGCGGTCCTGGTCGACGGGCGCCGTGACCTCCCCCAGGTCCGCAGCCTGTGCCGGCTGCTGAAGTCCACGGGGCTGAGCTGTCCGCTGATCCTCGTCGTCACCGAGGGCGGCCTCGCCGCCGTCACCGCCGACTGGGGCATCGACGACGTGCTGCTCGACACCGCCGGCCCGGCCGAGGTCGAGGCCCGGCTGCGGCTGGCAGTGGGGCGCCGGCAGCTCGTCGGCGACGACTCCCCCATGGAGATCCGCAACGGCGACCTGTCGGTGGACGAGGCGACGTACTCCGCCAAGCTCAAGGGCCGGGTCCTGGACCTGACCTTCAAGGAGTTCGAGCTGCTGAAGTACCTCGCCCAGCACCCGGGCCGGGTCTTCACCCGCGCCCAGTTGCTCCAGGAGGTGTGGGGCTACGACTACTTCGGCGGCACCCGCACCGTCGACGTGCACGTACGACGGCTGCGCGCCAAGCTCGGCCCCGAGCACGAGTCGCTGATCGGCACCGTCCGCAACGTCGGCTACCGCTTCGTCACCCCGGAGAAGCCGGAGAAGCCGGAGCGGACCGCCGAGCAGGCCGGGGCGAACGCCGGGGCGCGGACGAAGGCGGACGCCGGGGCCTGAGCGCGGGCGTCCGGACCGAGGGCCGGTACTCCCTGCCCAGCGCGGGTCCATCCGCGTAGACTCCGCGCGTGGCGAAGGTGACTAGGGATGACGTGGCGCGGCTGGCGGGAACTTCGACCGCCGTCGTCAGCTACGTCATCAACAACGGACCCCGGCCGGTCGCACCGGCCACGCGCGAGCGTGTCCTCGCCGCGATCAAGGAGCTGGGGTACCGGCCCGACCGGGTCGCCCAGGCCATGGCCTCGCGGCGCACGGACCTCATAGGGCTGATCATCCCGGACGCCCGCCAGCCCTTCTTCGGGGAGATGGCCCACGCCGTCGAACAGGCCGCTTCCGAGCGCGGGAAGATGGTCCTCGTCGGCAACACCGACTACGTCGCCGAGCGCGAGGTCCACTATCTGCGGGCCTTCCTCGGGATGCGGGTCTCCGGTCTGATCCTGGTCAGCCACGCCCTGAACGACCTGGCCGCCGCCGAGATCGAGGCGTGGGACGCCCGGATCGTGCTGCTGCACGAGCGTCCCGAGGCCATCGACGACGTCGCCGTCGTCACCGACGACCTGGGCGGCGCCCAGCTCGCCGTGCGTCATCTGCTGGAGCACGGCTACCCGTACGTCGCCTGCATGGGCGGCACCGCCGAGACGCCGTCGGTCGGCGACCCGGTCTCCGACCACGTCGAGGGCTGGAAGCGGGCGATGCAGGAGGCCGGGCTCCCCACCGAGGGCCGGCTCTTCGAGGCGCCGTACAACCGCTACGACGCGTACAAGGTGGGCCTGGAGATCCTCGCGGGGCCACGCCGGCCGCCCGCGATCTTCTGCTCCACCGACGACCAGGCCATCGGCCTGCTGCGCGCGGCCCGCGAGCTGCGCATCGACGTCCCCGGCGAGCTGGCCGTGGCCGGCTTCGACGACATCAAGGAAGCCGACCTGGCCGACCCTCCGCTGACGACGGTCGCCTCCGACCGGTCGGCCATGGCACGCGCCGCCGTCGACCTGGTCCTCGACGACGGACTGCGGGTCGCCGGGTCGCGGCGCGAGCGGCTGAGGCAGTTCCCGTCCCGGCTGGTGGTCCGGCGGTCCTGCGGCTGCGAGTAGCCGCTCCGGGGCGCCCCGCGGGGGCGCCTTTATATCGGGCATACGAGGTTCTGCCGGGCTTCTCAGGCGGAACTCAGCAAGCTCTCATACGCGGGCGGGAAGCTCATGAACATGACCGAGAGCTTCCGCCGCAGCGGCGAGTACGAGAACGCGCATCCGTACGTGACCCTTCATGAGGGCGCCCGGCAGCACACCTCCTCGCCGGGCGGACCGACGGGTTCCGAGGGCCGGATGTCTCCGGCGGATCCGGTGAGCCCGGCGAGCCCGGTGGACCCCGAGTGGCCGCCTCCGCCGGCCCAGCCGCCGGCCGCCGCTGTGGCCGCGGGGCCCGGTGAGCCCGGCGGGCCCGGTGAGCCCTGGGGGTCCGACGAGGCCGGCGGGGCCGCCGGTGCGCCCCGGAAGCGGGCCCGGCGCAGGCCGGCCGCCCTGCTCGCGGCCGTGGCGATCGTCGCGGCGGCCGTCGGCGGCGGCACCGCGTACGGCGTACAGGAGCTGACCGGCGGCGACACCGTGGCGACCAGTGCCACGAGCACCACCGTGGTCCCCTCCAGCCAGAAGGGCACGGTCTCCGGAGTCGCCCAGGCGGTCAGCCCGAGCATCGTCGAGATCGGCGCCACCACGAACGCCGGTTCCTCCACCGGCTCCGGCGTGATCATCACCGGCGACGGCGAGATCATCACCAACAACCACGTGGTGTCCGGCGCCTCGTCGGTCAAGGTGACCACCAGCGACGGCCGGCAGTACACCGCGCGGGTCGTCGGGACGGACAGCAAGAAGGACCTCGCGCTGATCAAGCTGGAGAACGCCTCCGGCCTGAAGGCCGCCACCCTCGGCGACTCCGACGGGCTCCGGGTGGGCGACCAGGTCGTGGCGATCGGCTCCCCCGAGGGGCTGACCGGCACCGTGACCAGCGGCATCGTCTCGGCCCTGAACCGCGACGTGACCGTCTCGACGGACGAGGGCCGGCAGCAGCAACAGCAGCAGGGCGGTGGCTGGCCGTTCGAGTTCGGCGGACAGCAGTTCAACGGCGACACCGGGTCGTCCACGACGACGTACAAGGCGATCCAGACGGACGCCTCCCTCAACCCGGGCAACTCCGGCGGCGCGCTGATCGACATGAACGGCAACATCATCGGCATCAACTCGGCGATGTACGCGGCGGCCGGGTCCTCCTCGTCCGCCGACGCGGGCAGCGTGGGCCTCGGCTTCGCCATCCCGGTCAACACCGTCAAGGCGGACCTGGCCGCGCTGCGGGCGGGCGCCGACGGCTGAACGGGCCGCAGCCGAGGCGGACGCCAGAGCCGAGAGGAACGAGGAAAGCGCGGCAGAGCGCGGGAGTCCGCCGCCCCGCCGCACGGCCCCGGCCGGACGTGCGACGCTGAAGACACCGACGGCCCGTACCCCACCGCACCCCGAGGAACCCGAACCCATGAGCCCCGCAGAAGGCGACCGCGACCGTGACGTCCAGCGCATCCTGATCGTCGACGACGAGCCCGCCGTCCGTGAGGCCCTCCAGCGCAGCCTGGCCTTCGAGGGGTACGGCACCGAGGTCGCCGTCGACGGCGCCGACGCCCTGGAGAAGGCGGCGGCGTACCGGCCCGACCTGGTCGTCCTCGACATCCAGATGCCCCGCATGGACGGCCTGACCGCCGCCCGCCGGATCCGCGGCGCGGGCGACACCACGCCGATCCTGATGCTGACGGCCCGCGACACGGTCGGCGACCGGGTCACCGGCCTGGACGCCGGCGCCGACGACTACCTGGTCAAGCCCTTCGAGCTGGACGAGCTGTTCGCCCGCATCCGCGCACTGCTGCGCCGCAGCTCCTACGCGGCGGCGCTGGAGGCCACCGCCGGCGACGAGGACACCCTGACCTTCGCCGACCTGACCATGAACCTGGCGACCCGGGAGGTCACCCGGGGCGGGCGGCCGGTGGAGCTGACCCGCACGGAGTTCACCCTGCTGGAGATGTTCATGGCGCACCCGCGCCAGGTCCTCACCCGGGAGCAGATCCTGAAGGCGGTCTGGGGCTTCGACTTCGAGCCGTCGTCCAACTCCCTCGACGTGTACGTCATGTACCTGCGCCGCAAGACCGAGGCGGCCGGCGAGCCGCGGCTCGTGCACACGGTCCGGGGCGTGGGGTACGTACTGCGGCAGGGCGGCGCGGAGTGATCAGACGGTTCCGCAGCCTGCCGCTGCGCTCCCGGCTGGCGCTGCTGGTGGCGGCGGCGGTGGCGTTCGCGGTGACCGCGGCCGCGGTGGCGTGCTGGTTCGTGGTGAAGAACGTGCTGGTGAACTCGCTCGACGAGGCGTTGCGGGCGAACCGCATGAACCTCGCCCAGGTGACCCAGTACGTCAATCTGAACACCGGCCTGTGCGTCAACGACCCCAACGTGCACGAGACCAACCTCTTCAACTCGACCGTGCAGCTGCTGGACCGGCAGGGGCAGAGCTGTCTCATCATCGGCACCGAGAAGGTGGCCCTCACCAACGCCGACCACGCGGTGGCCGAGGGCCGGGCCGTCGACGCGCTGCACGACGCCACGGGGGCGGACGGCACCAAGTACCGCGTCTACACCTACACGGTGCGCGGCCTGCCGGGCGTCGCCGTCTCCGCGGCGCGGCCGCTCGGCGAGGTGAACAGCTCGCTCAACAACCTGGCCCTGGTGCTCGTCTTCGTCGCCGGGGCCGGCGTCGTCGGCGCGGGTGCCGCCGGGCTCTGGGTGGCCCGCGCCGGACTGCGCCCGGTGGACGAGCTGACGCGCGCCGTGGAGCACGTGGCCCGCACGGAGGACCTCACCGTCCGCATCCCCGTCGAGGACGACTCCGACGACGAAGTGGCCCGGCTCTCCCGCTCCTTCAACTCGATGACGTCCTCCCTCGCCAGCTCGCGCGACCTTCAGCAGCAGCTCATCGCCGACGCCGGGCACGAGCTGCGCACGCCCCTGACCTCCCTGCGGACCAACATCGAACTGCTGTCCCGCAGCGAGGAGACCGGCCGCCCGATCCCCGAGGCCGACCGCAAGGCGCTCCTCGCGTCGGTGAAGGCGCAGATGACGGAGCTGGCGGCGCTGATCGGCGACCTTCAGGAGCTGTCCCGCCCGGACACCGGCCAGCACGCCGGCAGGACCCGCATCCTCGCCCTCCAGGACGTCGTCGAGTCGGCCCTGCGCCGCGCCCGGCTGCGCGGACCGGAGCTGACGATCACCGCCGACATCCGGCCCTGGTACGTACGGGCGGAGCCGTCCGCGATGGAGCGCGCGGTGGTCAACATCCTGGACAACGCGGTGAAGTTCAGCCCGGAGGGCGGCACCGTCGACGTGCGGCTGGCCGACGGCGTCCTCACCGTCCGCGACCACGGGCCCGGCATCCCCACCGAGGAACTCCCGCACGTCTTCGACCGCTTCTGGCGCTCCCCCTCGGCCCGCGCCCTGCCCGGCTCGGGCCTCGGCCTGTCGATCGTGGCCCGCACGGTGCACCAGGCGGGCGGCGAGGTCACCCTGTCACCGGCCCCGGACCCGGCCGGCGGCACGGTGGCGACCGTACGCCTGCCGGGGGCACCGGTGCCGCCGCCGGACCTGGACACGACGGACGGGGACGCCTGACCCGGCGCCACCGTGACGCACGGCGGGCCCGCGACGGAGACGTTCCGCCACGGGCCCGCTGCGGGACGGACCGCGAAGCCCTACTTCACGACCGTGATCCGGTCCGCCGCCGGGGGCGCGATCGGGTCGGCCGGGGACGAGTTGGCCGTCAGGTACTGCTCGAGGGCCGTCAGGTCGTCAGCGCCGACCACCTCGCCGGTGCCCTGGCCCAGGGTGGTGAAGCCGTCGCCGCCGCCCGCCAGGAAGCTGTTCATCGCGACGCGGTAGGCGGCCGCCGGGTCGATCGGGGCGCCGTTGAGACGGATCGAGTCGGCGACGACCCGGTCCGCGCCCGTCTTCGTCAGGTCCAGGGTGTACGTCAGACCGGACGAGACCTGGAGGATCTTCGGCGCCTCCGCGTTGCCGCCGGTCACCTGCTCCTTGAGCGCCTGGATCAACTGGGCGCCCGTGTAGGTGCGCAGGTTCACCGTGTTGGCGAACGGCTGGACCGTGAAGCCCTCGGCGTACGTCACCACGCCGTCGCCCTCACCGGCCTTCGCGGCGTAGGTGAGCGGCGCCCGGATGCCGCCCGGGTTCATCAGGGCCAGGTCGGTCTCCGGGTCCAGCGACTTGCCGTAGGCCAGTTGCGCGTCGGCGATCAGGTCGCCGAGCGGGGACTCGGTGCCGTCGCGGTTGATGTCGCCGGAGATGTAGCCGATGGGCCGGTTGCCGATGGGGGCGGCCAGGGCGTTCCAGTCGCTGATCAGCCGGGTCATGTCCGGAGCCTTGGGGACGTCCCGCGTGACGACGTGGTTGGCCGACTTCACCGACGTACGGGCGATGTCGCCCGTCACGCGGTCGTACGTCAGCGTCGTGTCCGTGTAGAGGCGGCCGAAGGACGCGGCCGAGGTGACCATGCGGGGGTTGCCCGCCGGGTCCGGGATGGTGCACACGTACGCGTTGTGCGTGTGGCCGGTGACCAGCGCGTCGACCTGCGGCGAGATGTTCTTGGCGATGTCGACGATCGGGCCGGAGACGCCGTCGCCGGCGCCCGGGGAGTCGCAGTCGTAGTTGTAGGACGAGGAGGCCGGGAAGCCGCCCTCGTGGATCAGCGCCACGATCGACTTCACGCCCTGGCGCTGGAGCTCCTTGGCGTACTTGTTGATCGTCTCGACCTCGTCCTCGAACCGCAGGCCCTTCACGCCCTCGGCCGAGACGATGTTCGGGGTGCCCTCCAGCGTCACGCCGATGAAGCCGACCTTGACGTCGTTCCGCTTCCACACCCAGTAGGGCTTGAGGAGCGGCTTGCCGGTCTTCTCGTCGAGGACGTTCGCGGCGAGGTAGGGGAAGTCGGCGCCCTCGAACTCCTTGTCCGCGGCGCAGCCGTCGGTGGGGTGGCAGCCGCCGTTCTGGAGGCGGGCCAGCTCCTTGGCGCCCTCGTCGAACTCGTGGTTGCCGACGCTCGTCACGTCGAGGCCGAGCTTGTTCAGCGCCTCGACGGTCGGCTCGTCGTGGAACAGGCCCGACAGCAGCGGGGAGGCGCCGACCAGGTCGCCGCCGGCCGCGGTGACGGAGTACGGGTTGCCCTTGCGGGCCTCGCGCAGGTGGGTGGCGAGGTACTCGACGCCGCCCACCCCCTCGATCGTCTTCGTCGTGCCGTCCGGCTGGACTTCGGTGACACGGCCGGAGGAGCCCGCCGGGGGCTCCAGGTTGCCGTGCAGGTCGTTGAAGGACAGGAGCTGGACGTCCTGGTAGCGGCCCAGGTCGTAGCCCCGGTGGCTCTCGCCCGCGCTCGCCGCCCCCGGCAGGGCGGCGGCGGCGAGCGCCCCGACGGTCACGGCGCCGGCGGCGGCCGCGAGAAGGCGGTTCGTACGGCGTCTGCGGCGCGGTTGGTGCGACTGTGCTGAGGCTGGCATGCGCCCCCCTGTTGGGTCTGGCCTGCGGATCTGCGTGGTGCGAGCCGTCGAGGAGAGGGACGGCTCCGTCGGCGCAGCCTAGAGTCAACGCGCGTAGCGCGACAGGGGGTTCCGGGTTACATCCTGGTTGAGCTTCGTCGTCCCGTGCCGCCACTTTGCCCGGTCCGCCCCTTACCCTCGTACGCATGACCAGCGACGACACCGTGCGGCCCGGCCGCTCCCGCTCGATCGAGACCCTCGCCGCCCTCACCCCGGAGCAGATCGAAGCCGTCCTCGCCCTGCTCTCCGAGGCCGCCCGCAACGACGGGCAGCAGGCCGTGTCCGAACAGGGCCGGCTGCAACTGCGCGGTGAGGCCCGCGAGGGCATCTCGCACCTGCTGCTCACCCTGGACGGCGGTGAACTCGTCGGCTACGCCCAGCTCGAGGACACCGACCCGGTGGAGCCGCCGGCCGCCGAACTGGTCGTCCACCCCTCGTACCGGGGCCAGGGCCACGGGCGCGCCCTCGGCTCCGCGCTGCTCGCGGCCTCCGGCAAGCGGCTGCGGATCTGGGCCCACGGCGGCCACTCCGCCGCCCGGCACCTCGCCCAGGTTCTCGGGCTGACCCTCTTCCGCGAACTGCGTCAGATGCGCCGCCCGTTGGCCGGCCTGGACCTGCCGGACCCGCGCCTGCCCGAGGGCGTGAGCGTGCGCGCCTTCGTGCCCGGGCAGGACGACGCGGCCTGGCTCTCCGTCAACGCCGCCGCGTTCGCCCACCACCCCGAGCAGGGCTCCCTCACCCAGCGGGACCTGGACGACCGCAAGGCCGAGGCGTGGTTCGACCCGGCGGGGTTCTTCCTCGCCGAGCGCGGGGGCGAGCTGATCGGCTTCCACTGGACCAAGGTGCATGCCGAGGAAGGGCTCGGCGAGGTGTACGTCCTCGGCATCCGCCCCGACGCCCAGGGCGGCGGGCTGGGCAAGGCCCTGACCACCATCGGCCTGCGGCACCTGGCGGAGCGGGGCCTGCCCACGGCGATGCTCTACGTCGACGCGGACAACAAGGCGGCCGTGTCCGTCTACGAGCGCCTGGGCTTCGTCACCCACGAGACGGACCTGATGTACCGCACGGAGACGTGAGCCGCCCCCGGCGTACTACGCCCGCCCGCCGGAACCACCGGACGCACCGGGCGGGCCGGGGGCACGGGGAGCGTGGCGCGTACGGGGTGCGCCGGGCGCACTGACGGCGCGCGTCCGCCCCCGCCGCCCCCGACCGCGCCCGCGTCGGACCAGCGGCTCGGGCCCGCACGCCGCCCCCACCACGGCGGTCGCCGCCAGCAGCACCGCCCACCGGTCGTGGGCCGCCGCCCACCGCGGGTCGTCCGGCACCGCGAACAGCGCCCAGTCCTCGGGGAACAGCAGCGGCGCGAGGACGGCCCCGATCAGCAGGGCCGCCGCGACGGCCGGGCCGGGGCGCGGTTCGTCCGTCAGGCGTATCACCGCCGCGGCACCGGCGAGCGCCAGTGCGCAGAGCACCGCCGCCTCCACGGTGACGCCCCACACCGGCACCCGGACGCCGGAGGGGGCCAGCAGCAGCACCGCCGTCCACCACAGCGCGAGGAACGGCACGACGAGGGCCGCGCGCAGCGCCTGCCGGAGGAGACGCCTCGTCGGGACGGGCGTGGTGAGGTGGCGGGCCCGGTCGTCCAGCACGAAGGCCATACCGAGCGCGCCGACCAGGGCGACGCCGCGCAGCAGGATGAGCGTCTGCCAGGGCGTCGGCTCGGCGTCCGTCAGCCTCGGTGTCCCGGCGAGCAGCAGGCCGAGCACCCCGGCGGCCCCCAGAGCCCGCCACGGCAGGGTGCGCCACGCGGGGCCGGCCAGGGCACGGGTCACTCGCACGAGTCCGCCGTCCTCGGTGCCGTCACGCCCAGCAGTCCGGCGGCCTCGGCCGTCGTGACGCCCGGGGCGGTCAGCTCGGCCCAGTGCGCCTTCACCCGCTCCGCGACGTCGGGGCGCGGCTTCTCCAGCAGCTCCCGGACGACGTCGGTCTGACCCCCCGTCATGGTCAGAGGGTCGGTGGGCGACAGGACCACCGCGGAGCCCTCGACGCTGTCGTCGAGACGGACCCGGCGCAGGGCGTTCACCGGTTCGTCCTGCCAGCTCAGGGAGAGCCACATGATGGTGACCATCCGTCCGTCGCACACCTCGCTCCCCGCCTGCTCGCTGCCCGTGACCAGCACGGCGGCGACGGCGGTGGAGAACTCCGGGACCCGGTTGCCGCCCCAGGCGGTGCCCACGGTCACCTGGTGGGGCGCCGTCAGCGCGGGGATCGCGGTGTCGTCCCCCAGCCCGTACCGCGCGTCTATCCGCTGCCGTACGACGAGCCGCCGCTCGTGCGCTGCGCCGCCGGCGAGGGACTGCACGTGGTCCACCACCGCGGCCCAGGTGCCGGCGCGGGGTTCCCACTCGGGGAACGCGCAGTACGTCGACCGGCCCCGCTCCACGCAGGTCTGCTCCTTCTCCGGGGCGACCGAGACCCGTTCGCGGGCCGCGGTCAGCTCCGGCGACGGCTCCACGCCCCCGGCCTGCAGTATCCCGCCGGCCACCGCGACGGCGAGGGCCAGGGCGACCCCCGCCCGGACGGTCGGCCTGCGTCCGCCGGCGATCAGCACCGCGAGGAAGGCCACGCACAGGGCCGCGCCCGCCAGGTAGACGGCGTGCCAGGCGGCGGGCCGGCCCAGCAGGTCGGACGGCAGGGTGGTGGCGCTGCCCTCGCTGACGACCGGGGCCAGCCACGACAGGCCGTCCACGCTGCCCGTGCCCGTCCCGAGGACGAGCGTGAAGAGCAGGCACACCACCAGCAGCGGCGCGGCGAGCGGCGACCGCACGACCCGTGCCAGCAGCACCCCGAGCGTGCCGAACAGCAGCACCGTCAGCGGCCCGACGAGCAACTCGGCGGGCGAACCGCCCCCGACCGCTCCCGGCTTGGCCGCCTCCCAGAGGAACTGCCCGGCCACGCACACCGCGGTCAGCAGCGCCACCGGCACGACGGACAGCACGTGCGCCACCGTACGCCGCCAGGGCTCCACGACCTGGATCGCGAAGTAGTCCTCCGTGCCGTGCCGCAAGGAGCGCAGGACGGCGGAGCCGGCGCACACCAGGACGGCGAGGCCGACGAGCAGGGGGCCCTGCTGGGTGGCGCGGTCGACGTCCTGGAGGGCCGGATACCCGTCCCAGGAGGTGCGGGTGCGCCACACCACCCAGGCGACGTAGCCGACGAAGGCGACGACGACCGGAATGCTCAGCAGCAGCCGGCGCGCCTCGAACCGGGCCAGGGCCAGCACGGCCCGCACGCCACCGCGCGGCCCGCTGTCCACGCCGGCCGGGGCCGCCGTCAGCACGGTGCTCATGCCGCCACCTCCGCGCCGGCGCCGTCGAGGGTCAGCAGGTAGCCGTCCTCCAGGGTCGGTTCGGCGAGCCGGGCACCGTCGGGCGGGTCGCCCACGTTGCGGAAGGATCCCGTGCCGGTGCGCCAGCCGGCCTTCGCCCCCGGATCGCGCTCCGCGCTGCTCCACACGCGCCCGGCGGCCCGCGCGGTCAGCTCGGCCGGGGTGCCGTCGAAGAGGACGGTCCCTGCGGCCATGACGAGCACCCGGTGGCAGAGCATCGCCACGTCCTCGGTCTGGTGGGTGGACAGCAGCACCGTCCGCCCCTCCCCCGCACCGGCGATCAGCTCGCGGAATCTCATCCGCTGTTCGGGGTCGAGCCCGACGGTCGGTTCGTCCAGCACCAGGAACCCGGGGTCGCCGATCAGCGCGGCCGCCAGCGCGACCCGCTGCCGCATGCCCCCGGACAGCTTCTTGATCCGCCTGCCGCGCACGGTGCCCAGGTCCACCTCGTCCAGCACCCGCCGCACCTCGCGGTGCCGGGCGGCACGGTCGGTCAGCTCCTTCAGGATCGCCACGTAGTCGACGAACTCGAAGGCGGTGAAGTCCGGGTGGAAGCCGGGCGTCTGCGGCAGGTACCCGAGGCGCCGCCGCACCTCCTGCCGTCCCCGCGCGGTGCCCGGATCGTGGCCGAGCACCGTGAAGGACCCACGGTCCGGGGGCACGGCCGTCGCCAGCACGCGCAGCAGCGTGGTCTTCCCGGCTCCGTTGGGCCCGAGCAGCCCGGTGACGCCCGGGGTCAGCCCGAGGGACACCTCGTCCAGGGCACGGACGCGCCCGTAGTGGAGGCTGAGCCCGGAGGCGGAAACGGTGGGGGTCATACGGCACTCCCGTGCACAGAAGGAACGATGGGCGAGCAACTCATGCGGCACCCCGGACCAGGAGGTCGAACCGGTCCCGGAACAGCACCAGCGCCCCGGCCCCCAGCGCGGCCACGGCCGCGGACACGCCCTGGCCGGCCGCGGTGAACGGCGCCAGCGGACCCTCCCCGGACGCCCGCGCCACGTCCGCGGCGAACAGCACCGCGCCCCACGCACCGGCGACCAGCGAAGGGGCGAGCACGGGGCCCAGCCGGGGCGTCAGCGCCAGACCGGACGCGGTGAGGGCGAGCGCGGGCAGCAGCCAGGCCAGCGCGCGCAGCCCGTACCCCGGCAGAGCGAGCGTCGCCAGGCCGTTGACCCCGAGTCCGGCGACGAGAACGGCGACCGTACGGATCATCAGCAGCCGGAAGCCGTGCGTCGGCGAGACGACCGCCATCTCGTACGTCGGGTCCAGCGCGGGCCCGTAGGCGATCGCCACCCCGGCCAGCGGCAGCAGCGGCGCGAAGGCGAGGAAGAGCGTCGGACGGTCGGTGACGCCGGAGGTGAGGGCGACGGCGAAGGTCATCACCAGCACGGCGGCGACCGCGCCCAGCCAGGACCGGCGCAGCACCGGGGTCGCCGCGAGCAGCCGCGCGGTGTGGTCGGCGACCCCGAGCCGCACCAGCAGCCCCTCGAGCCACCCCGGCCGGGGCGCGTCCAACTCGGCGTCGAGCCGCTCCCACCCGGCGTCCAGCGCGACCGGGTCGCTCACGTCGGCGAGGACGCCCCGGCACCGCGCACAGGCGGCCAGATGGGCATCGGCGGACCAGAGCACGGGCGCCGCGAGGTCACCGGCGGCGTACGCCCGCAGGTCGTCCTCGTCGACGTGCCAGGTGCCTTCGATTCTCATGCCAGCGCCTCCCGCAACTGCCTGCGGGCACGCATCGCCCGCGTCTTGACCGTGCCCGGCGGGATGCCGAGCAGGACGGCCGCCTCGCGGGTGGTCAGCCCGTCGATGACCGTGGCCTGGAGCACCGCCCGCAGCTCCGGCGAGAGCCGGACGAGCGCGCCGGCGAGGTCGCCGTGCTCGACACCGGCGAGCACCCGCTCCTCGGCCGAGGCCTCGTCCCGGTGCCGCAGCCGGGCCAGCGCCTGCCGCAGCCGGCCCCGCGCGCCGTCACCGCGCAACGCGTCGACCAGCCGCCGTGACCCGATCCGCCACAGCCAGCCGGCGACGTCCCCGTCCTCCCGGTAGCGCGCGCTGCCCCGCCACACCGCGAGGAACGTCTCCTGCACGACGTCGTCGACGACGCCCGCGTCGGCGCAGCGGCCGCGCAGGCGGGCGGTCAGCCAGGGGGCGTACCGCCGGTACAGCTCCTCGAAGGCGCGCCGGTCGGCGTCCGCCGCGACGGCGCGCAGCAGCTCGCCGTCGCTTCTCGTTTCGCTCACATCTCCTCATCGGACGAGACGGTCCGAACGGTTCACTCGGTCCCGATTTTTTCGACCCGGTCGGGGGGTGACGGACGTGGACTGGTGCGCGGCGTCGGGACGGGCTGGGTCGTTGCGCCGACCGGTGCTGCCAGGTGACCCGGCGTGGGCGCGGGCCGGGGCTGGGTCGCGCGCACCGGCGCTGGAGGGGTGCCTCCCCCACCGGCCACCCGTGCCGCCCCGGGGGTGCCTCCCAGGCCCTTCAGGCACTGGGGGAGGCACGACTGCCCGCAGCCGGGGCAGCGCGGCGGGACGGCGTGAGCCGGGGGCGGGAGACGACGGCCCGCAGCCGCGTACGGCGGGAAGGGGACGGGTCGGGGGGTGTCCGCCCGCAGCGGTTGGCGCGTCAACGCCGGCACATCTGTGGCCAACCGATTCCGCGCCGTTCCGAGGACGGACACCCCCCGACCCGGCCCCGACCCACAAGACCACCGAACGCGCTACGCGCACCCCCACCGGAGCCGCACAGGCCGCCGCAGGCATCGCGCACCCCCACCGAACCCGCACAGCCCGCCGCAGGCCCCCCGCCCAAGCGCCGCAGGCACCCCGCACCACCGCCGGAAGCCCCCCGCTATCCCACACGTCATGTCCCCGTAACCATCGATTCAGACAGCCTTGCAACCCTCGCCGAATGAACCCGACCGTGCCCCCACGAGCAGAACATCCCGCGCCTTCCGACGCGCCTGTCCTGCGCACGGCGCGGAAGAATAGGTCCATGAGGCAGCCGAACACCCAGGCAGAGGTCCAGCACCCGCAGCCCTCCGTGGGCTCCATCGCCGCGCACCGCCCGCGCGCTGTCACCGCGGCGGTCTCCGACCTGGAGCCCGACATCGACGCGGACCTGGACGCGTACGAGGAGTCGCCGGAGCACGGACCCGACGGCGCCGGCACGGGCACCGCCCTCCCCCAGGGCCGCTTCCTGGACCGCGAACGGAGCTGGCTCGCGTTCAACGAGCGCGTCCTCGAACTCGCCGAGGACCCGAACACCCCGCTCCTCGAACGCGCGAACTTCCTCGCGATCTTCGCCAGCAACCTGGACGAGTTCTTCATGGTCCGCGTGGCCGGCCTCAAGCGCCGCATCGCCACCGGCGTCGCCACCCGCTCCGCCTCCGGCCTCCAGCCCCGCGAGGTCCTGGAGATGATCTGGTCCCGCTCCCGCGAGCTCATGGCCCGGCACGCCGCCTGCTTCCACGAGGACGTCGCCCCCGCCCTCGCCGAGGAGGGCATCCACCTGGTGCGCTGGAACGAGCTGGCGGAGAAGGAGCAGGCCCGCCTCTTCACCCTGTTCCGGCACCAGATCTTCCCGGTCCTCACCCCCCTCGCGGTCGACCCGGCCCACCCCTTCCCGTACATCTCGGGCCTCTCCCTCAACCTCGCGGTCGTCGTCCGCAACCCGGTCACGGGCCACCGCCACTTCGCCCGCGTCAAGGTCCCCCCGCTGCTCTCCCGCTTCCTCGAGGCCTCCCCGGGCCGCTACGTCCCGATCGAGGACGTCATCGCCGCCCACCTCGAGGAACTGTTCCCGGGCATGGAGGTCCTGGAGCACCACGCGTTCCGCCTCACCCGCAACGAGGACCTGGAAGTGGAGGAGGACGACGCGGAGAACCTGCTCCAGGCCCTGGAGAAGGAACTGATGCGGCGCCGCTTCGGCCCGCCCGTGCGCCTGGAGGTCGAGGAGTCCGTGGACCGCGAGGTCCTGGACCTGCTCGTCCGCGAACTGAAGATCGGCGAGGCGGAGGTCTATCCCCTCCCCGGCCCCCTCGACCTCACCGGCCTCTTCCGCATCCACAGCCTCGACCGGCCCGAGCTGAAGTACCCGAAGTTCGTCGCCGGCACCCACCGGGACCTCGCCGAGGTGGAGTCGGCGTCCGCGCCGGACATCTTCGCCGCGCTGCGCAGCCGCGACGTCCTGCTCCACCACCCGTACGACTCCTTCTCCACCTCCGTGCAGGCCTTCCTGGAGCAGGCCGCGGCCGACCCGGACGTCCTGGCGATCAAGCAGACGCTGTACCGGACCTCCGGCGACTCCCCGATAGTCGACGCGCTCATCGACGCGGCCGAGTCCGGCAAGCAGGTCCTCGTGCTGGTCGAGATCAAGGCCCGCTTCGACGAGCACGCCAACATCAAGTGGGCCCGCAAGCTGGAGGAGGCGGGCTGCCACGTCGTCTACGGCCTCGTCGGCCTGAAGACGCACTGCAAGCTGTCGCTGGTCGTACGGCAGGAGGGCGAGACGCTCCGCCGCTACAGCCACGTCGGCACCGGCAACTACCACCCGAAGACGGCCCGGCTCTACGAGGACCTCGGCCTGCTCACCGCCGACCCGCAGGTCGGCGCGGACCTCTCCGACCTCTTCAACCGCCTCTCCGGCTACTCGCGCCGCGAGACCTACCGCCGGCTGCTCGTCGCCCCCAAGTCCCTGCGCGACGGCCTCGTCTCCCGTATCCACAAGGAGATCCAGCACCACCGCGCCGGACGCCCCGCCTACATCCGCATCAAGGTCAACTCGATGGTCGACGAGGCCGTCGTGGACGCGTGCTACCGCGCGTCGCAGGCCGGTGTGCCCGTCGACGTGTGGGTGCGCGGCATCTGCGCGCTGCGCCCGGGCGTGGAGGGGCTGTCGGAGCACATCCGGGTCCGTTCGGTCCTCGGCCGCTTCCTGGAGCACTCGCGCGTCTTCGCCTTCGGCAACGGCGGTGAGCCCGAGGTGTGGATCGGCAGCGCCGACATGATGCACCGCAACCTCGACCGCCGTATCGAGGCACTGGTCCGGGTCACGGACCCGGCCCACCGGGCGGCCCTGAACCGGCTCCTCGAGACCGGCATGTCCGACGGCACCGCCTCCTGGCACCTCGGCCCGGACGGCGAGTGGACCCGGCACGCGACCGACGCGGACGGCCAGCCCCTGCGCAATGTCCAGGAGATGCTCATTGACGCCCGGAGGCGCCGGCGTGGCACAGCAACACCTTGAACCGACGAACCGCACCACACCGACCCGCACGGACCGCACCGCCCCCACCCCCACGGTCCGCACTGACCGCAACCCCGTGGACCGCACAGGCCACTCAGCCCGCACCGGCCCCGCGGACCCCACGGACCGCCCCACCACAACCACCCGCACAGGCCACTCAGACCGCACAGGCCGATCAGCCCGCCCGGACCGCACGGACCGCACTGACCGCACGGACCACCCTCCGGCACCCACCAGCCCCCCGGTGAAGGCCACAACCGGCCCCTCGACCCCGATCCCCGCGGAAGCCCTGGCCTCCTACCTCCGCGCCCAGGCAACGGAGTTCCTCCGCGCCCTGCGCCTGCACCGCGAGTCGGGCGGCGCGGGCGCGGGTGCCGCGAACGGGACCGACACCGACGCGGGCCCCGTGGACGCGCCCCGCGCCCTGCGCCGGGCGGCGCGCCGCCTCAGCGGCACCCTGCACACGTACCAGCCGCTGCTGGACGCCGACTGGGCGGAGTCCATGCGCCCCGAACTGGCCTGGCTGTCCGGCACGCTGGCGATGGAGCACGCCTACGCGGCCCGCCTGGAACGCCTGCTCCAGGCCCTGCACCGCCTGTCCGGCCCGCCGCCGCTCCCGCCCCGCCGGCAGGCGGCCGCGGCCGTCGCCCCCCTGACCCTCCCGGCCCCCTCCCCGGCCCCGTCCACTGCCTCCGCACCCCCCACGCTCTCCCCGAGATCCGCGCGCCCCGCGTCCTCCCCGGCCCCCGCGCCCCCGGACGGCGGCACCCTCACCGTGGGCGCGGCGAAGGCGGGCGCCCTGCTCGACCGGCAGCTCACGCTGGCGCGTACGAGGGCGCACTCCACCGCGCTCCAGGCGCTCGGCAGCAGCCGTTTCCACGCGGTCGCCGACAAGGTCGCCTTACTGGCCAGCGACGTCCCGCTGCGGCCCACCGCGGCCGACGCCGACCTGCGTCCCCTCGCCGCGGCGGCGGAGGAACGCCTCGCCGATGCCGTGGCCGCCCTGCCGCTGGTCACCGCGGGGCACCCGTACAACGCGGAGGCCCTGGTCCACGGCCTGTCCCCGGACCCCGCCCCGCACCCGCAGGACGCGCCGTGGCACCAGGTGCGCCTGCTGCTGCGCCTGCACCGCTACGCCCGCGAGGTCATCGCCGAAGACGCCGCGGCCGGGCCCGCTCCCGCCGCGGAGGCCCGGCTGCGCGCCGCCGGGCAGGCGCTCGACCGCCACCGCGACGCCTCCGAGGCGGCCGCCGCGGCGGCGCAGGCGGCGCGCACGCCCCGGATCGCGCCGGCGACGGCGTACGCCCTCGGTGTACTCCACGCCGATCAGCGGCATGAGGTGGAGGCCGCGAGGTACGCGTTCCGGCACAGCTGGCAGAAGGACGCGGTCGCCGCCCCCCGGTGACCGCCCGGCCCCCGACGAGGCGGTGACCGACGGTGCGTTCCCCCACGGATCCTCCCGAGCCCGCGCAGGACCAGGAGCTGTCCCCCGTCCGCGCGGCCGGGTGCGTGCTGTGGCGCAGCGCACCGCTCCGGGGCGGCACCACCGGGCCGGGCGCCGGCCTGGAGGTGTGCCTGGTCCACCGGCCGAAGTACGACGACTGGTCGCACCCGAAGGGCAAGCTCGTGCCCGGCGAGGCCCCGCTCGCCGGTGCCCTGCGCGAGGTCGCCGAGGAGACGGGGTACGCCGCCGTACCGGAGGCCGAGCTGCCCACCGTGCGCTACACGGTGAACGGCCGTCCCAAGGAGGTCCGCTACTGGGCGGCCCGCGCCGGCACGGGCGCGTTCACGCCGTCCACCGAGGTCGACCGCATCGTGTGGCTGCCGCCCGCCGAGGCGCGGGCCCGGCTCACCCGGCCCCACGACCGCCCCCTCGTCGACGCCCTCCTGTCGGCGCTCGGCGTGACCGGCCCGACCGCCTGACCGGACCCGGCGGCAGAACCCAGCGCCCCGGCCCCCGGCCTCTCCCCGCGCCGGAACCTCTCCGTGTCCTCGACGTAAGCGTTCCGTGACCTCACCGCACCGACCACAGGGGTTCACCGCGCGTTCATTCACGCCCTTCGGCGGCTTCACCTGATCTGCCTAATTTCGGCCTTACCCGATACGGGGGCGCATCCCGACCGCGCACCCGCGTCACCCCCTCGCACGCCGCCGGATTCAGGACGGCGGCTCCCGGAAGGAACTCCCTCAAGTGAAGCTTCAGCGCGTGAACCGGCGGGCCCTTGCTCTCGGTGCTCTCGCCGTCTCCGGCGCCCTGGCCCTCACGGCGTGCGGCTCCGACGACACCGGTGGCACGAGCAACGGCGGGGGCTCCAGCGCCGCCACCTCCAACAGCAACATCAAGTGTGACGACGCCAAGGGCCAGCTCCAGGCCTCCGGCTCCTCGGCGCAGAAGAACGCGATCGACGCCTGGGTCAAGCAGTACGTCGCGGCCTGCAACGGCGTGCAGATCAACTACAACCCCACCGGCTCCGGCGCGGGCATCACCGCGTTCACGCAGGGCCAGACCGCGTTCGCCGGTTCGGACTCCGCGCTGAAGCCCGACGAGATCGAGGCGTCGAAGAAGGTCTGCAAGGACGGCCAGGGCATCGACCTGCCGATGGTCGGCGGCCCGATCGCCGTCGGCTTCAACGTCCCCGGCGTCGACACGCTGGTCCTGGACGCCTCCACGCTCGCCAAGATCTTCGACAGCCAGATCACCAACTGGAACGACCCGGCGATCGCCAAGCTGAACCCCGAGGCGAAGCTCCCGGACCTGAAGATCCAGGCGTTCCACCGCTCCGACGAGTCCGGCACCACGGACAACTTCACCAAGTACCTGAAGGCCGCCGCGCCGAAGGACTGGAAGTACGAGCCGGGCAAGTCCTGGGAGGCCAAGGGCGGCCAGTCCGCGCAGGGCTCCTCCGGCCTCGCCCAGCAGGTGAAGCAGACCTCCGGCGCCATCTCGTACTTCGAGCTGTCGTACGCGAAGGACGGCGTCAAGACCGTCGACATCAAGACCGAGGCCGCCGAGCCGGTCAAGGCCACCGTCGAGAACGCCACCGCGGCCATCGGCGCCGCCAAGGTCGTCGGCACCGGCAAGGACCTCGCCCTGGAGCTGGACTACACGCCGTCGGCCGACGGCGCCTACCCGATCGTCCTCGTCACCTACGAGATCGTCTGCGACAAGGGCAACAAGGCCGAGACCCTGCCCGCCACCAAGTCGTTCCTGAACTACATCGCGTCGGAGGACGGCCAGGGCCTGCTGAAGGACGCCGGCTACGCCCCGATGCCCACGGAGATCATCACCAAGGTCCGCGAGACCATCTCGGGCCTGAGCTGACCCGAGTGCGGCCCGGTCCCCGCACAGGGCCGGGCCGCACCGTCCGGTGCACCGCCGCCAGGAGCCCCCGGAACAGGAGCGGCTCCGACCGAGCCGCCCCGTACGGCGGCTCCGCAGACCGGAGAACCCGATGGACACAACCACTGACCCACACAAGCCAGCAGCAGCCCCCGCACCCCACCAGCCCCCCGCCGACGGCTCCGGGCGCCCCGCACGCGGCGCCACCCGCCTCGGCGACCGGATCTTCGTCGGGCTCTCCCGCGGCTCCGGCATCCTGGTGCTGGTCATCATGGCCGCCATCGCGGCCTTCCTCACCTACCGCGCCTCCCTCGCCATCAGCAAGGACGAGGCGAACTTCTTCACCACCTTCGAGTGGAACCCGAGCGGCGTCCCGTCCGAGTTCGGCATCGCGGTCCTGGCCTTCGGCACCGTCGTCTCGTCGGTCATCGCCATGGCCATCGCGGTCCCGATCGCGGTCGGCATCGCCCTGTTCATCACGCACTACGCCCCGCGCAAGCTGGGCGGCACCATCGCGTACGTGATCGACCTGCTCGCCGCCGTGCCCTCCATCGTCTACGGCCTGTGGGGCGCCCTCGTCCTCGTGCCGCACCTCGAGGGCCTCTACGGCTGGCTGGACGACTACCTCGGCTGGACCGGGATCTTCGAGTGGAACGGCGGCGCCCCGCGCTCGCTGTTCACCGTCGGCATCCTGCTCGCCATCATGATCCTGCCGATCATCACCAACGTGAGCCGCGAGGTCTTCCGACAGGTTCCGCGGATGCACGAGGAAGCGGCCCTGGCCCTCGGCGCCACGCGCTGGGAGGTCATCCGCATGTCGGTGCTGCCCTTCGGCCGCTCCGGCGTCATCTCCGCCTCGATGCTCGGCCTCGGGCGCGCGCTCGGCGAGACGATGGCCGTGGCCATGGTGCTCTCCTCCAGCTTCGACATCAATCTCAGCCTGCTCGACACCGGCGGCGGCACCTTCGCCCAGAACATCGCGAGCAAGTTCAACGAGGCCACCGAGATGGGCCGGGACGCCCTGATCGCCTCCGGTCTCGTCCTGTTCGTCATCACGCTGCTGGTCAACGGCGCGGCCCGCCTGATCATCGCCCGCCGCAAGGAGTACTCGGGGGCCAACGCATGAGCCACGCAACTCTCACCCCGGACCGCCGCGGCTCGCTGCGCGGCGCCACGCTGCCCACGTGGTTCCCCTGGGCGGTCGCGGCCGGCTCGGTCGCCGCGGGCCTCGGCATCAGCGCCGCCGCCGGGCTGCACAGCAGCATCCAGTGGGCCCTGATCGCCGCGGTCCTCTTCGTCGCCGGCACGTACGGCATCTCGGCACGGGTCGAGGGCCGCAGGCAGGCCAAGGACCGCGTGGCGACCAGCCTGGTGTGGGTCGCGTTCATCGTGGCGGTGATCCCGCTCGTCTCCCTGATCTGGGAGACGGTCAAGCGCGGCGTGAAGGTCCTCGACGTCTACTTCCTCACCCACTCGATGGGCGTGGTCGCCGACACCGAGCCGGGCGGCGGCATCTACCACGCCATCCTCGGCACCCTCCAGCAGGTCGGCCTCGCCACCCTCATCTCCGTGCCGGTCGGTGTGCTGACCGCGATCTACCTGGTGGAGTACGGGCGCGGCAAGCTCGCCAAGGCCGTCACCTTCTTCGTCGACGTCATGACGGGCATCCCGTCGATCGTCGCCGGCCTGTTCGTCCTCAGCATCTGGGTGCTGATGCTGGGCATGGGCCCCTCCGGCTTCGCCGGCTCGATGGCCCTGTGCATCCTGATGATCCCGGTGGTCGTCCGCTCCACCGAGGAGATGCTCAAGCTCGTCCCGAACGAGCTGCGCGAGGCGTCCCTGGCGCTGGGCGTGCCGAAGTGGCGGACCATCCTGAAGGTCGTCCTGCCGACGTCGATCGGCGGCATCACCACGGGCGTGATGCTGGCGATCGCCCGCATCACCGGTGAGACGGCCCCCGTCCTGCTGCTGGTCTGGGTCACGAACTTCATCAACGCCAACCCGTTCCAGGACCCGCAGGCGTCGCTGCCGATGTACATCTACCTCCAGTACGCCAACAGCGGCGGCTCGGGCGCGGCGTACGACCGTGCCTGGGCGGCGGCCCTGACGCTCATCGCGTTCATCATGATCCTCAACCTGGTGGCCCGCGGCATCGCCCGCTGGAAGGCCCCGAAGACCGGTCGCTGACGCGGCCACAGCGAGCACAGTCAGCGACCCGAAAGAAGCAGTGATTCACATGGCCAAGCGCATCGACGTCAGCGGCCTCAACGCCTACTACGGTTCCTTCCTGGCCATCGAGGACATCTCGATGACCGTCGAGCCCCGCTCCGTGACGGCCTTCATCGGCCCGTCCGGCTGCGGCAAGTCCACGTTCCTGCGCACGCTCAACCGCATGCACGAGGTCACCCCGGGCGGCCGGGTCGACGGCAAGGTCATGCTGGACGACGAGAACCTCTACGGCGCCGGCATCGACCCGGTGGCCGTGCGGCGCGAGGTCGGCATGGTCTTCCAGCGCCCGAACCCGTTCCCGACCATGTCGGTCTACGACAACGTGGCCGCGGGCCTGCGCCTGAACGGCAAGTACAAGAAGTCCGAGCTGGACGGCATCGTCGAGAAGTCCCTGCGGGGCGCCAACCTCTGGAACGAGGTGAAGGACCGCCTGAACAAGCCGGGCTCCGGCCTGTCCGGCGGTCAGCAGCAGCGCCTGTGCATCGCCCGCGCGATCGCGGTCGAGCCGAACGTCCTGCTGATGGACGAGCCCTGCTCCGCCCTCGACCCGATCTCCACCCTCGCCATCGAGGACCTGATCGGCGAGCTGAAGGAGCGCTTCACGATCGTCATCGTGACGCACAACATGCAGCAGGCGGCGCGCGTCTCCGACCGCACGGCCTTCTTCAACCTGGCCGCGGTCGGCCAGCCCGGCAAGCTGATCGAGATCGACGAGACGGAGCGGATCTTCTCCAACCCGTCGGTCCAGGCGACGGAGGACTACATCTCCGGCCGCTTCGGCTGACCCGATCCCCTCGCGGTGCTGCATGGCGGTGCCACCGCGAGGCGCACAAAGGGCCCGCCCCCTCCCGGGGGCGGGCCCTTCCGCATCACTGCCGTCCCGGCCATCGTGCCTCCCCCCGTGCCTGAACGGCCTGGGAGGTGCCCCCAGGGCGGCACGGGTGGGCGGTGGGGCCCCGCTCGAGCGAAGCCGGGAGTGGGGGAGGCACGACGCCGGCGCCGGGCCGGCGCACCCGACCCCGCGCGGCCGTACGCGCCGGGCGCCCGGCGGACACCGAGCCCCCGGCCCGGCCCCTCGCTAGAGGAACGCCAGATTCACGACCCAGAACGAACACGCGGCCACCAACGCGGCCGCGGGCATCGTGATGAACCACCCCAGGATGATGTTCTTCGCGACGCCCCACCGCACCGCGTTCACCCTCTTCGTGGCCCCCACACCCATGATCGCCGAAGTGATCACGTGCGTCGTGGAGATCGGCGCGTGGAACAGGAACGCCGACCCGAACATGATCGAGGCCCCCGTCGTCTCCGCGGCGAACCCCTGCGGCGGATCCAGCTCGATGATCTTCCGCCCCAGCGTCCGCATGATCCGCCAGCCACCCGCGTACGTGCCCGCCGACAGCATCAGCGCACAGGCGATCTTCACCCACACCGGGATCGGGTCGCCGTAGTCCTCGACGTCGGCGATGACCAGCGCCATCACCACGATGCCCATGGTCTTCTGCGCGTCCTGGAGGCCGTGACCGAGGGCCATCCCCGCCGCGGACACCGTCTGCGCGATGCGGAAGCCCCGCTTCGCCTTGTGCGGGTTGGCCCGCCGGAACATCCACATGATCGCCGTCATGACGAGATAGCCGACGACCAGACCGATCACCGGCGACACGAACATCGGGATGACGATCTTGTCGACGACCCCGTGCCAGTACACGGTCGTGCTGCCCGCCAGAGCCGCGCCGACCATGCCGCCGAACAACGCGTGCGAGGACGACGAGGGCAGGCCGAAGTACCAGGTGATGAGGTTCCACACGATGGCGCCGATCAGCGCCGCGAAGAGGATGCCCATCCCCTTCGACCCCTCGGGTGTCTCGATCAGCCCCTCGCTGACGGTCTTGGCGACCCCGGACCCGAGAAACGCGCCGGCGAGGTTCATCACGGCCGCCATGGCGAGGGCCGCCCGAGGCGTCAGCGCCCGCGTCGACACGGACGTCGCGATCGCGTTCGCCGAGTCGTGGAAACCGTTGGTGTACGTGAAGAAGAGCGCAACCCCGATGGTCACGATCAGAGCGAAGGTGTCCATGGAGGGGTCAGGACTCCTTGACGGCGATGGTCTCCACCGTGTTCGCCACGTGCTCGAACGCGTCGGCCGCCTCTTCCAGGACGTCCACGATCTGCTTCAGCTTGAGCACCTCGATGGCGTCGTACTTGCCGTTGAAGAGGTGGGCCAGCAGCTTGCGGTGGATCTGGTCGGCCTGGTTCTCCAGCCGGTTGACCTCGATCCAGTACTCGGTGAGGTTGTCCATGGTCCGCAGGTTCGGCATGGCCTCGGCGGTCAGCTCGGCGGCCCGCGCCAGAACCTCGATCTGCTGCTCGACGCCCTTGGGCAGTTCCTCGACGTTGTAGAGGACGACCAGGTCGACGGCCTCCTCCATGAAGTCCATGATGTCGTCGAGGGACGAGGCCAGGGAGTAGATGTCCTCGCGGTCGAACGGCGTGATGAACGAGGAGTTCAGTTGGTGGAAGATCGCGTGCGTCGCGTCGTCACCCGCGTGTTCGGCGGCCCGCATACGCTCTGCGATCTCGGCCCGGGCGGAAGAGTCCGCCCCGAGCAGTTCCATCAGGAGCTTGGAGCCCGTGACAATGTTGTCCGCGGACGCGGCGAACATGTCGTAGAAGCTCGTCTCCCTGGGGGTCAGACGAAAGCGCACGTGGGGTCCTCGGGGTGCATCGGTTTCGGTCAGGCTGATGCTAGGTGCATCATCCGGCCACGGCTAACGGGCCGTCCCCCAGTGTCGCCCATGAGGCACAGTGATGAGCAGGGGGGCGACCCGGACTCGGCGCTCCGCGCTGTGACCAGGGGACTTTTCCCCACGGAATTGGTTACAATATACCCACTAGGGGTATATGTCCGCTATTTGCCCAACAGGAGGACGCGATGACGACCACCGAGGCCGGCGCAGGCGCGCCCTCCGTGGACACGGTCGAGACGGACGGGACGGACGTGGTGACGGAGCACGCCGGCGCCCACCTGACGGACCACGACCGCGGTGTGCACGGGTACCACAAGCAGAAGGACGAGCACCTCAAGCGGCTGCGCCGCATCGAGGGCCAGATCCGCGGTCTCCAGCGGATGGTCGACGAGGACGTCTACTGCATCGACATACTCACCCAGGTCTCCGCCTCCACGAAGGCCCTGCAGTCCTTCGCCCTGCAACTCCTCGAGGAGCACCTGCGCCACTGCGTCGCGGACGCGGCCGTCAAGGGCGGCTCCGAGATCGACGCGAAGGTGGAGGAGGCCACGAAGGCGATCGGGCGCCTGCTGCGCACCTGATCCGATGTTCCGGCCGGCCGGTGCCGCGGCTCACTGCCCGGCGCCGGCCCCGCGCTCCTCGGCCACTCTCAGCACCTCGTCGATGCTCTCCAGGCTGAGCCGCTCCCGGGCCGCCGAGGCGGCGATGATCAGCTCACCGCACAGCTCTATCTCGGCCAGCGCCACGTGGTCCTGAACTGCCGTACCGCCGAGCGGAGCCACGCGCGTCACCTCGTCCCTGCCGTCACCGACTTCCTAGAGTAGGGAGCGGCCCACGCACCGCGCATGGCACGGAAGGGCTAGTCCTTACCGCCCGCCCCCGCGCCCCGCGCCTCGCCCGGCTCCTGGGCGATCTTCCCGGCGTAGATGTCCTCGTCCTCGGGCAGCCGTACGCGGACGGCGGCGCCGAAGTCGTAGAGCAGCGTCGTGGAGGAGACCGCCACCGTGCCCGCGTCCCGCCCGTTGACGAAGCTGAAGTGGTGCCGGAGCTTGCGGATGCGGCCCGCGTCGTCGAGGTAGGCGTCGAAGGGCACCTCGGCCGTGGCGAACCCCTCGGCCGCCGCGGCCAGCGCCTCCTTGTTGCCGTCGGAGGCGTCCCGCGCGGCGCGGGCGAGATCGGCGGTTCCCCGGTAGTGCCGCACCGCCGTGCCGGCGACCTCGGTGCGGCCCACGTACGTCGCCGTCCGCGTCCCCCGCAGCACCTCGGCGGCGGCGAACGGGTCCGTCGCCCCGCCGGTCACCAGATTGCCGTCGGACAGGGAGGCGGTCGCCACCCTCACCCACTTGTCGTCGGGCACGCCGGCGCCCCGGTTCTTCATGAACAGGGCACCCGGTGCGAGCAGTTCGGTGATCGGCCGGTGCTCGCTGGTGCCGGCCGGGTCCTGAGGGAGCCTCACCTTCAGCCTGCCGAGCCGTTCGCGGAAGTCGTACACGCCCTCGCCGCGGATGGTGACCCGGGTCCCGCCGCTGGCCATCTCCACGGCGGTGCGGGCCTTGGAACTGCCCGCGGCCACCAGGCGGTCGGCGGCCTGCTCCAGCTCGCGGACCGGATCGCCGGCGCGGGCCTCCTGAACCGACGCGTCCTCACCGGAGCACCCGGTTCCGGCCAGGCCCCCGCAGACCACGACGCCGACGACGACGGATACCGTCCGTGCCTTCGCGCGCTGCCGCTCCCTCTCCCGCCCGACCATCGCCACCTACCCCAGCCGCCACGGCCCGTCCCGGACCCCCTGCCGCCCCGGTTAACGACGGGTGGGCGACCCCGGTAACGTGGTGGCGTGGCTCAGCAGGACGCGTGTGAAGCTCCCGGGGACGCCCCGGAGCACCGCACCACGACGGTGGAACAGGGCTCCTTCTGTCTGGCCCGCTGCACCTGCGGCTGGCGCGGCCCGGCCCGAAGAGCCAGAAGCCAGGCCAGAACAGACGCCCAGACCCACGCCCCGGGATAACCGCGGCGCCGCGCGACCGCGGAGCCGCAGAGCCGCAGAGCCGCAGAGCCGCAGAGCCGCAGAGCCGCGGGCAATCGTGCCTCCCCCCGTTGAGCGAGGCCGAGAGTGGGGGAGGCACCCGCCAACGCCGGGCAGCGCCCCGCTCCCGGCCACCTGAACGCCGGGGACACGCGCCCCCCGGAGGGCTACGCCGCGAGATCCCGCTCCTCGGAGCCGGCGCTCTCCCGCCGGGCCCCCGGAATCACGGAACGCCCCGCCGCGCCCCGGCCCCGCGCACTGACCAGCCACCCCGCACGGGGCGACCGCTCCACCGCCCGCACCACCGGCGTCAGCAGCGCCATGGCCACCGGCGACAGCAGCAGCGCGACAGCCGTCCCCAGCGCGAACCCGCCGATGACGTCCGTCGGATAGTGCACACCCATGTAGACCCGGATGAACCCGCCGAACACCGCCAGCACGATCGCGCCGATCCCGAACTTCCGGTTGGCCACGAACAGCGCGACCGCCAGCGCCATGCACAGCGTGGCGTGATCGCTCACGAACGAGAAGTCGTCCTTGCCGGCGACGAGGACCTCGAGCCCCTCATGGTCGTTGAACGGCCGGGGTCTCTCGACGAACCCCCGTATCGGCACGTTGACCAGCACCGCGACCCCGGCCGCGAGCGGCGCCCACACCAGCGCGGCCACGGACGACGCGGCGTCCTCACCGCCCCGCCGGCGCACGCCCCACCAGCACCACAGCACCAGCAGCGCGATCGCGAACAGCAGCCCGTACTCACCCACGAACTCCATGACCCGGTCGAACCAGTGCGGCGCGTCCTTGGCCAGGCCGTTGATGTCGTACAGCAGCTCGACGTCGGGGTTCGACCCGGATTCGGCGAGTCCAGCCATGTTGCAGCGGCCCCTTCGTCATGTCCTCCGGCGCGCCCTGCGCACGCCTGCCCTGCCACCCCCGTGGTTGTAGATCCGCCGGTCCGCACACCTACACGACAACAGGAACGCACGGCCCCCATCGGTCCGTTCCACACTCCACCGAATGATCACGCAGACGTTATCGAAGAGAGACACGTCGTCGCAGCTCAGGGGAGGGGTTCACGCTCGGTTCACACCGTCGTGGGCAGCGCTTTCGCGCCATCCTCGGTCACCCGGGTCGCCCCGAAGTAATCGGGCGTGTCGATCGGGTCGAAGCGGATGACGGCCCCCGTCCGCGGCGCGTCGATCATGTACCCGCCGCCGACGTAGATCCCCACGTGCCGGATGGCCCGCGAGTTGGTGAGGTCGTCGGAGAAGAACACCAGGTCACCCGGCAGCAACTCGTCCCGCGAGGGGTGCGGCCCCGCGTTGTACTGGTCGTTGGCGACCCGGGGCAGTTCGATCCCGACACTGTCGTACGCGGCCTTGGTCAGCCCGGAGCAGTCGAACCGGCCGCCCTGATCGGCCGTACCGTTCCCGCCCCACAGATAGGGCGTCCCCAACTTCTTCTGCGCGTAGGCGATGGCCCCGGCGGCCTGCTCGGAGGGATCGACCCGCGTCACGGGCGCGGCGAAACTCTTCTCCAGGGCACGGATGTTGCGCACGTAGTTCCGCGTCTCGGTCAGCGCCGGGATGCCACCGGCGTCGATCACCCGGTACGGCCCGGAGTTGTAGGCGGCCAGCATGTTGTTCGTGACGTCACCGGGCACGTCCTTCACGTATTTGGCGAGGGCGCAGTCGTAGGACGCCGCCGAAGGGATCGCGTCCTGGGGGTCCCACACGTCCCGGTCGCCGTCGCCGTCCCCGTCGATGCCGTAGGCCGCCCACGTGCCCGGGATGAACTGGGCGATGCCACGGGCGTCGGCGTGACTGAGCGCGTCCGTCCGCCACTTGCTCTCCTGGTAGATCTGCGCGGCCAGGAGCGCCGGGTTGATGGCGGGACACAGGTTGCCCCACGTCTGGATGAGTTGCTGGTACGCGGCCGGCACCGTGCCCTTGGCCAGGGTCTTGCCGCCCGACCCCACACCGCCCGCCAGGTTCCCGGCGACGATGTAGACGCCCACGACCAGCAGCATGACGAAGCTCAGCGCCGCGGCGACCGCGGCGCCGGCGACGAGCCAGACTTTGCGCATGCCCCAACTCTCCCCCACGAGAGGGCCGTCCAACGGCTGCTTCCAGCCATGTCGGGCCCATCCGCCTACTCCACCAGGAAGCCGTCACAGGTGATGGACGCGAATTCGCTCGGTTCCTTGACGTGGAGGAACAGCACGGTCCAGTCCCCCGGCGCCGTGGCGGTGGGGAACGCGTCCTGGTACTTCTCCCCCTGCACGTAGTCCACGAAGTCGTCCGGGTACGTCAGCGTCGTGGTGCCGTTGCTGTCCGGGGTCCGGTAGACCTCGTACATGTCGATGGGGCGGCTCGTGAACCCGAGGGACATGTTGCCCGCCGCCGCGTTGTGCAGGGGCTCGCCGGTCTCCGGGTCGACGAAGTAGGGCGGCTTCACCGCCACCGACACGAAGTACGACTCGCCCGGCTTCGGATCCGCGTACTTCAGGCGCACGGTGATCTTCAGCGGGCCCGACCCGTACGATTCACCGCCGTCCACGGGCACGACGGAGTACTGGAGGTACTCGTTGCGTTCCTCGGCCGGCAGGTTGCACTGCCGGGTGTCGCTGAACCACATGTCACGGATCAGCCTGTCGGTCTCCACGTAGGCGGGCGCGTCTGCCGTGGGCGCCTCGCCCGCCTGCGACGGCTCCGACGAGGTGGTGGCCCGCGCCGACCCGCCGGGACCGGCGGACGCGGTGGTGTCCCCGCCTCCCTTGGCGCCGCCGTCCTCCTTGCCGTCGGGCAGCGCCAGCATCGCCGTGGCCGCTCCCACGCCGAGGATAAGTCCGGCGGCCACCGCGATCAGCCAGGGCTTCTTCCGGCGCCGGACCGCCGTCCCCGCGACCACCTGGGTCGGCGTGTAGCCCGGGTGAGCCGCGGGGTGCGGCGCACCGGTCGGCATGTCGTGGAGCCCCGGGGACCCCGGGGACCCCGCCGGGGCCGGCGGCGTGGCTCCGCCGGGGCCGCCCACGGGCCCGCGCGGCACCGCCTCGGCCAGGCTCTGCAGGCCCGCGTAGTGGGCGTCCTCGACCAGCGCCGACCGGACGCCGCAGCGCTCGATGACCTCCGCCAGCGTGGGCCGCTCGGCCGGGTCCTTGGCCATGCACCGCTCGATGAGGTCCGCCAGCTCCGGCTCGACGCCGTCCAGGTCGGCGGGCTCGTGCACGGCGCGGTAGTGCACACCGGCCGGATCACCCGTGCCGAACGGCGGGCGGCCGGTCGCGGCGTACGCCAGGGTCGCCCCCAGGGCGAAGACGTCCGCGGCCGGGCCGGTGTCGTTGCGCACCAGCACCTCGGGCGCGGTGAACCCCGCCGTACCGGGCGCGTATCCCGTGTCCGTGAGGGCGGCCTGACCGGCACCCCGGGCGATGCCGAAGTCGATGAGCTGGGGCCCCTGCCCGGCGAGGATCACGTTCTGCGGCTTGAGGTCCCGGTGCGTCACGCCCTGGGCGTGCACGGCGGCGAGCCCTTCGGCCAGTGCGGCGAGCACCCCGCGGCACGTCTCCGCGGGCAGCGGCCCCCGCTCCTCCACGCCTCGGCTCAGCGTCGGCCCCGCCACGTACTCCGTCGCCAGCCAGTGCGGCGCCTCGTCCAGCGACGCGTCGATCAGGTTGGCCGTGTACGCGCTGCGCACCGCGCGGACGGTCTCGACCTCGCGCCGGAACCGTGCCAGCGCGTCCGGCCGGTCCACGATCTCGTCCCGGATCACCTTGAGCGCGACCAGCCGACCGCCGGGCGAGCGCCCGAGATAGACCTGCCCCATGCCGCCGGCCCCGAGCCTGGCGAGCAACGTGTAGGCGCCTATCCGCGCCGGATCCTGAGCCCTGAGTGCCTCCACGCGACCGACCTTGCCACACGGACCAGCCGGACCGCATGGGCTCGTGCGCCAATCAAGGCCATGTCCGGCAGCTCCATATGACTTTCCCTCAGGTTCTCCTGAGCGCAGATCAGGGCCTAACGAGCCAACCGTGCGACAGGTTTCGGTCGGCCTTCGTTGCCCGCTGTGACCTGCCGTGATACACAGAGTGACGATACGGTGTTTTCCGCACCGCTCCACGCCTGTGCGAGCGTCAGATGTGAGGCGGTGGCAAGCTGTTCGTACGAAACCCGCCAATCAATGACGCCAAGTCGACATACGACGGCGCCGTTGTCGGCGACAATGAGGCCTGACCTCTGCACCAACGCAGGGGGCGCGGAACTACCCAACAGGGGCGGTGACTTACATGCTCTTTGCGGCCGACGAGGGAGACATCAACACCATCATCGGGGGGATCGCTCCGGACTGGGGCCCCTTCGGCAGCCTGGGCAACGAGGCGAAGGTGATGATCGAGGTGGTGATGGCCGTCGCCATCCTGCTGTGCCTCGGCATCGCCATCTGGGGCGCCGCCAAGCAGCGCATCGGCGCCACGGCCCTCCGGGACACCTTCAGCGCCGAACAGGGCAAGGGCCTCATCATCGCGGGGCTGACGGGCGTGTTCATCATCGGCTCGCTCGGCACGCTCTTCACCATCGTGTACGGCATGGCCGTGTAGGCGGGCCCCGCAGTCCATCGGCCCGCCGGGCGCGCCCGGTCCCCCTCCATCCCACCCGCCCGTCGTGCCCACCGGCTGAGGTTGCGTTTCCCTGATGTCCAGTCACCACACCGCGCCCGAACGGGAGCCGGCACCGCTACCGTCATACTTCTACGGCATGGGGTACGAGGTGTTCCCGCACGACGTCGAGGGGGCGTACGCGGCATGAGTCTCGGAGACGACCACCAGTCCTCCGGCGGTTACGGCGGCACGGGTCAGACACGGACGCGGCTGCCCGAGGGCGGCGGCGGTGACGCGTACGGGGGCACCCGGCGCAGCGGCCGCTCGTCCTCGCGGAGCCTGGTCACCGTGGTGGGCGTAGTCGTCCTCCTCATCGCCGCGATCGCCTTCGCGAACCGTGGAGGAGACGATTCCGCAGGTTCCGGCAAGGCGTCCGGCGACAAGCCGAAGACCTCGGCGACGGCACCGTCCGGCACACAGCCGGTGGACACCGAGTCCTCCGGCATCCCCTCGGGCTACGCCCACGACGAACAGGGCGCCCAGAGCGCGGCGGCGAACTACTCCGTCGCCCTCGGCTCGGCCGACATGTTCGACAAGGCCAAGCGCGACACCATCCTGCGGGCCATCATCGTCCCTGCGAGAGTGGCAGACTTCGAAGCCTCCTTGGACAAGGCATACAGCCCGGCCTTCAACAAGAACGTCGGCCTGAACGAGGACGGCTCGACACCCAAGGGCTACACCTTCGTGTCCCGTACCAGCCCGATCGGCACGAAAATCACGGAGAAGACGGCTGACAGCGCAACCGTCGAGGTCTGGTGCAGCGGCCTCCTCGGGCTCGCGGGACAGGACTCCACGGCCCCGGTCACGAGCAGTTGGTTCACCATCACCATCAAGCTGCATTGGACCGATGGTGACTGGAAGATCGTGACGCACTCCCAGAAGGACGGTCCTGCGCCGATTCCTGGCGACGACAAGGCATCCAACGCCGACGAGATGGCGAAGGCCGTCCAGGAGTACGGAGGGTTCACATATGCCCGCTAACCGCCGCGTACTCAAACTGACCGGTGCCACCGCGGCCGTACAGGCGGCAGCGATCCTCTTCACCACCCGCGCCTTTGCCGCGCCCACACCCACGCCTACGCCCACGGACAGCAGCGATCCCTGCGACCTGATCCACGGCCCCGCCAAGGACTACTGCGAACGCGGCGGATCCGGCGGCGGCTCCACCGGAGGTACCGGCGGGGACGCCCCCCGCCTCACCTCCACCCTCGACCCGCTCTCCTCCCTCGCCAAGGGCTGCGCCGACGCCGCCTCCTGGACCATCGACAAGCTCAGCGCTGCCGTCCAGGACACCGCGAACGTCGACTTCACGAACCCGAAGTTCCTCCAGCAGTACGCCGTGGTCTTCGCCGCGTCGACGATCCTCACGCTGCTCCTGTGGCTGCTGGCGGTGGCCAAGCGGGCCGTGCGCGGCGTGCCCCTGTCCACCGCGCTCTCCGAGGCCATCGGCTTCCTCTGGCTCACCGTCCTCGCCTCGGCCTTCACGCCCCTGATCCTCTACACGGTCGTCTCCGCCACCGACGGCGTCACCGACGTCCTCGCCAAGGCCACCGGCGACCAGACCGACACCTTCTTCGGCACCTTCTCCGGCGCCCTCAAGAAGGGCGAGGACATCGGCGGCGGCCCGATCATGCTGATCGTCGTCTCACTGGTCTCGATCCTCGCCGCCGGCGTCCTCTGGCTGGAGCTGGTCATCCGCGCCGCCCTGCTCTACGTCGGCGCCCTGCTCGGCACCGTCGTCTACGCCGGACTGGTCGACAAGAACCTGTGGGGCCACGTCCGCCGCTGGGCGGGCATCATGATCGCCGTCATCCTGGTCAAGCCGGTCATCGTCATCGTGCTGGGCCTCGCCGGGGCCCTGTCCGCCGACGACGGGCCCGACGCCTTCTCCGCCGTGGTCTCCGGCCTGGCGATCATCCTGCTCGCGATCTTCGCCTCCGCGATGATCTACCGCTTCGTCCCCGGCTTCGGCGACGAGATCGCCGGCTCCCGCAACAACCGCATCATGCAGGGCGCCGAGGGCAAGGCCGCGGCCGTCATCAGCTCCCCGGCCAACCTCGTCGCGCAAGGCATCAGAACCCACAGCACCCGCAACAACGGCGACAGCGGCGGCCGGTCCGGCTCGTCCTCCGGACCGCGGCCCTCCAACCCCGCCTCCGGCGGCGTCGCCGCGCACAGCTCGCGCCCCTCGAACAGCGGCGGAAGCGTCCCCTCCGCCGCACCCGCACCGCGCTCAGGCAGCCCGGTGAACACCCCCCATGCCAGCAGCACCCGCAACAGCAGCAACAACAGCTCAGGAGGTGACGGGCGTTGACGACCGAGTCCCACGTGTCCCATCCGGTCACGCCCCGCCGGACGTATCTCATCGGCCGCGCCCGGCCGAACGCGATCGTCGGACGCAACCGCGAGACCGGCGAGATCGCGCTGATCATCGCGGGCGCGTTCCTCGGCATGATGTGCGGACTCCTCGTCCCCGTCCTGACCCTGCGCATCGTGCTGCTCATGGGCTTCCCGATGCTCGCCCTGGCGGCCGTCTACGTGCCGTACAAGCACCGCACGTTCTACAAGTGGTTCGAGATCAACCGCAGCTACAAGCGGACCCTCCGCAGCGGCACCACCTACCGGTCCGGCGCCGTCGAGGCCGGCACCCGGCTCGACGGCCGCGAGGTCGAGATCGGCCCGCCGCCCGGCATCGGCCGCATCACCTGGCTGGCCGCACCCTTCGGACCGGACGAGATCGCCGTACTGCTGCACGCCGACCGCAAGACCGTGACGGCAGCCATCGAGATCGAGGGGCCCGGCGTCGGCCTGCGCGACTCCGAGGACCAGGAAGCCCTCGTCGACCGCTTCGGCACCCTGCTCAAGCACGTGGCCAACGGCGACGGCTTCGTCACCCGCATCCAGATGCTCGCCCGCACCCTCCCGGCCGACCCCGACGCGCACGCCAAGGACGTCGCCCTGCGCGGCGACGACAAGGCGCTGCCGTGGCTGCGGCAGTCGTACGACCAGTTGCAGTCGATGGTGTCCACCAGCAGCGAGCAGCACCGCGCCTACCTCATCGCCTGCATGCACTACACCCGCGAACTGGCCGCCGAGGCCCACACGATGGCCCGCGCGGCCCGTCCCCAGAACGGGCGCAAGGTCGACCGGGACGCGGGCCTCGCGATCGTCATGGCACGCGAGCTGACCGACATCTGCTCACGCCTCCAGGAGGCCGACATCCGCGTCCGGCAGCCCCTCGGCCAGGGCCGGCTCGCCTCGCTGATCCACTCCATGTACGACCCGGACCACCCGATCGACCACATCCAGGCGATGACCAAGCGCAACGCCTGGCCGGCCGAGCTCGACGCCATGGAGCCCACCTACCTCCAGGCCAAGACCCGCGAGTCCTCCACCCGCGCGCCCTGGTGCCACGCCACCGCGTGGGTCAAGGAGTGGCCGATGACCCCGGTCGGCGTGAACTTCCTCGCACCGCTGCTCGTGCACACCCCGGACGTCATCCGCACGGTCGCCGTGACGATGGACCTCGAACCCACCGAGGTGGCCATCGAACGGATGCTCACCGAGAAGACGAACGACGAGGCCGAGGCCTCCCGTGCCGCCAAGATGAACCGGACCGTCGACCCCCGCGACATCGCCGCGCACAGCCGTCTGGACCAGCGTGGCGAGGACCTCGCGAGCGGCGCGGCCGGCGTCAACCTGGTCGGCTACATCACCGTCTCCTCCCGCTCCCCCGAGGCGCTCGCCCGCGACAAGCGGACGATCAGGGCCTCGGCCGGGAAGTCGTACCTGAAACTGGAGTGGTGCGACCGCGAGCACCACCGCGCCTTCGTGAACACACTTCCGTTCGCCACCGGCATCCGAAGGTAGGGGCTGAGCCTGATGCGGGACCCGCTGTCCGTCCTCACCGACGCCTTCACGTCCTTCCTGTTCGGGAAGGTCGAGACGACCCGCCTCCCGGTCCGCACCTCCACGGGCCAGGCGCAGGCCGTCTACCTGCCCACCGCCGCACCCGGCCTCGGCGACTCCGGCGTGATCATCGGCCGCGAGGTCTACTCCGGCAAGGGCTACATCTACGACCCCTTCCAGCTCTACGGCCAGCAGCTCCCCGCCCCCCACTGGCTGGTCCTCGGCGAGTCCGGCAACGGCAAGTCGGCGCTGGAGAAGACGTACGTGCTGCGCCAGCTCCGCTTCCGCGACCGCCAGGTCGTCGTCCTGGACGCCCAGGGCGAGGACGGCGTCGGCGAGTGGAACCTGATCGCGCAGGAGCTGGGGATAACGCCCATCCGGCTGGACCCGATGGCCGCCCTGGACCACGGCATCCGGCTCAACCCCCTCGACCCCTCGATCACCACGACGGGCCAGCTCGCCCTGCTCCGCACGATCATCGAGGTCGCCATGGGCCACGGCCTGGACGAGCGCTCCGGCTTCGCGCTCAAGGTCGCGCACGCCTACGTCAACGAGACCATCGTCGAGCGCCAGCCCGTCCTCACCGACATCGTCGAGCAGCTCCGCCACCCCGAGCCGGAGTCGGCCGAGGCGATGAACGTCGACATAGACGACGTACGGGCCTGGGGACTGGACGTCGCCCTGGTGCTGGACCGGCTCGTCGACGGTGACCTGCGCGGCATGTTCGACGGCCCGACGACCGTCGGCATCGACCTCGACGCGCCGCTGATCGTCTTCGACCTGTCCCACATCGACCGCAACTCCATCGCCATGCCCATCCTCATGGCCATCGTCGGCGTGTGGCTGGAGCACACCTGGATCCGCCCCGACCGCAAGAAGCGCATCTTCCTCGTGGAGGAGGCGTGGCACATCATCAACAGCCCGTTCGTGGCGCAGCTCTTCCAGCGGCTCCTGAAGTTCGGGCGCCGGCTGGGCCTGTCGTTCGTGGCGGTGGTGCACCACCTGTCGGACGTCGTGGACGGGGCGGCGGCGAAGGAGGCCGCGGCGATCCTGAAGATGGCGTCGACCAGGACGATCTACGCCCAGAAGGCCGACGAGGCGAGGGCGACGGGCCGCGTGCTGGGCCTGCCGCGCTGGGCGGTGGAGATCATCCCCTCGCTCACCCCCGGCATCGCGGTGTGGGACGTCAACGGCAACGTCCAGGTGGTCAAGCACCTGGTCACCGAGACCGAACGCCCCCTGGTCTTCACCGACCGCGCGATGACCGAGTCCTCCAGCGACCTCACGGACGACGCCCTGCGCGCCGCCGAACTGGAGGCGGAGGAGCGGGCCGCGGCCTTCATGGAGCAGCACATCGGCGACTCCTCCGAATCGACGGTGGCGTAGGCGCAGGGGGAGGGACGGAACGGATGAGGCCGGACGAGCAGCGGCGGGACGGGCAGGGCGGAATCCCCGACGGCCTGCTGATCGGCATACTCGCCTTCCTCCTCGGCATGACCCTGCTGGTGTGGACGGCGACCGGTCTCGCCGCCCTGTTCGCCCACGGCTCCTGGCCCGCCGGCGTCACCTTCGCCGGCACGCCGCTCGCCATGCGCCACCTGATCGCCGAGCCCCACGACGTCCCCGGTGCCTGGCCGGACGCCCCCGCGGCGGAACTCTCCGGGTACGGGCTGTTCTGGGGGCTGTTCATCGGCCAGCTCATGGTGCTGGTCGTCCTGACGGTGTTCGTGATGGGCACACTGGCCCGCTGGAAAGCGGTACGGCAGCGACGGCGGGCCCCGCAGACACCCCCGGCCGTGACACCTCCGACGCCCGCGGTCCAGGCCCCGCCCGTGGCCCAGGCACCGGCCGCCGCGCAGTCCCCGCAGGCCCAGACACCACCCCCGGCCGCGCAGGCCCCGCGGACCCAGCCCCCGCCGGACCCGGCACCGGCCGCCCCACGGCACGACGTACCGACCCCGAGGACCGCCCCGGACCCCGCACCGGCAGCCGAGCAGCAGCCCCGGACGCCGACCGAGCAGACGTACCCCGCCTCCCCCCTCCACGGCGGCGGATGGGAGAAGATCCTCCTCGGCACGCGGGAGAGCCGCCGCACCACCGCGACGCAGGCCGTGAACGACGCCGAGGGCCCCACCCTCGTCGTCACCTCCAACCCGGCGCTGTGGCAGGACACCAAGGACGCCCGCGCCAAGCTGGGGCCCGTCCTCCTCTACGACCCCGCCCACCTCTGCGACACCCCGGCCCGCCTCCACTGGTCCCCTCTCGCGGGCTGCGAGGACAAGCAGACGGCCGTCGCCCGGGCCACCGCGCTGCTCACCCCGGTCCGGCCCACCGCCCGCCTCGACCAGGCCGTCGCCGACACCGCGGTCACGCTGCTGCGCAGCTACCTGCACGCCGCCGCCGTCGACGGCCGCACCGTCCGCCACGTGCACCGCTGGTCCCAGGGCGGCCAGGTCCAGGACGCGGTCCGCATCCTCCGTACGAACCCGAAGGCGGCGCCCGGCTCCGCGGGCGAACTGGAAGCGGCGCTGACCGCGCACCCCGAACGCCGGGACATGGCGCAGCAGCTCACCACCCGTGCGCTGGCGGCCCTTTCCACGGTCAACATCCGGGAGGCGTGCACTCCCAACCGAACTGATGCCGTCGCCTTGGATTCCTTCGTCCACGAACAGGGAACCCTTTACGTGGTGGGGGAATCCATCGAGGATCCCCGTACGAGCCCGGGCGCGATGCCGCTGCTGACGGCGCTCGTCTCCAGCGTGGTCGAGCGCGGCCGGCGCATGGCCGAACGGTCATCCTCCGGTCGGCTCGACCCACCACTCACCCTCGTCCTCGACGACGTCGCCGCCGTGGCCCCGCTACCCCAGCTCCCGGACCTGCTGGCCACCGGCGCGGACAGCGGTATGCCGACCCTCGCCCTGCTCCGCTCCCGCGAACAGGGCCGCGCCCGCTGGCCGCATGACGAGCTGCCGGTGTGACCCCGGTGCGGGGGGCTCAGCGCTCGACGACGAACTCCAGCTCCCTCTCCTCCGGCCTGCCCGCCGTCGGCACGGTCCGACCGCTCGGCGCGAATCCCGCCTTGCGATAGAAACCCTGGGCGCGTCCGTTGTCCTCGTGCACGATCAGCCGCACGCGCTCCGCCCCGGCGCCCCACGCCCACTCCAGCCCGGCGTCGAACAGCGCCTTGGCCAGCCCGCTCCCCCGCCACTCCGGCCGCACGAACACGCCGACGACGTGTCCCTGCCTCCGTTCCACGGGGAACCCGGCCCAGTCCGCCGTCCCGGCCTCCTCCACCAGCACCGTCAGCGTGCCGAGCCACTGCCCGCCCGGCCCCTCCGCGACGATCTGCCGCGCCCCGGACGCGCCCTCGGCGGCCCCGGCCGCCCTCTCCTGCCAGTAGGCGTCCGACCGGCACACGGCGGCGTCGTAGGTCTCCAGATAGGCCAGGTGCGCGAGCGGGTCCCGCAGCGCGCGCAGCCTCAACTCCTTCACGGCGGGCCACTCTTCGGCGCGTATCGGCCGGATCACGTAGTCACCGGGGACCAGGGCACTCATGACGGCCACCGTAGTACCCCGGTACTACGCCGCTCATCTCATATCCGCCCCCCGAGGCGGACGCCCGCGCCGCCCACGGGGCCGATCATGGTCGGATGGAGTCCGGGACGGAAGAACGTGCGGCAGAGCCTCTCACCGAGTACGTGCAGCGCGTCAACCGGCGCGTGCGCTCCTTCGACCGGCGCCGGCCGCTCGTGTGGGACCTTCACGTCACCGGCTTCTGGGTGACGGCCGCGCTGATCGACTGGGCCGGCGGCGGCTGGCGCAGCGTCGCCCACGACCCCGGCCTCCCCGACGGTCTCGTCCTCGCGCTGAGCCTCGGCCTCAGCGTCCCCCTTCTCCGGCGCCGCCGCCACCCCCTCGCCGCCCTTGCCGTGATGGCGCCGTTCGCCGTGGCCAACGCATGGACGGGCGCCGCCCTCCAGGTGGCCCTGCTCCAGCTCCTCCTGCTCTTCCACATCACCCTGCGCCTGCCACTGCGCACCCTGTGGTGGGCGGCGGCGCTGATGACGGTCCCGCTGTGCGTCACGCTGGTCCGCCACGGGGACGACGCGGGCCCGTGGAACCAGCAGCTCGGCTCCCACCTGATGGCCATGGGTGTGGCGGCCCTCATCGCCGTGACGGTGCGCACGCGGCGCAACTACACCGAGGTCCTCGAGGACCGCGCCCGCCGGCTGGAGATCGAACGCGACCAGCAGGCCCGGCTCGCGGCCGCCGCCGAACGCGCCCGCATAGCCCGCGAGATGCACGACATCATCGGCCACAACCTCTCCGTCATCACCGGCCTGGCCGACGGCGGCCGCTATGCCGCCGCGAAGTCCCCGCAGCGCGCCGCCCAGGCCCTCGACGCCATCGGCACCACCAGCCGTCAGGCCCTCGGCGAACTGCGGCGCCTGCTGGACGTCCTGCGCGACGAGGCGAAGGACGCGCCGGAACTGGCGCCGCAGCCGGCCCTCGCCGACCTGGACCGGCTCGTCGAGGGCGTCCGCAGCGCCGGCCTACCCGTGCGGACGACCGTCAGGGGCGACGCCGATCTGGCACCGGGCCGCCAACTCGCCCTGTACCGCGTCGTCCAGGAGGCCCTCACCAACACCCTGAAGCACGCCGGCCCCGACGCCACCGCCGAGATCGACCTCTCCTACGGTCCCGGGGGCGCCGTCACCCTCACCGTCACCGACACCGGCCGCGGCGGCCCCGCCCCGGCCCTCTCCGACGGCCGTGGTCTGCCGGGCATGCGGGAGCGAACGTCCTTGTACGGCGGCACACTTGAGGCCGGCCCACGCCCACGCCCCGACCGGGGCTGGCGCGTCCACCTGCACCTACCGGAGGAACCCCCGCAGTGACCACCGTCCTCATCGCCGACGACCAGCCGCTTCAGCGCTTCGGCTTCCGGATGCTCCTGGAGAGCCAGGACGACATGACCGTCGTGGGCGAGGCGACGGGCGGGACGGAAGCCGCCCGTATGACGGCCGAGCTCCGTCCCGACGTCGTCCTCATGGACGTCCGCATGCCCGGCCTGGACGGCATCGAGGCGACCCGGCGCATCGTCGCGGCCGGGCACCGCACCCGTGTCCTCATCCTCACGACCTTCGACCTCGACGAGTACGCCTACGCGGGTCTGCGCGCCGGTGCCTCCGGTTTCCTGGTCAAGGACGCCCAGCCCGAGGAGCTGCTGTCCGGCATCCGCGCCGTGGCCACGGGCGACGCGGTGGTGGCCCCGAGCCTGACCCGCCGTCTGCTGGACGCCTACGTCCACCATCTGCCGGCCGCCGGGGCAGCGACGGCCGACGGGTCCTCCGCCGACCCGCGGCTGGCCTCTCTCACGGACCGGGAACGCGAGATCCTGACGGTGATGGGCCAGGGCTGGACCAACACGGAGATAGCCGAGCGCCTCCACCTGGCCGAGTCGACGGTGAAGACCCACGTAGGCCGCATCCTCGCCAAGACGGGCTCCAGGGACCGCGTCCAGGCGGTGATCCTCGCGTACGACACGAAGCTGGTGAAGCCGTCCTGAATATGTCCCTGAACGCAGAAAACCCCCGCATCTTCCGATGCGGGGGTTTTCCCTCAATATTTGTTCGGCGGCGTCCTACTCTCCCACAGGGTCCCCCCTGCAGTACCATCGGCGCTGTAAGGCTTAGCTTCCGGGTTCGGAATGTAACCGGGCGT
>NZ_JBIRZD010000010.1:0-160044 GCF_044390505.1 Streptomyces sp. NPDC018947
CCGACTCTATCAGATCTTTCCGGACCCGATTTCCTCGGTGCTTTCCAGGTTCCCGCTTTCGCGTTTCCCTTTCCGGCGGTTCCGACTTTATCAGAGATTCTGAGCCGGAATTTCCACCCTCCGGGGCGGCTCCGATCCACGAAGTGGTTCGGGTGCCCGTCCGAGCGGAGATGTAAACGTACTGGAGCGGGGCGCCCCGATGCAAATCGTGGCGCCCCGCTCCTGGTTCACACGGCCGTCGGGCCGACGGTCCGTCAGACCTCCACGACCACAGGGAGGATCATCGGCCGGCGCCGGTACTTGTCCGAGACCCACTTGCCGAGGGTCCTGCGCACGAGCTGCTGGAGCTGGTGGGGTTCGACGACCCCGTCCTGGGCCGAGCGTTCCAGGGCCTCCGTGATCCGGGGCAGGACGTCGGCGAACGCCGAGTCCTCGATGCCGGAACCGCGGGCCTGGACGTGCGGGCCGCCCGTGATCTTGCCGGTGGACGCGTCGATGACCACGAAGACCGAGATGATGCCTTCGTCGCCGAGGATTTTGCGGTCCTTCAGCGCCGGCTCGCCGACGTCGCCGACGGAGAGGCCGTCGACGTACACGTATCCCGCCTGGACCTTGCCTGAGATCTTCGCCTTGCCCTCGACGAGGTCGACGACGACGCCGTCCTCCGCGATGACGATGCGGTCGTGCGGGACGCCGGTCATGGCGCCGAGTTCCGCGTTGGCCCGCAGATGGCGCCATTCACCGTGGACCGGCATCAGGTTCTTCGGGCGGCAGATGTTGTAGAAGTACAGCAGCTCGCCGGCGGACGCGTGGCCCGAGACGTGCACCTTGGCGTTGCCCTTGTGGACGACGTTGGCGCCCCAGCGGGTCAGGCCGTTGATCACGCGGTACACCGCGTTCTCGTTGCCCGGGATGAGGGACGACGCCAGGATGACCGTGTCGCCCTCGACGATGCGGATCTGGTGGTCCCGGTTGGCCATGCGGGACAGGGCGGCCATCGGTTCGCCCTGCGAGCCCGTGCAGACCAGGACGACCTCGTTGTCCGGCAGGTCGTCGAGGGTCTTGACGTCCACGACCAGCCCCGGCGGGACCTTCAGGTAGCCGAGGTCACGGGCGATGCCCATGTTGCGGACCATGGAACGGCCGACGAAGGCGACCCGGCGCCCGTACTCGTACGCGGCGTCCAGGATCTGCTGGATGCGGTGGACGTGGCTGGCGAAGCTGGCCACGATGATCCGCTTCCGGGCGCCGGCGAAGACCTGGCGCAGGACGTTGGAGATGTCCCGCTCGTGCGGGGTGAAGCCGGGGACCTCGGCGTTCGTGGAGTCGGTGAGGAGAAGGTCGATGCCCTCCTCGCTCAGCCGCGCGAAGGCGTGCAGGTCCGTGAGGCGGTTGTCCAGCGGCAACTGGTCCATCTTGAAGTCGCCGGTGTGGACGACCATGCCCGCGGGGGTGCGGATCGCCACGGCCAGCGCGTCCGGGATGGAGTGGTTGACCGCGATGAACTCGCAGTCGAAGGGACCGACGCGCTCGCGGTTCCCCTCCGCCACCTCGAGGGTGTACGGGCGGATGCGGTGCTCCTGGAGCTTGGCCTCGATCAGGGCGAGGGTCAGCTTGGAGCCGATCAGCGGGATGTCCGGCTTCTCGCGCAGCAGGAAGGGGACGCCGCCGATGTGGTCCTCGTGGCCGTGGGTGAGGACGATGCCCTCGATGTCGTCGAGACGGTCCCGGATGGACGAGAAGTCCGGCAGGATCAGGTCGATTCCGGGCTGCTCCTCCTCGGGGAAGAGCACTCCGCAGTCGACGATCAGCAGGCGGCCGCCGTACTCGAAGACCGTCATGTTGCGACCGATCTCGCCCAGCCCTCCCAGCGGGGTGACCCGGAGGCCGCCTTGGGGGAGCGCCGGGGGACGGCCCAGTTCAGGATGCGGATGACTCAAAAGACTCTCCTCAACCACACGCGCCACGTACCGGTGGGGCACGTGGCGCGCGTGACGTTCGTGCAGAAGCAGTTGTCAGGGTGGGTGCAGGCACCGGTGGGCCTGCTTATTCAGTTGTGAAGCCGTCACGGCACCCGGTGGTGCGATCGTGCGAAGTCTGTTGTCAGAGCTGTACCCCGCCGGCAGCAAGATCGATCTTGAGCTGCTCGGTCTCCTCCGCCGTCAGCTCGACCATGGGCGCGCGCAGCGGTCCCGCGGGCAGTCCCTGGAGGGTGAGCGCGGCCTTGGTGGTCATGACGCCCTGGGTGCGGAACATGCCGGTGAAGACCGGGAGCAGCTTCTGGTGGATCTCCAGTGCCTTCTGCACGTCACCGGCGACGAAGGCGTCCACCATGGCGCGCAGCTCGGGCGTGACGACGTGGCCGACGACCGAGACGAAGCCGACCGCGCCGACGGAGAGCAGCGGCAGGTTCAGCATGTCGTCGCCGGAGTACCAGGCGAGACCCGAGCGCGCGATGGCCCAGCTCGCGCGGCCGAGGTCGCCCTTGGCGTCCTTGTTGGCGACGATCCGCGGGTGCTCCGCGAGGCGGACCAGCGTCTCGGTGTTGATCGGGACGCCGCTGCGGCCGGGGATGTCGTAGAGCATGACCGGCAGCTCACTGGCGTCGGCGACGGCCGTGAAGTGGCGGTACAGGCCCTCCTGCGGGGGCTTGTTGTAGTACGGGGTGACCAGCAGCAGGCCGTGTGCGCCGGTGCGCTCCGCGGCGCGGGCCAGCTCGATGCTGTGCTGGGTGTTGTTGGTGCCGACCCCGGCGACGACGTGGGCGCGGTCTCCGACGGCCTCCAGGACGGCTCGTACGAGGTCGGCTTTCTCCGCGTCGCTGGTGGTGGGGGACTCGCCGGTGGTGCCGTTGATGATCAGGCCGTCGTTGCCTGCGTCCACCAGGTGGGCGGCGAGCCGCTGCGCGCCGTCGAGGTCGAGTGCGCCGTCCGCCGTGAAGGGCGTGACCATGGCGGTGAGGACCCGCCCGAAGGGGGTCTGCGGAGTGGAGGTCGGAGCCATGGGTTACACGCTACTCGTTGCTCAGGGCCGGGTCTGCCCTCGGGGGAGGCGGCAGGTCGGAGGAGAAGGTGGAGCCCGGCACTGCCTGCTCGGGGGTTCAAGCAGTGCCGGGTCCCTTTGATCAGGCTAGATGAACTTCTGGAAACGTCGCAATCGGGACACTTCGGGCGGCTGATGCGTACATCTGTGCCCGGTCCTGCGAGCGCAGCGCGTTACGGCGCCACGCGCCCGTTCGCGTTGAAGGCGGCGTAGGTGAGCGGCATGAGCTCGGCCCACTCCTTCTCCATCTTCTCGCCGACCATCTCGATCTCCCGCTGCGGGAAGGACGGCACCTTCGCCAGCTCGTGCTGGGTACGCAGGCCGAGGAAGTGCATCAGCGAGCGCGCGTTGCAGGTGGCGTACATCGACGAGTAGAGGCCGACGGGGAGCACCGAGCGGGCCACCTCGCGGGCGACGCCGGCGGCGAGCATCTCCTGGTACGTCCGGTAGGCCTGGAGGTAGGAGTCCTCCATCGACCGGCTCACCAGCTCGTGCTGCTCGGGGGTGCCCTCGACGAAGACGTACTTGCCCGGACGGCCCTGCTGGACCAGCTTGCGCTCGGCGCCCGGCACGTAGAAGACCGGCTGGAGCTCCCGGTAGCGGCCCGACTCCTCGTTGTAGGACCAGCCGACGCGGTGCCGCATGAACTCGCGGAACACGAAGATCGGGGCGCTGATGAAGAAGGTCATCGAGTTGTGCTCGAAGGGGCTGCCGTGCCGGTCCCGCATCAGGTAGTTGATCAGGCCCTTCGAGCGCTCCGGGTCCTTCTTCAGCTCGTCCAGGGACTGCTCCCCGACGGTCGAGACGCGGGCGGCGAACAGCACGTCGGAGTCGGTCGCGCTGCTCTTGACCAGCTCGACGGTGATGTCGCTGCGGAGGTCGATCTTGAAATCGTCGGCGGGGGTGTCGGTCACGGGTGGAGGGCCTTCCCATCTCGTCGCTTGGCGAGGCCACTCTACGTGCCGCCAAACGGGGCGTTCGCGGCCGTGCCGCAATGAAGTCGGTGAAACTGGGCACCAGCGGGGGCGTTCGTTCGTCTGTATGAGCGAGAACGATTTTTTCGCTCGATCCCCGAAGGGAGACGCACCTCCGATGATCCGCCGGCGTGAACCCGTGCCGTTCGCCTTCGTCGCCGAAGCCGACAGGTTCCGCAGCAATGTCACTCCCCCGCCCCGTGAGCGGGCGTCCGTCGGCCAGTTGGCCGGGCGCTGGCTGCTGGGGCTCACCGTGGTCGCCGGGATCGTGGGGTCCCTGCTGATCGGGATGCCCGCCCTGTCGGCCCACCAGCCCTCGCCCCAGCAGCAGCAGTCGCAGGCATCCGACGGGCGCTGACGCGGCCCCGGCCGGTCCTGACTCCATCCGGGGGCCCGAGGGTGGTGACCGCGGACACGGATCGGTAGCCTCACCGGGCACAGCACACGCCATGGATCGAGTGAGGACCAGCCGTGCCCCTGCCCTTCCTGACGGCCGACCGCGCCTTCGACGCGGCCGAGGACGTCGCGCTGCCCTACGACGACCGCGACCAGTGGCGTCGGCCGTACCGGCCGGGGCCCTGGCGTGTGGGGACGGCGGCGCTGATGCTGCTGCTCGCCTCGTTCGTACTGTTCGCGGCGGTCATCATCGGGGCGACGGGCTCGCTCTCCTCGGCCGCGACGGTCTTCGGTGTCGCGCTCGTCGTGATCGTGTGCGCCCTGAGGCTGTTGCGCATGGGCGTGTGGGTGAGCGCCCACGGTGTGCGGCAGGTGGGGTTCTTCACCACCCGCACGGTGGCCTGGCAGCAGGTCGCCGACGTGCGGACGGTGCAGCAGCCGGTGCGCTGGCTGGGACTGCCGCGCACGGTGCAGGGGCAGGCGCTGCTCCTGCACCGTCAGGGCCGGTCCGCTGCGGCCGTGCCCGCGCTGATGACCACCCACAACGCCGACTTCCTGGCCCGTCCCGAGGCCTTCGACCGCGCCGCCGACACGGTGGAGGCGTGGGCCGACGAGTACCGGCGGGGCTGAGCGGGAGAGGCGAGACGCCGATGGCCCGGTCCGCTGTCCGCGGGACCGGGCCATCGGCGTTGTCCGGGGTCTCTCAGGCCGTCTCGACCCGCTGGTGGTCGTGCAGGGCGATCGCCCGCTGCATCGCCTTGCGGGCGCGCGGGGTGTCACGGGCGTCCTGGTAGGCGACGGCGAGCCGGAACCAGCTCCGCCAGTCGTCGGGAGCCGCCTCCGCCTCGGCCTTGCGGCGGGCGAAGACCTCGTCGGCCGAGCCACGGTCGATGCGGCCGCTGGGGGTGCGCCTCAGCTCGTCGACGGGCAGGCCGCCCTCGGCGTCGAGTTCGGCGGCGAGCTGGTTGGCGCGGCGGACGAACTGGGTGTTCTTCCACAGGAACCACACCCCGATCACCGGCAGGATCAGCACCGCGACGCCGAGGGCGACGGTGAGGGGTGTGCCGGCCTCGATGAGCATCACGCCGCGGCTGCCGACCAGGGCGAAGTAGAAGACCAGGACGGCGGCCGTGATGACGTAGGAGATCTTCGCGCGCATGTCCTTCAGCCCAGGTCCAGGAAGTGTTCCAGGCCGAAGGTGAGGCCCGGGGCGGACACCACCCGGCGGGCGCCCAGCAGGATGCCCGGCATGAAGCTGCTGTGGTGCAGCGAGTCGTGCCGGACGGTGAGGGTCTCGCCCTCGCCGCCGAGCAGGACCTCCTGGTGGGCGAGCAGGCCGCGCAGGCGGACCGCGTGCACCGGGACACCGTCGACGTTCGCGCCGCGGGCACCGTCCAGGGCGGTGGCAGTGGCGTCGGGCGCCGGGGCGACGCCTGCCTTCTGCCGTGCCTCGGCGATGAGCTGTGCGGTGCGGGTGGCGGTGCCGCTGGGGGCGTCGACCTTGTTCGGGTGGTGCAGCTCGACGACCTCGACGGACTCGAAGTACGGGGCGGCGATCTGCGCGAACTTCATGGTCAGTACGGCGCCGATGGAGAAGTTGGGCGCGATGAGCACGCCCGTCTGCGGGGAAGCGTCGAGCCAGCCCCTCAGCCGGGCCAGGCGCTCGTCGGTCCAGCCCGTCGTGCCGACGACGGCGTGGATGCCGTGGCGCACGCAGAACTCGAGGTTCTCCATGACCGACGCGGGCGTGGTCAGCTCGACCGCGACCTGGGCGCCGGTGGTGGTCAGGGTGTCCAGCGAGTCGCCGCGGCCGAGGGCGGCGACCAGTTCCATGTCCTCGGCGGCCTCGACCGCCCGCACCGCCTCGGAGCCGATACGGCCCTTGGCGCCGAGGACGGCCACGCGCAGCTTGCTCATGTCTGTTGCTTCCTTACCGACAGGGATTAGGCGACGGCGTCGTGCAGCCGGGCCGCCTGCTTGTCCTTCAGCGGGCCGATGACCGAGAGCGACGGCCGGCGTCCCAGGACGTCGCGGGCGACCGCGCGCACGTCGTCCGGCGTGACCGAGGCTATCCGGGCCAGCATGTCGTCGACGGACATCTGCTCGCCCCAGCACAGCTCGCTCTTGCCGATGCGGTTCATCAGCGCGCCGGTGTCCTCCAGGCCGAGGACCGTGGAGCCTCGGAGCTGGCCGACGGCGCGGGCGATCTCCTCGTCGGACAGCCCGTTCTCGGCGACGTGGTCGAGCTCGTCGCGGCAGATCTTCAGCACGTCGTGCACCTGGGAGGGCCTGCACCCCGCGTACACGCCGAAGAGGCCGCAGTCGGCGAACCCCGACGTGTACGAGTACACGCTGTAGGCCAGGCCGCGCTTCTCCCGGACCTCCTGGAAGAGGCGGGAGGACATGCCGCCGCCGAGGGCGGTGTTGAGGACGCCCAGGGCCCAGCGGCGTTCGTCGGTGCGGGCCAGACCCGGCATGCCGAGGATGACGTGCGCCTGCTCGGTCTTGCGGCCGACCAGCTCGACGCGGCCGGCGGCGCGGATGGTGCGCCGCCCGGCGCGCGGGTCGACGGGCGCGGCCACCGGGTCCTTGAAGGCGCCGGCCTTCTCGAAGGCGGCGCGGACCTGGCGTACGACCTTGTTGTGGTCGATGTTGCCCGCGGCCGCGACGACCAGGTGGGTCGGGTCGTAGTGCTTCCTGTAGAAGCGGCGGATGCGGTCGGCGGTGAGCGCGTTGACCGTGTCGACCGTGCCGAGGACCGGACGGCCGAGGGCGCTGTCGCCGAACATCGTGTGCGCGAACAGGTCGTGCACGCAGTCGCCGGGGTCGTCCTCGGTCATGGCGATCTCTTCGAGGATGGCCCCGCGCTCGACGTCGACGTCCTCCTCACGGATCAGGGACCCGGTCAGCATGTCGCAGACGACGTCGATGGCGAGCGGCAGGTCGGTGTCGAGCACGCGCGCGTAATAGCACGTGTACTCCTTGGCCGTGAACGCGTTCATCTCGCCGCCGACCGCGTCGAGGGCGGCGGAGATGTCCAGGGCGGACCTGCGGGAGGTGCCCTTGAAGAGCAGGTGCTCCAGGTAGTGGGTGGCGCCGTTCAGGGCCGGGGTCTCGTCGCGGGAGCCGACGTGCGCCCAGATGCCGAAGGTCGCCGAGCGGACCGAGGGCAGGGTCTCGGTGACGATGCGCAGCCCGCCCGGGAGGGTGGTCTTGCGGACCGTGCCGATGCCGTTCTCGCCCTTGATGAGGGTTTGGGTACGGGCGACGGCCCGCGCCTCCGAGGAGGTGCGGGCCGTCGCCTGGGAGCCACGGGACGTCACTGGTCGGCGTCGTCCTTCTTCTCTTCGCCGGCTTCCTCGCCCTCGATCACCGGGATCAGGGAGAGCTTGCCGCGGGAGTCGATCTCGGCGATCTCGACCTGGACCTTCTGGCCCACGCCGAGCACGTCCTCGACGTTCTCCACGCGCTTGCCGCCGGCCAGCTTGCGGATCTGCGAGATGTGCAGCAGACCGTCCTTGCCGGGCAGCAGGGAGACGAACGCGCCGAAGGTGGTCGTCTTGACGACCGTGCCCAGGTAGCGCTCGCCGACCTCGGGCATGGTCGGGTTGGCGATGCCGTTGATCGTGGTGCGGGCGGCCTCGGCGGCCGGGCCGTCGGCGGCACCGATGTAGATCGTGCCGTCGTCCTCGATCGTGATCTCGGCGCCCGTGTCCTCCTGGATCTGGTTGATCATCTTGCCCTTGGGGCCGATGACCTCACCGATCTTGTCGACCGGGATCTTCACGGTGATGATCCGCGGCGCGTTCGGGGACATCTCGTCCGGCGTGTCGATCGCTTCCATCATCACGTCGAGGATGTGGAGGCGGGCGTCACGGGCCTGCTTGAGGGCGGCGGCCAGGACGGAGGCCGGGATGCCGTCCAGCTTGGTGTCGAGCTGGAGGGCGGTGACGAAGTCCTTGGTGCCGGCGACCTTGAAGTCCATGTCGCCGAAGGCGTCCTCCGCACCGAGGATGTCGGTGAGGGCGACGTAGTGCGTCTCGCCGTTGATCTCCTGGGAGATCAGGCCCATGGCGATACCGGCGACGGGGGCCTTCAGCGGCACACCGGCGTTCAGCAGCGACATGGTGGAGGCGCAGACCGAGCCCATGGACGTCGAGCCGTTGGAGCCGAGGGCCTCGGACACCTGGCGGATCGCGTAGGGGAACTCCTCGCGCGTCGGCAGCACCGGCACGATGGCGCGCTCGGCGAGGGCGCCGTGGCCGATCTCGCGGCGCTTCGGGGAGCCGACGCGGCCGGTCTCGCCGACGGAGTACGGCGGGAAGTTGTAGTTGTGCATGTAGCGCTTGCGGGTCACCGGGGAGAGGGTGTCCAGCTGCTGCTCCATGCGCAGCATGTTGAGGGTGGTGACGCCCAGGATCTGGGTCTCGCCACGCTCGAACAGGGCGGAGCCGTGGACCCGCGGGATGGCCTCGACCTCGGCGGCCAGGGTGCGGATGTCGGTGACACCGCGGCCGTCGATGCGGGTCTTCTCCTTGATGACGCGCTCGCGGACCAGGGACTTGGTCAGCGCGCGGTACGCGGCGGAGATCTCCTTCTCGCGGCCCTCGAACTCCGGCAGGAGCTTCTCGGCGGCGAGCGCCTTGACGCGGTCCAGCTCGGCCTCGCGCTCCTGCTTGCCGGCGATGGTGAGCGCCTGGGCCAGCTCGGGCTTGACCGCGGCGGTCAGCGCCTCCAGGACGTCGTCCTGGTAGTCGAGGAAGATCGGGAACTCGCCGGTCGGCTTGGCGGCCTTGGCGGCGAGGTCGGACTGGGCGCGGCACAGCACCTTGATGAAGGGCTTCGCGGCCTCCAGACCGGCGGCGACAACCTCCTCAGTGGGCGCCTCGGCGCCGCCCTCGACCAGCTTGATGGTCTTCTCGGTGGCCTCGGCCTCCACCATCATGATCGCGACGTCGCCGTCCTCCAGGACGCGGCCCGCGACGACCATGTCGAAGACGGCGTCCTCGAGCTCGGTGTGCGTCGGGAAGGCCACCCACTGGCCGCGGATCAGCGCGACGCGGACGCCGCCGATCGGGCCGGAGAAGGGCAGGCCGGCGAGCTGCGTCGACGCGGAGGCGGCGTTGATCGCCACGACGTCGTACAGGTGGTCGGGGTTCAGCGCCATGACCGTGGCGACGACCTGGATCTCGTTGCGCAGGCCCTTCTTGAAGGACGGGCGCAGCGGGCGGTCGATGAGGCGGCAGGTGAGGACGGCGTCCTCGGACGGCCGGCCCTCGCGGCGGAAGAAGCTGCCGGGGATCTTGCCGGCCGCGTACATCCGCTCCTCGACGTCCACCGTGAGCGGGAAGAAGTCGAGCTGGTCCTTGGGGTTCTTGGAGGCGCTGGTGGCCGACAGCACCATGGTGTCGTCGTCCAGGTACGCCACGGCGGAGCCGGCGGCCTGCTTGGCCAGGCGGCCCGTCTCGAAGCGGATGGTGCGGGTGCCGAACGCGCCGTTGTCGATCACGGCTTCGGCGTAGTGGGTCTCGTTCTCCACTAGTGTTTTCTCCTCGTCCTCGTCCCTCCTCGCCCGTGTGGCGGGGGGACGGTGGCGGAGAAGCGCTCCGTCCTGTGCGGGCCGGTCTTCGATCGAAGCACCCGGGGCTCTTTCCCCGGGGGCCACTACCGAGGACCGGCGGCGGCGAGGCGCGCTCCTCCTCGTTTCGTTCGTTGCGCGTGCTGTGCTCCGCCCGTGCGGGAGGCACCTCACGCTGTGTCGTACGTCCTGTGTTGTGCTACCACACTACAAAGCGGCGGTGACACCTCGCACGTACAGCAAAGGGAGCGGCCCCCGAACGATGGGAACCGCTCCCTCCACGGCGTCTTACTTGGCGCCCGCCGCACCACGGCGGATGCCGAGGCGCTCGACCAGCGCACGGAAGCGCTGGATGTCCTTCTTGGCGAGGTACTGCAGCAGCCGACGGCGCTGACCGACCAGGATCAGCAGGCCACGGCGCGAGTGGTGGTCGTGCTTGTGGGTCTTGAGGTGCTCGGTCAGGTCGGAGATCCGACGGGACAGCAGAGCGACCTGGACCTCGGGGGAGCCGGTGTCGCCCTCCTTGGTACCGAACTCGGAGATGATCTGCTTCTTGACGGCGGCGTCGAGCGACACGCGTACTCCTCTTTGGTCTGTGACTGGCCTTCGAGTGCCCCCGGTCTGCGTCTCGGGGGATCTTCCGTGACTCGGAAGGCGGGGATCCGCTGGGCGCGGCCTCCAGGGCACCTGGCTCCGGGGGCGCGTACACAAACGGCCGTCACACAGCGTACCAGCCTGGAAGGACGCCGTGTTCCGCCGGGCCCGGCGACGACGCGCCGGCCGCCGTGACCACGCCGGTCACTCTCGCCGGTACGGACATCGGCGAACCGCTGACCTGGGGGAAACCCCGGACGTAGGGTGGCCGCGCATCCCGTTGGCACCCAGGAAGGACCGAGCCCGATGGCCGACGCCGAGGACAGGGAACTCAAGGCACGCAAGGAGCGGGAGAGGGACGAGCTGTACTCCCTCGACATCTCCGGCGTCGAATGGCACAGCGCGCCCGGCACCGAGGAGCACGAGGAGCGGGTCGAGATCGCCTACCTCCCCGCCGGCGCGGTCGCCATGCGGTCGTCCCTCGCCCCGGACACCGTACTGCGGTACACGGAGGCGGAGTGGCGCGCGTTCGTGCTGGGGGCGCGGGACGGCGAGTTCGATCTGGAGGCCGCGCCCGGGGAGGGGGTGGGGTGATGCGGGAAGCCGCTCAGGGCTTCTTCACGGCGTCGCTCCCGATGCCCAGGACGAGGTAGGTCCACTCCTTCTCGGTGCCGCCGGGGCCGTTCGCGGCCCTGGCACCGAAGAAGATCCGCCCGTCCTGGACGACGACGTCGTTGACCTCCGGCGCCGTGATCGTCTCGCCCTCCAGCGGTACGCCGAAGTAGAAGTACGGGGTCTCCTCGCCCGTGCCGGGGTCCAGGGCGACCAGCGCGTTCGGCGCGATGCGGTCGTCGCTGAGGCGCAGGGCGAGGAGCCGGTCGCCGCTCATCCGCACGGGATAGAGCAGTGAGCCGGCGCCCGAGTCGAACTTCGTCGTGGTGTCGCCGGTCGCCAGGTCGAAGCCGATGACCCAGTTGGAGGTCTGCTTCTCCGGCTGGTCCTTGCTGCGCAGGAAGGCCTGGCCGGCGCCGACCGTGATCGTCGGGCAGTAGTCGACGACGAGGTAGTCGCCGTAGAAGCACTCACCGACGTAGGTGCCGTCGCCCAGCCGGATGGTGGAGCGGAACTTGCCCTTGCCGTCCAGCGAGATCAGTTCCGTGATCTCGGTCTCCCCGCCGGCCACGGCGACCACGGCGGGTTCGGTGGACGGCACGCTGAGGTCCCGGATTCCCTCGGGGGCCTCGTACGACCAGAGGGTGCGGCCCGTGGCCGGGTCGGTCTTGCGCACGTTGTAGGTGACCCGCTGCCAGTACTCGGCGGTCGGGTTGTCGTCGGCGCTCCAGCACTGCTCACGGACGAGGAGTGCGCGTCCGCCGGCGGCGCCCATGTCCTGGCAGCGGCCGGCGACCGTGGTGCTCCAGCGCTTCGCCCCCCGGTCCATGTCGTACCCGATGGTGCCGCCGCCCCAGGTGACGGCCACGACGCCGTGGGTGAGAGTCACGCTCGGCCGGTCCTGGGCGTCGGCGCCGTCGGGGGGCGTCTGGGACGGTCCCGCTCCCGAGACGGGGAAGTCGTGTTCCCAGACCTTGCGGCCGTCGTCGAGGTCGATGAAGGCGACGCGGTTGCACAAGGCGTTCTCCCGGTTGCTCTCACCGAAGAGGACGGCCGTGCGGTTGTCTCCGCTCACATGGCGCGTGTAGCCACAGATCTGACCGCCTAGAGCGGTCTTCCATGCTTCGTCACCGACCTCGGCGTCCGTGCCGAGGCGGTAGCCGGCCATCGTTCCCTTGATGCCCTTGGCCAGGATCTTGCCGGTGGCCCACATGCCGGGCATCTCGACGTGCTCGCCGGGGTTCATGTCGTCCACGGAGAACCGGAAGGCCATCTGGCCGGTCGTGCTCGCGGGGCGCTTCTCGACCGTTTCGCGCACGTCGAGACGATCCTGGGCGGATGGCTGCCCGCCCGGACTCCGGTCCGTGTCGTCCCCGTCGCGCCACAGCAGCCAGCCCCCCGTGCCGACGGCAGCCGCGAGGACGACCGCGAGCAGTGCCGTCAGCGCCCGGCGGCGGACGTTTTTGCGGGGCGGCGCGGGCGGGGTCGAGGGGAGGGTCGGCGGCTGCATGGAGGGAGGTGGACCGAAGCTCACTCGAAAGTGCCTTTCCGCTTGGGGAGTTGACGCGTTCCGTGGGGCCGGCCGGGCTCGGACGCACGTCGTGACCGCCCGGCCCGTCCTCACCCGGTGGAGCGCAGCACCTGGTGCCGCGACGGCGACGGCGGACGCGCGGCGCTGTGCGACGCGCGCGCCCCGGGGCGTGGAACCGGGTGCGGCACGTCAGCCCGTCATCGACCGCACGGTCGTGTACACGTCGAAGACGGCGAGTGCCAGCGGCACCAGCGTCAGCAGGAAGAAGCCCTCGGCGATCTCCAGGAAGCGGCCCCAGAACGGCGTGAGCCCGCTGCGCGAGGCCACCAGACCGATGGTGGTGATCAGCGCGGCGGCCAGCGCGATGGCGGCGACCAGCCAGATCGTACGGACGTCGAGGTCGGTCCGGTCTCCCGCCAGCGCGGCCTTGAACAGAGCGTCCGGCGGGTTGAGCGCCAGACCGAGTCCGAGGGCGACCAGGGAGCCGAGTCCCGCGGCCAGGAGGGTGGCGACCTGCGCGGTGTAGCGGAAGAGCTGTGCACGCATCAGCAGGGCGATTCCGGTGGCCAGTGCCAGCAGTTGCGCCCAGATGTCGTCGGAGAAGCTGAGCACCAGGGCGGAGCCGACCGCTAGCAGCGCGCAGCCGCCCACAAGGCCGACGAGGAGTTCGTGGCCGCGCCGGGCCTGGGCCTCGATGCGTTCGGCGTCCACCGGCTCAGGGGGTTCGGGGTCGGCGCCGTATCCGCCGCGCGGTGCGGAGTTCGGTGCCTCGAACCCGATGGGCAGACGTGCGAAGCGCATGGACATGCCGGGCAGGAAGGCCAGGGCGCCGACGGCGACGGGCGCGCACAGGGCGGCGATCTCGGCCGGCTCCCAACTCCTCAGGAGCGCCGCGAACGTGGCGGCCAGAGTGACCCCGGAGGTCGTGGCGAAGGCGACGAACGGCCCGTCGCCGCGTGGGGAGCACAGCGCGAGGATGACCGAGGCCACGAGCAACGCCGCGGCGGCGAGCAGGAACTGGAGCTTGCCGATGCCCTGCCCCTCGGAGAGCGAGAGCAGACCGGAGCCCGCCACACCGACGTTCGGCAGCGCGCCGAGGCCCAGCGCGATGGCCGCGGCCCGGTCGTCGTAGACGCGGGCGCGGACGCAGGCGAGGACGACGAGGAGGAGTCCCGCGACGCCCGCCAGGATGCCGGGCAGGCTGTGCATGTCGTGTCGCGGGTCGGCACTCCAGGCGACGAACGCGAGCAGCGCCGGGAGCACTCCGCCGCCGACGAGACCAGCGGCGCGCGTGAGGTCGCCGTGCCACAGGGAGCGGTCGCGGGTCACCGCGGACGCGACCGCCTCGGAGACGTCGTCGAAGACGGCCGGCGGCAGCGACTCCGCGAAGGGCCGCAGGGTGAGGAGTTCCCCGTCGACGATCCGCTGCGCCGCGAAGGACCGGGCACTGTCGAGTACGGTGCCGTCGCGCCGGACGAGGTGGTAGCCGACGGGGGCGCCCTCGGCGGCGGTCTGCCGGGAGAGCCGGAGGATCTCGGGGTAGATGTCGGCGACCGGTACGTCGTCGGGCAGTGCCACGTCGATCCGGCTGTCGGGCGCGACGATGGTGACCCGGCAGAAACCGAGGCCCGTCACCGCCCCCGAAGGGGCTGCCCGGCCCGGTCCGCCCGTGCCGGTGGCCGCTGTGGAGGCCGTCATGCTCACCTGCTGCTCCCCCTCGGTACTGCTGTGTCTGCGGTGTGAAGGTCCTGCGCCTGTTTCCGGGCGTCCGCCGCAGGACTGGGCGGTGCGGGACGGACGGAAGGCCGTCCGACCGGGCCCGGCCTCGACGTACCGGACCACATCTCACGGAATGCCCCATACATCCGCCCGGGTTCGCGTGTGCTCACGCGAACATCCGGCACCCTACCGTCCGTCGGTGTGTGATGAGATCAGTAGGATCGCGCGGCGGCCCTCGTCCGCCTGACACGGGGTGGCGGACGGAAATCCGGCGGGCCGGCAAGGGGATTGGTGAGCAGTGAGCCAGATCGTCGTGAAGCGTCCGCCGCGGGCGCTGCCGCCGGAGGTCCCGACGGGCGAGGTCGTCGTGCAGCCGCCGCCCGAACTGCCTCGGGGGCATCAGGAGAGCGTCCTGATGCAGTTGCTGCCGACACTCGGCATGGGCGGTTCGGTCGTCTTCTTCTTCACGAGCGGGCAGCCGTTCATGCGCATCATGGGCATGGTGATGATCGCGTCGACGATCGCCATGTCGATCGCGATGGTGGTCCGCTTCCGCCGCGGTTCCCAGGGTCAGCTCGCCGATCTCCGCAGGGACTACCTGAGTTACCTCTCGCAGACCCGCCGGACCACCGTGGCGACGGCGAGGGCGCAGCGTGACGCCCAGTACTACCTCCACCCCTCTCCGGAGCAGTTGTGGGCGCTGGTCGCCGAGGGCAGCCGCGTGTGGGAACGGCGGCCGGGCGACGAGGACTTCGCCCAGGTCCGCATCGGCCTCGGCCCCCAGTCCCTGGCCACCCCGCTGGTCGCTCCCGAGACCGGCCCGGTCGACCAGCTCGAGCCGCTCACCGCGGGCGCGATGCAGCGGTTCGTGGCGGCCCACAGCACCCTGGAAGACCTGCCGATGGCGGTCTCCCTTCGCGCCTTCTACTACGTCACTCTCGGCGGTGAGCCGGAGTCCGTACGGTCCTCCGCACGGGCGCTGACCGGTGCGCTGGCTTCTCTGCACTCCCCCGAGGACCTGGTCGTCGCGGTCGCGGCGAGCCGGGACGCGGTGGGGCACTGGGAATGGGCCAAGTGGCTTCCGCATGTGCAGCTTCCCGGCGTCGCGGACGGCGCCGGGTCCCGTCGCCTGATCAGCGGCGACCCCCGTGAGCTCGAGGACCTCCTGTCCTCCCGGCTGACCGGACGCCCCCGCTTCCACCCGAACGCGGGGCCGCTGCCGGACGCCCCGCACATCGTCGTGGTCCTCGACGGTGTCTCCCTCCCGCCGGACTCCCTGCTGGCCGGCCCCGAGGGCCTGCAGGGGGTGACGGTCGTCGAGCTGACCGAGGGCGAGCCGTCCGGAGCCCACGGCGACCTGTCCGTCCTCGTACGGCCGCGTTCGCTGCGACTGGAGTCGGCGCACGGCGTCGTCTACGAGGGCACGCCCGACGTCCTGTCGTACGAGTCCGCGGAGGCGCTGGCCCGGCAGTTGGCGCCCCTGCGCATGGCCTCGGGCGGCGACGACGACGAACCGCTGCTGGCGAACCTGGAGTTCACCGACCTGCTCAACCTGGGCGACGCGGCCTCCATCGACACCCGGCGCACCTGGCGGCCGCGTTCCCAGGCGGAGCGGCTGCGGGTCCCGATCGGCGTCGGCGAGGACGGCCGTCCGGTGATGCTCGACATCAAGGAGGCGGCCCAGGAGGGCATGGGTCCGCACGGCCTGTGCGTGGGTGCCACGGGTTCCGGCAAGTCCGAGCTGCTGCGAACGCTGGTGCTGGGTCTCGCGGTCACCCATTCCTCCGAGACGCTGAACTTCGTCCTCGCGGACTTCAAGGGCGGTGCGACCTTCGCGGGCATGGCGCAGATGCCGCACGTGGCGGCCGTGATCACCAACCTGGCGGACGACCTCACCCTCGTGGACCGCATGGGCGACTCCATCCGCGGTGAGCTCAACCGCCGCCAGGAGATGCTGCGCGACGCGGGCAACTACGCCAACATCCACGACTACGAGAAGGCGCGGGCGGCCGGTGCGCCGCTGCAGCCCATCCCCTCGCTGCTGCTGGTCATCGACGAGTTCAGCGAGCTGCTGACCGCCAAGCCCGACTTCATCGACATGTTCGTGCAGATCGGCCGCATCGGCCGGTCGCTGGGCGTGCACCTGCTGCTGGCCTCGCAGCGGCTGGAGGAGGGCCGGCTGCGTGGTCTGGAGACCTATCTGTCCTACCGCATCGGTCTGCGCACCTTCTCGGCCGCCGAGTCGCGGGCGGCGCTCGGTGTGCCGGACGCGTACGAGCTGCCGAACGTTCCCGGCTCCGGCTTCCTGAAGTTCGGCACCGACGAGATGGTCCGGTTCAAGGCCGCGTACGTCTCCGGCGTCTACCGCTCCGGCCCGCAGCGCGCCGGGGCCGGGGACGGCCTGCTCCCCCAGGACCGGCGGCCGGTTCTGTTCACCGCGGCGGAGGTGCCGGTGCAGTACGTGCCGGCGCCGCGGCAGGGCGAGAGCTCGGCGGACGGCGCCGGCGAGGTGGACGACGCGCTCGCGGACACCGTGCTGGACGTGGTCGTGCGCCGGCTGGAGGCCCAGGGACCGGCGGCTCACCAGGTCTGGCTGCCGCCTCTCGACAGCCCGCCGTCGCTGGACTCTCTGCTGCCGGGGCTCACCGCCGTGGAGGGCCGGGGTCTGACCCAGCCCGGTTACGAGGGGGCCGGCCGGCTCGTGGTCCCCGTCGGCATCGTCGACAAGCCCTACGAGCAGCGCCGCGACCCGCTGTGGGTGGACTTCTCGGGTGCCGCCGGCCACATGCAGATCCTGGGCGGTCCGCAGTCCGGCAAGTCGACGCTGCTGCGTTCACTGATCTGCTCGTTCGCACTGACGCACACGCCGTACGAAGTGCAGTTCTACGGACTGGACTTCGGTGGTGGCGGCATGGCCGCGGTGGCCGGGCTGCCGCACGTCGGCGGCATCGCCTCGCGCCTGGACCCGGAGAAGGTCCGGCGTACGGTCGCGGAGGTCTACGGCGTCCTGACCCGTCGCGAGGAGTACTTCCGGTCCTCGGGCATCTCCTCGATCGCCGAGTTCCGGACCCGGCGTGCCCGCGGCGACATCTCGGTCACCGACCAGCCGTGGGGTGACGTCTTCCTGGTCATCGACGGCTGGGCCAACTTCCGTACCGAGTACGAGGCGCTCGATCAGGTGATCCTCGACATCGCCGCCCGTGGTCTCGGTTACGGCGTTCACCTGGTCCTCTCCGCCTCCCGCTCGATGGAGGTCCGTTCCGCGCTCAAGGACAGCCTGCTGAACCGGCTGGAGCTGCGTCTGGGCGACACGATGGACTCCGAGCTGGACCGGAAGGTCGCGGCGAACGTGCCCACCGGGGTGCCCGGCCGGGGCCAGGCACCGCAGAAGCTGCACTTCATGGCCGCGGTGCCCCGCATCGACGGCCTGACGTCCGACACGGACCTCGCGGACGCCACGGCCGCGCTGTCCGCCGAGGTGTCCCGGCACTGGCAGGGGGCGGGGGCGCCCGCGGTGCGTCTGCTGCCGCGCGAGTTCCCTGCGGAGCAGTTGCCCCCGGGCAACCGCTTCCCGAGGCGGGGCGTCGCGTTCGCCCTCGACGAGGACAACCTGGAGCCCGTGTTCGTCGACTTCGACCAGGATCCGTTCTTCCTCGTCTTCGGCGAGAGCGAGTCCGGCAAGTCGAACCTGCTCCGGCTGCTGATCAAGCAGCTCACCACCCGCTACTCCGGTGACGAGTGCAAGCTGTTCGTCGTCGACAACCGGCGTTCCCTGCTGGGAGTGACCCCGGACTCGCACCTCGCCGAGTACATCCCCATGTCCAACGCCATGGAGCACCACATGGTGGCCCTGGCCGACCTGATGAAGCGCCGCACTCCGACCGCCGACGTGACCGCTCAGCAGCTCAGGGAGCGCAGTTGGTGGCGGGGCCCGACGGTGTTCGTGGTCATCGACGACTTCGACCTCGTCTCCACGTCGAGCGGCAACCCGCTCAGCGGCCTGACGGAGCTGCTGCCGTTCGCCCGGGACGTCGGCGTGCGCTTCATCATCGCGCGATCCACCGCCGGCGCCAGCCGTGCCTCGTACGAGGCGTTCATGCAGCGCATCAAGGAGCTGGGGGCCCAGGGCGTCGTCCTGGCGGGCGACCCGACGGAGGGGGACGTCCTGGGCGGCGTGCGGCCGAGGCCGATGCCGGCGGGGCGGGGCGTGTTCGTCTCGCGCCGCCGGGGGCGGCCGCTGGTGCAGACGGGGCTCGTGGCGGAGGAGACGTACTGACGGAGGTCGCCCTCGGGCCCCTTGCGGGCCCATGATCCCTGTACAGCACACGAGTTGTTAGGGTGGCGCGTGCATTCCAAGCACGTCGGACGGGGGCAAGGAAGTCATGGCGGAGTCTGTCGGAGAGCGGTACGGCGGTGGGCCCGGGCCGGTCGGCATGCAACTGAATCAGTACCCGGCCGATCAGGGTGGACCCGGGCCCGTCTTCGGAGGCCAGAAGGACCTCGCGTCGAGTCCGGCGCAGAAGAAGGCCGCCGCCAAGGCCATCGAGGACCATCTCGAGCCGGACACCCGCAAGGCCGGCGACTGGGCCGACGATTCCACGGGCGCCGCCGTCAAGGCCTTCGCGGCCAAGGACGGTGACGGCTGGATCACCTCGGGAGCCCTGAAGAAGGCGCACAAGACCTGGGGTGAGCAGGTCCAGAACCTGATGACGCGCCTGTCCTCCGAGAAGGAGGCCCTGCGCAGCACCAGCATTCTCTTCCGGAACACCGACTTCGGCGTGGGGCAGGGCATGCGCCAGTCGTCGAGCCTCGACGGCTACTGAGCCCACCGGCCGACACGCCATCGATCAGTCACGGTAACGCGCACAACGGGGACCCATGCCGACGTACCACGAGATCATGACAACCGACCTGGCCACCCTGACCACGGCAGCCGATGGCTGGGACGACATGGCCAAGGAGTTCAACAAGCAGGAGAAGGTCTACAAACGGGACGTGCACGGCATATCCCTGGGTCAGACCTGGCTCGGGCTGAGCGCGGACGCGGCAAACCGCCGCTTCGACATCACGCTCAAGGAGTATCAGAACGCCCAGACCGAGGCGAAGGCCATCGCCTCCCTGCTGCGCGACGCGCACACCCAGTTCGTCGACCTGAAGGGAAAGCTCACGTCGGCGCGCCAGGAGGCCATCGAGGCGGGGATGAAGGTGTCGGACAAGGGTGTGGTCTCCTACGACACCGCCGGCATGGACGCGGGCACCCGCAACGCGTACCACCACGATCCCGACTTCCAGGACAGCGTGCGCAAGGCCGTGAGCTCCTGGCAGAGCCGAATAGACCAGCTCGTCAAGAATGTCACGGACGCCGACAAGGGCGTGCAGATAGCCTTCGACGCCGTCGTCGTCGACTCGGACGTCTCCGACGGCACCCTCAACGGCTTCAACGGCCAGGCGCAGGGTGACATCGAGAAGTACGAGGCCGAGAACGCCGAGGACATCGCTACCCGGCTCGCGGACGGCAAGAAGGTCTCGGACGCCGAACTCGCCGAGCTGCAGCGGGCGTTCCGGGACAACTCCGACGACAAGGCGTTCAGCCAGACCCTGCTGAAGGGTCTCGGCACGGACGGCACGATCAAGCTCACCAACGAGCTGAACCAGCTCGCCCACGACGACGACAAGAAGCACAAGGCCCAGTACCTGGAGCTGCAGGGCGGCCTCTCCGACACCGTCGCCGGAGCCACCCAGGTCCCCGGATCGGTCAAGGACGCGCCCCCGGGATCGCAGAAGTTCAAGGACTGGCTCGCCAGCGACGACGGCAGGTTCTACCGGCAGTGGATGGAGAGCCTCGACAAGTCGGGTACCAAGAACTTCGGTTCGAACACCCAGCCGCTCTACGGCTACCAGTCCTTCGTCGGCCTGATGCAGCACGGCGGCACCAAGTACGACGACCAGTTCCTGTACGAGCTGGGCGACGACCTGATAGCGGCCGAGAAGAAGTCCCCCAGCATCTTCATCGAGTGGGGGGCCGGCCACGACGGTGTCCGTGCGGACGCGCTCGACGGACTTCTGGGCGTCATGAGCAAGAACCCCGACGCCGCCACCGCCTTCTTCGACCCCGCGGGGAACGGTTCGGGGTCCGACCACGTGGGCAACGACCATCTGAAGTACCTGCTCCACGAGCGTGAATGGCCCGACCACAAGACGGTCGCCGGCTCGACGATCGTCTCCTTCGACGACCCGCTCAACCGCACGGGGCTGGGCGCGGCGCTGGAGGCGGCGACCACCGGGCGCGAGCCGAACTCCCCCGGTGCGGACTTCGACCGCCACTCCGAGGCGCAGGCCCGTGTGATGCAGGAGACCATCACCCAGCTCGACAAGGACAGCAAGGGGGACGCGATACCCCAGAACCTGAAAGTCCCCCTCGGGCGTGCCCTGGCCGACTACACCATGGACACCCACGCCATCCTCAGCGGCACCGAGTCGAGCAGCCCGCAGGGTCTCGACAGCATCAAGGCGAACGGCGACGAGTCGAGCATCACCAACAGCAAGCACAGTCTGCTGCGCGTGATGCGCGGGGTGTCCGACGCCGCGTACGGCGAAACTCACGACGGCGAACCGGTACTCGTCTACGACATGCTGTACGAGAACCAGAAGCTCTACTCCGCCGAGTACCTGGACACCGCCAGGACCGCGTCGGAAGAACAGCAGAAAAACGTCGTCGGCGACTGGGACAACAAGGCGCGCCACGTCGCCGAGGTCAACGGTGCCATGACCGCCATCGGATCCGACATGATCCTGGACGACCGGGACACCAAGATCGGCACCCTCAACGACCAGATGCGCTACACGTATCACGGTGTCGGCGGCCTGTTCACCCAGATCCCCGTGGTGGGTGACCCCGTCCAGCGCATGATCGACGCGGCCACCTACGAGTACTCCAAGGACGTGACGGCGGCGGCGGAGGATGTCGCCCGGGCCCAGGACAGCGAGACCACATCGGCGGGTATCGGCGGCACGAACTCGCTTCTCGACGCCTGGGGCAAGGTGCACGACATCAGCGGGACCGAGGCGCACGAACACGCCAAGGGCGAGGCCAAGCAGAGTTTCATCACCGGGCGGGAGGACGCGTACTCGGCTCTGCGTACGAGGAAGTGACATGACGAGTGGAAGTCGTCTCGCCCGTCCGGGGCAGAAGATCGCCGCGCCTCTCCTCGCGGCGGTCGTGCTGCTCGCGGCAGGTGCCCATCTGTGGCTGAACACCAACATCTTCGGCCGCGACGAGGTGTGCGGAGGGCTGGTCTCCATGGGGTCGGCGCAGACCGTCCTCGGATCCGGCCGCGTCTCCGACCGCAACGGGCTGGACGACCGGCCGGGCGAACGCCTCGACTTCACCTGCACGGTCGAGAGCACCTCCTTTCTCACCGGATCGGACACCGAGCGCCTGAACATCTCCGTGAGCCGGGAGCGCGGCGACTTCCCCTTCACCGACAACGGACGCTGGCCGAGTCCCGCCAGGATGTCGTTCGTCTCCGGCAAGACCACCGGCGCGGTCGGCGCGGACCACGGCTGGGTCCTGCTGCCCGGCTCCTGTTCGACGGCCGACGGACCGGCCGTCGTCGAGGGGTACGCCCCGCAGGGATCGGACCGGGTGGCACTGATCCGGATCCTCACCGAGGTCGCCGGCAAGGCGGCCGAGCGTGCGTCATGCGCGGCCGAGCGGCCCCTCGTCGCGCCCGACACCGTCCCGGCGCCACCGAAACCGCGCCAGGTCGGCGACGATGCGGTGTGCGGCCTCACGGGCCTGGTGTTCCCCGGGAGGCCCGAGGACCGCGACGCGGCGATGGAGAGGGTCCAGGACGGCACCGGCCCCACGTGGTCGTGCGAGGTCGAGGAGCGCGCCGTCTACAGCGTCACGCGGGAGCCCCGCCTCGTGGCGGGCATCACCGCTTCCCCAGGCTTCTCCGGGCAGCCGCGGGTGGCAGACCGCCAGGTGTCGGGCTTCGACGACCGGCACGTGGTCGCCGACTGCGGAGGCGTCCCGACCTACTTCTCCCTCGAGCTGGGCCAGGAGTACACCTCCGCCGCCGGCGCACCGGGCACTCCCCGCCTCCAGGCCCTGTTCACGAACTTCGTCGATGTCGCCGGCAAACGGTTCGGCTGCTCCGCACAGGCCCCCTGACCCACGACCGATCCGACCGAGACACCGAGGACGCCGCTCATGACACACGTACGAAACCGGCTGACGTTCGCTTCCGCCCTGGCCGCGGCGGCCCTGATCACCGGGTGCCAGAGCGGGAGCGGTGCGGATCCGCTGAGCCTGGGCAGCCTCACCAAGACGGCCGACGCGGTCCCGGACGACGGAACGGACACCTGCCCGCTTCCCTACGACCTGGGCGAGGCGGCGAAGGACGCGGGTGTGGAGGCGGAAGCCGGCCCCGGTTCCGCCGAGGAAGACGGCAAGCCCGCCGCCACCGCGGAGGGCGGCAAGCGTGCCGAGCCCGGGTCGCCCCTCGCCGTCAACCCTGGCGTGCTGATCAGCTGCACCTTCCACATCGGCCGCGACGACGTGCAGGTGCACACCATCGCCACCCGGGAGCAGCACGCGATCTACCCGTTGGCCCCGGTGATCTCGTCGCTGGCCTCCCTGTCCGCCGACGACGTGACCGGCTACGTCAAGAAGGCGGCAGCCGCCGAGGCGGGGAAGGTCGTCACCACCGACAACGGCAGCGTCGCCTCCCTGCGCCTGAAGCTCGACGGAGAGGGAGACGCCGCGCTCCTGGTCGGCTCCGCGGACGGCGAGTCCGCACCCCTGACTCCTGAGCAACTGAGCGAGGTGACCCGGACGCTGGCGGAGCAGGTTCAGTAGATCCAGAGGTCCGCCGTCAGCACGGCGGCGGGCGGATCACCCTTCGGTGGATCAACCGAGTCACCTGGGACGTCGCGACTCATGGCGGGACCCCGGCGCCGCGCCAAGCCAGTAATGCCGGGACACCCTGCCCAAACCGGCCCTGTGCCGAGAGCATCGTTGCCATCGTCGCGGTGCCGAGAGAGGCCAGGGCGCCGCGGGGGGCGCGCGTCTTCCGCTACGTTCGGTGCCAGCGTGGTCACTGCTGAGGCCGGTGTGTTCACGGTCCTTGCCGGGGGCCCGCGCGGGAGGCAACCGCTACGAGCACGGCGGAGCGACGGCGACGAGGGAGCGACGCCCATGGCATGGGACGAATGGGAACTGCTGAAGGCCCGGGCTGCCGCTCGGCACCCGGCACACACCCGGTTGAACCAGGCTCCGGCGCAAGGAGGCGGTTCCGGCCGCAAGCCGGACCTGGTGGCTCGGCAGGACGACCTCGGTGCCGTGGGACATGACGCCTTCGTCCTGCACGGCGACCTCGTGGAGAAGGTGGACATCGCGGGGGCCGGCATGGACTCCGGCCATGCCGGCTCCACGCACCGGGCGGCATCGGCGCTGTCCAAGTCCAATTTCACGATGGGCAGCGAGCTCATGACGACCCTCACGGTCTGGGAGAGCCAGGTGAAGGCGGTGCGTCAGGCCTGCGCCCACATCTCGAACCACCTGGACTTCAGCAAGAAACTGCATGCCGACGACGATGCGCGGATCGCCGCGGAGATCACCCGGCGTGACGGGTCCGAAATGCCCGTCTCCGAGCTCGGCAAGTACCTCAAGTAGCGCGGGGGAACCCAGGCATGTCCATCACCTACCGCGACCTGATGCAGGTCGGCCTCGACTCCTTGGGCACCGCGGTCTCGGACTGGAAGAAGGCCGTCGACAACCTGAAGCAGCTCGAGACCGATGCGCGGGACGGCCTCAAGAAGAAGTCCGACAAGGCGCGCTGGGAGGGGGTGAACGCAGGCGTCACCCGCCAGTTCGTGGACAGGACGGCCAAGGAGTTCGCCGACCTCCAGGCGGAGGCCGGCAGCATTCACCAGGTCCTCGACGATGCCCACCGCGAACTCGTGGCGTTGCAGAAGAGCGTCCGCTCACTCACGAAGGAGGCCTCGGACAAGGGGTACACCGTTCGGGACAACGGTGACGGCACCGTGAGCGTGGACGTCCACGTCAGCCCCGGGGAGACATCCGAATCCGACAAGGCGAAAGAGGACCGGCAGCACTACGCCGACACCATCTCGGGGAAGATCGCACACGCCGACGACATCGACGCGTCGGCCAGGCTGGCGCTCTCCCGCGCCCACGGCAACGACCTGTACAACGCCGGTCACGCGACATACGGCTCGCTCAACGACGCCCAGGTCGAACGGGCCCTGGAACTCGCCGAGAAGCGCGAGGACATGACCGACCGCGAGCTCGCCGAACTCAACAGGCTGCTCCGCCACAACGGTCGGGAGAAGGACGGGGAGTTCGCGACCGAGTTCTTCGAGGGGCTGGGCGGACCGCGGCAGACACTGGAGTTCTACGGTGCCATGTCGATCGACGGCACCGGCACTGACGCCTCCAAGACCCGGCTGGCCGGAGTACAGGACCTGCAGAGATTCATGGGCCACGCCTTGGCCAACGCCACCGACCCCTACACCCCGCAGAGTGTCAGGGGCGATCGCCAGCATCTGCCGTCGTGGTGGGGCGCGGAGTTCCGCAAACTCGGTACCCAGGAGATCGAGTGGGACCGCGGGATGATGAACAAACCCCTCGGGTACCAAGTACTGGGCGGTCTGCTCCGCTACGGGAACTACGACCCCGCCTTCCTGACACCCATCGCGGAGCACGTCACTCAGCTGCACCAGGACGATCCGCACCGCTTCATGGCGAACAAACCGTCCGGCAGCGACGACCGTTTCGGATTCAACCCGTCCGGGAGACTGGGCAGCGGGAACGACCCGCTGAACAGTGTGCTCGAGGCCCTCGGACACAGTCCTGAAGCGGCGGAGCAGTTCTTCACTCAGGCGCCCACGGCGTACAACGAGGACGGCACGATCACATCGGGGGTGAAGACGGACTTCACGTCCTACCTCGATCTCTTCACCGACAAGGACTTCGAGTGGGCGATCGACACGAACAGCGGCAATGTCCTCGCGGACGAGGACAAGCTGACGAATGCCCGCACCTTCGGTCCGGACGCGCTCGGCCACGCCCTGGAGGCCGCTACGACGGGCCGACCGTATGACAGCGACACGGTCGATCCGTCGATCCGGCACAGTGACGCCCAGGCGAAGCTGGTCAACGACATCGTGGCCAGGTTCGCCGAGCATCCCGAGCTATTGACGCACAACATGAACGGGGACCTGGAGGACGAGAAGACCGGTCCCCTCTACGCCCTGCGGGACAGCCTGGGCAACATCTCCGCGGATTACATCGGGGACTTCCAGCGGTCGATGTACGGCGAGAGTTCCGACAGCAAGCTCTTCCCGACCAACGGCACGCCAGCGGAACTCGGTTACGGGGACGCGCAGAAGTTCCTGGGCCTGGTCGGGCAGGACCCGGACGCGTACAGCGCCATCACCGCCGCTCAGCAGGCCTACACCGCGAACGTCGTCCAGGACTTCCTGGCGGCTGAGGGGAAGGATCTCACCCCCGAGGACGCCGCGCGCGTCGGTGACCTGGTCGCGCCGGGTGCCGCCATCGCGGGAGTCATGAGCAACTCGCGGGCCGACGCGATCTACGACTATCACACGGCTTCGAACACGGAGTACAACGAGGCGGTGGCGGACAACGCCAAGTGGGTCAACCGCATCGTGGGCCTCGGGACAGGATCCATCCCGGCCCCGTTCTCCGCCGCGGGGGAACCGGTCAACTGGCTGGCGGAGGATGTCACGGAGAGCGTGGTCAAGAGTGTGGAGAAGGACACGACGGATGAGGCTGAACTCAACGCGGGTAAAGAATACTCAGACGGCAGGGCAGCGGCTGTGGACGCGTCGGAAGCCGCCGTCACCACCTACTTTGCCCATCACAGAGGAATCGACGCGGAGACGAGGGATGCCATCACTCGAGCAGTTCGCACTCAAGCAGGCGTAAGCCATTCCGACGGCGCACAATGGAACTCGTCGGGAGACGGCACATGAGACGCAGTTCGCATGAGCACCAGAAGCGTGCCGCCCTTCCGGCGATACTCATAGCCGTCGTGGTCACACTGGCTGCCACTGCGTGTGACTCTCCGGACCGCTCGTTCAGCACTCCAGACAACATTTGCGGAATCCCTGCCGCCGAGGACGTGCTGAGCTCACTTCTGGACGACGGTAATGAACTTGAGCAGAGTACGGGATATTTCAGTCTGCCGGATGGACAGCTCTGCCACATGTATGTGGACGGGAACGACTCCGTCGTCAGCGAGGCACAATGGCATGAGCGTGGTTACGAACTCCGGGACCTCTTCCAGGGCAAGAGGATTGAGGGCCTCCGGTACATCAAGGAAGGGCAGTACGCCTCTTGGGTTCGCGGGGTGGCAACCATCATCTCGTGCCCCGGAGTGAGCAAGAAGGGGGACGTTGTGTCCGTTGAAGTCAGAGATATCAATTGGAGCAAGGAGTCGCGAGCACTCTTGGAACGACTCATCCCTTCCTACTTCGATGCTTACAAGGACAAGCTCGGCTGCAGAGGCTGACAGGCATGAAACAGGGTGGACACCTCCCGCGCGTGTCCACCCTGTCCGTCTTCGCTGAGCGCCCTACATGAAGTAGCTGGCACCCTTCAGGTCGCCACCGCGGTAGTCACCGCCCGCGAGACCGACCCGCTGACCGATGCTGACCAGGGCCTGGTGGATGCCGGACGCGTGGCGGTCCCACTCCTTGGTCTTCTTGGTGAACTCCTCGTACGCCTCACCGCCCCAGCCCGCGGCCGCGTCGAGCACGGCCTTCTTGAGGGCCTCGAGGTCCTCCTCGAGCTTCTTGGCCTGGTCACCGAGTTCGGTGGCGAGCGCGTCCATCGTGCCGTAGGTGACGGCGAGCTCGTCGTAGTGGACTCCGGACATGTCTTCCTCGTTTCGTTGAAAGCCGGCAGGTCGTCTTCGGACGCTCGCGTCAGTAGCTGCTGAGGGCCGAGGTCTTTCCACCGAGGTCGTCCACCGAGATCTTGGTGACGTCGGCCTCGATCTGGTCCTCGAGCTTCTGCTTGTCGGTCTTGTTGAGCTGGATGCCCTCGAGGAACTCGTCGAGCATCCGGCCGATCGAGGCCATGTGCCCGTTGATCTCCGTCTGCTTCTTGTCGAAGGCGATGGCGCCCTGACCCGTCCAGTGCTTCTCGATCATGTCGATCGTCCCCTGGAGGCGGGCGAGAGACTGCCTGATCGAGTCGTACCGGTCGATGACGTTCGTCTGGAGCTTCTGTACCTGGGCCTCGTAAAGCTTGCGGCCGTCAGCCATTTCGGCGGTCCCTTCGTGAGTGCTGGTGGGTCGTTGGTGGTGGGGCTGTCTTCAGGCGCCTCGTCGTGAGCGGACCACCGCGAAGGCGCCGCCCCCGATCACGAGCACCGCCGCCGCGGCTCCGAGTGCCACCCAGAGGGTGGTGTTGCCGGAGTCGTCCGCTTCGGAGGCAACGGGTTGGGCCTCGCTGCCCGACGTGTCCTTCGAGGGCTGCGGCGACGCTGTCGGGGAAGGCGCCACAGGCTTTCCTGATTCGTCCAGGACGCCGGTGACGTTTTCCTTGGCGAGGGGATCGGTGTCCGGTGCCCCGGGCTTGAAGTTCTCGTTCTCCAGTACCTTGCGAGGGCGGACCAGACCGTAACCGAGATAAATACTCGGGTCGTCCCTGGCCCAGTCACGGCCGGCGGTGTCGATGAGGCTGCCGAGTACTTGATTGGCCGTCCAGTCGGGGTGAGCGGACCAGACCAAGGCCGCGGACGCGGAGGTGATAGCAGTGGCGGCGCTTGTTCCCCTCTGATTACAGTAGGCGCTGAAGCTGGCGTCACACCAGCCAGGAATGTTCAATCCCGGAGCTGCCAGATCGACGTAATTTCCGTGCTCCGAGAACTTCCCAACTTTCCTGTCAGCGTCTACGGCGGCAACGCCGACTACGTAAGGATATGCGGCGGGGTAACCGATAAGGTTCTTCTTTTCGGCCTCGTTGCCCGTCGCGGCAAACATCAACTTGCCTTTGGACTGGGCGTACTTGACAGCTTCAAGTGCTTCAGAGCTTTCGGCATCCACACCGAAGGACATACTCAAGATCTGCACATCGCTGTCAGCGACAGCCCTGATCACGTCTGCTACCTCGGGAGCCTTCTCCGCCTCAGCGTCCTTCAGGCCTTGCGTCGCGATCCGATAGGGAACGATCTTTGCATTCGGAGCCAGGCCTTTGAGGCCACCACCAGCACCAGTGCCGGCAATCAGTTCTGCCATCGTCGTTCCGTGGCCCGCATAGTCCTCGGTCGCCTTGTAACCGAGAGCGCCGGGCACTTCGTCAGTGACGACCTGCCCCTTGAGCGAAGGGGTATTGGGGTTGACTCCTGTGTCGATCACAGCAATCTTCACCCCTTCTCCGGTGCTCACCTTCCACATTTCGTCAGTCTTCATCGACGACAGGTACCACTGCTGCGCTTGGGCATCGGCGGCCGAAGCGCTCGGAGCCAGACCCACCGATGTGACAGCTAGGGCACCAAGCGCTGAAACCACGGCCGGAAACCGTCTCCTGTTTCGGCCCATAGGAGGTGTCGTGCGCCGAGTGGCTCGTCTGAAACCTGACAACATGCTTGTGCCTGTCCTCGCTTCGGTCCGGTCAGTCGGTTGTGGCCGGGTTACCACGTCGCTCGTCGCGGCGTGGTTGACGCTTGTCCGACCCCTGGCTACTTGCCCCACCACGTGGGACCGCAGCAGGCCCGGGGGTGGCTCCGCTGGTGCCCGTATTCGGCGCTCCGATGACCCCATTCGGGCCGGCAGTGAGGCGGCGGGCGGCTCCCCGACCTGCTTCTGACGCCGGAGGAGCGCCGATCACGCCGCGCTGGACAGGCTTTTGCCCAGCCGGACGGGGCGCAGAGGCGCCCTCCCCGCCGATGACCGTGCCACGAGGCAACTTGGAGCCCTTGCCGACGGGCACCGCGCCGGTGGCCGGACGGCCTCCGACGACTCCATTGGCGGCGCGACCTGTGCCGCTACCACTGCGACTGGCAGGGGCAGGTTGCATAGGGCCGACGGGACCGCGGGTACCGCCCGCCTGCCCCGGCACCGATCCCGTGGGCTTCGGCATGCCACCGACGACACCACGCCCCATGGGACCCGTTCCACGGGCAGCCGCCTGCCCCGGAGGGGCCGTCCGTGGGACCTGTCCCAGAGGACCTGTCCCGCGGCTTGCCGCCGGACCGGGCGTGGTGGACCGTGGAACCTGTCCCAGAGGACCCGTACCAGTACGTGGTGCCGGATTGGTGCCTGGAAGACCTCCTACTCGTCCCTGCGTCGACGGGGGGATCTTGTTCGCAAGCCCACCGCCCGGTCCCGTGGTGCGCCCGGCCCTCCCACGCAAGGAAGGGGGAGCCGTGCCGGGCACCATGGGCGGGACGGGACCAGTAGTCGGAACAGTGGGGCCAGTCGTCGTCGGTGGCGTGGCGTTGATCGGCTTTGCGACATCCTGCTGCGGCAAGGTACCGACGCTGTCGATCTGCGTACCGACTCGCGGGTCCGGAGGCGTGAGGAGATCAGCCGGCTGCTTGGCAGACGGCAGGTCACCGACGCTCTGCGACCGTGTGACAGACTCATGCGTCGACTGCCGGGGCGCCACGGTCGGTTCCTGAACACTCCGGAGGGGAGAGGCCTCCATTCCCGGGCCCGCCTCCGATGTGACGCCTTGCTTTGGTGCCGGCACTCCCACGTCCGGCATCTTCGGGAACACCGGTTCCTCGGCATTGCCCATCATCCCCGCCGACACCGTGTAGAACGACGCCAAGCGGTACATCTGGTTGATGGCCTCCTGGCGGTCCTTCTCCGCCTTGACCGCCGCCATGTACTCGTCGTTGGACTCGACCTTGTCCGCCTTGTCGAAATCCTTCGGCGGCTTGGGGTCGGCGCGGTTGTCGCGATGGGGCATGGACTTCTTGACCATGGCGAGGCCCGAGCCGGCGGCCAGGACCTGGGTGCCGATGGTGTCGGCGTAGCCGGCGACGCCCTCAGCCGTCTTGATCAGGCTGTCACCCCAGTCGGTGAAGGCCTTCCGGGCCTCGCCCTTCCAGTCGATGTCCCCGAGGTTGCCCTTGAGCTCGTCCGCCGCCTTCTTGATGGCGTCCCGGGCGTCGACGAGGGCGGTGCCGGCGGTTTCCAGGAGCTCCGGGTTGGCGGACTCGACGATGTCGATGATCTGGTTGAGGCCGTAGTTCTCGAAGTTCGTGGAGCCGAAGTGGATGCCCCTGGACGGGCCGAAGGGCACGAGCTTGGTCATCGTCATGACCGCGTCGAGCGCACCGATCTGCGCCTGAGCGTCCTGCTGCTCCTCCGGGTGCGTCCCCGGCTTGTTCTTGTCCCCGCTCATCAGAACTCCGCGTTGGTCTTGTCAGCGCGGTTGCCTCGCGCGTCGCGCAGCATTTCTTCCCGGGTCTCGTTGACCTCGGTCCGGATCTGGTGGAACCGAAGGCGCTGCTCCTCCTCGAGGTTGTCGAAGGTGACGTCCACCCCGTGCACGGCGATCTGCATGGCCTCCAGTTGGAGACCCAGTGACTTGGAGAGTGCGGTGATCCGCTCGTGGACGCGCTCGTACTCGAGGTGGAGCTGCTTGCCCTCGGGGAAGGCGCCGCTGCCGAAGGCGGACTCCGGCAGGCTGTGGGACCCGACCTTGGCCGCCCCGCCCGCCGACTCCTCGAAGGTCTTGAGCAGGTCGTCCACCCGCTTCTTGAACGTCGACAGCGCCATCACGCCGCGACGTACGTCCGCGGCTCCACCACCCATTTCCGCAGCAACCACTGTGCCAACCCTCCCCGTTCTCCCCGTGTCACGGTGGGCTCACCTCTGGAGCGATCACCACCGCCACAGTCCCACTCTAGTAACTGACACCGACAGCCCCAACTGCCTTGTGCAACAGGCGTGCTGCAACTGGGGCGCAGTCTTGCCATCTTCACTCGAAGGACACAATTCTCACCAGTCGCTGACGCCCCGCCGGAAGCCGGCCTGCGCTCCTCACGTCGTGGGGCCGTCGTGGCGGCTGCCCCTGGTCCGGGCCCGTCGGCCGGCGTCGCGGATCGCCACCGCCGCTCCGCCGAAACCCATCACGAGGACCACAGCGCCGACCGCGACGTAGGTCGCCAGGCGGGCGTTCCGCTCGTCGGCCGTTTCGCCGAGAGGTAGTTCGGCCGCGACCGGCGCCTCGGCCCTGGACAGACCCTCCTGGGGGCGAGGCGACTCGACGGGCTGGTCGTCCTCCGTCAGGGCGCGGACCGGGTCCACCACTCCCCAGCCGACGAGGCGGTCGTGACCGGCGATGGTGCGTTCCGCGGTCTGCTCGATCTGGGCGACGATCTGGCGACCGCTCCAGTCGCCGTGCTTGGCCTTGAGGAGTGCGGCTATGCCCGCGACGTAGGGGGCGGAGAAGCTCGTGCCGTTGTCCAGGCAGTGGCCGCCGCGGGGCACGGTGGAGATCATGTCGACGCCGGGGGCCGCCACGTCGACGAAGTCGCCGGACTGGGAGAAGGACGCACGTTCGTTGTTGCGGTCGGACGCCGCGACGGCGAGGACGCCCTCGTAGGAGGCGGGGTAGGTCTTCTTGATGTTGCCGCCGAGCCCGTCGTTGCCCGCGGAGGCGACGACGACGATCTCCTTGGCCAGGGCTTCCTTGACGGCCGCTTCCAGTTCCGGGTCCGGTTCGGCCGCGCCCGCGGTGTCCTGGGAGATGTTGATGACGTCCGCCCCGGCCTTGACGGCGTAGCGGATCGACTCGGCGAGGGTGTCGGTGTCGCCGTGCCCCTCCGCGTCGTTCTGCTGGATCGGGATGATCGTCGCCTCGGGGGCGAGGCCCACGAAGCCCGTCTTGCCGTCGGGCCGGGCGGCGATGATGCCGGCGACCTTGGTGCCGTGGCCGACGGTGTCGGTGGTGCCGCTCTCGTTGCCCCGCTCGACGGGGTCGCCGTTCTCGTCCTTGAGGTTCTTGGGCAGGAAGTTGCGGCCGCTCTTGACGTCCACCGCCTTCTTCAGCTGCGAGTTCTGCACGTCGACGCCGGTGTCGATGACGGCGACACGTACGCCCTTGCCCTTGGACTGGCTCCAGAGGGCGTCGAGCTGGACGCGCTGGAGGGACCAGGGGCGGCCCGGGTAGACGGCGTTGGGGTACTCGCACTGGTCGGTGAAGGGCTCCTCCGCGGCCGCGGTGGGTGCGAAGGCCAGGTGTCCGGCCATCAGCATGGTCGTGGCGGCGGCCGCCGGAAGGAGGCGCAGGCGCATGGGTCGCATGGTGGTGGCCTCCTCCGTCACGAGCCCTGCGGCTGGCGTGCCGCGGCCGTGGACAGGCGGGGGCCCGTGGGGAGGAATGCGGACCAGGCGGCGGGAATCGGCGCGGGGTCCACGTCGGCGTAGCCCAGGCGTGTCTGTGCCTGCTGGGCCTCCTGCTCCAACTGCTTCTTCTCCTCGGCCGACATGCCGATGCCCGCGTCGTCGGTGGCGCTGTCCGCGTTGGACTGCAGGACGTAGCGGAGGCCGGTGTCGGTGACCAGGAAGACGGGGCCCGCCTTGGTCTCGGTGCCCTTGAACTGGCGGTAGAGCTGGCCGGAGCCCGGCGTAACGTAGGCGCTGGAGGAACCGGTGGGGAGGTCTGCCGGGAAGTCGTTGCCCGCCCAGGTGCTGAGGGTGGTGGCGCCCTCGCCGCCGACGCCGCGCAGGACGTTGCAGACCGTGTTGCGGCTGCCCTTGGCGTCCGACGCCTCGTTGACCGCCTGGGGGGTGCCACTGGGCCACGTGTACTCGGTGCCGAAGGGCTTGCCCGGGACGATCGCTCCGGGGCTCATCTCCAGGGCTTGGCCGGCCTGCCCGACCTGGGCCAGATCCTTGCTGAACAGCAGGAGTTGGGCGACGAAGGCGGAGACCGGTGCGACGCGTCCGGGCAGTACGACGTAGTACTGCTCCTTGTTGTTGTCGAACGCCTTGAGCACGGTGCCGACCTTGTCGGCCGACGCGCCGAGCTGTCCGGGGGCGTTCGCGGGGGCGCCCGGAGTGCCCTCGATCTTCGGGAAGGTGATCGGATCGCCCTGGTGGAGAGTGGCCAGCCACTCCTGGGAGACACGCTGAGGCTTGCGCCCCGAGCCGACGACGGTGCGCAGCAGCAGCTCGAGGTCGGACCCGGCGTCCTTCTCGTCGACCTGGTAGGCCGTGCCGCCCGCGTCCACGATGAAGCGCCGGCCGTCGGGGTCCACGATGTAGAGGAGTTCGCCGCCGGACAGCTTCTGCTTGCCCTCGGTCAGTTTCTTCTCCCGGTCGGCGAGGACCAGTGCGGCCTTCTGGATGGCCCGGCCGCCCGCGCTCGGGCGTTCGCACACGACCCACCGCTTCGCGGCACCCGCCTCCTTGGTGGAGGGCAGACGGTCCGGGGCGTAGGGGATGCCGATGGTGACGCCGTGCCTGATCTTGCCGCTGTCGAGGAGCGACTCGCTGACCGTGACGACGTCGCCCTTGTTGGGGGCGAGGAGCAGCTTCGCCGACGCCATGTTGAGCACCGGGTGGAGCTGTACCTCGTCACCGGTCTTCAGAACGACGTACCGGGTGGTCGACTTGCTGGCGATGATCACCTTCTCGTTCGGGGTGTCCCAGCCCTTGGGTGCGGTGGGCTTGAACATGCCCCAGGCGCCGAAGACGGCCATGACGATCACGCCGATGACGAGTCCGGGCACGACACCCCGCAGAGGACGCGGGGCCCCCTCCTCCGAGCCCTGCGGGAACGACTGGACGAAAGCCGCGAGCAAGCGGCGCTTCGCGAAGGTGTAGGCGTTGAGCTGATCCCGCCGAGATGCCATTGGTGCGTTTCTCTCCCCGTGTCCCGCCCGTACTCGCCCGAGTTCCGCCCGGCCTGCGCCCAGGGATCCTCGTCCCCGCCCGCCGGTGTCAGACGCCGCCCCTACTATGCCTGGTGTGAGGAGCAACGTGTGGAGCGGGTAGGGTGCGTGGGCCCTGCGGGGCTGCGCACGATGGTGCGTTTTTCAGGGAGTTGTGAGCGAATTGGGGGGATGGAGTGATGGCTTCCGGGACGCGCACCTCGGGTCGTGACCGGACCCGGACACGCGGCTCCGTCCAGCCAGGGCCCCGAGGCGCACGACAGCCGTCCGCGCGAGGCGGCCTCCATCTCAAGGTGCGTTCGGGCCGGCCGGGGTCGTTCCGGCTGCAACGTATCGTGCTGCTGGAGCTCGCGGCCGCTCTCCTCGTCACGGGATGGGCGATCGGCACCCTGGCACTGGTGCCCGCGGCCGTCGTGGCGGCCGTCCTCGTCCTGCTGGCCTTCGTACGCCGCAGGGGCCGCTCCCTGCCGGAGTGGCTGGCCACGGCCCGGTCCCTGCGTGCCCGGCAGAAGCGCGCCGCGGATCTGGTGATACCGGCGGGCACCGAGCCGGCTCTGGCCCCGGCCGTGGAGTGCGATCCGAGCCTGCGCACACAGGCCTACGGCGGCCGGGAGCGGCGGCCCGTGGGCATCGTCGGGGACGGCACGTTCGTCACCGCCGTGGTGCAGGTGGAGGCCGACGCCACCGCACTGCGCGCCGAGCGGAGTCGGCGGCCCCTCCCGCTGGCGCTGGTGCGGGACGCTCTCGAAGTGGACGGGATCCGCCTGGAGTCGGCGCAGATCGTGCTGCACACGCAGCCCGCGCCCGCGCTGCACCTGCCGCGTCAGTCGGTGGCCGTCAGCAATTACGTGCCGCTGCAGGAGCAGACCGGGGCTCCGGCGGTACGGATCACCTGGATCGCGCTGAAGTTCGCCCCGGAACTGTGTCCCGAGGCCGTCGCGGCCCGGGGCGGGGGCCTGCTCGGTGCGCAGAAGTGCGTCGTGCGTGTCGCCGACCATCTCGCCAGCCGGCTGACCGGTGCCGGGTTCCGTGCCACGGTCCTCGACGAGGAGGAGCTGACGTCGGCGATCGCCACATCGGCCTGCGCCAACCCGCTGGTGACGGCCGAAGCGGGAAGGGCGACCCGGCACGAACGGCGCACGGAGGAGTCCAACCGGAGCTGGCGCTGCGACAACCGGCGGCACACCACGTACTGGATCCGCAAGTGGCCCGAGCTCGGCGGCGACCGCGGAACGTCGCTGCCCCAGTTCGTCGCGCGGGTCACCGCGGTTCCCGCGCTCGCCACGACGGTCAGTCTCACCCTGTCGCGCGCGGACCGGCAGGAGATGTCCCTGCGGGGCCATCTGCGGGTCACCGGGCGCAGCGCCGAGGAACTGACGGAGGCGCGGCGCGCGCTGGAGACCTCCGCGCGGGAGGCGGGCGCCGCGCTCACGCGGCTCGACCGCGAGCAACTGCCCGGCGTACTCGCCACTCTGCCCCTCGGAGGTGTCCGGTGACCGCCATGACGACAGGGACCGCCGACGGGCCGGACGTGCACGGCGCGCCGGGAGGTGCCCAGCCGCCGGCCGCGCGGCGGGGACGCGATCTGCTGCATGCCGGCTTCGGCCTGCTCGGTCCGCGCCACGGGCGCCACACCCTGTCCGCGGAGGAGATGGACACACTGTCGCTGCCCATCGGGGACGACGGTGTGGTCATCGGGGTGGACGCCGAGGGGCAGTCCGCGGTGCTCGGGCTGAACCGGCCGACGCCGTACGAGGTGGTGCTCATCGGAGGCCTGTGGACGGCCCAGGTGTTCGCGCTGCGGGCCGCCGCGACCGGTGCGAGGGTGGCCGTGGAGACCGGGCGGGCGCAGGCATGGGCGCAGATGGTCCATGCCATGGGCGGTGGTCAGAACGGACTCGCGGTCTACGACGTGGGCCGGGTGCCGCCGTTGGGGGCTTCGGCCGGCACGCCGGTGCTGGTGGTGCGGGACTGCGGCATGCGGCCACCGCGCGGCCGTGTGGTCTCCGGTCCCTGGAAGTCGGTGCTGACGCTCCTGCCCTATCTCAGCCCCGTCGCGCCGCGACTCGTCCGGCAGGCGCGCCTCGTGGGGGTGCAGCGGATCTCACCGGCCGAGGCAGGGGAGCTGGGCCGCGCGATGGCCTTGCCGAGGGGTGACGTGGACGCGCTGCCGACCCTCGCCGACGGTGTCACCCTGTGGTGTTCCGACCGGGACCGGCAGTACGTGATGACGCAGCCGACCGATGCCGAGATCGGCCTTCTGGGTACGCCGCGACGGATGGACTGAGCGGGACGCGTTGACCGGATCACCCGATTGTGGCGGGTACGGGCGTGAAAGTGCTTCACTTTTGGGCGTTTTGCGGCTTCGGGCGCCGAGGTGGGCAGGGGCATGGGACCTGACGGCGTCGGGTCACTCGTGATTAGGCTGGTCTCGGGCGCGACGTGAGGACCTGTGGTGCGGGCGTCGGTGTTCCGGGGGGAGAGCCGGTGGATCGGACGACCTCGAACGGCGTCGGACAACTGCGGATGACAAGCAAGGGTCGCCCCAGCACGGCATGAGGGTGCTCGACCACACCAGGAGGAATTGTGAGCAGCGATCGGGACGGGAACCGCGGGGGCTGGGCGACACCCGGCGATGACCAGCCCGACGCGGAGTCCGCAATCGAGACGACGGGCGAGTTCACCATCGACTACGCGCCGCCCGCCTGGTACACGCAGAACGCCTCCGGTGACACCGGGCAGGGCGCCGGTTCGACGGGGGCCGTTCCTCCCGCTCCCTCTCCTCAGCCTCAGGCTCCCGCGGCGCCCTTCACGCCGCCGCCTCCGCCGATGACGTCTTCGCCGTACGCTCCGCCCGCTCCCTCCACCCCTCCGGCCGCCGGCGTGCCCGATCTGCCGGTGGGGAGCGGCTTCGAGCCCCAGCAGCCTCCGGCGTTGGCGGAGCCCCGTCCCGAGGCGGAGCCGGAGCCGGAGCAGCCGTCGGTGCCCTCGGAGCCGCGCGTCGAGCCCGAGAGCGACAACGGCGACCTCGACAGCGGGGCCACCATGCGGTTCTCCGCCGTCGCCCTGAAGCGGGAGATCGCGGAGCTCGCCGCTGCCGCCGACCAGGCGCGGCAGGCCCAAGTACCGCAGGGGCAGCCGGAGTCCGCTGCCGACGAGTCCGCGGGCTCTGCCGGGGAGGAGCGCGACGCCGACGCGCCCTCCTCCAACCAGGCCGAATCCGACGGCGCTGTTGGTGCCGACCTCGCTGCCGACACCGGCGCCGCTGATGACGCCGACGCCACTGCCGACGCCTCGGCCGAGAGCGGCGGCGCGGACGGCGGCGCCGTCGAGCCCGAGGGCGGCGGAGGCGACGAGGAGCCGGCATCCGACGAAGCCCCCTCCGCCGATGCCCCCCAGGCCACCGCCGGCGTCGAGCCGGCACCCGGCCCCGAGCCCGGCCCGGTGGCCGACGCGCCTCAGGACATCCCCTCCGCCGACGCGCCCCCCGCCGTCCACGGCGCCGTGCCGCCGTTGCCTCCGTCGTACCCTCCTGCCGCCCCCGCGCCCGCGAGTCAGTGGCCCGCGGAGCCGCAGCCGGCGCCCGGTGTGCCGGGACAGCCGGGCGTTCCGGCGCAGCAGCCGCCGTTCCAGCCGCAGGCTCCGCAGCCGGCGCCCGCCGCGTGGGCCGCGCAGGCCGGTTCACCGGTGGCACCGGATCAGGCCGCCGCCCAGGCCGGTTACGGCTTCCCGCCGCAGGGGGCCACTCCCCCGGTCGCGCCCCAGGCGGCGGGACCGCAGCCGGGTGGCGCTCCCGCCGCCGGATACGGCTTCCCCCAGCCCCACGCCGCGCAGCCCCAGCCCCAGCCCCAGCCCCAGCCCCAGCCCCAGCCCAACCCCACTGCCCCACAGGGGGGTTACGGGTTCCCCCAGTCGCCCGGCCCGCAGCCGCAGCAGGGCGGCTACGGCTTCACCCAGCCTCCCGCCCCCCAGGGACAGCCGGCCCCCGGTGTGCCGCACCAGGCGCAGCCGCAGGCGTACCCCGGCCAGATGCCGCAGCCTCAGCCGCCGCACGCCGCGCAGCCCGATGCGCAGCACCAGCAGCAGCAGCCGTCCCACCAGGCGCAGGGACAGCCCCAGCAGCCGGCCGATCCCCGTCTCGGGGCCGCCTGGCCCCAGCCCATCCAGCACGACCAGCGCCAGCCCACCAACCCGGGTGCCGCACCGCTGGGTTACACCGCTGCCGTGGAGCTGTCGTCGGACCGGCTGCTCAACAACAGGAAGCAGAAGGCGAAGAGCAGCCGCCCCGCGGCCGGCGGTTCGCGGTTCAAGCTGGGCGGCAAGAAGGAAGAGGCCGAGCGGCAGCGGAAGTTGGAGCTGATCCGCACCCCGGTGCTCTCCTGCTACCGCATCGCCGTCATCAGCCTGAAGGGCGGTGTCGGCAAGACCACCACGACCACCGCGCTGGGCTCCACGCTCGCCACCGAGCGGCAGGACAAGATCCTCGCCATCGACGCCAACCCGGACGCCGGTACGCTCGGCCGCCGGGTGCGCCGCGAGACCGGGGCCACCATCCGCGACCTGGTCCAGGCGATCCCGTACCTCAACTCGTACATGGACATCCGGCGGTTCACGTCCCAGGCCCCGTCCGGTCTGGAGATCATCGCCAACGACGTCGACCCGGCCGTGTCCACGACGTTCAACGACGAGGACTACCGGCGCGCCATCGACGTCCTGGGCCGGCAGTACCCGATCATCCTGACCGACTCGGGCACCGGTCTGCTCTACAGCGCCATGCGCGGTGTGCTCGACCTCGCCGACCAGCTCATCATCATCTCGACGCCGTCCGTGGACGGTGCGAGCAGTGCGAGCACGACGCTGGACTGGCTGTCCGCGCACGGGTACGCCGACCTCGTCTCCCGGTCCATCACCGTGATCTCGGGTGTCCGCGAGACCGGAAAGATGATCAAGGTCGAGGACATCGTCAGCCACTTCCAGACGCGGTGCCGGGGCGTCGTCGTCGTGCCCTTCGACGAGCACCTGGCGGCCGGTGCCGAGGTCGACCTCGACATGATGCGGCCCAAGGTGCGCGAGGCGTACTTCAACCTCGCGGCGATGGTCGCCGAGGACTTCGTCCGCCACCAGCAGTCGCACGGCCTGTGGACGTCCGACGGCAACCCGCCGCCGGTGGCCGCCCCGCCCATGCCGGGCCACCCGTACCAGGGCCAGCCGATGCCGGGCCAGCCCGTTCCGGGGCAGGGCGCGCCCGGCGGGCAGCCCTATCCGGGGCAGCCCGGTCAGCCCTATCCCGGCCAGTCGGGCCAGTCTCACCCCGCGCAGCCGGGCCAGCCGTACCCGGGCCCGCCGGACGGCGCCGGACAGTACGCCCCCCAGCCGGGACAGCCCCCGCAGCCGTACGGACAGCCCCCGCAGCAGCCGGGACACCCGTACCCGCAGCAGCCGCAGCCCGCGCAGGGCCAGACCCCTCCCCAGCAGTAGGCAGGCATCCCCGGGCCCGCGCCGTCCCCGGACGGCGCGGGCCTTCGCGCGGTCGCGTACGGAATGGTGCGGCTGAGCCGTCCTCATGATGCGGGGAAGGTCCGCCGGACAGGGTGGGTAGCCTCCCCGGATGACCGCGACCTTCGATCCAGCCGTCCGCGCCCGGCTCCAGGCTCCCCACATCTGGTACGTCGGCACCGTGTTCGCCGACGGAGCCCCGCAGGTCAGCCCGATGTGGGTGGATCTGGAGGGAGAGGGAGAACTGTCCTTCAACACCTCGGTGGGGCGGGTGAAGGAGGAGAACCTGCGCCGTGACCCCCGCGTCTACCTGTCGCACGCGGACGCCGCCGACCCCTTCGACCGGGTGCAGATCAGCGGTGTGGTGGCCCGGTTCGTCGAGGGCGAGGAGGCGCACGAGCGGATGGACCGGCTGGCCCGGAAGTATCTGGGCAGCGAGCGGTTCGAGTGGCTCATGCCCGGGGAGCGGCGGGTCGCGGTGATCGTGCGTCCGGTCAAGGTCCGGCACATCGTCGGGGTGGAGCGGTTCCGGCCCGGAGGCCCCGTTCCCGCCGCCTGAACGCAGTACGTCCGGCCCATTGCCGGTGTTCGGCGGTTTCACCCCTACGGCGCGATGAGGATCCCGCCGCCGGGGAGGACACGTCCCGCCACGGCCCGTGCCGCCCGACGGCACGGGCCGTGGCGCGTTTCGGCGATCACCCGTCCTCGCGGAGCCGACGACGGCGGTGACGGCGCCCCGGTCGCAGTTCACGACCGCGTTTTCCCTCCACGTGAGGGCGCACCGGCAACACCGTCGGTGTCCCGCCGCCGCCCTCTCACCAGCGAGGCGTCACAGGTCTCCACCAATGTGGACGACAGCCCGGTGTGCTCCCCGTTTTCGCAGGCCACATGGGGTTTGACGCACCGTTGACGCGCGCAGACTGCCGCTGATAGACACTCACTTCATTCCGTCGGCGCCAAACGATCAAGTCCCGTACAAGGCACCTCCCAGCTCGTTCACGTCTGTTCGCATCTGTTCAAGCCCGCCCCCGCGTGGAACGCCCAGCGTGCGTCCCGCGCGAGCGATGACGCGAGGTCAGAACCATGAACACACAGGATCAGCACGGCAGAGGACGTTTCGGATCCCGCCTGAAGAGGATGCGGCTGCCGGCCGTCGCGGGCGCCACCGCCCTCCTCCTCGCGTCCGCTCTCGCCGCCCCCTCGGCCTCGGCCGGGCCGCGCAGCGACGGGGGCGAGCAGGACGGCAAGGTGCTCACCGTCGCCGTCGCGCAGAGCGTCGACTCGCTCAGCCCGTTCCTCGCGGTCCGCCTGGTCAGCACGAGCATCCTCAGGCTGACCTACGAGTACCTGACCACGTACGACCCCAAGGACAACCACGTCTCCCCGGGGCTCGCCACCGAGTGGAAGTCCTCCCCGGACAAGCTGACCTGGACGTACACGATCCGCTCCGACTCCACGTGGTCGGACGGCCGGAAGGTCACCGCCGGGGACGCGGCGTGGACGTTCAACAAGATGATGACCGACGACGGCGCCGCCACCGCCAACGGAAGCTTCGTCACCAACTTCGAGAAGGTCACCGCGCCCAGCCCCACCCAGCTCGTGATCAAGCTGAAGAAGCCGCAGTCCACGATGACGGCCCTCGACGTGCCGATCGTGCCGCAGCACGTCTGGGAGAAGGTGGGGGACTTCTCCGAGTTCAACAACGACAAGGCGTTCCCCCTCGTCGGCAACGGGCCGTTCGTCCTCACCGACTACAAGCCGGACAGCTATGTGCGGCTGAAGGCGAACGAGGACTTCTGGCGGGGCGCGCCGAAGTTCGACGAGCTCGTCTTCCGGTACTACAAGGACCAGGACGCCGCCGTCGCCGCTCTGCGCAAGGGCGAGGTGTCCTTCGTCGCCGGGTCCCCGTCGCTGACGCCGGCCCAGGCCGACTCGCTCAAGGGCGAGAAGAACATCCGGGTCAACGACGCGCCGGGCCGCCGCTTCTACGCCCTCGCCACCAACCCGGGGGCGCAGGCCAAGGACGGCACGAAGTTCGGTGACGGCCATCCGTCGCTGCTGGACCAGCGGGTGCGCCACGCGCTGTTCATGGCCGTGGACCGCAAGGCGATCGTCGACAGGGTCTTCCAGGGCCACGCCGTCCAGGGCCAGGGCTACATACCGCCGCGCTTCTCCTCGTACTTCTGGAAGCCCTCGGCGGGCCAGGAGCTGGCGTACGACCCCCAGGCGGCGGGCCGGCTGCTGGACGAGGCGGGCTACCGGAAGAACGCCGACGGCAAGCGCGTCGGCAAGGACGGCAAGCCGCTCGACTACCGCATCCTGTGCCACGCCACCGACCCCAACGACAAGGCGGTCGGCAAGTACCTCCAGGAGTGGTGGGGCGAACTCGGCATCGGCGCCACCCTCAACTGCCTCGACAACGTGACCGACCCCTGGCTCGCCGGCGAGTACGACCTCGCCTTCGACGGCTGGTCGGTCAATCCCGACCCCGACTTCGTGCTGTCCATCCACACCTGCGACGCCCGACCGCAGACGCCCAAGGACACCGGGGCCACGGACAACTTCATCTGCGACAGGACGTACGACGAGCTGTACGCCCAGCAGCTCGCCGAGTACGACCCGGACAAGCGGGCGGAGCTCGTCAAGCAGATGCAGTCGCGGCTGTACGACCTCGGGTACATGAACGTGATGGCCTACCCGAACGCCGTCGAGGCCTACCGCACGGACCAGATCGCGTCGATCACCACCATGCCGTCCGACGCGGGCAACATCTACGGCCAGGACGGCTACTGGAGCTGGTGGTCCGCGGTCCCGGCCGACTCCGGTGACTCCTCGGGCGGTTCCTCGTCGACCGGCGTCGTGATCGGGGTGGTCGCGGGCGTCGTCGTCCTCGCCGGCCTCGGGGCGCTGTTCGCGGTGCGCCGCCGGGCCACGGCGGAAGAACGTGAGTAGGCGGGCCGCGGGCCGCGCGTGCGGGGTCGTCCCCACCCTCACGGCCGCGTGCGGGTGCCCATGACCACGGAAGCGACCTCCTCCCTCCTCAAGGGCGAGGACCCGGCCGGCCCCGGCACCTCCGGGCCGGCCGGGGCGCGGCGCGGGTCACGGCCGGGTGCGGTGACGGCGTATCTGCGCTACGGGGCGGGCAAGCTGGCCGGTGCGGCCGTCTCGCTGTTCGCCGTCCTCGTCACCAGTTTCTTCCTCTTCCGGCTGATCCCCGGCGACCCGGTGAAGTTCATGACCGGCGGCCGTCCGGTGTCCGCGGAGCAGATCGCCGCGTACCGGCGGGAGTTCGGGCTCGATCTGCCGGTGTGGCAGCAGTTCACGCAGTACTGCGGCAAGGCGCTGACCGGTGACCTGGGGACGTCGTACCAGTTCCACGGGCCCGTCGTGGACAAGATCACCGAGGCGCTGCCGAACACGCTGCTGCTCACCGGCACGGCCTTCGTGCTCTACACGGCCCTGGGGATCTTCCTCGGCACCCGCTCCGCGTGGCGGCACGGCCGGCTCGGCGACCGCCTCGGCACCGGGCTGGCGCTGACGCTGTACTCCGTCCCGTCCTTCTGGCTGGGCCTGCTGCTCATCATCGTGCTGTCGGTCGGCGCCGGTCCGGTACCGGGGCTGTTCCCGACCGGGGGCATGGAGTCAGGCGGCGAGCAGGGCTTGGCGTACGCCGTCGACGTCGCCCACCATCTCGTCCTGCCGGTGCTGACGCTGGTCGCCGTGGAGTACGGGCAGACGCTGCTGGTCACCCGGTCGGCGCTGCTGGACGAGATGGGCGGCGACTATCTGACCACGGCCCGCGCCAAGGGGCTCAGGGACGACCTCGTACGGCGCCGGCACGCCGTACCGAACGCGCTGCTGCCCACCGTGACGCTGATCTTCGTCAACCTCGGCCGGACCGTCGCCGGCGTCATCCTGGTCGAGACGGTCTTCTCCTGGCCGGGACTCGGCGGGCTGTTCTACCAGGCGCTGAGCGTGCCCGATCTGCCGCTGGTGCAGGGGCTGTTCTTCGTCTTCGCCTCGGCGGTGATCGTGATGAACACACTGGCCGACCTCCTGTATCCGCTGCTCGACCCGAGGGTGGGCCGATGACCGCCGAAACCGCACCGCCGCTCGGGACGCGCACGCTCGCGTGGCGGCGCCGCCGGGCCTCCGCCGCGCGCTTCTGGAAGGAGTACCAAAGGCACCGCGCGGGCCTGTTCGGGCTCGCCGCGCTGGTGCTGTTCGGGCTGGTCGCGCTGACCGCTCCGCTCACCGTCGGCTCGGACGTGCAGAGCGTGACCGGTGCGCCCGGGCAGCCGATGGAGAGCCCGAGCGGGCGCTTCCCCCTGGGCACCGACCAGTTCGGGCGGAACCTGCTCGGGCTGGTGGTCTGGGGCTCGCGCGTCTCGCTGCTGGTCGGGCTGCTCGCGGCCGTGCTGTCGGTGGCGATCGGAGCCCTCATCGGCATCACCGCCGGGCACTTCCGCGGCTGGTACGCCACCGTCCTGATGCGGGTCACGGACTGGTTCCTGGTGATGCCGACGCTGGTGCTCGCCATCGTGCTGGCGACCGTCATGTCCCGTTCGCTGGGCACGATCGTGCTGGCGATCGGCGTGACCACCTGGCCGACCACGGCGCGGCTGGTGCGGGCGCAGACGCTGGCGGTGGAGTCACGGCCGTACATCGAGCGTGCGAAGGCGCTCGGTGGGGGTCACTGGCACATCATGTCCCGGCACGTGCTGCCCAACGTCATGCCGCTGATCCTCGCCCAGACCACGCTGATCATCTCCTCCGCGATCCTCGCCGAGGCCACACTGGCCTTCCTGGGGCTCGGGGACCCCTCGGTCGTGTCGTGGGGCGGGCTGCTCCAGGACGCGCGGGAGGCGGGGGCGGTCAGCTCCGGCGACTGGTGGTACCTCGTGCCGCCGGGCATCGCCATCGCGGCCGTGGCGCTGGCGTTCACGCTGTGCGGGCGCGCGGTCGAGTCCGTTCTCAACCCCAGGCTGGGGGTGTCCCGTTGAGCCTGCTCGACGTCCGGAACCTGGAAGTGACGTACCCGGGCGGCGCGGCCGCCGTGCGGGGCGTCGACCTGAGCCTCGCCGCGGGCGAGAAGCTGGGCCTCGCGGGCGAGTCCGGCTGCGGCAAGTCCACGCTGGCGCTGGCCCTGCTGCGGCTGCTGCCGGCCGGCGCCCGGGTCGGCGGCGAGATCCTCCTCGACGGGGAGGACGTGCTGACGATGAAGTGGGGCCGGGTGCGGGCGGTGCGCTGGGCCGGGGCGTCGATCGTCTTCCAGGGCGCGATGCACTCGCTCAACGCCGTGCACCGCGTCGGCGACCAGATCGCCGAACCGATCCTGCTGCACCGCAGGGCGACTGCGGCGGCGGCGCGGAGGAGGGCCGGTGAGCTGCTGGAACAGGTGGGCCTTCCGGCGGCGCGGGCGTCCGCCTACCCGCACGAGCTGTCGGGGGGCCAGCGGCAGCGCGTGATGATCGCCATGGCGCTGGCCTGCGATCCGCGTCTGATCGTCGCCGACGAGCCCACCACCGCGCTGGACGTGATGATCCAGGCCCAGATCCTGCGGCTGATCGAGGAGCTGGTCAGCGAGCAGGACGTGGGCCTGATCATGATCAGCCACGATCTCGCCGTCCTCGCCGACACCTGCGACCGGCTCGCGGTGATGTACGCGGGCCGGGTGGTCGAGCAGGGCCCGGCCCGGCAGGTCCACGAGGACGCCCTGCACCCGTACGGCAGGGCGCTGTCGGAGGCGTTCCCGCGGATCGGCGACCCGCGCTCGCGGTTCGCGCCGCGCGGTCTGCCGGGCGATCCGCCCGACCCCGCGGCGGTGCCGTCCGGCTGCGCGTTCCACCCGCGCTGCCCCGTCGCGCTGGACGTCTGCGCCACCGCCGACCAGGCGCTGCGCGAGGCGGGGGCGGGCCGGCGCGCGGCGTGCGTGCACGTGGCCGGGGGGACATCCGCGGCCGCGGAGGAGGCAGACGTGAGGAGCCGCACCGTATGACGACCACGCCACCGCTGCTGAGCGTCGAGGACCTGTGCATCACCTTCCCCGGCCGGCGCGGCGCACCGCCGGCCCGCGCCGTGGACGGGGTGGACCTGGACATCCGGCCGGGCGAGATCGTGGCACTGGTCGGCGAGTCGGGTTGCGGCAAGACGACGCTGGCCCGGTCCCTGCTGGGCCTGGTCCGGCCGACCTCGGGCCGCGTCACCTTCGACGGGGCCCCGCTCGACTACTCCTCGCGGGCGCTGAGGACGTACCGCAAGCGGGCCCAGCTCGTCCTCCAGGACCCGAGCGGCTCGCTCAACCCGCGGCACACGGTCTACGACGCCGTCGCCGAGGGGCTGCGGATCCACGGGTACGGAGGTGACGAGCGGTCGGCGGTGGCCGGGGCCCTGGCCCGGGCCGGGCTGCGGCCGCCCGAGCGCTTCTTCCTGCGCTACCCGCACGAGCTGTCCGGCGGTCAGCGCCAGCGGGTCGTCATCGCGGGCGCGCTGGTCCTGGAGCCCGAACTGCTCGTCGCCGACGAGCCGGTCGCCTCGCTCGACGCGTCGGTGCGCGGCGAGATCCTCGCGCTGCTGCTGCGGCTGCGCACCGAGCTGGGCCTGTCCGCGCTGGTCGTCACGCACGACCTGGGGCTGGCGTGGAACATCGCCGACCGGGTCGCGGTGATGTACCTCGGGCGGATCGTGGAGACGGGCGAGGTCGAGCGGGTGCTGACGGCTCCGCGCCACCCGTACACCCAGGCGCTGCTGTCCGTGCTGCCCGAGGCCCCCGGCACCCCGGTGGTCCTCACCGGCGAGCCTCCGGACCCCTCCCGCGTCCCCGCCGGGTGCCGCTTCCACGCGCGCTGCCAGGTGCTGGCGAGCGGGGAGGCGTCCCGCGCCGGCGTCGCGGACGCGTGCCGGACCCGGGACCCGGGGATTCTCACCGGGAGCGGCGAGGCGCAGGTCGCCTGCCACTGGGCCCTGGCACGAGTACGGGACGAGGCGGGGGCAGCCGTTCCGGACGCGTGAGGTCGGCCGGGGTCCGCCCGGGCCAGGGCGTCCGGCCTGCCGGAGCCACGACACCCGGAGCGTCCGGCAGGCCAAAGGGCTGACGGCTCGGGCCGTCCGGCGGGCAGGGGAACCGGCGGGTCGCAGGACCCGGTGGCTCCCAGTCCGTCAGGACGTCCGCCCGTCGTCCGCCGCGATGATCTCGCGGCACTGCTGCACGTCCTCCGCCATCTGCTCGAGCAGCGCGTCCAGCGTGTCGAACTTCGCCTGGCCCCGGACGAAGGCCAGGAAGTCCACGGCGACGTGCAGCCCGTACAGGTCGAGGCCGACGCGGTCGATGGCGTACGCCTCCACCGTCCGCTCGGTGCCCTCGAACTGCGGGTTCGTGCCGACGGAGATCGCGGCCGGCATCGCCTCGCCCTGGGCGTGCAGCCACCCGGCGTAGACGCCGTCGGCGGGGATGGCGGTGTGCGGCAGCGTCTCGACGTTGGCGGTGGGGAAGCCCAGCTCGCGGCCGCGCTGGGCGCCGCGTACGACCACGCCCTCGACGCGGTGCGGGCGGCCCAGGATCTCGGCGGCGCCCCGGACGTCGCCCTCGGCGACCAGACGGCGGGTCAGGGTGGAGGAGAACGGCTCGCCGCCGCCCGCCTCGCCGGACACGTACAGGTCGACGACCTCGACCTCGAAGTCGTAGACGCGGCCCTGCTCGGTGAGGAAGTCGACGTTCCCCGCGGCCTTGTGGCCGAAGCGGAAGTTGGGACCCTCGACGACCGCCTTGGCGTGCAGCTTGTCGACCAGGACCTTGACCACGAAGTCGGCCGGGGACAGCTTCGAGAACTCCTTGGTGAACGGGAGGATCAGCACCGCGTCCACACCGAGGTCGGCGCAGAGTTCGGCGCGGCGGTGGTGCGGGGCGAGCAGTGGCGGGTGGCTGCCGGGGCGGACGACCTCGCTGGGGTGCGGGTCGAAGGTGACGACGACGGCGGGCACGCCCAGCGCGCGGGCGCGGTCCACGGCGTGCTCGATGATGAGCTGGTGTCCGCGGTGGACTCCGTCGTAGGAGCCGATGGTGACGACGCTGCGCCCCCAGTCCTCGGGGATGTCCTCCAAGCCACGCCAGCGCTGCACTGTGTCTGCTCCTTGTCGCACACTCGTCGGAGTCGAGCCTCTGATGCAGGTCTAAGGGTGCCATGCCGTGGGCACCTTGCCCGCATCGGCATGGGAGCTGTGACCGGGTGCACCCCGCGCCCCGGTCAGACGGGGACGCGGGTGTGTGCGAGGGCCTCGATCGTGCGGCGCGCGCTCGGGCCGACCAGCGCGGCCCATTCCCCGGGGGCGTCCGCGAGCCAGCCGGTGACCGAGTCGGCGAAGCCGGGGAGACACCGGGCCAGGTCGACCAGGCAGCGGTCGAGGAGGCGGGCGCCGTCCGGGCTGCGGGCGAGGAGGTGGGCGACGCGGTGGACGAGGGCCCGCCGGCCGTCGGCGTCGCCCCGGGACGCGGCGGCGCGCAGCAGCGCGTCCAGGACGGCGGGGTCCTCCTCGTGGGCGAGGAGGTGTTCGCGCAGCTCGCGGCGGAGGCTGCCCGAGGCGGGGGCGCCGTCGGAGGCGAGGACCACGGCCAGCGCGGCGCGCACCGGCTCGGGCCCGCCGTCCAGCAGGCCGGTGACCAGCGGGAGGAGGACGCCACGGGCGGCGGGGCCGTGGTCGAGGCGCCGGTCGGTGTACGCGGCCGTGTGCCCGGCGGTCTCCGGCCGCTCCACCACGGTCTCCCCGATCAGCGCGGCGACCCGGCGGGCCAGGTGGGGGGTGGTGGCGTCGACGAGTGCGCGCAGGGCCTCCCCGGCGTCCGGGCCGCGCAGCCGGGCGCGGAAGGCGGCGAGGACGGGTTCCGGGTGGGTCGGCAGGGCGGCGGCCACCGCCGAGGGCGGCAGGTACGGGTCGCCCGCGGCGAAGCGGTCGAGCGCCCGCGCGAGGTGCCGGTCGCGGCTGCCCGGGTCGTGGACGAGCAGCGCGAGGGCGCCCGAGTGCAGGGGGCCGGCGGCGGGGCGGGTGAGCAGGACGAGGGCGGCATGGCGCAGCAGGGTGCGGTCGGCGGCGGTGCGCGCGTGCGGGGCGGTGCGCAGTCCGTGGGTCACCGCAGCGGTGTGCCGGGCCGGGCGTTCGTCGCGGGCCCAGCGGTCGACGGCGCGGCAGAGGGCGGACGGCTCCTCCTCGGCCAGGACGGCGAGCAGTTCGTCGGCGCGCCGGTGCGTGCTGTCGGCGAGCACGTCGGTGAGGAGGTCCAGGCCGCCGTGGCGGTGGGTGTGCAGCAGCGCCTGCGCGGCGGTGGCCACGGTGGCGTGCGGGGTGGCGGGCAGCGGGCGTTCGTCGGCGAACCAGCGGACGAGGAGCGGCTGCACGGTCGCGGGGTCGGCGGCGAGCAGCCGGGCGGCGGTGTCGAGGTGGCGGGGGCCCGGCTCGTGCGGGGGGCCGTCGGCGAGGACGAGGCGGCGCAGCAGGTCGAGGCGGGTGCTCTCCGGCAGCCGCAGGGCCGTCCAGAAGGCGGGCCCGAACTCCCCCGGCGCGGGACGGCCTTCGCCGCGCCGCTCCGCGATGCCGTCGGCGAGCAGGCGCAGCACCTCCGTGTACGGCGTCGCGTCGGGCACGCGGGTCAGGGTCTCGGCGAGCAGCCGGGCGGCCCACCAGGAGTGCGGCTCGGCGTCCAGCGCCTGCACCAGTTCCTCGAGGGTGAGGGCGAGTTGGGGGACGCCGTGCTGGCGGCCGAGGAGCAGCAGGGCCTCGGTGACGGGGCCGATGCGGTGGTGCGGGACGGGGATGGTGTGGGTGTCGCGGGGGGCGTGGCGCCGGTGGACGAGGACGCGCAGGGCCTCGTCCAGGTCGAGGTGGCTGCCCTGGATCCAGTCGGCGAGTTCCTCGTGCGCGAAGCGGTAGCCGCTGCCCGCGGGGACGAGGAGGCCCTCCGCGAGGACCGCCGAGGCCCAGCCGGTGCCGCCGCCGAGCCGCTCGGGTGCCGGGCCCCACGGGAACACCGCGTCGAACGACTCGCGGTCCAGCGCTCCCTGCCCGGGCCCCAGACTGCGCCGGGCGGCCTCGTGGACCTGCCCGGAGACCTTCGCCGCGAGCCGGCGTACGGCGGTGCCGCGCAGGCCGTTCTCCGCGGCCAGCCGGGCCGCGACGCGCAGGCACATCAGGTCGAGGTGGGCGCCGAGGACCGCGTCCCGGTCGACGCGGACGGACGGCGGCGGGCCGGGCAGAGCAGCCTGGACCTCGGAGAGCAGGCGGAGGGTGAGCGGGTGGCGCCCGTCCCCGTCGGACAGGACCCCGTCCGCCACCCCGTACCTCGCCCGGGCCTCCTCGGCCTCGTCGTCGCCCAGGTCCCCGAGGCGTACACAGGGCGGGAGCGGGTCGTGCCCCGTGCCGACGTCCGCGTGGAGCACCACGCCGGCGCCCGCGGCGGTCACCGCCGGGACGGCCCGGGTTCCCGGCCGGTGTCCACCGGGGGACCGCGTGCCGTCCCCGGCCCGCACGGACCGTTCGGCGTCCCCCTGCCCGGCGCCCGCCCGGGCGCGTCCGGCCGGGGCCGGACCCCCTCCTCCGCCCGGCACCCGCTCGAGCGCCGGCCGGCCCTCGCCCACCGCCGGTCCCGGCCACCGCCCCGTCCCCCCGGACGGCGTCCCCACCGCCCAGGACGGCGCCGGCGGCGCCTCCGCCTCCCGGAGAGCCGCCCCCGCCGCCCCGTACAGCAGCTCCCGCGGGAACTCCGCCCCGGCCCGCTCCCAGTACTCCTCCCGGCACGCCACCACCAGCCGCGCCCCGGTCTCCCGCAGCCACGTCGACGTCCCGTCGGTCCACTCGGCGAGGCGGTGGGCCAGGACCGGTGGCATCTCCTCGGGGCCGTCGAGAAGGATGAGCAGGGGGCGCCCGGCGGAGCCGGCGACACGGGCGACGCGTTCCGGCGCGGCATCGCCGGGGCCGGCGGACGCGGGCGCGGAGGCGGCCACGAGGCGAGCCGCCCGTAGCAGCGACCGCCGGGCCGCGTCGGCCACCGACGTGTCGTCGTCGCGCAGGTCGGCGCCGCGCAGCCACAGCGTGGGCGCGGGCGACGTGCCCCGGGAGCGGCGGGCGGCGAGGGCCGCGAGCTCGGTGGTGCGGCCGGTGCCCGGCGCTCCGACGAGCGCCAGGACGTGGGCGGGCCCGTCGGCACGTGCGGTGAACGCGGCGAACTCGCGGGCGGGCCCGGACCGCGCGACCGGTTCCACCGTCCCGGAGCGCCCGTCGTGCCGCCCCTCCGGCCCGTCCTGCGCCACGCAGCTCGCCGTGAGGGCGAGCACCCCGGCCAGATTGAGGTCGGCGCCGTACGCCGGGACCGTCGCCGCGTTCTCGGCGAGCAGGTCGGCGAGGGGGCCGGGGACGGGACGCAGCGGCACGGCGAAGCCCACGTCGCGGTCGCCGGAGGCCAGTGCGGTGCCGAGGACGCCGAGCACGGCACCGGTCGCCGCGTCGAGCACCGGCCCGCCGGCCGCGCCGCCGCCCAGCCGCAGAGCGTCCCGCCCGGACATGCCGACCGCGAGCTCCAGCGCGTCGCCGAGGCGGTGGAAACGGTCGGTGGCCGTGTAGGTGACGTCCGCGGTGCCGAGGACCCGGGCCTCCCGCCAGCAGCCGGCGGCGATGACGACGTACGTACCCGCCTCGACCCGGTCGCGCGTGGCCACGGGCAGCGGTTCGAGGCCGAGCCCCTCCGCGCGTACGAGGGCCAGCCCGAGGCCGGGCAGGGGCGTCACGTCGGCCGCGGCCACGACCCGGCGGCGGTCCTCGGCGGTGCGCAGCACGAGCCGGGACAGACCGTCGACGGCTTCGTGGCTGGTGACGACCGTGCCGTGGCGGTCGGCGGCGAATCCCGTGCCCCGCGGACGCCCCGCCAGATCGTGAATGCGGACCAGGGCACCGTCCGGTGCGTGTACGGCGCGGGAGGCCCCCCGTGAGCCGTCGGCCTCGTCGGGCGACGCCGGGCCGCCCGCCCCTCCGAGGAACGCCCCTCCGAGGAACGCCCCTCCGAGGAACGCCCCTCCGAGGAACGCCCCTCCGAGGAACTCCCCCGCGGAGAGCGTGCCCTCGGGGAACTCCCCCTCACAGAACGCCTCCTCGGGGCCCGCCCCCGTACCCTCGTACGGCCCCTCGTGGTCCTTCCGGGACAGTCGTCGTGCGCTGCCGCCCGCCCCCCGGGACCGGTTCCGCGACGCCATCGCCGCACCTCCCCGCCGTACCGCCGTGCATCCGTGCCGCGTCCGACGGTAGGCGCGCGATGATCGGCGGGACAGATCCCCTGACGAACGCGCCCCCTTCCGCTCCCCCGGTTCACTCCGAGCGCCTGCCCGGACGGGTGAACAGAAGGGGGAGGTTGGACAGACCTAGGGGTGGGGGAACCGAGGGGGACCGTGGAGCGGCGGCAGCGGCAGTCCCCGTGACCGCCGCTCCACGGACGGGAGTTGACGAGGCGTCGGGTCAGCCGAAGACGGCCAGGCTCTTCGCCTTGCCCCGGTGCTGCTCCACGAGCGCGAGGAAGCGGCCCTCGGGGTCGAAGACGGCGACGGCACCGGTGCCCGCGTAGGTGTCGGGCATCTCCAGCCGCACCCCGTTGAGGAGCAGCCGGGCCCGCTTGGCATCCACGTCCCAGCGCGGGAAGGCGGCGGCCGCGGCGTCGGCGACCGGCATCACCGTCAGTTCCTGCTGGAGCTGGTCCAGCGTCCTCGCGGTGTCCAGCTTGTACGGGCCGACCCTGGTGCGGCGCAGCGCGGTCAGGTGGCCGCCCACACCGAGGTCGGCGCCGAGGTCGCGGGCCAGGGCGCGGATGTAGGTGCCGGAGGAGCAGACGACCGAGACCACCAGGTCCAGCACGGGGGTGCCGTCCTCGGCGACGGCGTCCCGGACGTCGTACACCGTGAAGGAGGAGACGGTGACGGGACGGGCGGGGATGTCGAACTCCTCGCCCTCGCGCGCCCGCTTGTAGGAGCGCACGCCGTTGATCTTGATGGCGCTGACCTTGGACGGCACCTGCATGATGTCGCCGGTCAGCTTGGCGACGGCGGCGTCGATGGCCTCCCGGGTGACCTTCGAGGCGTCCTGCGACCCCGTGATCTCGCCCTCGGCATCGTCCGTCGGCGTCGTCTGCCCGAGCCTGATGGTGCCCAGGTACTCCTTCTCCGTGAGGGCGAGGTGCCCCAGGAGCTTGGTCGCCCGCTCGACGCCGAGGACCAGGACGCCCGTCGCCATCGGGTCGAGCGTGCCGGCGTGCCCGACGCGCCGCGTCCGGGCGATGCCCCGCATCTTGGCGACGACGTCGTGCGAAGTGAAGCCCGACGGCTTGTCGACGATGACAAGGCCGTCGGGCGTGGTGTGCTTGTCGGTCATTCCGCGGTGTCGTCCGTCTCGTCGTCCTCGGAACCGGGCTTGCGGTACGGGTCCGCCTCACCGGCGTACGCGGCGCCCGCGGACACCTCGCGCACCTTCGCGTCGGACTGGCGCGCCCGGTCGAGGAGGTCCTCGATGTTCCGGGCGGTGTCCGGAAGGGCGTCCATGACGAAGGTCAGGGTCGGCGTGAACTTCACACCGGCCGCCCTGCCGACCTCGGAGCGCAGGATGCCCTTGGCGCTCTCCAGGCCGGCAGACGCGGCCTTGCGCTCCTCGTCGTCCCCGTACACCGTGTAGAAGACGGTCGCCTCCCGCAGGTCACCCGTGACGCGGGTGTCCGTGATGGTGACGTGCGAGCCGAGCCGCGGGTCCTTGATCCCGCGCTGCAGCTTCTGGGCCACCACCTCTCGGATGAGGTCCGCCAGCCTTTTCGCCCGCGCGTTGTCGGCCACTGGTCCGTCTCCCGTTCTTTCCTGTCTGTGTTTCCTGGGCTGTGGTCGTCAGTCGTCCTCGCCGTGGAAACGCCGTCTGACCGACAGCAGTTCCACCTCGGGACGCGCGGCGACCAGCCGTTCGCACTGGTCGAGTACGTCGGTCAGGTGCGCCGCGTCCGCGGAGACCGCGGCGAGACCGATACCGGCTCGCCGGTACAGGTCCATGTTCTCCACCTCGGCCGCGCTCACGGAGTACTTCCGCTGGAGCTCGGCGACGATCGGGCGGACGACGGAGCGCTTCTCCTTCAGCGACCGTACGTCGCCGAGGAGGAGGTCGAAGGACAGCGTCCCCACGTACATGTGTGTGTCCGGATGACCCGCCGGTACGGGATCGATGGCCCTGCCGTCGGTGCGGGCAGGGACATCAAGAACGGTACCCCGATCCGGCCGGTGGCTCGACGGGGTTTTCCCCCGCCGGCCGCCGCGGCGGGATGCCGCAGAACAGCGGCCGGCCGGCCGACGGGACGGATCCCGTCGGCCGGCCGGAGCAGCCGGGTGTCACACCCGCGGCTTCTCGCGCATCTCGTACGTCGCGATGACGTCGTCGACCTTGATGTCGTTGAAGTTTCCGAGGTTGATACCGCCCTCGAAGCCTTCGCGGATCTCGGTGACGTCGTCCTTGAAGCGACGCAGACCCTCGATGTTGAGGTTCTCCGCGATGACCTTGCCGTCGCGGATGAGGCGCGCCTTGGTGTTGCGCTTGACCTCGCCGGAGCGGATGAGGACACCCGCGATGTTGCCCAGCTTGGACGAACGGAAGACCTCGCGGATCTCCGCCGTACCGAGCTCGACCTCTTCGTACTCCGGCTTGAGCATGCCCTTGAGGGCCGCCTCGATCTCCTCGATCGCCTGGTAGATGACCGAGTAGTACCGGACGTCCACACCCTCGCGCTCGGCCATCTGCGCGGCACGCCCGGCGGCGCGCACGTTGAAGCCGATCACGATGGCGTCGGAGCCCATCGCCAGGTCGATGTCGGACTCCGTGACCGCACCGACACCACGGTGCAGGACGCGGATGTCGACCTCTTCGCCGACGTCGAGCTGGAGCAGCGAGGACTCGAGGGCCTCGACGGAACCGGAAGCGTCACCCTTGATGATCAGGTTGAGCTGCTGGACCTCGCCGGCCTTGAGCACCTTGTCCAGGTCCTCCAGCGACACGCGGCGCGTGCGCTTGGCGAACGCGGCGTTCCGCTCGCGGGCGGCGCGCTTCTCCGCGATCTGGCGGGCCGTACGGTCCTCCTCGACCACGATGAAGTTGTCACCGGCGCCCGGGACGTTGGTCAGGCCCAGGACCTGGACCGGCGTCGACGGACCGGCCTCGGCGACGTTGTTGCCGTTGTCGTCGAGCATGGCGCGCACGCGGCCGTAGGCGTCGCCCACCACCATCGTGTCGCCGACCCGCAGCGTGCCTCGCTGGACGAGGACCGTCGCCACGGCACCGCGGCCGCGGTCGAGACGGGACTCGATCGAGATGCCCTGCGCGTCCTGGTTCGGGTTGGCCCGCAGGTCGAGCGAGGCGTCCGCGGTGAGGACCACGGCCTCCAGCAGGGAGTCGATGTGCAGACCCTGCTTGGCGGAGATGTCGACGAACATCGTGTCGCCGCCGTACTCCTCGGCCACCAGGCCGTACTCGGTGAGCTGACCGCGCACCTTGGTCGGGTCGGCGCCCTCGACGTCGATCTTGTTGACCGCGACGACGATCGGGACGTCGGCCGCCTTGGCGTGGTTGAGCGCCTCGACCGTCTGCGGCATGACGCCGTCGTTGGCCGCGACGACCAGGATCGCGATGTCCGTCGACCGGGCACCACGGGCACGCATGGCGGTGAACGCCTCGTGACCCGGGGTGTCGATGAAGGTGATCTTGCGCTCTTCGTCGTTGACCTCGGTCGCGACCTGGTAGGCACCGATGTGCTGGGTGATGCCGCCGGCCTCGCCCGCGATGACGTTCGTCTTGCGGATGGCGTCGAGCAGTCGGGTCTTGCCGTGGTCGACGTGACCCATGACGGTGACCACCGGCGGACGGACGACCAGGTCCTCCTCGGAGCCCTCGTCCTCGCCGAACTCCAGGTCGAAGGACTCGAGAAGCTCGCGGTCCTCCTCCTCCGGGCTGACGATCTGAACCTCGTAGTTCATCTCGCCCGCGAGGAGCTGGAGCGTCTCGTCGGAGACGGACTGGGTCGCGGTGACCATCTCGCCGAGGTTCATCATGACCGCGACGAGCGACGCCGGGTTGGCGTTGATCTTCTCCGCGAAGTCGGTGAGCGACGCACCGCGCGACAGGCGAATGGTCTCGCCGTTGCCGCGAGGCAGCATCACGCCGCCGACCGACGGGGCCTGCATGGCCTCGTACTCCTGGCGCCTCTGCCGCTTCGACTTGCGACCACGACGCGCGGGACCGCCGGGACGGCCGAAGGCGCCCTGCGTGCCACCACGGCCACCGGGACCGCCGGGACGGCCGCCGAAGCCGGGACGGCCACCGCCGCCGGCGAAGCCGCCGCCACCACCGGGACGACCGGCGAAACCGCCGCCGCCACCGGGACGACCGGCACCGCCGCCGCCACCGGGACGGCCGGCGAAGCCGCCGCCGCCCGGACGGCCGCCGCCGGGACGACCGGCACCGGCCGGACCGCGGCCGCCGGGGCCGGGACGCGGGCCGGCAGCGGGACGCTGCGGCATCATGCCGGGGTTGGGACGCGGGCCGCCGGGACGGGGACCGCCGGGACCGCCCTGCGGACGCGGCATCGAGCCCGGGGTCGGGCGGTTGCCGCCCGGAGCCTGGGGACGCGGACCGCCGCCCTGCCCGGGAGCCTGCGGACGGGGACCGGCGCCGGGGGCACCGGGACCACCGGGGCGCGGGCCGCCCTGCGGGCGGGGCGCCTGCGGGCGCGCCATGCCGGCGTTGCCGCCGGAGGTGAAGGGGTTGTTGCCCGGACGCGGACCGCCGGGACGGCCGCCGGGACGCTGTGCCGGGGCACCGGGACGCTGGCCGCCGGGACGGCCCTGGCCGCCCTGGGGACCGCGGTCCTGACCGGGACCGGCGGGACGGCCGCCGGGCTTCGGGGCACCGGGACGCGCGCCGGGCTTGGGGCCGGACGGCGCCGGAGCGGCGGGAGAGGCCGGCGGCGCGGTGAACTCCGGCGCGGCCGGAGCCGGGCGCGGGGCCGGCTTGGGGCCCGGCGTGGGACGCGGGCCCGGAGCCGCCGGCGCGGGCGCCGACGGAGCCTCGGGCTGCTGCGCGGCCGGGGGCTTGGGTGCGGCCGGGCGCGGCGCGGCCGGCACGGCACGGGAGGTGCCCGCAGCCTGCGCCGGAGAGGGCGCGGCGGGCCTGGGGGCAGACTTGCGCGGGGCGGGCTTGGCGGACCTGCCGTTGCCACCGCCCTGCTGGAAGGCGTCTGTCAGCTTGCGTACTACGGGCGCTTCGATGGTCGAAGACGCCGAACGGACGAATTCACCGAGTTCCTGGAGCTTGGCCATGACGACCTTGCTCTCGACACCGAACTCCTTGGCGAGTTCGTAGACCCGGACCTTAGCCACTTCGCTCCTCTGAGGTCCGGGTTGCGTCCGGACCGTCGCTAGTTCATGGGCGTACTCATCGCGTACTCATCGAGTGCTCATCGCAATCTCGACCTGCTTTCGACTCGCGAGGTACCAGACCGCACGGGGTTCCGTGCGGCACGTCTTGCCTTGCCACGTTGCTCACAGGGTGCTTTCAGCAACCTTGTGCCTGCTCGACGTAGCGGCGCAACGCCTTTACGTCGAGCGGACCCGGGACGCGGAGCGCCCGCGGGAACGCCTTGCGACGCACTGCCTGGTCGACACAGACCGTGGCGGGGTGCACGTACGCACCCCGGCCGGGCAGCGTACCGCGTATGTCGGGGACGCACTCGTCCTCGATCGCCACGGTCCGCAGCAGCTCGCTCTTGACCGCTCGCTCCCGGCACCCCACGCAGGTGCGCTCAGGGCGTGCACGGGTAGGTGTCCGGCCAGACACTCCTCAGTCTACCTCCCCGGACCGACCTCACCCCTTTGGGGCAAGAATCGAACAGTTGCCGCGCGCGAACCTGTCGTGATCTCAGCGACCGGCGGCTTGGATCTATTCCCCCGTTCCCGCTCCCCGGAGCGGGAACGCCCTACTCCGCGGGCTGCTCGGTGTCGGGCCGGATGTCGATGCGCCAGCCGGTCAGCCGGGCGGCGAGCCGGGCGTTCTGGCCCTCCTTGCCGATCGCCAGCGAGAGCTGGTAGTCGGGCACGATCACGCGGGCCGAGCGGGCGGCCAGGTCCACGACCTCCACCTTGGAGACGCGGGCCGGCGACAGCGCGTTCGCCACCATCTCGGCCGGGTCGTCCGACCAGTCGACGATGTCGATCTTCTCGCCGTTCAGCTCGCCCATCACATTGCGCACCCGGCCGCCCATGGGGCCGATGCAGGCACCCTTGGCGTTGAGGCCCGAGCGGGTGGACCGCACGGCGATCTTGGTGCGGTGGCCGGCCTCGCGGGCGATCGCGGCGATCTCGACGGACCCGTCGGCGATCTCCGGCACCTCCAGGGCGAACAGCTTCTTCACCAGGTTCGGGTGGGTGCGCGAGAGCGTCACCGACGGGCCGCGCACGCCCTTCGCCACCCGGACGACGTAGCTGCGCAGCCGCGTGCCGTGCGGGTAGCTCTCGCCCGGCACCTGCTCCTGCACCGGCAGGATGGCCTCCAGCTTGCCGATGTCGACGAGCACGTTCTTCGGGTCGCGGCCCTGCTGGACCACGCCGGTGACGATGTCGCCCTCACGGCCGGCGTACTCGCCGAGCGTCGCGTCGTCCTCGGCGTCGCGCAGCCGCTGCAGGATGACCTGCTTGGCGGTGGTGGCGGCGATACGGCCGAAGTCGGACGGGGTGTCGTCGAACTCGCGGGGCTCCTGCCCCTCCTCGAGGTCGGCGGGGTCCTCCTTCGCCCACACGGTCACGTGCCCGGTCTCCCGGTCGAGCTCCACGCGCGCGTGCCGACGGCTTCCCTCGGTGCGGTGGTAGGCGATGAGGAGGGCCGCCTCGATCGCCTCGACCAGCAGGTCGAAGGAGATCTCCTTCTCCCGTACCAAGCCCCGCAGGGCGCTCATGTCGATGTCCACGGCTACGCCTCCTCCTCTTCCGTCAGGTTCTTCTGGTCCTGCATGTCCTGCTTGTCCTTGCGGTTGAACTCGACCTGGACGCGCGCCTTGTCGATGTCGCCGAAGGCGAGTCTGCGGGTGGTGGCCCTGCGGCCCTTCACTCCGGGCACCTCGAGGTCGAGTCCCTCGGCGTCCACGCCGAGGATGCGGGCGACCAGTTCGCCGCCCTCGTGGAGCTGGAAGCGCACCAGGCGGTCCACGGCCCGCACGTAGTGGCGGTGCTCGGTCAGGGAGCGCTCCGCGCCCGGGGTTCCGACCTCGAGGGTGTACTCCGCCTCGCCCATCGCGTCGGTCTCGTCGAGCTTCGCCGAGAGCGCGCGGCTCACATCGGCGATCATGTCCAGGTCCGCACCGGAGTCGGAGTCGACGACGACACGCAGCACACGCTTGCGTCCGACCGAGTCCACGGCGATCTCTTCGAGGTCCAGACCCTGGGAGGTGACGAGCGGCTCCAGCAGCTCTCGCAGCCTCTCGCTCTGGGTGGTGCTCATCCGGGTGACTCCTCGGCCGCGTGTGCTGTTGTGGGATGGGTCGCGTGTCTGGTCAAAGGGTATCCGGTCCCGGGGGGTGTTGCCGTCCACCCGGGAGCGGCGGTGCCGCTGAGTGGTGCCCGGCCGGGGCCCCGGTACCGTGATCACGGGCGTGCCGCGCCGCTGGTCCCCGCTCTTCCCGCTGCGCGCCCTCGCTCGCCCGTCGCTTCCGTACGAGTCTGCCGAGGACGTCTGCCGTGTCGTTCCCCTCATCTCCGCGCGTGCCCTCGGGGCCACGCCGAAGGAGCCTGCTCGCCTCGGCCGCCGGGGCCTTCCTGCTCGCCGGCTGTACCGGCGGTTCCGGTTCCGGCAGTTCGGGCGGCACTCCCCCGGCCGCCGAGCGGGTGCGCGCGCGTGCGGCACGCGACAGCGCGGCGCTGGCCGCGCGGTACGACGCGGTGATCACCGCACACCCGGGACTGGCCGGGCGGCTGCGGCCGCTGCGGGACGAGGTCGTACGGCACACGGAGGCGTTCGGCGGGGCGCCGGACGCCTCCGCCGAGGCGTCGCCGTCGCAGTCCGCGCGGGCCGCCGGGCCGGGCGACGGCTCCGGTGGCGTGCCGGTGAGCGAGAAGGACGCCCTGGCCGCGCTGGCCGCCGCCGAGCGCGAACTGGCCGACCGGCGGGCCGGGGAACTGCTGGACGTGCCGGGCGAATCGGCCCGGCTGCTGGCCTCGGTGTCCGCGGCCGGGGCGGCACATGTGTTTCTGCTGACGGAGGGTGACGGGTGAGCGAGGCGAAGGACCGGGAGCTGGACGCCCTCCAGGCGGCGCTGGCGGCCGAGCACGCGGCGGTCTACGGCTACGGGGTGGTCGGCGGGCGGATCGGCGAGGACCGGCGCGCCGAGGCCCGGCAGGCGTACGACGCCCACCGGGCCCGGCGGGACGTGCTGGCGCGCGCGGTGACGGACGCGGGCGGCAGGCCCGTCGCGGCGGCGGCCGGGTACGCGCTGCCGTTCGCGGTGCCGGACGCGCCGGCGGCCGTGCGGCTGGCGGCCGAGCTGGAGGACGGGGTGGCCGGGGTCTACTCCGACCTGGTGCGGGCGGCCGGGGGCGGCGTGCGGGCCACGGCGGCCCAGGCGCTGCGGGAGGCCGCGGTCCGGGCCGTGCGCTGGCGCGGCGGGAGCGTAGCCTTCCCTGGGCTCGCCGAGCGGGCCGGCACTCCGTCGGCCTCGGCGACACCCACCGCGTGACACGTACGGGAGGGCCCGTACGGGAAGGGAACGGCTCGCGCATGGCTTTCGAACCGCCACGGCGCCTGGTGAAGGCGCTCGGTGAGACGGCACCGGACGGTGACGACTGGCTGGAGGAGCTGCCGCGGACGGCGGAGCGGGCCGTGGCGCTGTGCGGGGCGACCGTCGAGCGGGTGCAGGTGCCCGGCGGGCGCAGCAGTCTGGTGGTTCTGGTGCACACGGCCGACGGGACCCCGGCGGTGCTCAAGCTGGCGCCGCCCCGGGCACGGCCCGGGAGCGAGCGGGCCGCGCTCGCCCACTGGGGCGGGCTGGGCGCCGTCCAGTTGCTCGGCGGGGACCTGCCGGAGGGCGCGCTGCTGCTGGAGCGGCTGCACCCGGACGTCTCGGTGCGGTCGCTGCCCGAGTCGAAGGCGCTGCTGGAGGCGGCGGGCACGCTGCGGCGGCTGTGGGTGGAGCCGCCCGCCGGCCACGCGTTCGAGACCGTGGCCGAGCGGACGGGGCGGCAGGCGGAGGCCATGCGGGCGGTCGCGGAGGCCGAGCCGGAGGTGGCCGCGCTGGTGGACGCGGCGCTCGCGGCCCGCGAGGAGCTGCTGGCCGCGCCGCCCGAACAGCGGCTGCTGCACGGAACGTTCCGGCAGAGCAAGGTGCTCGCCGGGGACCGGATGCCGTGGCTGGCCGTGGGGCCGGACCCGGTGGTCGGCGAGAGCGCCTTCGATCTGGCGCGGCTGGTGCGGGACCGGGTGGAGGACCTCATCGCGCAGCCGTCGGGTGCCTCGACGACCCGGCGGCGGGTGAAGCGGCTCGCGGAGTCGCTGGAGGTCGACCAGGAGCGGCTGCGCGGCTGGACGCTGTTCCGGGCGGTCGAGTCGGGGGTGCGGGCCCACCGGGTGGGCCGGGAGCGGGACGCCGAGCTGCTGCTGGAGTTCGCGGGCTGGCTGTAGGGGCGCGGCGCCCGGGTACGCCACAGGGGCGCCCGCTGACAGCGGGCGCCCCTGTGCGGTGGATCAGGCGGTCAGGCGGGCGATGGCCTCGTCGACCGTCAGCTCCTCGCGCTCGCCGGTGCGGCGGTCCTTGAGCTCGACCACGCCTTCGGCGGAGCGGCGGCCGGCGACCAGGATCTGCGGGACGCCGATCAGCTCGGCGTCGGTGAACTTGACGCCCGGGGAGACGCCGGCCCGGTCGTCGACCAGGACGCGGACGCCGGCGGCGGCCAGCTTGTCGGAGACCTCGAGGGCCAGCTCGGTCTGCAGGGCCTTGCCGGCGGCGACGACGTGGACGTCGGCCGGGGCGACCTCCTTGGACCAGACGAGGCCCTTCTCGTCGGCGTGCTGCTCGGCGAGGGCGGCGACGGCCCTGGAGACGCCGACGCCGTAGGAGCCCATGGTCACGCGGGCCGGCTTGCCGTTCTGGCCGAGGACGTCCAGCTTGAGGGCGTCGGTGTACTTGCGGCCGAGCTGGAAGATGTGGCCGATCTCGATGGCGCGGTCCAGCTTGAGACCGGTGCCGCACTTCGGGCAGGGGTCGCCGTCCCGGACGACGACGACGTCGACGTACTCGCCGACCTCGAAGTCACGGCCCGCGACGACGTTCCTGGCGTGGGTGTGCTCCTTGTTGGCGCCCGTGATCCACGCCGTGCCCGGCGCCACGCGCGGGTCGGCGATGTACTTCACCTTCTCGCCCAGGCCCTGCGGGCCGACGTAGCCGCGCACCAGGTCGGGGCGGCCGACGAAGTCCTCGGCGGTGACCAGTTCGACGGCGGCCGGGGCGAAGTGGGCCTCGACCTTGTCCATGTCGACCTCGCGGTCGCCGGGCACGCCCACGGCGACGATCTCGCCGTCCACCTTGACGAGCAGGTTCTTCAGGGTGGCGGAGGCCGGGACGCCGAGGGAGGCGGCGAGGGTCTCGATGGTCGGGGTGTCCGGGGTGGGGATGTCCTCGGCGGCGGGCACGTCCGACGCGTCCACCGGCGTCAGCGCGTAGGTGATCGCCTCGGTGTTGGCGGCGAAGTCGCAGTTCGGGCAGTCCGCGAAGGTGTCCTCGCCGGCTTCGGCGGGCGCGAGGAACTCCTCGGACTTGGAGCCGCCCATGGCGCCGGCGGTGGCCGCGCAGATGCGGTAGTCGAGGCCGAGGCGCTCGAAGATGCGCTGGTAGGCGGCACGGTGCAGGGCGTAGGACTCGGCGAGGCCCTCGTCGGCGACGTCGAAGGAGTAGGAGTCCTTCATCAGGAACTCGCGGCCGCGCAGGATGCCGGCCCGGGGGCGGGCCTCGTCGCGGTACTTGTTCTGGATCTGGTAGAGGATGACCGGCAGGTCCTTGTAGGAGGACGCCTGGTCCTTCACCAGCAGGGTGAAGATCTCCTCGTGGGTGGGGCCGAGGAGGTAGTCACCGCCCTTGCGGTCCTGGAGGCGGAACAGCTCGGGGCCGTACTCCTCCCAGCGGCCGGTGGCCTCGTACGGCTCGCGCGGCAGCAGGGCGGGGAGCTGCACTTCCTGGGCGCCGATGGCGTCCATCTCCTCGCGGACGATGCGCTCGATGTTGCCGAGGACCTTCTTGCCCAGCGGCAGCCAGCTCCACAGGCCGGCGGCGGTGCGGCGCACGTACCCGGCGCGGACCAGCAGCTTGTGGCTGAGGACCTCGGCGTCCGCCGGGTCGTCGCGCAGCGTCTTCGCCATCAACTTCGACATGCGCTGGACCGGTGCGTTGGCCATGGTTCTCGTTCTCCTGCTGCGTAAGGGTGATGGCTAGGAGGTTAGCCGGGCGGCCCATCCCGGCGGAAATCGTTATGGCCTGCGCAGCGGGAGGCGGGCGCCCATCACGGCGTAGGGCCTCGGGGCGCTGGGGAAGACGACCCGGCGGGCGAGGTCGGTGTAGCCGAGGGAGCGGTAGAGGCCGCGGGCGGGGCTCTCGGTGTCGATCGCGGAGAGGATCGAGCGGGGTTCGGCGGCGGTGTCCGTGAGGGAGGTGATCAGGGAGCGGCCCACACCGCGGTTCTGGTGCGCGGGGTGGACGTGGAGCTCGGTGATGACGAAGGAGTCGTCGAGCCACTCGTCGTTGTGCCGGGCGCGGAGGTAGGGCTCGACGACGGTGGACCACCAGTGGGCGCGGTCGTTGGGCATGCCGTAGACGAAGCCGACGAGGTCGCCCCCGGGGGTGGTGGCGCCGAGGGCGCGGGCGCCGCGGTAGGTCATGTGGCGCAGGACGATCTGGCGGCGGACGGCCACCTCGTCGGGGCTGAGGCCGAAGGCTGCGGCTTGGACGGCGAGGGCCTCGTCGACGTGGGCCGACAGGTCCAGGGGGCCGATGACGAGGTCCATGGCGGGGAGCCTACAGGGGGGACGCGGCTGTGTGCCGGGGTCAGAACAGCACGCTCATGAAGGAACCGACCTCCTGGAAGCCGACCCTGCGGTACGTGCGCCTGGCCGCGGTGTTGAAGTCGTTCACGTAGAGGCTCACCACGGGGGCCACGTCGGCGAGCGCGTAGCGCAGGACGGCCGCCATGCCCGGTGCGGCGAGGCCCTTCCCGCGGTACTCGGGGGCCACCCAGACGCCCTGGATCTGGCAGGCGCGGTCGGTGGCGGCGCCGATCTCGGCCTTGAAGACGACCTTGCCGTCGGCGTCGAAGCGGGCGAAGGAGCGTCCGGCGCCGACGAGTTCGGCGACCCGGGCCTGGTAGAGCAGGCCGCCGTCGCCGGCCAGCGGGGAGACGCCGACCTCCTCGGTGAACATGGCCACGCACGCCGGCATGATCCGCTCCATCTCGTCCTTGCGGACGCGGCGGACGCGGGGGTCCGGGGCGACGTCGGCGGGCATGCGGTCGGTGACCATGAGGGGCTGGCGGCCGCGGATCTCGCGGGCGGGGCCCCAGCCGGGTTCGAGGAGCCGCCAGAGCTGGGCGGTGGACTCGGCGGGGCCGACGATCGAGGAACAGCGGCGGCCGGCCCGCCGGGCGCGGTCGGCGAAGGCGCGGACGGCGCGGGGAGTGGCGCAGATGGGGACGAGGTTGGCGCCCGCGTAGCACAGCGAGGTCAGCATGCCGTCCTCGTACCAGCCCCACATCTCGCCGCCGAGCCGCCACGGGTCGAGGCCGGCGACCTGGACCCGCGCGGTCACGAAGGCGTTGGCGACGGGCTCGCGGTCGAGGACGGCGAGCGCGGCGTCCAGGTCGCTCGGTTCGAGCACGCGGGAGGTGGTCTGCGTCAACACGTGCGGGGCCTCACCCTAAGATCTGCTGATCTGGGCACTGTACCCGCGGAAGCCGAGCGGCGTCGCCCCGCGTTCCGGCGGCCGCTCGTCCGGGGCCGGCCGCCAGGTGCCGGAGATCTCAGCCCGCCACCGCCACCGACGGCTCGCCGGAGGCCACGCCGTCCTTCTCCATCTGCTCGGCGATCTTCATGGCCTCCTCGATGAGGGTCTCCACGATCTTGGACTCGGGGACGGTCTTGATGACCTCGCCCTTGACGAAGATCTGGCCCTTGCCGTTGCCGGAGGCGACGCCGAGGTCGGCCTCGCGGGCCTCGCCGGGGCCGTTGACGACGCAGCCCATGACGGCGACGCGCAGCGGGACCTCCATGCCCTCCAGGCCGGCGGTGACTTCCTCGGCGAGCTTGTAGACGTCGACCTGGGCGCGGCCGCAGGAGGGGCAGGAGACGATCTCCAGGCCCCTCTGGCGCAGGTTCAGCGACTCCAGGATCTGGATGCCGACCTTGATCTCCTCGACCGGCGGGGCGGAGAGGGAGACGCGGATGGTGTCGCCGATGCCCTGGGAGAGCAGGGCGCCGAAGGCGACGGCGGACTTGATGGTGCCCTGGAAGGCGGGACCGGCCTCGGTGACGCCGAGGTGCAGCGGGTAGTCGCACTGGGCGGCGAGCTGGCGGTAGGCCTCGACCATGACGACGGGGTCGTTGTGCTTCACGGAGATCTTGATGTCCCGGAAGCCGTGCTCCTCGAAGAGGGACGCCTCCCACAGTGCGGACTCGGTGAGGGCCTCGGGGGTCGCCCTGCCGTACTTCTGGAGCAGGCGGCGGTCCAGGGAGCCCGCGTTGACGCCGATGCGGATCGGGGTGCCGTGGTCCTTGGCCGCCTGGGCGATCTCCTTGACCTTGTCGTCGAACTGCTTGATGTTGCCCGGGTTCACCCGGACCGCGGCGCAGCCCGCCTCGATGGCGGCGAAGACGTACTTGGGCTGGAAGTGGATGTCGGCGATCACCGGGATCTGCGACTTCTTGGCGATCACGGGGAGGGCGTCGGCGTCGTCCTGGGTGGGACAGGCCACCCGCACGATCTGGCAGCCGGACGCCGTCAGCTCGGCGATCTGCTGGAGCGTCGCCCCGATGTCGGAGGTCCGGGTGGTGGTCATCGACTGCACCGACACGGGCGCGTCGCCGCCCACCGCCACGGACCCGACCTGGATCTGCCGGCTCTTGCGGCGTTCGGCGAGCGTGGTCGGAACGGACGGCATGCCGAGAGAAATCGCAGTCATCTGCTGTGCAACCCCAAGTCGTGGATCAAGGTCCGGCCCGCGGCGGGCTCCGGCATTCGAGATTACGGCACGGACCCGAACGTCCGGCACACGGTGTGCGGCGGGTCCGCCCGTCGGCGTCCGGTTGCCGCGCCGGATGCGGGAAGCCCGGTCCGCGGGGACACGGCCCGGGACCGGGCTTCTCGTCGCGTCATCGGTCCACTAGCTGATCCGGACCGGGTTGACGACGTCCGCCACCAGCACGAGCAGGGTGAAGCAGACGAACACGCCCGCGACCACGTACGCGACCGGCATCAGCTTCGCCACGTCGAACGGGCCCGGGTCGGGCCGGCGCAGCACCCTGGCCACGGCCCGGCGCAGCGACTCCCACAGGGCGCCCGCGATGTGGCCGCCGTCGAGCGGCAGCAGCGGGAGCATGTTGAACAGGAACAGGGAGAGGTTGAAGCCGGCGACCAGCATGACGAACATGGCGAGCTGCTGGGTGGGCGGTATGTCGAGCGTGGCGATCTCGCCGCCGACCCGGGCAGCGCCGACGACGCCCATCGGGGAGTCGGCCTCGCGGGGTCCGTCGCCGAAGGCGGCGTCCCACAGGGCGGGGATCTTGCCGGGCAGGGCGGCGAGGGAGTCGACGGCGTCGCCGATGCGGTCGCCCATCCAGGTCACGGACTCGCCGAAGTCCTGCTTCACCACTCCGGTGGCGGCGCTGAAGCCGAGGAAGCCGGCGTTGACGTACTCGCCCTGGACGATCTGGCCGTGGGAGTCCTTCTTGGCGACCTGGTTGGTGGCGATGTGGGCGTGGAGGGTGACCTCCTCGCCGCCGCGCTGGACGACGATCGGCACGGTCTCGCCGGGGTTGGCGCGGATCAGGTCGGACAGCTTGTCCCAGTTGTCGGTGCGGACGCCGTCGAAGGAGACGATCTTGTCGCGCGGCTTCAGGCCGGCGGCCGCGGCCGGGGACGGCTTGTCGGCGTCGGTGCACTTGTCGCGGTTCTCGCTCTGCGCGATGACGCACTGCGAGACGGAGCTGACCGTGGTGGTCTGCTGGGAGATGCCGAAGCCCATGAGGACGGTGAGGAACAGCACCACCGCGAGGATCAGGTTCATGAACGGGCCGGCGAACATGACGATGACGCGCTTCCACGGCTTGCGCGTGTAGAACAGGCGCTTCTCGTCACCGGGCCGCAGTTCCTCGAAGGCCGCCGAGCGGGCGTCCTCGATCATGCCGCGCCAGGGCGAGGTGGAGCGGGCCTCCATCCGTCCGTCGGGGCCGGGCGGGAACATGCCGATCATGCGGATGTAGCCGCCGAAGGGGATGGCCTTGACCCCGTACTCGGTCTCGCCCTTCTTCCGCGAGAAGATCGTCGGCCCGAACCCGACCATGTACTGCGGCACGCGGATGCCGAACATCTTGGCCGTGGACAGGTGGCCCAGCTCGTGCCAGGCGATGGAGAACAGCAGGCCGACCGCGAAGACGACTATGCCGAGGATGAACATCAGGGTCGTCATGCACGGGCCTCCGCCGTCTGTGCCGCCAGTTCCCGGGCCCGGGTCCGCGCCCAGGTCTCCGCTTCGAGGACGTCCGCGACGGTGAGCGAGGTTCCCGTACGGGGGGTGCCGTGCTCCTCGACCACCCGCGTGACGGTCTCCATGATCCCGAGATACGGCAGCGCGCCGGCCCGGAAGGCCTCGACGCACTCCTCGTTGGCGGCATTGAACACCGCCGGGGCCGTGCCCGCGAGCTCCCCGACGTGGCGTGCCAGGTTCACCGAGGGGAAGGCCTCGTTGTCGAGCGGGAAGAACTCCCAGGTCGAGGCCTTGCTCCAGTCGAAGGCGGGGGCGGCGTCGGGGACGCGTTCGGGCCAGCCGAGGCCGATGGCGATGGGGCCGCGCATGTCGGGGGGCGTCGCCTGGGCCAGGGTCGATCCGTCGGTGAACTCCACCATCGAGTGAACGTACGACTGGGGGTGCACGACGACCTCGATGCGGTCGAAGGGGATGTCGTACAGCAGGTGCGCCTCGATGACCTCCAGGCCCTTGTTGACGAGGGTCGCGGAGTTGATCGTGATGACGGGGCCCATGGCCCAGGTGGGGTGGGCGAGGGCGTCCTCGACGGTGACGGCCGCGAGCTGCTCCCTCGTCCGGCCGCGGAAGGGCCCCCCGGACGCGGTGACGACCAGCCTGCGCACGTCGGCGCGGGTGCCGGCGGCGAGCGCCTGGAAGAGGGCGGCGTGCTCGGAGTCGACCGGGATGATCTGCCCGGGCTTGGCGAGGGCCTTGACCAGGGGGCCTCCGACGATGAGCGACTCCTTGTTGGCGAGCGCGAGGGTGCGGCCCGCCTCCAGGGCGGCGAGGGTCGGCGCGAGGCCGATGGAGCCGGTGATGCCGTTGAGGACGGTGTGGCAGTCGGAGGCGGCGACCTGGGTGGCCGCCTCCGGTCCGGCGAGGATCTCGGGCAGCGCCCGGCCCGCGCCGTACTGGGCGGCGAGCGCCTCCCGCAGGGCCGGTACGACGTCCTCGCGGGCCACGGCGACGGTCCGTGCCTTCAGCCGGTACGCCTGCTCGGCGAGGAGGGCGACCCGTCCGCCGTTGGCGGACAGGGCGGTGACCCGGAAGCGGTCCGGGTTGCGCAGCACGAGGTCGATGGCCTGGGTCCCGATCGACCCGGTGGAGCCGAGGATCACCACGTCCTTCGGGCCGTCGCCCGCCACGGGGTCGTAGACGAGGTGCGGGTCGGCGAGGGGGGCTGGACTGTCGCTCATCCCCCCATTGTTGCCGCAACCGCCCTCCGGCAGGACAGCGCGTCCCTCGGGCGGGTGTCGCGGGGGCGGTCGCGGCGCTTCCCGGGCGGCCGGGACGGGCGGGGGTCAGCGGATGGGACGGTGGACGTTCGCCTTGGTACTGGGGCCGGGAGTGGCGTCCGCGATCCACGGGCCGGTGCCCGACGGGTCGACGACCCCCTGTTCCAGCCATGTGTAGGCGCCGCCGAGCACGCCCTTGACGACCTTGCGGTCGAGGTCGTCGGTGTTGGTCCACAGGCGGCCGAAGAGTTCCTCGACGCGGATGCGGGCCTGGCGGCAGAAGGCGTCGGCGAGCTGGTAGGCCTCGCGGCCGTGCTCGCCCCGGGCGCGCAGGTGCTCGGCGCGCACGCAGGCCGCGCTCATGGCGAACAGCTCGGCGCCGATGTCGACGACGCGGCCCAGGAAGCCCTGCTTGGTCTCCATGCGGCCCTGCCAGCGGGACATGGCGTAGAAGGTGGAGCGGGCGAGCTTGCGGGCGGCGCGCTCGACGTAGCGCAGGTGGGTGGAGAGGTCCACGTGGCCCGCGGGGTGGAACTCGCCGTACGAGAGCGGGAGGCGGCCGGGTCCGGCGACGAGCTTCGGCAGCCACTTGGCGTAGAAGACGCCCGCCTGCGCGCCGGCCCGCGCCTTGTCGGACAGGGACTTGTCGGGGTCGATCAGGTCGCCGGCGACCGAGAGGTGGGCGTCCACGGCCTCGCGGGCGATCAGCAGGTGCATGATCTCGGTCGAGCCCTCGAAGATGCGGTTGATGCGCAGGTCGCGCAGGAGCTGCTCGGCGGGGACGGCGCGCTCGCCTCGGGCGGCGAGGGAGGCGGCCGTCTCGAAGCCCCGGCCGCCGCGGATCTGGACCAGTTCGTCGGCCATCAGGCAGGCCATCTCCGAGCCGTACAGCTTGGCGAGGGCGGCCTCGATGCGGATGTCGTTGCGGTCCTCGTCGGCCATCTGGGAGGAGAGGTCCAGGACGGCCTCGAGGGCGAAGGTGGTGGCCGCGATGAAGGAGATCTTGGAGCCGACGGCCTCGTGCAGCGCGACCGGCTTGCCCCACTGCTCGCGGGCCGCCGACCACTCGCGGGCGATCTTCAGGCACCACTTGCCGGCGCCGGCGCACATGGCGGGCAGCGAGAGGCGGCCGGTGTTCAGGGTGGTGAGGGCGATCTTGAGGCCGGCGCCCTCGGGGCCGATGCGGTTGGCGGCGGGGACGCGGACGCGGTGGAAACGGGTGACGCCGTTCTCCAGGCCGCGCAGGCCCATGAAGGCGTTGCGGTTCTCGACGGTGATGCCCTCGGAGGCGGCCTCCACCACGAAGGCGGTGATGCCGCCCTGGTGGCCCTCGGACTTCGGCACCCGGGCCATGACGACCAGCAGGTCGGCGACGACGCCGTTGGTCGTCCACAGCTTCACGCCGTCCAGGACGTAGTCGTCGCCGTCCGGGACGGCGGTGGTGGCGAGGCGGGCCGGGTCGGAGCCGACGTCCGGCTCGGTCAGCAGGAACGCCGAGATGTCGGTGCGGGCGCAGCGCGGCAGGAACGTGTCCTTCTGCTCCTGGGTGCCGAACATCTTCAGGGGCTGCGGCACGCCGATCGACTGGTGGGCGGAGAGCAGCGCGCCGATCGCGGGGCTGGCGGAGCCGGCCAGGGCGAGGGCCTTGTTGTAGTACACCTGGGTGAGGCCGAGGCCGCCGTACTTCGTGTCGATCTTCATGCCGAGGGCGCCCAGTTCCTTCAGCCCCGTGATCACGTCGTCGGGGATGCGGGCGTCGCGCTCGATCACGGCCCCGTCGATCTTCGTCTCGCAGAAGTCGCGGAGCTTGGCGAGGAACTCCTCGCCGCGCTGGACGTCCTCGTCGGCCGGGACCGGGTGCGGGTGGAGGAGGTCGAGGCGGAAGCGGCCGAGGAACAGCTCCTTGGCGAAGCTGGGCTTGCGCCAGTCCTGTTCCCGGGCAGCCTCCGCCACCTGGCGGGCCTCACGTTCGGTGACGGTGGGTCGGGAGGAGGGGGTGGGTGGAGCGGACATGAGGCTCACCTCGCCGCGAATCGGCATCGAAGGGGGATACGCCCCTGAAGCCGCGCATGCGCGAACTCGCGGGCGTATGTGACGAGTCGGTGCTACTCGATCGTGTGTACCCCTTCCCGGGCGACGCCACCACCCCTCGTGCGGCCGTTCGGCGGAGAGCCGCGTCCGCGGTCGGCGCCGGAGGCGGGGCGGGGGAGGCGGTAGGCGGGCGTGAGTGCCGTGGGCGGTCGCCAGGGCTGTGCCGAGGGGGTGCCGGGGTGTCCCGTGGCGAGTCGGGCCAGGTGGTGCAGGGAGTCGGTGAGGTGGTCCGGGCCGAACGGGGGGAAGCGGATGCCCCGCTCCCGGACGAACCGCGGGACGGCCGACCAGTCGTAGGTGAGGGTGACCTCGGTCCCGGCCGGGCCGAGCGGCACCAGGTCGTAGCGCCAGAGCCAGCCGCCGAACTCGAACCGGCCGTCGTCCAGCTCCCGCCCGGTCAGCCATGCGAGGGCACGGGGAGGATCGAACACCTGCACCTTGTTGACGGTCCGGTAGTCACCGTCCGGGTGGCCGGGGTGGTACATGGCCATCCGGAAGATCTGCCCCGCCTCGGTGAGCGGTGCCGGGTCGACGGCTTCCCGGACCCACCCGGTGCCGTCGATCGCGCGGTGGGCCGCCGGATCCGCGAGCACCGCGAACACCGTCGCGGCGGGCGCGGCGACGACGAGGGTGGCGCTCACCCTCTCTTCGGTCCCCGGTGCACATGGTCCGCGTCCTCTCGTCCCGCGGCCTCTCCCGCGGGCGCGGGAAGCCGCTCCTCAGGTGGACGGCACACGGGAGCGGAACTCATCGGTCCGCGGGATCCCGTACGGGGAAACCACAGCCGGCCCGAGCCCCCGCACAGTGGGCTCGGGCCGGTTGCCTTCCGGGGTGGGTCAGAGCGCGAGGCCCGTGAGGACCAGGACGCGCTCGTAGGTGTAGTCGTCCATCGCGTACTTGACGCCCTCGCGGCCCACGCCGGACTGCTTGGCACCGCCGTACGGCATCTGGTCGGCGCGGTAGGAGGGGACGTCGCCGATGACGACGCCACCGACCTCCAGGGCACGGTGGGCGCGGAAGGCGGCCTCGAGGTCGTGGGTGAACACGCCCGCCTGCAGGCCGTACTTGGAGTCGTTGACCGCGGCGAACGCCTCGGCCTCGCCGTCGACCTTCTGCACGCTCAGGACCGGACCGAAGACCTCCTCGCAGGCGAGGGTGACGTCGGCCGGCAGGTCGGTCAGCACGGTCGGCGCGTACGTGGCGCCGTCCCGCTTGCCGCCGGTGAGGAGCTTGGCGCCCGCGGCGACGGCCTCGTCGACCCAGGACTCCACGCGCTCGGCGGCGGCCTCGCTGACCAGCGGGCCGACGTCGGTGGCGTCGTCGTTCGGGTCACCGGTGACCTGGGCCTCCACCGCGGCGACGATGCGCGGCAGCAGACGGTCGTAGACCGCGGCGTCGGCGATCACGCGCTGCACCGAGATGCAGGACTGGCCGCCCTGGTAGTTGGAGAACGTGGCGATGCGGCCCGCGGCCCGGTCGAGGTCCTCGTCGCTCGCCCAGTCGGCGAGGACGACGGCCGCGCCGTTGCCGCCCAGCTCCAGGGTGCAGTGCTTGCGCGGCACCGAGTCCATGATCGCGTAGCCGACCGTCTCCGAGCCGGTGAAGGAGATGACCGGCAGGCGCTCGTCCTTGACCAGCGCGGGCATGCGGTCGTTGGGCACCGTGAGGATGCTCCAGGAGCCGGCGGGCAGCTCGGTCTCGGCGAGCAGCTCACCGAGGATCAGTCCGGAGAGGGGGGTGGCGGGGGCCGGCTTGAGGATGATCGGGGCGCCGGCCGCGATCGCCGGGGCGACCTTGTGGGCGCACAGGTTCAGCGGGAAGTTGAACGGCGCGATGCCGAGGACGACGCCCTTGGGGAAGCGGCGGGTGAGGGCGAGCCGGCCCTGGCCGCCCGCGTCGGTGTCCAGGCGCTGGGCCTCGCCGCCGTTGAAGCGGCGGGCCTCCTCGGCCGCGAAGCGGAAGACGGACACGGCGCGGCCGACCTCGCCACGGGCCCACTTGATCGGCTTGCCGTTCTCGGCGGAGATGAGCTGCGCGATCTCCTCGGTGCGCTCCACCAGGCGCCGGCTGACGTGGTCCAGCGCGGCGGCGCGGACGTGGGCGGGGGTGGCGGCGAACGCGTCCCGCACGGCGTACGCGGCGGCCACGGCCTCCTCGACCTGGGCGTCGGTGGGCTGGCTCACGGTGGCGACGGTGCGGCCGTCCCACGGGGACGTGACGTCGAAGGTGGCCTCGCCGGTGGCCTGGCGGCCGGCGAGCCAGAAGGCGTGGGTGGAAGTCATAGTGGAGTCCCGGCCCTTCCGCGTTGGGTGTGTGTACGGGGTGTGCGCAGTCCACGGTAGGGCGGCGTGCGGCGGCCGGCGCTTGTCCGGGACGTACTGGTGGGGGCGAGGGGTTCGACGGATTGGCGGGGTGCGGTGCCCGCCCGGCTCAGCGCGCGGGTGTCACTCCGGCGACGTCGCCTTCAGCGCCAGCCACAGCTCCATCCGCACATCCGGGTCGTCCAGGGAACGGCCGAGGATCTCCTCCACGCGCCGCATCCGGTAGCGCAGGGTGTGGCGGTGGACGCCGAGGTCCGCCGCCGCCGCGTCCCACTGGCCGTGGCGGGAGAGCCAGGCGCGCAGGGACTCCACCAGGTCGCCGCGGCCGGTGGCGTCGTGGTCGCGCAGGGCCCGCAGCAGGCCGTCGGCGAAGGCGCGTACCGCGTCGTCGGCGAGCAGCGGGAGCACCGAGCCGGCCGCCAGGTGCTCGTGCTCGACCCAGACGCGTCCGCGCCGGCGGGCCACCGACAGGGCCTGCTCGGCCTGCTTGTAGGCGGCGGACGCGGCGATGGGCCCGGACGGCGCGGACAGGCCGACGACCAGCCGCTCCTCGTCGCCCGCCGCGAGCGGTTCCCGCGCCGCACGGGCCCCCTCCAGGGCCGACGCGTAGGCGGCGCAGGCGGCGACGGCCGCGCCCTCGTCGGTGGCGAGGACGACCAGCCGCTCCCCCTCGGGCACGACCAGGACCGCCTCGCCGGCCCGGGCCGCGGCCGACTCGACGATCTCGGCGAGGGCGCCCAGCGGGTCGCCGTCGGTGTCCGCCGCCGCCAGGGCGGCCGCCGAGGTCTTGGCGGTGGGCACCCGCGCGGGCGGTGCGGGGTGCGCGCGGGCGGCGGAGGCCGAGGCCGCCTCGGCGACGATCATCCGGAAGGGCGCGTCGAGCAGGCCGCCGTACAGGTCCCCGGCGACCGCGCGGGCGTGGTCGGGTTCACCGGCGAGCAGCATCCGCAGGACGGCCGCGCCGATGCGCTGCTCGGCGGCGTGCAGGGAGCGGGAGCGCTCCGTGGTGAGCGTCAGCAGGGCGATGGCCGAGTGGACGGCGTAGCGCTCGGCGGTGCCGAGGGGCGCGGCGGTGCCGACGGCGAGCGCCGCGCGGGCCTTGCGGGAGGTGCCGAGGGAGTGCAGCTCGACCCGGTCGGCGTTCTCGGGGTGCTCGGCGTCGTCCGTGCCGCCGGCCACGGCGGACGCCGGTGCGGGACGTTCGCGCAGCCGCTGGACGTCGGCGGTGAGCCGTGCCGCCCTGCGGCCCGCCCACTCGGGCGCCGCGGCGACGACGGCACCCGCGGTGTCGTACAGCGCAGCCCAGCCGTCGACCTGGGCGGCCAGCGCGGCCAGCAGCCCTTCGGGTCCGCCGGTCAGCGCCTGCCTGGTCAGCTCGCGCTGCGCGGCGAAGCCCGCCGTGACCGCCCGGTACTGGTCGGCGGCGATGGCGGCGGAGACGGCCTTGCTGATGGCGAGGAACGGGGTGCGGCGCGGGACCTCCAGCAGCGGCAGCCCCTCCGTGCGCGCCGCCTCGACCAGCGCCTCGGGGATGTCGTCGTAGTGGACGCCGACGGCGAACCCGAGGCCCACCACGCCGGCCCCGACCAGCCGTTTCACGTACTGGCGCATCGCCGCCGGGTCCTCGGCGTCCAGCTTGAGCGCGGTGATCAGGAGGAGTTCCCCGCCCTCCATGTAGGGCACCGGGTCGGCGAGCTCGCTCGAGTGGGCCCAGCGCACGGGCCTGTCGAGGCGGTCCTCACCCGCGCGCACCGTGAGCTTGAGCGCGGAGTGGTGGACGAGCGAGGCGAGCGTCGGGGGCATGGGGCCTTCAGATCTGCGTCAGGTGTGCGAGGACGGTGGGGAATCTCTGATCTTTTGGCCGCCGCGTATGAACGGCCTGTGTCGATTCTGCCTCACCGTACGATCGCGTGGGCACCTCGCGACCCGGTGCCCTCAGCCCCGCAGATCCACCAGCAGCGGCGGCGCGTGCTCCCCGCCCACGGTGGTCAGGGACAGGACCGCGTGCCCGGCCGGCACGGCGTGCGCCAGCTCGGACGCCGACCACCGTTCCCGCTCGACCTGCCGCACGGTGACCGCCCGGGCGGTGGGCGCCTTGCCGGTGATCACCCGGCGCAGCACGTGGACGGCCTTGCCGGCCGGGGTCTCGGCGATGATCTGCCGGTCGGTGACGTCCCGCGCCTCGGTCCACTCCTTGCCCCACACCTCGGCGAAGTCCTGTCCGTCCCAGGGCGTGAGCCCGGACAGCGCCATCCGGCACCCGATGGCGCCGAGCAGCGGCCCGCGCAGCGGACGCGGTACGTCGTCCAGGGTGCGCAGGGTCAGGACCACCCCGGCGCCCGCGGAGCGCAGCCGCTGGACGCCCCGGACGGCCTCCGGCGTGATCACACCGCTCGCGTCGTCCAGCACCAGGCAGGCGAACAGCGACCGGTCCTCCCGTACCGACACGCTCGCCGTGAACTGGGCGAGCACCAGGCGGGCCAGGATCCGGGAGGCGTCGGCGTGGCCGCGTTCGGGCAGGTCGATGCGGACCCGCACCGGGTGGTCGAGGGCCTTGAGGGAGAACGGCCGGGACTGTCCCGAGGTGTCGAAGAAGGAGGCGAAGGCGGGCCGGTCCAGCAGCGCCACCCGGTCGGCCAGGACGCCGCCCACGTCGCCCGGGTGCCCCATCTGCCGCTCGCGGGCGTCGAGTTCGCGCAGCAGGGACTCCTGCCCGGTCTCCTGGAGCCCCTGGCGCAGCTCGGCCAGCGGCCCGGGCGCCCCGTCGAGGAGTTGCCGCAGCTCGGGGACGCCGGGGAAGCGGCCGTGCACGGCGCGGAACGGGCCGAGGAGCTGGGCGAGGACGGTGGTGGAGCGGCGGCTGTCGCTGCCCGGGTGCGGGTCGGCGAGGTCGCCGACGAGCGCCTCGGCGAGCACGGCGGCGGCCTCGTCGGGGTCGGTGGTGCCGCCGTAGAGGTCGAGGTCGTAGACGGAGTCCGGGTTCCCGACGCGGACGACGACGTCGTATGCGTCGGCCTGGCCGATCCCCGCGCCCGCCGCGCCGACCACGACGACGGCGGCCCGGCCGGCCAGGGCGTGCAGGCACAGCGACTCGGCGAGCGGCCGCACGACGGCGCCGGTCTTGCCGGAGCCGGCCGGTCCGACGGCGAGCAGAGAGGTGCCGAGCAGTTCGGGGCCGAGGGCGAGGCCGGTGCCGCGGTAGGCGTAGGGGTTGCGGGGGTCGTCGGCGGTGGTGCCGATCCGCACCTGCCCGGTGACCAGGTCGTGCCGCGCCTGGCGGGAGGGCAGGTCGCGGGCGCCCGAGGGGTGCGGGCAGGCTCCGGCGCCGTGGCGGAGCACCGCGCCGGTGAAGGTGGCGAGGCTGTGCCGGCCGCGTGCCACGCCCTGCCAGGCGCGGGAGATGCGGGCGTGGTCCACGTCGCGCATCAGCCCGGAGCGGGCGTCGGCGGCGAGCCGCTCGGCGGCGTCGACGGCACCGGCGGCGCGCAGCGCGGGCCAGGCGGCGGGGTCCTCCTCGGGGGCGGGCGGCGGCCCGCCGCCGGGGGCGGCCCGCCGCCAGGCGGGGGGTCCGTAACGGCTCCAGATCTCACCCCAGCGGCCCAGACGGCCGACGCCCACCATGATGATCCCGGCGACCAGGGCGTAGTAGGCGTAGACGGCGACGACGGCGCCGAAGCTGTGGGGCTCGGCCCAGGAGTCCGGGATCATCGCGTAGAGGGGGAGCAGCCACCAGCCGCCGAGGTAGCCGTTCCACAACAGCGACCAGATCAGCCAGCCGACGAGGAAGGCGATCAGCGCCCCGCTCAGGAGCTGGCGTGCCGGGATCCGCTCGGGTTCCTCCTCGGGCCGGGGCCGGTGCCCGAAGCGCCACACGCCGGGCAGCGACTCGGGACGCGGGGTGCGCAGCCAGGCCAGGAACGCCGAGCCGTCCGGCAGCGGGGGCACGGCCGGCGCCTGCGGGGCGCCGGGCGCCTGTGCGGGCCGCGGCGGCACCGCGGGTGCCTCGGGAGGCCCCGCCGGGCGCGGCACAGGACTGGCGTGCGTACCCCGCGCGTCCCGGATCCCGTCGCTGTCCATCGCCCTTGCCCCCTGACCAGCCGCTCCGTCCACCGTCAGCGAGCCAATCTAACGCCCTCCCAAGGGGAGTTCACCGCTTACGCGGCCGGGCCCGTGTCGACGTGTCCCCATGTCGCCCTGGCCGTCACATGTCCACCACGGACAACGGGCGCCGCCGACAACGCCCACATGGAGCATGCCCACCCCTCGCCGACGGTCCTAGCCTGCGAAAAAGAAGGCAAGAGTCCGAAAAGATCCACAGGAGCCCCCATGACCGCACTTCCGCAGGAGCGCCGCGTCGTCACCGCCATTCCCGGCCCGAAGTCGCAGGAGCTGCAGGCCCGCCGGACCGCCGCGGTCGCGCAGGGCGTGGGCTCCACTCTGCCCGTCTTCGTCACGCGCGCCGGCGGCGGCGTCATCGAGGACGTCGACGGCAACAGCCTGATCGACTTCGGTTCCGGCATCGCCGTGACCTCCGTCGGCGCCTCCGCCGAGGCCGTGGTGCGCCGCGCGTCCGCGCAGCTCGCCGACTTCACGCACACCTGCTTCATGGTCACGCCGTACGAGGGCTACGTGGCCGTCGCCGAGGCGCTGGCCGAGCTGACGCCGGGCGACCACGCCAAGAAGTCGGCCCTGTTCAACAGCGGTGCCGAGGCCGTCGAGAACGCCGTCAAGATCGCCCGTGCCTACACCAAGCGGTCGGCCGTCGTCGTCTTCGACCACGGCTACCACGGCCGCACCAACCTCACGATGGCGCTGACGGCGAAGAACATGCCGTACAAGCAGGGCTTCGGTCCGTTCGCGCCCGAGGTGTACCGCGTGCCGGTCGCCTACGGCTACCGCTGGCCGACCGGCCCGGAGAACGCCGGCCCGGAGGCCGCCGCGCAGGCCATCGAGCAGATCACCAAGCAGGTCGGCGCCGAGAACGTGGCCGCGATCATCATCGAGCCGGTGCTCGGCGAGGGCGGCTTCATCGAGCCGGCCAAGGGCTTCCTGCCGGCGGTCCGCCAGTTCGCCGCCGACAACGGCATCGTCTTCGTCGCCGACGAGATCCAGTCCGGCTTCTGCCGCACCGGCCAGTGGTTCGCCTGCGAGGACGAGGGCATCGTCCCGGACCTGATCACGACGGCGAAGGGCATCGCGGGCGGTCTGCCGCTGGCCGCCGTCACCGGCCGCGCCGAGATCATGGACGCCGCGCACGCCGGCGGCCTCGGCGGCACCTACGGCGGCAACCCGGTGGCCTGCGCCGGTGCGCTCGGCGCCATCGAGACGATGAAGGAGCTGGACCTCAACGCCAAGGCGAAGAACATCGAGGCGATCATGAAGGCCCGCCTCGGCGCCATGGCCGAGAAGTTCGACATCATCGGCGACGTCCGCGGCCGCGGCGCGATGATCGCCATCGAGCTGGTCAAGGACCGCGCGACCAAGGAGCCGCACCCCGAGGCGACCGCCGCGCTCGCCAAGGCCTGCCACGCCGAGGGCCTGCTGGTCCTGACCTGTGGCACCTACGGCAACGTGCTGCGCTTCCTGCCGCCGCTGGTGATCGGCGAGGACCTGCTGAACGAGGGCCTCGACATCATCGAGCAGGGCTTCGCCCGCATCTGAGCGCCGGTCTCGAACGCGCGTCTGAGCTGCGGCTCGCCCCCCGGCGGGGCGAGCCGCAGAGCGTGTGAAGAAGGTGTGCGGGGTGGATGGCAGGACGCCGATGACCCTGTCCTCGGCCCTTCCCCTGCCGTAGGTTCTACGCAGATGAGAGATACACCCCGCCCGCAGGGAACTGCGGGTGGACCTCAGGCCGGAGCCTCCCCAGCTTCGACCTGGTCGTGCCTCGCGCACACAGCCGGGACCCACGGGTCCCGGGTCTCCTCACCGATCGGACGGTCGCCCGCCCCACACCCCCCGGGGCGCGCGGCGTTCCGGTCAGGACGGCCGCCCCGGCACCCGGGACGGCGGTTCACCGAAGGGCCGGCACACTCCCCCCCTTGTGCCGGCCCTTCGATGTGTCCGGACGGCCGGCCGCGGCAGCGCGCCTCCCGGGACCGGCCGGCTCCGGTTCCGCCGGGTGCGGGCGCACGCTGCAGTCCGTCCCGCGCTCCGTACGCGGGCGGGAGCCTGTCAGGCTGGGGTCATGCCGGTCTCCTCACCCCGCCCGCTCCGCGGCCCGCTCGGGCTGCTCGCCGTGCCCGTCGTCCTCTTCGCCCTGATCACCTGGCAGGTCGTCGCCGACGGTCCGCTGGTGGGCGTGGACGAGCGGGTGAGCCGCGCGCTCGTCCGGCCGGACCGTTTCTCCGAGGTGCTGGCCGATCTCGGCAATGTCCAGGTGGCCGTGCCCGTCCTCGTCCTCGCGCTGGCGTACGCCGCGTGGCACGGGCGGGCCGGGGGCGTGGACCGGTGGTGGCTGCCGCCCCTCGCCGGGGCCGCGGCGATGGTGCTGGTGCCGGCGCTGGTCGTCCCCCTGAAGGAGTGGACCGACCGCCCCGGCACCCCGGCCGTTCCGCCCGCCGTCGGCTACTACCCGTCCGGCCACACCGCCACCGCGGTCGTCGCGTACGGCGCGGCGGCGCTGCTGCTCCTTCCGCTGCTGCGCTCGCCGGCCGTGCGCCGGGGACTGCTGGCGCTCTGTGCGGTCCTGGTCCTCGGCGCCTCGTACGGGCTGGTGCGTCGCGGCTACCACTGGCCGCTGGACGTCGCGGCCAGTTGGTGCCTGGGTGCGGTGCTGCTGGCGGGGGTCTGGCTGCCGCTCAGCCGAAGTACGCGTCGAAGGTCTTCTGGAACTCCCAGTTCGCGTACCTGTCCCAGTTGATCGACCAGGTCATCAGGCCGCGCAGGCCCGGCCAGGTGCCGTGGGTGGCGTACGAGCCGCAGTCGGTCTTCTTGGTGAGGCAGTCGAGGGTCTTGGTGACCTCGGCCGGGGAGACATGGCCGTTGCCCGCGTTGGTGGAGGCCGGCATGCCGATCGCCACCTGGTCGGGGCGCAGCGGCGGGAAGACGTTGTTCTTGTCGCCCGCGACCGGGAAGCCGGTGAGCAGCATGTCGGTCATGGCGATGTGGAAGTCGGCGCCTCCCATGGAGTGGTACTGGTTGTCCAGGCCCATGATCGGGCCGGAGTTGTAGTCCTGGACGTGCAGCAGCGTCAGGTCGTCGCGCAGGGCGTGGATGACCGGGAGGTAGGCGCCGCAGCGCGGGTCCTGGCCGCCCCACTTGCCGGTGCCGTAGAACTGGTAGCCGTTCTGGACGAAGAAGGTCTCCGGGGCCATGGTCAGCACGAAGTCGTCGCCGTACTTGGCCTTCAGGGTCTTCAGGGCGGAGATCAGGTTGACGATCACCGGGGTCTTCGGGTTCTTGAAGTCGGTGTCGTCGGCGTTCAGGGACAGCGAGTGGCCCTCGAAGTCGATGTCGAGGCCGTCGAGCCCGTACTCGTCGATGATCTTCGAGACGGACGAGACGAAGGTGTCGCGGGCCGCGGTCGTGGTCAGTTGCACCTGGCCGTTCTGGCCGCCGATGGAGATGAGCACCTTCTTGCCGGCCGCCTGCTTGGCCTTGATCGCCGCCTTGAACTCGGCGTCGCTCTCCACGTTCGGGCACTCGGTGACCGGGCAGCGCTCGAAGCGGATGTCGCCGGAGGTGACCGAGGTGGGCTCGCCGAAGGCCAGGTCGATGACGTCCCAGGAGTCGGGCACGTCGGCCATGCGCGTGTAGCCGGAGCCGTTGGCGAAGCTCGCGTGGAGGTAGCCGACCAGGGCGTGGGCCGGGAGGCCGGAGCCGCCGCCGTCCGAGCCGGGGGCGGTGGTGGCCGTGACCGTCGCGGACCGCGCGGACTCGCCCGTGTCGTTGACGGCGGCGACCTGGAAGGCGTACGCCGTGGAGGGGGTCAGGCCGGTCACGGTGGCCGAGGTGCCAGTGACGGTGCTGACCTTGGTGCCGTCGCGGTAGACGGCGTAGCCCGTCGCGCCCGGGACCGGTGACCAGGACAGGGCGACGCTGGAGGAGGTGACCGTGCCGGCGGTGAGCCCGGTGGGCGGCGCGGGCGGCTGTCCCGTCTCCCCGCCCGGGCCGGTGAGGGAGACGTCGTCGGCGTGGTACGCGCCGGTGCCGTACCAGCCGTGGGTGTAGATCGTGACCTCGGTCGTGGACGGGCCGGTGCGGAACGTGGTCGTCAGGCGCTGCCAGTCGGGGGCGGACTGGGCCCACGTGGAGACGTCGGTGGTGCCGGTGCCGCTCGCGCCGAGGTGGACGTACGTGCCGCGGACGTGGCCCGTCAGTGTGTAGGCGGAGTCGGGCCTCACGGTCACCGTCTGCGCGCAGCGGGCGTTGTCGGCGCCGGCCGGGGTGGCCTTCAGGGCGGCGGTGCCGCCGTGCACGGGCGAGGCCACGGTCGTGCCCGCCGTGCACGTCCAGCCGTCGAGGCCGGACTCGAAGCCGCCGTTGCGCACGAGGTCGGCGTCGGCCGCACGGGCGGCCGACGAGAGCGCGGTCGTGCCGGACGCGGCGAGAGCCGCGGCGGTGAGCAGCGTGACGAGGCGGTGACGGCCGAGAGGTCTGGAGCGTTCCACAAGTGCCTCCGGACAGGGGGGAGATGGGGAGGGTGGAGCGCGCCCAACTTGGTCCAGACCAATTCGGTTGTCAACCCCTCGCGCGGCTCACCGCTCGTCCTCCCGTCCCGCCAGACGGGCCGCCGCCTCGTGCATCGCCAGTTCGAGGAGCACCGGATCGGTCAGGGTGCCGGAGCCGTCGGGCGGGATCAGCCAGCGGATCGAACGGGCCGAGGAGCATCCCGGATGCGGCACGACTATCCAGGTGCCGCGCCCGGCCGTGCGGATCCCGGTGCCCAGCCAGCGGGTCGCGGTGCCCGGCGGCACGAGGAAGCCCGCGGGTGCGTCACCGAACCCGCCGAGCACCGGGCCGGGCCGGTCCAGGACGCGGCAGAGCACGTCCAGGGTCGGGCGGCCGAGCCTGCTCGGCAGGAAGAGCACGTCCCAGGACCTGCCCGCGGGCAGCAGCACGACCCCGTGGGGGCTGCGCTCCCACTCCCTCCGGCAGGACTCGGGATCGGGCGCGGCGGACGCCAGCCACGCGACCGCCGACTTCGCACCAGACATGCGGGGACCTCCCTCTCGTTCGTGGACGCGGAAGTGCGTCACGGTGGAGAGGGAGGTCCCGGGGTGGCATTACGCGTGTTGACGTACCTCGTTCGGGTGAACGGGCCGTCCGCGCCCGCGGCCAGGGCCTGTCCGCGGGCGCGATCCGGGCGGCAGGTCCTAGCTGTCGAAGCCCAGACCCAGCCGGTCCATCGTGCGCAGCCAGAGGTTGCGCCGGCCGTCGTGCTCGTCGGCGCGGGCCAGCGACCACTTGGTGAGCGCGATGCCGGTCCAGGCGAAGGGCTCGGGCGGGAACGGCAGCGGCTTCTTGCGCACCATCTCCAGTTCCGTGCGCTCGGTGCGCTCCCCCGCCAGCAGGTCGAGCATCACCTCGGCGCCGAACCGGGTGGCGCCGACGCCGAGTCCGGTGTAGCCGGCCGCGTAGGCGACCCTGCCCCGGTGCGCGGTGCCGAAGAACGCCGAGAAGCGGGAGCAGGTGTCGATGGCGCCGCCCCAGGCGTGGGTGAAGCGGACGCCCTCCAACTGCGGGAAGCAGGTGAAGAAGTGCCCGGCGAGCTTGGCGTAGGTCTCGGGGCGGTCGTCGTACTCGGCGCGGACCCGGCCGCCGTAGGGGTAGATCGCGTCGTAGCCGCCCCACAGGATCCGGTTGTCGCCGGAGAGCCGGAAGTAGTGGAACTGGTTGGCGCTGTCGCCGAGGCCCTGCCGGTTCTTCCAGCCGATCGAGGCGAGCTGCGCGTCGGTGAGCGGCTCGGTCATCAGGGCGTAGTCGTAGACCGGGACGGTGTAGGAGCGCACCCGCTTGACCAGGCTCGGGAAGATGTTGGTGCCGAGCGCGACGGTGCGGGCGCGGACCCCGCCGTAGGGGGTGCGTACGGCCATGCCGGCGCCGTACGGCCGCAGGGTGAGCGCGGGGGTGTTCTCGTGGATGCGGACGCCGAGGTCGAGGCAGGCCCGCTTGAGGCCCCAGGCGAGCCTGGCGGGGTTGACCATGGCCACGCCCCGGCGGTCGTGGAGGCCGGCTCGGAAGGTCGGCGAGTCGACCTGTTCCCGCACGGCCTCGGCGTCCAGGTAGTCGATGCCGTCGGCGAGGCCCTCGGCCCGGATCTTCGCGTACCAGTCCTTCAGTTCGCGGGCCTGGTACGGCTCGGTGGCGACGTCGATCTCGCCGGTGCGCTCGAAGTCGCAGTCGAGGGAGTACCGGGCGACCGCCTCCTCGATGGCGTCGAGGTTGCGGACGCCCAGCTCCTCCAGCTTGTGGATCTCGCCGGGCCAGCGGGAGAGGCCGTTGGACAGGCCGTGCGTGAGGGAGGCGGCGCAGAACCCGCCGTTGCGGCCGGAGGCGGCCCAGCCCACCTCGCGGCCCTCCAGCAGCACCACGTCCCGGCCGGGGTCGCGCTCCTTGGCGATCAGCGCGGTCCACAGCCCGCTGTAGCCGCCGCCGACGACGAGCAGGTCGCAGGTCTCGGCGCCGGTGAGGGCGGGCTCGGGACGGGGACGGCCGGGGTCGTCCAGCCAGTACGCGACGGGCTGGGCGTCGGAGAGGGATTTCGTCCAGTGGTTGCTGCGGCTCATGGCGCTAGGGGCCATGATTTCAACTCCCTACGAATGCACTGATGTGTTTATGCCTTGCGGCGGCTTCGGCGGTTGCCGACGGCCATGGAGGCCAGGACGAACAGTACGGCGACGATGAACATGGCCGTACCGATGACGTTGATCTGGACGGGCGTTCCGCGCTGTGCCGAGCCCCAGACGAACATGGGGAACGTGACGGTGGAACCCGCGTTGAAATTGGTGATGATGAAGTCGTCGAAGGACAGCGCGAAGGCGAGCAGCGCGCCGGCCGCGATACCGGGTGCGGCGATCGGCAGCGTGACGCGTACGAAGGTCTGGAAGGGGCCGGCGTACAGGTCCTGCGCCGCCTGCTCCAGGCGCGGGTCCATCGACATGACCCGGGCCTTGACGGCCGTGACGACGAAGCTGAGGCAGAACATGATGTGGGCGATCAGGATCGTCCAGAAGCCGAGCTGGGCGCCCATGTTGAGGAACAGTGTGAGCAGCGAGGCGGCCATCACGACCTCGGGCATCGCCATCGGCAGGAAGATCAGCGAGTTGATCGCGCCGCGGGCCCGGAAGCGGTAGCGGACCAGCGCGAAGGCGATCGCGGTACCGAGGGCGGTCGCGCCCAGCGTCGCCCACAGGGCGATCTGGAGGCTGAGCGACAGGGAGCCGCACAGCCCGGCGACCCCGCACGGGTCCTTCCAGGCGTCCGTGGAGAACCGCTGCCAGGAGTAATTGAAACGCCCGTTGGGCTTGTTGAAGGAGAAGACCGTGACAATGACGTTCGGCAGCAGGAGATAAGCGAGCGTCAGCAGTCCGGCGGTGACGACCAGATTGCGCTTGAACCAGTTGACGAAGGCCATTTAAACCAGATCCTCCGTGCCGGACTTGCGGATGTAGACGGTGACCATGGCGAGAATCGCGGCCATCAGGATGAAGGAGAGCGCCGCGGCCGTCGGGTAGTCCAGCACCCGCAGGAACTGGGACTGGATCACATTGCCGATCATTCCGGTGTCGGCCGAGCCGAGCAGGGAGGCGTTGACGTAGTCGCCGGTGGCCGGGATGAAGGTGAGCAGGGTTCCGGAGACGACTCCGGGCATCGACAGCGGGAAGGTGACCTTGCGGAAGACGGTGGACGGCTTCGCGTACAGGTCCCCCGCCGCCTCGTGCAGCCGTCCGTCGATGCGCTCCAGCGAGGTGTACAGCGGCAGGATCATGAACGGCAGGAAGTTGTACGTCAGACCGCACACGACCGCGAGCGGTGTGGCCAGCACGCGGTCGCCGGACGTCCAGCCGAGCCAGCTCGTGACGTCGAGGACGTGCAGCGTGTTCAGGACGTCGACGACCGGGCCGCCGTCCGCGAGGATCGTCTTCCAGGCCAGGGTGCGGATCAGGAAGCTGGTGAAGAACGGCGCGATCACCAGGATCATGATCAGGTTGCGCCAGCGGCCCGCCCGGAAGGCGATCAGATAGGCGAGCGGGTAGCCGAGCAGCAGGCACAGCACGGTGGCGGAGGCCGCGTACGCGACCGAGCGCAGGAACTGCGGCCAGTACTCGGACAGCGCGTCCCAATAGGTGGCGAAGTGCCAGGTGACCTTGTAGCCCTCCTCCAGGGAGCCCGTCTGCACGGACGTGGAGGCCTGGTAGACCATGGGCGCGGCGAAGAAGACGATCAGCCACAGGATGCCGGGCAGCAGCAGCCAGTACGGCGTGAGCCGGCCGCGCCGGCGCGGGGGCTTCTTCCCTTCCGCGGCCGGGGCGAGCGGGGGCGGTGCCTCGGTGAGCGTCGACATCAGGCCGCCTCCTCCTCGGCCAGGCCCGCGTCGATGTCCTGTGCGGCGTCCAGGCCGAAGGTGTGCTCCGGCCGCCAGTGCAGGACGACGTCGGCGCCGGGCACCAGGCGGGAGTCGCGGTCGATGTTCTGGGCGTAGACCTCGAACTCCGGGCAGGCCGGGCAGTCGACCACGTACTGCGTGGAGACGCCGATGAAGCTGGTGTTGACGATCTTCCCGGTGATGCGGTTGCGGCCCTCGGGGACGGAGGCGGCCTCGTCCGCGTGGGTCAGGCCTATCTTCTCCGGGCGCACGCCGACCAGGACCTTGCCGCCCGTCCCGGTCGGCGCCGAACACCGGGCACCGGGCAGGACCAGCTTGTCGCCGGCCGCCTTGACCACGATGTCGTCCCCTCGCGTCGAGACGACCTCGGCCTCGATGAGGTTGGAGGTGCCGAGGAAGTTGGCGACGAAGGTGGTCCGCGGGTTCTCGTACAGGTCGGCGGGGGCGCCGAGCTGCTCGACGCGGCCCGCGTTCATCACGGCGACCTGGTCGGCCATCGTCATGGCCTCCTCCTGGTCGTGCGTGACGTGCACGAAGGTGATGCCGACCTCGGTCTGGATGCGCTTGAGCTCGAGCTGCATCTGGCGGCGCAGCTTGAGGTCGAGGGCGCCGAGCGGTTCGTCCAGGAGCAGCACCTTGGGGTGGTTGATCAGGGCGCGGGCGACGGCGACGCGCTGCTGCTGGCCGCCGGAGAGCTGGTGCGGTTTCTTGCGGGCCTGCTCGCCGAGCTGGACCAGGTCGAGCATCTCCTCGACCTGTTTCTTCACGGACTTGATGCCGCGCCGGCGCAGGCCGAAGGCGACGTTCTCGAAGATGTCGAGGTGCGGGAAGAGGGCGTAGGACTGGAAGACCGTGTTCACCGGCCGTTTGTACGGCGGGAGCGCGGTGACGTCCTGGTCGCCGAGGTGGACGGTGCCGGTGCTGGGCTCCTCCAGTCCGGCGATCATGCGCAGGGTGGTCGTCTTGCCGCAGCCGGAGGCGCCGAGCAGGGCGAAGAAGGATCCCTGGGGCACGGTCAGGTCGAGCGGGTGCACGGCGGTGAAGGAGCCGTAGGTCTTGCTGATGCCGGTCAGGCGGACGTCGCCGCCGCGGTCCGTCGCGTCTGTCGTGGTCTTCATCGTCGTCACGCCCCAGTGAGCTTCGCGAACTTCTCTTCGTAGGCCGTCTCTTCCTTCGCGCTCAGGGAGCGGAAGGCATGGGACTTGGCCTGCATGGCCTTGTCGGGAATGATCAGCGGATTGTTCGCCGCGTCCTCGTCGATCTTCGCCAGTTCGTCCTTCACCCCGTCGACGGGACAGACGAAGTTGATGTAGGCGGCGAGTTCCGCGGCCGGGCCGGGCTCGTAGTAGTAGTCGATGAGCCGTTCGGCGTTCGTCTTGTGCCGGGCCCTGTTGGGGATCAGCATGTTGTCGCTGGACGTGAGGTAGCCGCTGTCCGGGATGACGAAGTCGACGTCGGGGCTGTCCGCCTTGAGCTGGACCACGTCACCGGCCCAGGCCAGACAGGCCGCGAAGTCGCCCTTGGTGAGGTCGGACGTGTAGTCGTTGCCGGTGAAGCGGCGGATCTGGCCGCTGTCGACGCCCTTCTGGAGGCGGGCGACGGCCGCGTCGTAGTCGTCGTCGGTGAAGCGGGCGGGGTCCTTGCCCATGTCGAGCAGCATCATGCCGATGCTGTCGCGCATCTCGGTGAGGAAGCCGACGCGGCCCTTCAGCTTCGGGTTGTCGAGCAGGTCGGAGACCGACTTCACCTCGATGCCGTCCAGCGCCTTCTTGTTGTAGGCGATGACGGTCGAGATGCCCTGCCAGGGGTACGAGTAGGCGCGGCCCGGGTCCCAGTCGGGGTTGCGGAACTGGGGCGAGAGGTTGGTGAAGGCGTGCGGCAGGTTGGCCGGGTCCAGCTTCTGGACCCAGCCGAGGCGGATCAGCCGGGCGGCCAGCCAGTCGGTGAGCACGATGATGTCGCGCCCGGGGTCCTGGCCCGCGGCGAGCTGCGGCTGGATCTTGCCGAAGAACTCGCTGTTGTCGTTGATGTCCTCCGTGTACGTGACCCGGATGCCGGTCCGCTCGGTGAACGCCTCCAGCGTCGGGTGCCGCCGCCCGCTCTCGTCGACGTCCATGTACTCGGTCCAGTTGGAGAAGACGACCTTCCGCTCCTTCGCCGACCGGTCCTCCGAGGAGACGCCGCCCTCGGTCTTGCCGGCCGCGGGGATGCCGCAGGCGCTCAGCGTGCCGAGTCCGCCGAGCGTGAGCGCGCCGGTCGCGGAGGCGCGCAGCAGCGACCGGCGGGTGAGCGCGGCCCTGCCGTTGGTCAGACTGCGCCGCATGGCGGCCACTTGGGCCGGGGAGAGGCGGTCGGGCTCGTACTGCTCCATGCGCGTGGTTGCCCTTTCGGGTGGGTCGGCCGTGGTCGGCGGCCTTGAGGTGATGGCTAACGGTCCCCGAAGACAGTGCGGTGCCAGTCCTTGCGGACCACCGCGGTGTTGTCGAACATCACATGCTTGACCTGTGTGTACTCCTCGAAGGAGTAGGCGGACATGTCCTTGCCGAAGCCGGACGCCTTGTATCCGCCGTGCGGCATCTCGCTGATGATCGGGATGTGGTCGTTGACCCACACGCAGCCCGCCTTGATCTCGCGGGTGGCGCGGTTCGCCCGGTACACGTCCCGGCTCCACGCGGAGGCCGCGAGCCCGTACGGCGTGTCGTTGGCCAGCCGGATGCCCTCGTCGTCGGTGTCGAAGGGCAGCACGACCAGCACCGGCCCGAAGATCTCGGACTGGACGGCCTCGCTGTCCTGCGCCGCGTCGGCGATGAGCGTGGGCCGGTAGTAGGCGCCGTCCGCGAGGTCGCCCTGCGGTGTCTGTCCGCCGGTCACCACGCGCGCGTAGGAGCGCGCCCGGTCGACGAAGCCGGCGACGCGGTCCCGCTGCACGTGGCTGACCAGCGGACCGAGGTCGGTGTCCGGGGCGAAGGGGTCGCCGACGCGGACGGTGTCCATGAGGGCGGCGGTCTTCTCGACGAACGCCTCGTACAGGGGCCGCTGCACGTAGGCGCGCGTGGCGGCCGTGCAGTCCTGGCCGGTGTTGATGAGCGCGCCCGCGACCGCGCCGTTGACGGCGGCGTCGAGGTCGGCGTCGTCGAAGACGAGGAAGGGGGCCTTGCCGCCGAGTTCCAGGTGGATGCGCTTGACGGTGGCGGTGGCGACCTCGGCGACGCGCTTGCCGACGGCGGTCGAGCCGGTGAAGGAGGTCATCGCCACGTCGGGGTGGGCGACGAGGTGCTCGCCGGCTTCCCGTCCGGTGCCGCTCACGATGTTGATCACGCCGTCCGGGATGCCGGCCTCGGTGGCGGCCTGCGCGAACATCAGCGAGGTCAGCGGGGTGATCTCGGCGGGCTTGAGCACGATGGTGTTGCCCGCGGCGATCGCCGGGAGGATCTTCCAGGCGGCCATCTGGAGCGGGTAGTTCCAGGGCGCGATGGAACCGACGACGCCGATCGGCTCGCGACGCACGTACGAGGTGTGGTCGCCGGAGTACTCCCCCGCCGACTGGCCCTGCAGATGGCGGGCGGCGCCGGCGAAGAAGGCCGCGTTGTCGACCGTGCCCGGGACGTCGAACTCGCGGGTCAGCTTCAGGGGCTTGCCGCACTGGAGGGACTCGGCGCGGGCGAAGTCCTCGGCGCGGTCGGCGAGCACGGCGGCGAAGCGGTGCAGGGCGTCGGAGCGCTCGCCCGGGGTGGCGCCGGCCCAGCCGGGGAACGCCGCCCGCGCGGCGGCGACGGCCGCGTCGACGTCGTCGGCACCGGCCAGTTCGTAGGTGAGGACGTCCTCACCGGTCGCGGGGTCGACGACCGTGTGGGTGCGTCCGGAGGTGCCCTTCGTGAGGCGGCCCGCGATGTACTGCGCGCCGTCCGCGAAACGCTGCTGGGCCGGGAATCGTTCCGGGGTGGCGTTGCCCGGGTTGTGCATGTCGGCTCTCCTCGATGTGCCCGTGACAGGCCCGTGACGGGAGTCCCCATGACGGGGCCGGCGTGGCTCAGGCTCGATGTGAGTGCCGATCCTGGCAGAGCACCAGACGCCCAACAAGTGATTCCGTTGTTGCCATTTGGTTACGCGACGGAATCTGTCGACCAGGTGTCGAGTGGCCACGGAAAAGGACGGACGGAGTGTCCGTGGCGCGTGCCAGACTCGCGTGCATGGAGAGGAACACGGGGGCCGGGACCATCGGCGACAGGCAGGAGCTGCTCGGACGGATGCGGGCGGACGCGAGGATCAAGTACCTCTTCTTCTGGGGGCACCGGCCGCTGCCGGACGGCCGGATCGGTCCGGGCTGCCTGAGTCAGTGGTGGCCGTCGCCCTTCGCCGTGGACGGCGTGGAGTACGCGACCGCGGAGCACTGGATGATGGCGGGCAAGGCACGGCTCTTCGGGGACGCGGAGGCGGAGCGCCGGGCGCTGGCCGCGGAGCATCCCGCCGAGGCGAAGAAGGCGGGCCGGCTGGTGCGCGGTTTCGACGAGGCGGTGTGGGCACGGGAGCGGTTCCGCATCGTCGTCGAGGGCAGCGTCCACAAGTTCGCCTCGGACCCCGCGCTGCGCGCGTTCCTGCTGAACACGGGCGAGCGGGTCCTGGTGGAGGCCAGCCCCGTGGACCGCGTGTGGGGCATCGGCCTCGCGGCGGACGACGCGGCGGCCGGGGATCCGGAGCGGTGGCGCGGGGAGAACCTGCTGGGCTTCGCGTTGATGGCCGCGCGGGAGGAGCTGCGGGGGCGCAGCGAGGCGGGGGCGTAGCGGCGCCGCGGCCTTTGCCGCCGGTCCGCCGGGCAGGCGGAGGACTCACCGCCGCGACCGAGACACAGCCGATGTCCCGCGGCCCGATCCGGACGACACGCTTCAGGTGAGGAGCACCAGCAGCCCGAAGCCCACGCCCAGCACGATGCCGGCGATTCCGCAGATGACGCCGGCCAGGGCCTGGCCCGGGTTGGTGGCCTCGCCGCGGGTGGCCTTGGCGCGGCCGACGGCGCCGAACACGACGCCCAGGACGCCCAGGACGATGGCGAGCGGCCACAGGCAGAAGACGGCGGCCGAGACGATGCCGAGCACGAGTCCGGCCGTGCCCAGTCCGTTGCTCGGCATCGGCGCCGCACCGGGCCAGCCGTAGTAGCCCTGCGACGGAGGTGCGGGGTAACCGGCCTGGCCGGGATAGCCGTAGGGGACCTGCCCCGGGCCGTCGGGGGCTATGGGCGGCGGGGGCACCGCCTGTTCCTGGCCGGCGTGGGGCGGCGCGAAGGGGTCGCCCGCACCGCTCACGGGGGCCGGGGGCGCGAAGGGGTCGGCCCCGCCGCTCACGGGCGCGGGCGATACCGCGGGCGCGGGCCCGGTCGTCCACGGCGGGGCCGGGGCGCCCATGGCCGGCATCGACGTGACCGTGTGCTGGTCGTGGACGGACGGGGCGGCCCACGGGGACGGCTCGTTCGACGCGAGGGTCCCTCCCGGACCGCCGCCGGACGCGGGCGCGGCACCGTCCGCCGGCGGCGCCCACGGATCGTCGCCCCGCGCGGCCGGCGTCCGCCCGCCCGCGGCGTCCGGCTTGCCGAGCCCCACCGTGCCGGGGACCGCGTCGGAGGGACCGTCGTGCGGCCCGCCTCCCGGAGTCGCCCAGGTGCCGCCGGCCCCGGTGGTGTCGTGGGGTGCCGGCCGGGACGCGGGGCCGGTGCCCGCGGCTTCCGGCGCGTGCGCGTCGGCTCGCGCCGGCTTCGCGTCGTCGGACATGCGCGGGATCCCCTCTGTGCGGACGTCCCGTCATGCTACGGCCCTCCCCCGTACAGCCCGGCCCCGGCCTACGATGATCCCGACTCACCGATCAGCCGATCACCCGCGCCCCGGCGCCGCCCCGGCGGCCGCGGGGGGCGCCGTTTGGGGAGGGAACCCCTTGACCGAGCACCTCGTCGACCCCGACGTCCCGCGCGATCTGCACGCCTTCATCGCCGGACTGCCCAAGGCCGAACTGCACGTCCACCACGTCGGATCCGCCTCCCCGCGCATCGTCTCGGAGCTGGCCGCGCGCCACCCCGACTCCAAGGTCCCCACCGACCCCGAGGCCCTGGCCGACTACTTCGTCTTCACGGACTTCGCGCACTTCATCGAGGTGTACCTGTCCGTCGTCGACCTGATCCGCACCCCGGAGGACGTACGGCTGCTGACGTACGAGGTGGCGCGGGACATGGCCCGCCAGCAGGTGCGCTACGCCGAGCTGACCGTCACCCCGTTCTCCTCCACCCGGCGCGGCATCGACGAGAACGCCTTCATGGACGCGATCGAGGACGCCCGCAAGGCGGCCGAGGCCGACTTCGGGACCGTGCTGCGCTGGTGCTTCGACATTCCCGGCGAGGCCGGTCTGGAGGCCGCCGAGGAGACGACGCGGCTCGCCACGGACGACCGGGTGCGTCCGGAGGGGCTGATCTCCTTCGGTCTCGGCGGACCCGAGATCGGCGTCCCCCGGCCGCAGTTCAAGCCGTACTTCGACCGGGCGCTGGCCGCCGGGCTGCGCTCGGTGCCGCACGCCGGCGAGACGACCGGCCCGGGGACGGTGTGGGACGCGCTCACCGACCTGCGCGCCGAACGCATCGGGCACGGCACCAGCTCCGCGCAGGACCCCGAGCTGCTGGCGCACCTCGCCGAGCACCGGATCCCGCTGGAGGTGTGCCCGACCTCGAACATCGCCACCCGTGCGGTCCGCACCCTGGACGAGCACCCGATCAAGGAGTTCACGCGGGCCGGGGTCCTCGTGACCATCAACTCCGACGACCCGCCGATGTTCGGCACCGACCTCAACAACGAGTACGCGGTCGCCGCCCGGCTCCTCGGCCTCGACGAACGGGGCCTCGCCGAGCTGGCGAAGAACGGGGTCGAGGCGTCCTTCCTCGACGCGTCCGGCAAGGCGCGGCTGCGGGACGAGATCGACACGTACACGTCCTCGTGGCTCGCCTCCTGATGCCCGCCGACGTGCACGGGGTGACCGCCGTGGCCCACCGCGGCGATCCGTACCGCTTCCGGGAGAACACGCTCGACTCGCTGCGCTCCGCCCTGGCCCGTGGCGCGGACGCGGTCGAGGTCGACGTACGCCTCACCCGGGACGGCGTGCCGGTGCTCCTGCACGACGAGACGCTGAAGCGGCTGTGGGAACGGGACCGGCCGCTGCGCTCGCTGACGGCGCGCGAGGTGGGCGAGTTGACGCAGGGCCGCGTGCCGACGCTCGCGCAGGCGCTGGCGGCGTCCGACGGCAGCCGCGTGATGCTCGACCTGCCGGGCGGCCCCGGGGAGGCGGCGGTCCGCCGGATCGTGGACACGGTGCGCGAGTGCGGGGCGGACGACCGCGTGTACTACTGCGCGGGCGCGGCCACCATGCTCACCGTGCGCGCCGCCGACCCGGCCGCCGAGATCGCGCTGACCTGGTCCACGGCCGCGCCGCCCCGGCCCGCGCTGCTGGCGGCGCTCCGGCCACGCTGGCTCAACTACCGGTTCGGGCTGGTGGACCGGGCGCTGGCCGAGCGCGTGCACGGTGACGGCCATCTGCTGTCGGTGTGGACGCCGGACACCCGGCGTTCCATGCGCCGCCTGCTCGCCCTGGGTGTCGACTCGATCACGACCAACCGCGTCGACACCCTGTGCGCCCTGCGCGCCGGCCACCGCCGGACTCCCCCGGAGTGATCCCGAGGAGGCGCTCGACTCCCCTGGCGGGCAGGTGAGTCACCGGACCCGGTGCCCAGCCCTCGGGCGGCGGTCCGGCGCGCGGGGCGCACAGGGTGTCGACGGTCGCCGTCCTTCGCGCGCAGGGTGTCGGCGGTCACCGTCCTTCGCGCGCAGGGCCGTCGATCCCCGCGGCCTCGCTCAGCCGGTCCCGACGAGCCGCCGCGCCACCGCGTGCGAGGCGGCCGTCGCCGCGCCCGCCAGGCCCAGCCCGAGGGCAAGGTCCCGCGGGCGCGTGGGGCGCAGGACGCCGGCGCGGCGCAGGCGGTGGCGGGCCCAGAGGGTGAACGGGACCACGAGCAGGGGCGAGGTGGCGGAGCCGGGGGTGTAGCCGCGGACGAGCCCCGCCTGCGCGAGGTGGACCAGGCCGTGCAGCCCGAAGGCGTTGAGCGCGGTCTGGTACGCGGCGGAGCGGCCGCCGGTCACCCGGCCCGCGGCGGACGCGGAGGCCACGATCACGGCCATCGCCCCGACGGCGGCGGCGAACTCCCTCGGACCGACCGACCCGGCCCGCCGCCACACCGCCTCCGGCACGGCCGGGTACCGCTCGCGCAGCGCGGGCAGGTTGCGCCGCCACCAGCCGGGCACGGCCGCCAGTTCCTCGGCGTCGTGCAGCGCCCAGGCGGCCAGCAGTCCGAGGGTCACCGCACCGGCGACCTCTTCATCGCGTGACGAATTGTCCACGGCGGTCAGTGTGCTACACGCCCACGATGGCGTTCCACCGCTTGGCGAACTCCGCGCGCTCCCCCGCCGCGATGTCCCGTGCGATCGCCAGCCGTTCGCGCATCGACGCGTCGGGGAAGATCAGCGGGTCCTCGGCGAGTGCCGCGGTCTCCTCGTCGCCGGAGGAGGCGAGCACGTCCCGCGCGGCGGGGACGGGGCAGACGTAGTTGACCCAGGCGGCCAGTTCGGCGACGACCTCCGGCTGGTAGTAGTGGTCGATCAGCCGCTCCGCGTTGGCCTTGTGCGCGGCCAGGTTGGGGATCATCAGGGACTCCGCCCACAGTTCGGCGCCCTCCTCGGGGACGACGAACTCGATGTCCGGGTCGTCCGCCTGGAGCTGGATCACGTCACCGGAGTAGGCCTGGCAGGCCAGGACGTCCCCGCTGGTGAGGTCCTTGATGTAGTCGTTGCCGGTGAAGCGGCGGATCTGGCCCCGGTCCACCTGCTTCTCCACCTGGTCGCAGACGGTGTGGAAGTCGTCGGCCGTCCAGTCGGTGATGTCCACGCCGTTGCCCTGCATCAGCAGCGCGAAGGCCTCGTCCATGCCGGACAGCAGGGTCACGCGGCCCTTGAGGTCGTCGGACCACAGCTCGGAGACGTGGCGGATCTCCCGGCCGAGCCTGCGGCGGTTGTAGGCGATGCCGGTGATCCCGGACTGCCAGGGCACGGTGAACCGTCGGCCCGGGTCGAAGGCGGGCCGACGCAGCAGCGGATCCAGGTACTCGGTGACGTTCGGCTGGCGGGAGCGGTCCATCTCCTGCACCCAGCCGAGCCGCACGAACCGGCCGCACATCCAGTCGCTGATGACGATCAGATCCCGGTCGGTGGGCTGGTGGTTCATCAGGGACGGGCTGATCTTGCCGAAGAACTCGTCGTTGTCGTTGATCTCCTCGACGTACGCGACGGAGATGCCCGTCCGCTTCTCGAAGGCATCCAGTGTGGGCCGCCGGTTCGGGTGCTCGTCGTCGGTGTCGATGTAGAGCGGCCAGTTCGCCCAGGCGAGCCGCTTGTCCCGGGCGGACCGGTCGGCCGCCGCCCGGTCGCCGGGCGCCACGTACGCGGCCGGCACCCCGCACCCGGCGAGCCCTCCGAGAGCGGCGCCCGCGCCCAGGGCGCGCAGCAGCTTCCGGCGGGAAACGGGGGATGTCCTCGAAGTCAGCGGCATGGCCGCAGCATGCCGCCCCCGGCGAGGGGCTCACAATTGACGCCCCGTCGAGCGGAACCGGTCAACAGCGACACCCTGTCGACCACGGTGGGCGGACGCACGCGAAAGGGGCGGGGAACCGCGCGGCCGTCACGGGCAGACCCGTGGCGGCGCGCCGTTCCCCGCCCCTCGCACACGTGGACGCGTGAACGCGACGGAGACCGTCCGTCACACGTCCAGCGACGTCATCACGTGCTTGATCCGCGTGTAGTCCTCGAAGCCGTAGCCCGACAGGTCCTTGCCGTAGCCGGACTTCTTGAAGCCGCCGTGCGGCATCTCGGCGACCAGCGGGATGTGGGTGTTGATCCACACGCAGCCGAAGTCGAGCTTCTTCGACATCCGCATGGCACGGCCGTGGTCCTTGGTCCACACCGAGGAGGCCAGCGCGTACTCGACGCCGTTGGCCCACTGAACGGCCTGGTCCTCGTCGCGGAAGGACTGGACGGTGATGACCGGGCCGAAGACCTCGTTCTGGATGATCTCGTCGTCCTGCTTGAGGCCCGAGACGACGGTCGGGGCGTAGAAGTAGCCCTTGTCGCCGACCTGGTGGCCGCCGGCCTCGACCTTGGCGTGGGCGGGCAGGCGCTCGATGAACCCGGCGACCTGCTTGAGCTGGTTGGGGTTGTTGAGCGGGCCGAAGAGCACGTCCTCGTCGTCCGGCTGACCGGTCTTCGTCTCGGCGGCGGCCTTCGCCAGCGCGCTCACGAACTCGTCGTGGATCGACTCGTGCACGAGCACGCGCGTGGCGGCGGTGCAGTCCTGGCCGGCGTTGAAGAAGCCCGCTACGGAGATGTCCTCGACGGCCTTGGGGATGTCGGTGTCCTCGAAGACCACGACCGGGGCCTTGCCGCCCAGCTCCAGGTGGACCCGCTTGAGGTCCTTGGAGGCCGACTCGGCGACGGACATGCCGGCCCGTACGGAGCCGGTGATGGAGGCCATCGCCGGGGTCGGGTGCTCGACCATGAGGCGGCCGGTGTCGCGGTCGCCGCAGATGACGTTGAAGACGCCCTTGGGCAGGACCGAGCCGATGATGTCGGCGATCAGGACCGTGGAGGCGGGGGTGGTGTCGGACGGCTTCAGGACGACCGTGTTGCCCGCGGCGAGCGCCGGAGCGAACTTCCACACGGCCATCATCATCGGGTAGTTCCACGGCGCGACCTGCGCGCAGACGCCGATCGGCTCGCGGCGAATCATGGAGGTCAGGCCCTCCATGTACTCGCCGGCGCTGCGGCCCTCGAGCATCCGCGCCGCGCCCGCGAAGAAGCGGATCTGGTCGACCATCGGCGGGATCTCCTCGGAGCGGGTGAGCCCGACGGGCTTGCCCGTGTTCTCCACCTCCGCCGCGATCAGTTCCTCGGCCCGCTCCTCGAACGCGTCCGCGATCTTGAGCAGGGCCTTCTGCCGCTCGGCCGGGGTGGTGTCGCGCCAGGCCGGGAAGGCCGCGGCGGCGGCCGCCATGGCGGCGTCCACGTCCGCCTGCCCGGACAGGGGGGCGGTCGCGTAGGCCTCGCCGGTCGCGGGGTTGACCACCTCGGTGGTCCGTCCGTCGGCGGCGTCCCGGAACTCACCGTCGATGTAGTTGCGCAGACGACGCAGCTCGGTGCTCACTGCCGGCCCTCCAAGTTCGGTGTCTGTCTGTTGCTTCGGATCTCTCGGGTCGGGACCCCTCGGGGGTGTCCGAACACTGAGACACCACCCTAGACGCAGACCCCACGTTTTCAACACCCCCACTCCCCTCCACAATGCGAAATCCGCAGGCTTGACGTCCTCAGACAACGAATTTCATCGATCCGACCTTGCAAAACTATCGATACGTCGTGCAGAGTGAAGCCGTGGCCAGTCGAAGCGCAGACCCGAAGGACTCCCGCGAGTCCAGGAACGGCGGTCCCCAGTTGGACGCCGTCTCCCTCGCCATCATCGAACAGCTCCAGGAGGACGGCCGCAGGCCGTACGCCGCGATCGGCAAGGCCGTCGGCCTGTCGGAGGCGGCCGTGCGCCAGCGCGTCCAGAAGCTGCTCGACCAGGGCGTGATGCAGATCGTCGCCGTCACGGACCCGCTCACCGTGGGCTTCCGCCGGCAGGCGATGGTCGGCGTCAACGTCGAGGGCGACGTGGAGTCCGTCGCCGACGCGCTGGCGGCCATGTCCGAGTGCGAGTACGTGGTGATGACCGCAGGCTCCTTCGATCTGATGGTGGAGGTCGTCTGCGAGGACGACGACCACCTCCTGGAGGTCATCAACCGGCGCATCCGGGCCGTCCCCGGCGTGCGCTCCACCGAGAGCTTCGTCTACCTCAAGCTCAAGAAGCAGACCTATATGTGGGGAACCCGATAATCGTGAGCACCGACAGCCCCAAGGACCTCAGCAGGACCGCGTACGACCACCTGTGGATGCACTTCACCCGCATGTCGTCGTACGAGAACGCCCCCGTCCCCACCATCGTCCGCGGTGAGGGCACCCACATCTACGACGACAAGGGCAGGCGCTACCTCGACGGCCTCGCCGGCCTCTTCGTCGTCCAGGCCGGCCACGGCCGCCAGGAGCTGGCCGAGACCGCCTCGAAGCAGGCCCAGGAGCTCGCCTTCTTCCCGGTGTGGTCCTACGCGCACCCGAAGGCCGTCGAGCTGGCCGAGCGCCTCGCCAACGAGGCCCCGGGCGACCTCAACAAGGTCTTCTTCACCACCGGCGGCGGCGAGGCGGTCGAGACCGCCTGGAAGCTCGCCAAGCAGTACTTCAAGCTGACCGGCAAGCCGACCAAGTACAAGGTCATCTCCCGCGCGGTCGCCTACCACGGCACCCCGCAGGGCGCCCTGTCCATCACCGGCCTGCCCGGCCTGAAGGCCCCCTTCGAGCCGCTGGTCCCCGGCGCGCACAAGGTGCCGAACACCAACATCTACCGCGCCCCGCTGTTCGGCGACGACCCCGAGGCCTTCGGCCGCTGGGCCGCCGACCAGATCGAGCAGCAGATCCTGTTCGAGGGCCCGGAGACGGTCGCCGCCGTCTTCCTCGAGCCCGTGCAGAACGCCGGCGGCTGCTTCCCGCCCCCGCCCGGCTACTTCCAGCGCGTGCGCGAGATCTGCGACCAGTACGACGTGCTGCTCGTCTCGGACGAGGTCATCTGCGCCTTCGGCCGCCTCGGCACGACCTTCGCCTGCGACAAGTTCGGCTACGTCCCGGACATGATCACCTGCGCCAAGGGCATGACCTCGGGCTACTCCCCGATCGGCGCGTGCATCATCTCCGACCGCCTGGCCGAGCCGTTCTACAAGGGCGACAACACCTTCCTGCACGGCTACACCTTCGGCGGCCACCCGGTCTCCGCCGCGGTCGGCCTGGCCAACCTCGACCTGTTCGAGCGCGAGGGCCTCAACCAGCACGTCCTCGACAACGAGGGCAAGTTCCGCGCCACCCTGGAGAAGCTCCTCGACCTGCCGATCGTCGGCGACGTACGCGGCAACGGCTTCTTCTACGGCATCGAGCTGGTCAAGGACAAGAACACCAAGGAGTCGTTCAACGAGGAGGAGACCGAGCGGGTCCTCTACGGCTTCCTCTCCAAGGCGCTCTTCGACAACGGCCTGTACTGCCGTGCCGACGACCGCGGCGACCCGGTCATCCAGCTCGCCCCGCCGCTGATCTCCAACCAGGAGACCTTCGACGAGATCGAGCAGATCCTGCGCGCCACCCTCACGGAGGCGTGGACCAAGCTCTGATCCCGCGACGCCCCGATCATCCTTCCGGATGATCTTCACCGGCCCCGGCGCCGTCCGTTCGAGTGAGAAACGGCGGCCCGGGGCCGCGTGCTGTCCGGCCTCCTCCCGGCGACTGCCTACCGTGCCGAGTGACCGATCGGCCCCGCCTTCGTTCACCCGGACGGGGGATCGTGACGGGGAAACACGGATCAGAACCGAGGTGTACGCCCATGGAGGCTCCGCCGGACAACGACGTGCTCTGGGCCCGCGCCCTGCACTACCAGCACCACGACGGCACTCCCGCGCTGCAGGGCGTCTCGCTCGGCGTGCGGGAGGGGGAGATCCTCGCCGTCAGCGGCCCGCGCGGCAGCGGCAAGACGACGCTGCTGCGGTGCCTGTCCGGGCTGGTGCGGCCGCGGGAGGGCGAGGTGTGGTTCAACAGCGTGCCGGTGCACACCATGGGCGCCCTCAGCCGCGAACGGCTGCGCCGGGACCGGTTCGGCTGGATCGACCCCTCCCCCGCGCTCGTCCCGGAACTCAACGTCTGGGAGAACACCGCCCTGCCGCTGATGCTGCGCGGCACCGGCCGGCGCCGGGCCAGGACGGCCGCCCTGGAGTGGCTGGAACGCCTCGACGTCGGCGGCGCCTCCCGCCGGCGTCCGCACGAACTCCAGCAGGCCGAACGGCAGCGGGTCTGCATCGCCCGCGCGCTCGCCGTCACGCCCTCGGTGCTCTTCGCCGACGAGCCGACGGCGCCCCTGCACCGGGCCGACCGCGCCCATGTGCTGCGCACGCTGACCACGGCGGCCCGCTCCCACGGCATCACCGTCGTCCTCGCCACGCACGACGCGCAGACCGCCGCGCTCGCGGACCGCACGGTGTCACTGCTCGACGGCCGGCGCGTGCGGACCGTGCACCTTCCGCCGGTGGCCGACGCCACGGTGGCCACCGAGGGCCCCGCTACGGAAGGCCGGGCGGCGTGCTCGCTCTCCGTCTGACCCGCCGCGCCCGCATCGCCGTCCAGTGCCGCCGCCTGCTGGTGGCGGCGGCCTCGGCGGGCACGGGCTTCCTGCTGCTGTGCGCCCTCGGTCACGCGCTGGGCCACCCGGACACGCCCGGCGCCTCCGCCCTGCGCCTGGCCTGGTGCGCGGCCCCGCTCGCCGCCACCGTGTACTTCGCCGTCGCCGTGGCCCGTACCGACCCGGGCACCCGGCCCCGGTCCGGCCTGTCCGCCATCGGCCTCGGTCCCGGCCGGCTGATGGCCGTCTCGGCGACGACCACGGCCCTGTCCGGGGCGCTCGGTTCCCTGGTCGCCCTGCTGGTCTTCCTCCACCTGCGCGGCGACCTGACGGGGCTGCCCTTCGACGGTGCCGCGGCCGACTCCCTCGCCGCGGGGCCGGCCCTCCCCTTCCCCGCGGTCGTCACCCTGCTGACGCTTGTCCCGGCGACCGCGTCCGTCGCGGTGGCGCTGGCCCTGCGTCCCCGCGAGGTCCGCACGGCGCCCGCCGGCGCCGTCCGCGGCTTCGGCCGCTTCGGCGCGTACGGCTGGGGCGCGGCCCGCGAGACCTTCGGCGCCTACGGCCGCTACGGGGCCCGCCGCCCCCGCGCCCAGCCCCCTGCCTCCGCCTCCGCCGACGTCCCGGCCCCCGAACTCGCGGGCGCCCTGGCGACGACCGGAGGCGTCGCCAGGCCGGCGGGCGTCGACGCCGGTGCGTCCATCGAGACCGCTCCGCCCGCGGGCGGTGGTGCCGGCGAGGCGGGCTCCCCGCACGCTGCGGCGAGCGGGACCCGCCCCGCGTCCCCGGCGCCGGCCGACACCACCACCCTCCCCTGGGGCATCGCCCTGCTCGCCGCGGGCCTCGCCATCGAGACCTACGCGGGCGGCTCCACCAGCCCCGACAGCCTCCCCACCGCCGGCGTCCTCGTCGGCTGGACCCTGACCGCCCTGGGCCTCGCGCTGGCCGGCCCCGGCCTCACCCACCTCTGCGGCCGCCTCCTCCAGGCCGTCCGCCCCGGCGCCCTGCGCCTCCTGGCCGGCCGCGTCCTCATGGAGGAGGCCGGGCGCATCGGCCGCCCCCTGGGCGTCGTCTGCGCCGTCGCCTCCGCGGCCTACGCGGCGGCGGCCCTGTACGACACCGACGAGCCGCCTCTCGGCCCGTTGGGCGTCCTCGGCTTCCTCCTGGTCGCCGGCTGCACGGTGGCCACCCTCCTCACCGCCGCCGTCGAGGCCAGGCAGACCCGCGCCGACACCACCGCCGCCCTGCTGCGGCTCGGCGCCCCCGCCTCGGTGCTGCGCGCCGCGGCCGCCCTGCGGGCCGGTGCCCTGCTCGCCGTCTTCGGCCCGCTGACCCTGCTCGTGGCGGCCCTGGCGGCGCTGCCGCTGACCCGCTGACCCGCCTCACGGCGGCCGGGCCGTACGGACGCCCGGCCGTCCGGCTGAGAAGTCCTCCGAATAATTCTTCGAGCCACCGATGATTTCCGCGCGCCGCCGCCGTCTACCCCGCGAACGACTCGACCACAGCACGGCACCGACGGAAGAGGCACCATGTACCAGCAGATGATCTTCGTGAACCTGGCCACCGACGACCTCGCGGCCTCGAAGAGGTTCTTCACGGAGCTCGGCTACACGATCAACGACCAGTTCAGCGACGAGACCGCCGCCTCGGTCGTGATCAGCGACACGATCGTCGCCATGCTGCTCACCCGCGAGAAGTACGCCCAGTTCACGGCGAAGGAGATCGTGGACGCGACGAAGTCCAGCGAGGTGCTGATCGGGCTGAGCGCGGAGAGCCGCGAGAAGGTCGACGAGCTGGTGGACAGGGCGATCGCCGCGGGCGGTTCGGCCACCGGCGAGACCCAGGACCACGGCTTCATGTACGGCCGCGCCTTCGACGACCTGGACGGGCACACCTGGGAGGTCATCTGGATGGACCCGGCGGCCGTCGAGGGCTGACCGGGCGGCCGGTGACTCCGACCTCGCCGCGACCGGGGCCGGCTCCGGCACCCGCGTGATCGCCGGGCTCGCGGCGGCCCTGGTCGCCGTCGGCGGCGGCGCCGTCCTCCCCGGGATGCGCGCCGTGGAGCGAACGGCGACCGCTGACGCACCGTACGGTGGCCCGTTCCCCTGGCCGGGGGCCGGGCCGTCGCCGTCTCAGCCGAAGCTCGCCCGCTTCAGCCAGAACTCCAGCACGTCCCGGTCCCCGAGCACCTCGAGGCCGGGGGCGTCCAGCGGCAGCCTGCGGTAGAAGGCGAGCAGCAGGTCCGTGAGCGGGCCCTTGAGCGCGACGGTGGCCTTCTCGTGCCCCCGGCGCCAGGTGAAGCCGTCCTCGCCGAACTCGATCAGCCACTCGGCGTCCACCCCGGGGGCGTCGGTGGCGTGCAGATGGATGCTGCCGTCGGACCGGCGCAGCTCGTTGGCCTCCGGATCCGTGCCGGTCCCCTGCACGAACCGCAGGATGTCCAGCCACTCGTCGATCGCGTCGGCGGCCACGTCGGGCGCGACCCGGTAGGGTCGGCCGGCGGCGAGCACGGCGTCCGCGCGGTGGACGGTGAGTTCCTGCGCCATCCGGCGTGCCCAGAACCCGGCGTCCTGCCGCCAGGCCCACGTCCACACCCGCGTGTCCGGGCCGGCCTCGCGCAGCGCGGTGACGAGAGCGGCACCCGACTCCGCCAGCCAGGCGTCCAGCGCGGGGGCGTCGCCCCGGACGTCCGGGCCGGCTATCCGCGGCACCTGCTCGTCGGGGATGTTCTCGGTCGCGCGGGTGCGCACCAGGAGCTCCACCCAGCGCAGGGCGCCGCCCGTGTGCCTCAGCAGGTCCTCCAGGGACCATTCGGGGCAGGTCGGCACGGTGACCGAAAGATCGGCGCCGGAGGTCACCAACTCCCTCAACTCTTCGACCTGCTGGGTGATTTCGTCGCAGAAACGCTCGTGTGCCAATGACGTCATGCTCCGCATCCTAGAAGCGGAACGATCACCCGAGCACCACGATTTCCTCACCGTCGAACTCCACCCCGACCGTGTCCCCCACCTCAGGGGCCGCCCGCAGCGCGCACGCCGCCTCCAGACGGGGAGCGTCCCCGGGCTGGAGGTGGACGGCGACGTGGGTGCCGCGGAAGGTGCGGGCGGCGACCGTGCAGCGCAGGCCGGCGTCGGCGGGGACGATCCTGACCCCGGCGGGCCGCACCAGCACGGTCCGCGCCCCCTGGGGAGCGTCCTCGGGGACCGGCACCTTGCCCCAGGGCGTGGCCGCCGCCTGACCGGCGACGGTCGCCTCCACCACGTTGTCGAAACCGAGGAACCGGGCCACGAACGCGTCCGCCGGCCGCTGCCACACCTGAAGCGGTGTCCCCTCCTGCGCGATCCGCCCGTCCCGCATCACCACCACCCGGTCGGCGAGCGCGAAGGCCTCCGACTGGTCGTGCGTCACGGCGAGCACGGTGGTGCCCAACAGGCCGAACAGCTCGCGCAGTTCCACCACCAGCCGCTCCCGCAGCGAGCGGTCGAGCTGGCCGAGCGGCTCGTCCAGCATCAGCAGCCGCGGCCGGGGCGCCAGCGCGCGGGCCAGCGCCACCCGCTGCTGCTCACCGCCCGAGAGCCCGGCGACGGACCGGCGCCCCGCGCCCGGCAGCCCGACCAGCTCCAGCAGCTCCCGTACGTCCTCCTGCTGCCGGGACCGCGACGCACCACGCATCCGCGGGCCGAAGGCGATGTTCCCGGCGACGTCCCGCTGCGGGAAGAGCTGGTGGTCCTGGAACATCAGCCCGACCTCGCGCTTGTGCGCGGGCACCCCGGCCTGGTCGCGCCCGTCGAGCAGCACCCGCCCGGCGTCCAGCGGCTGGAGGCCGGCGACCGCGCGCAGCAGCGTCGACTTGCCGCTGCCGCTGGGGCCCAGCACACACACGATCTCGTGCTCGGCGACGTCCAGGCCGACGGCGTCGAGCACGGCCCGCCCGCCGAATCGGACGGTCGCGTCCCGCAGGCTCAGCAGCATCCCTAGAACTCCCCGCTCCGGTCGGTCCGCAGGCGCTCCAGCACCACCAGGGCCACGGCGCACACCACCATCAGAATCGTCGACAGGGCCATCGCCTGCCCGTAGTTCATGTCCCCCGGCCGCCCCAGCAGCCGCGCGACGGCGACCGGGAGCGTCGGGTTGTCGGGACGCGCGATGAACACGGTCGCCCCGAACTCCCCCAGCGACACGGCGAAGGCGAATCCGGCCGCCACGAGCAGCGCCCGCCGCACCATCGGCAGGTCCACCTCCCGCCACACCCGCCACGGCGACGCCCCGAGCACGGCCGCCGCCTCCCGCAGCCGTACGTCCACGGCGCGCAGCACCGGCAGCATGGTCCGTACGACGAAGGGGACGCCGACGAGAGCCTGGGCGAGCGGCACCAGGATCCAGGAGGACCTGAGGTCCAGCGGGGGCTCGTCCAGCGCGATCAGGAACCCGAAGCCGACCGTGACGGCGGACACCCCGAGCGGCAGCATCAGCAGCGCGTCGAAGCCGCGCACCAGATGGCCCGCGTCCCGGCGGGCGAGGGCCGCGGCGGCCAGACCTCCGACGAGCACGGCGACGGCGGTGGCGGCGACGGCGTACTGCAGGGAGTTGCCGACCGCGGCGATCGGCGGGACCAGGAAGGTGCCGCCGTCCTCGTGGGCCAGGGCGCGGTAGTACCCGAGTCCGGCGTCGCCGAAGGACCGCTGGACCAGTACGGCGAGGGGCAGCAGGACGAGGACGGCGACGGTGGCGAGCACGCCCGCCAGCAGCGCCCGCTGCCCGGCTCCGCGCGGCCGGCGCCCGGTGCGGGAGGCGTCCACGAGCCGCAGGGCGGTCTCGCGCCGCCGTACCGTCCAGGCGTGCACGGCGAGGATGGCGCAGACGGCGGCGAACTGGATCAGCGTCAGCACGGCGGCCGTGGACAGGTCGAAGACCTGCGAGGTCTGCCGGTAGATCTCCACCTCCAGCGTGGAGAAGGTGGGGCCGCCGAGGATCTGGACGACGCCGAAGGAGGTGAAGGTGAACAGGAAGACCATCAGCGCGGCGGCGGCCACGGCGGGCGCGAGCGCCGGGAGGGTAACCCGCCGCCAGGCTGTCAGGGGGGACGCGCCGAGCATCCGCGCCGCCTCCTCCTGGCGCGGGTCGAGCTGGGCCCACAGCCCGCCGACGGTGCGCACGACGACGGCGTAGTTGAAGAAGACGTGCGCGAGCAGGATCGCCCACACGGTCGTGTCCAGCCGTACGCCCCACAGCTCGTCGAGCAGCCCGCCGCGGCCGAGCAGGGCCAGGAACGCCGTGCCCACGACGACCGTCGGCAGCACGAAGGGGACGGTCACCACGGCCCGCAGCAGTTGCTTGCCGGGGAATTCGAGGCGGGCGAAGACATAGGCTCCGGGCAGCGCGATCAGCAGGGTGAGCGCGGTCGAGGCGAGGGCCTGCCAGGTGGTGAACCACAGCACGTGCCGGATGTCGGGCTGGGCGAGGACGTCCACGACGCGCCCGAGGCGCCAGGTGCCGTCGGCCTCCAGTCCGCGCGCGACGATCGCGGCGACGGGGTAGGCGAAGAAGACCGCGAAGAACGCGACGGGGCCGGCCATCAGGGCCAGCCGCGCCGCGTTCCCCCGCCGCCGCAGGGGAACGGGCCCGGCGGTCTTGGTCACTTCAGGAGGAGCGAGGTCCACGACTTGACCCACTGGTCACGGTTGTCGGCGATCTTCTCCGGGGCCAGGGTCTGCGGGTGCTCGGCCTGCGGACCGAACTTCCGGAACTCCGGCGGGACCTGTGCCCCCTCGCGCACCGGGTAGACGAACATGTTCAGCGGCATGTCGTCCTGGAACTCCTTGCTGACCAGGAAGTCCAGCAGTGCCTTGCCGCCCTCGGGGTTCTTCGCGTTGCTCAGCAGGCCCGCGTACTCGACCTGGCGGAAGCAGGTGCCGGTGGCGACGCCGGTCGGCGCGGTGTCCGGCTTGGGGTCGGCGTAGATCACCTCGGCGGGCGGCGAGGAGGCGTAGGAGACGACCAGCGGGCGGTCGCCGCCGGCCTTCTTGCCGCCGGACGAGCCGGAGAACTCCTCGTTGTAGGCCTGCTCCCAACTGTCGACGACGCGGACGCCGTTGGCCTTCAGCTTCTTCCAGTAACCCTCCCAGCCGGCGTCGCCGTAGTGGGCTGCGGTGCCGAGCAGGAAGCCGAGGCCGGGCGAGGAGCTGCCGGCGTTCTCGGTGACGAGGAGGTTCTTGTACTCGGGCTTGACCAGGTCGTCGAAGGAGTCCGGCGGGGTCAGCTCGTGCTTGTCGAAGTACGCCTTGTCGTAGTTGACGCAGATGTCGCCGGTGTCGATGGGCGTGACGCGGTGCTTGTCCTGGTCGGCCCGGTACTCGGGCAGGATCATGTCGGAGCCCTTGGGCTCGTACGACTGGAACAGGCCGTTGTCGAGCGCGCGGGACAGCAGGGTGTTGTCGACGCCGAAGAAGACGTCGCCCTGCGGGTTGTCCTTGGTGAGGATGGCCTTGTTGACGGCCTGTCCGGCGTCGCCGTCCTCGAGGACCTTGACCTTGTAGCCGGAGCTCTTCTCGAAGTCCGCGATGACGTTCTTGGACGCGGCCCACGAGTCGTGGCTGACGAGGGTGACGGTCTTGGAACCGCCGGCCCCCTCGTCGCCGCCGTCGGACGATCCGCAGGCGGCCAGGCCGCCGACGAGACCCAGCCCGACGACCAGGGCACTGGCCTTCTTGGTGATGCTCACGAAATTCCTCCTGGGTGACCAGGAGAAGACGCGGCCCTGCCCGGGACCCCTGGCGAGGATCCCGGGCAGGGCGCAACAGCTCGAGTGATGACCGATCTCCCTACCCAGAATGACCTGGGCCAGGTTCGGAGGGTCTGCGGCCGGTGCCGCACTCTCAGCGCTGTGGCGCTCCCCTGTCGGAATATGAAGATGTCTGAATATGAAGATGTACGCCGGTCAGACTACCTCTCGCTTGCGGCGAGCTGACCACACGCCCCGTCGATCTCCTGCCCCCGGGTGTCCCGGATGGTCACCGGCACACCGTGTGCCTCGATCGCCGCGACGAACGCCTTCTCGTCCTCGGGCCGCGAGGCGGTCCACTTGGAGCCCGGCGTCGGGTTGAGCGGGATGAGGTTGACGTGCACCGGCTTGCCCTTGAGCAGCCGGCCGAGCCGGTCACCGCGCCACGCCTGGTCGTTGATGTCCCGGATCAGCGCGTACTCGATGGACAGCCGTCGGCCGGACTTCGCCGCGTACTCGAACCCGGCGTCGAGGACCTCGCGCACCTTCCACCGCGTGTTGACGGGGACGAGGGTGTCGCGCAGTTCGTCGTCCGGGGCGTGCAGCGAGATGGCGAGGCGGCACTTGAAGCCCTCGTCGGCGAAGCGGTGGATCGCCGGGACCAGGCCGACCGTGGAGACGGTGATGCCGCGCTGGGACAGCCCCAGCCCGTCGGGCTCGGGGTCGGTGAGGCGCCGGATGGCTCCGACGACCCGGTTGTAGTTGGCGAGGGGCTCGCCCATGCCCATGAAGACGATGTTGCTCAGCCGCGCCGGGCCGCCGGGCACCTCGCCGTCCCTGAGCGCCCGCATCCCGTCGACGATCTGGTGCACGATCTCGGCGGTGGACAGGTTGCGGTCGAGCCCCGCCTGGCCGGTGGCGCAGAACGGGCAGTTCATGCCGCAGCCCGCCTGGGAGCTGATGCACATGGTCACCCGGTCCGGGTAGCGCATGAGCACGGACTCGACGAGCGTGCCGTCGAACAGCTTCCACAGCGTCTTGCAGGTGGTGCCCTGGTCGGTCGACAGATGCCGGACGACCGTCATCAGATCGGGCAGCAGCGCGTCCCGCAGCCCCTCGCGCGAACCGGCGGGGATGTCGGTCCACTGCTCGGGGTCGTGCGCGTACCGCGCGAAGTAGTGCTGCGAGAGCTGCTTCGCGCGGAACGGCTTCTCACCGATCGCGGCGACGGCCTCCTTGCGCTCGGCGGGCGTGAGATCGGCGAGATGCCGCGGCGGCTTCTTGGCTCCGCGCGGGGCGACGAATGTGAGTTCTCCGGGCTTAGGCATGGCTGTACCAGTGTCGCAGATCGACTCGGGTGGCCCGCGGGTGTCGTCAGCGGCGCCACCGGTCACCGCCGGGCCGCCCGGAGACGGCCCGAGCGTGCGCTACCGGCCGCAGGCACATCCCGCGGCGCTCGGAGACTCCTCGGCGGCCCGGCCGGTGCAGCAGCCGTCGCCGGTGGCATGGAGGTCGGCGCTCTTGCCGAGGGTGTCGGCGTCGGCCTTCACGACGTAGACCTCCCAGGGCTCCTTGCCGGGGCCGTGCACCCACACCTTGTCCTGGAGGGCGTAGCAGCACGACGTGTCGTTCTCCTCGAAGGTGGCCAGGCCGGCGTCCTTGAGCCGGGCGGTGGCCGCGGTGACCTGGTCGGTGGACTCGACCTCGACGCCGAGGTGGTCCAGTCGGGTTTCCTCGCCGGGGGCGCCCTCGATGAGGACGAGCTTGAGCGGGGGCTCGGTGAGGGCGAAGTTGGCGTAGCCCTCGCGCCGCTTGGCCGGTTCGGTGCCGAACAGCTTCGCGTAGAAGGTGATCGACGCTTCCAGGTCACTGACACGCAGGGCGAGCTGAGCGCGGGACATGGCAGGGCTCCCATCCGACTGTTTCGATATCTGTCAATACAAGATTGCGCGCTGAATCGAAGGCTGTCAACATAGAGCCATGTCGAATCAAGACGTGGTACTCGGCCGGCCCGACGGCTCCGGGGCCTGCTGCCCCGGACTGTTGACCGCTCCCCTGGACGAGGACCAGGCCGTGGAGCTGGCGAAGGTGTTCAAGGCGCTGGGTGACCCGGTGCGGCTGCGCCTGCTGTCGATGATCGCCTCACGGGCGGGCGGCGAGGTGTGCGTCTGCGACCTGACCCCGGCCTTCGACCTGTCCCAGCCGACGATCTCCCACCACCTGAAGCTGCTGCGGCAGGCCGGTCTCATCGACTGCGAACGGCGCGGCACCTGGGTCTACTACTGGCTGGTCCCCGAGATGACCGACCGGCTCGCGAGCATCCTGACCCGCCCCATGGGCGATCCACTGCCCGACCGCACCGCGCCGGCCGGGGCCGCTTCGTGAGCTCTGCCGCACCCGACCAGAACGTGGCGGGGCGTCTGTCCCTCACCGACCGCTACCTCGCCGTCTGGATCCTCGCCGCCATGGCTGCCGGGCTGGGCCTGGGCCGCCTGGTCCCGGGCCTCGGTGACGCGCTGGCCGAGGTGACCGTTACGGGGGTGTCCCTGCCGATCGCCCTCGGCCTGCTCGTGATGATGTACCCGGTGCTGGCCAAGGTCCGCTACGACCGCCTCGACACCGTCACCCGCGACCCAGGCCTGTTGCTGCCGTCCCTGCTGCTCAACTGGGTCATCGGCCCGGCTGTCATGTTCGTCCTGGCCTGGCTGCTCCTACCGGACCTGCCCGCCTACCGCACCGGCCTGATCATCGTCGGTCTGGCGCGCTGCATCGCCATGGTCATCATCTGGAACGACCTCGCCGGCGGCCACCGCGAAGCCGCCGCCGTCCTCGTCGCCCTGAACTCCGTCTTCCAGGTCATCGCGTTCTCGGCACTCGGCTGGTTCTACCTCTCCGTGCTGCCCGGATGGCTCGGCCTGGAACAGACCGGCCTGGACGTCTCGGTCTGGGAGATCGCCCGGAGCGTGCTCGTCTTCCTCGGCATTCCCCTCGCGGCCGGCTGGCTCACCCGCCGCATCGGCGAGAAGGCCAAGGGCCGCACCTGGTACGAAACCGAGTTCGTCCCACGCATCGGCCCCTTCGCCCTGTACGGGCTGCTCTTCACGATCGTCGTCCTCTTCGCCCTGCAAGGCGAAGCCATCACCTCTCGGCCCCTCGACGTCGCCCGCATCGCCCTGCCGCTGCTGGTGTACTTCGCGCTCATGTGGGCCGGTTCGATGCTCCTGGGACGTGCCGTCGGCCTGGACCACTCACGCGCGACGACGCTGGCCTTCACCGCTGCGGGCAACAACTTCGAACTGGCCATCGCGGTCTCCGTCGCCACCTTCGGCGCCTCCTCCGGCCAGGCCCTCGCCGGTGTCGTGGGCCCCCTCGTCGAAGTGCCCGTACTGATCGGTCTCGTGTACGTCGCCCTGTACGCACGCCGCTGCTTCCCCGCCCCGGCCGCCACCCCTGCGCCCCAGGAAGACACCGCCCATGCCTGACACCGCCGCCTCGTCCGTCCTGTTCGTCTGCGTCCACAACGCCGGACGCTCCCAGATGGCCGCCGCCTTCCTCACCCACCTCGCGGGCGACCGCGTCCAGGTCCGCTCCGCCGGCTCCGCCCCCGCCGACACCGTCAACCCCGCCGTCGTCGAGGCCATGGCGGAGGCGGGCATCGACATCGCCGCCGAGGTGCCCAAGGTGCTCACGGTCGAGGCGGTCGAGGCGTCCGACGTCGTGATCACGATGGGCTGCGGCGACACCTGCCCCGTCTTCCCCGGCAAGCGCTACCTCGACTGGGAGCTCCCCGACCCGGCCGGGCAAGGGGTCGAGGCGGTCCGCCCGATCCGCGACGAGATCGAGAAGCGCGTCCGCGGCCTGGTCGACGAGATCGCCCCGGCGAGCCGATCATGAGCACGGCTCCCGAGTACCGCATCACCGCGATGACCGCCGAGCACGCCGGCCAAGTCCTGGCGATCTACCGGCTCGGCATCGACGAAGGCGACGCCACCTTCGAGACCACCGCTCCCACCTGGGAGGAGTTCGACACCACCAAGCTGCCGGAACACCGGCACGTCGCCCTGGGCCCCACGGGCCGGGTCCTCGGCTGGGTCGCCGCGGTACCGGTCTCCGACCGCTGCGCGTACGCCGGCGTCGTCGAGCACTCGGTGTACGTCCACCCCGACGCACGCGGCCACGGCGTCGGCGCCGCGCTGCTGCGCGAGCTGACCAGGTCCACCGAGACCGCCGGGATCTGGACGATCCAGTCCGGCGTCTTCCCCGAGAACACCGCCAGCCTCGCCCTCCATCAGAAGGTCGGCTTCCGCGTCGTCGGAACGCGCGAGCGCATCGGTCGGCACCACGGCGTATGGCGCGACGTCGTCCTGATCGAACGCAGAAGCCCCGTCGTCTGAGACATCCGCTTCGCCCGGCCACCGGCTCGGGCGAGAACGGATGGTCCAGGGGTTCATCTGAGTACCCGTGCTCATGCGCGGCGACCGTCCGCGACAGCATGCTGACGGACATGCGAGCAACAGGCCGGCACGTGAAGTGGGCACGGTGGCCGTCATGAGCCCCCGGCGTGGGCCGTCGACGGGCGAGCAGGTCGGCGTCGGCGTGGCGCTGCTCGTCATCGACCTCATGGTCATCGCTTGGCTGGTGGTCATCCGGTACGGGATGGCCGGTTGGGCCGACAACTACAACGATGGCGCTCCCCCCGGTGCGCCCGGGGAAGCGATGCGGGGAATGTGGATCCTCGCCGGCGGCGCGGTCGTCACCGGCGGTGGCCTTATCGCTCTGGGGTGGCGTCTTGCGGGCACGGTGCAGTTGGTCGTCCTGGGAGCCGGAGCGGGGCTGCTCGCCTCCGCCGCTCAGGGACAGCTCGCGTAGGCACCAGACACCGAGGGGAGCGTGCGCCGCTGACGGCACCGGCGTGCAGGAGACGGCTCCCCGGGCGCGCACCGCACACGACGAGGGACCCGCCGCCCGGGGGCGACGGGTCCCTCGTCAGTACGACAGCGGGTCAGCCCGAGCCGACGAAGATCACCAGCAGCAGCCACACCACCGGCGCCGTCGGCAGGAGGGAGTCCAGGCGGTCCATGATGCCGCCGTGGCCCGGCAGCAGCGTGCCCATGTCCTTGATGCCCAGGTCCCGCTTGATCATGGACTCGCCGAGGTCGCCCAGTGTGGCGCTGGCCGCGACGGCGAGGCCGAGCAGCAGACCCTGCCACCAGGAGCCGTCGTCGATCAGGAACTGCATGCACAGCGCGCCCGCGGCCATCGAGAAGGCCACCGCTCCGAGCAGGCCCTCGCGGGTCTTGCCGGGACTGATGCGCGGGGCCAGCTTGGTCTTTCCGAAACGCCACCCGACGGCGTACGCGCCGGTGTCGCTGACGACGGTCAGCAGCAGGAAGGTGAGCACGCGCCACGGGCCGTCGTCGGCGGTGAGCATGAGGGCGACGAACGTGGCCAGGAACGGCACGTAGAACGCCGCGAACACGCCCGCCGTGACGTCCTTGAGGTAGCCCTCCGGCCGCTCGGTCATCCGCCAGACGAGGACCGCGAGCGCGGTGAGCGCCATGGCGATCCACGCCCCCTCGACGCCGCGCGCGTACCCGGCGACCACCATCGCCGCGCCGCCGACGGCGAGCGGCACGAGCGGTGCCTTGATGCCCTTGCGCTCCTCGAGCCGTGTGGTCAGCTCCCACAGGCCCACCACGACGGCCACCGCGATGACGCCGACGAAGACGGCCTTCACGACGAACAGCGAGGCGATGATCACGACGCCGAGCCCGACACCGACCCCTATCGCGGCTCCCAGGTCACGGCCCGCGCTCTTCTTCTGCGGCTGCGCCGGCTGCCGCGGCTGTGCCGGCTGAGGGGCGTCGGGCATGGGCTCCGCATTCTGCGGCACCGCCGCATACGGCTGTGCCGACGGGTTCTCGCCGCGATACGTGTCGTCGCGGAACGGCTCGTCTCGGAACAGGGGGCCGCTCGGCCGAGCGGCCCCCTGGTCGTCCTGGTCTCCGCCGTGTTCGGGTACGTCGGGTACGAGGGGCATGGGGCGAGTCCGCTGCGCGTGGTGCGCATCGTACGCGGGACCCGCCGGGGCGGCACCCTGGACAGGCCCCTGGTCGGACGGCTCCCAGTACCCGGCTTGTGGCGGCGCTGCCCAGGAAGAGTCGTTCATCAGACCTCGAGCAGTTCGGCTTCCTTGTGCTTCAGGAGCTCGTCCACCTGGGCGACGTACTTGGCGGTGGTGTCGTCGAGCTCCTTCTCCGCACGGCGGCCCTCGTCCTCGCCGACCTCGCCGTCCTTGATCAGCTTGTCGATGGCGTCCTTGGCCTTGCGGCGCACGGAGCGGATGGACACCTTGGCGTCCTCGCCCTTGCTCTTGGCGACCTTGATGTAGTCGCGGCGGCGCTCCTCGGTGAGCTCGGGGAACACCACCCGGATGATGTTGCCGTCGTTGCTGGGGTTGACGCCCAGGTCGGAGTCGCGGATCGCCTGCTCGATGTTGCGCAGGGCGCTCTTGTCGAACGGCGTCACCACGGCCATGCGCGGCTCGGGCACGGAGAACGAGGCGAGCTGGTTGATCGGCGTCAGCGCGCCGTAGTAGTCGGCCACGATCTTGTTGAACATCGCCGGGTGCGCACGGCCGGTGCGGATCGCGGCGAAGTCCTCCTTGGCGACCACGACGGCCTTCTCCATCTTCTCCTCGGCCTCGAGGAGGGTCTCTTCGATCACCACTTGCTCCTGCGTGTCTTGAGTAGGCCCGGCTGCGGATCCTGTCGGAGCTGCGGCCGGCTGCGTCGCGTCTTCTTCCTGCACGGTTCCCGACCGGCAGGACATTGTCCATCCCCCGGCCCGGCCCCGTCCCGTCCGTCCCCCGGACAGGTGGCGTCCGCGGGCAGGGGGTGTTCCGGTCAGTCCCGGCTTCCTTGGTCACCCACCAGCGTGCCGATCTTCTCACCCTTGACCGCGCGGGCGATATTGCCCTCCTTCAGCAGCTCGAAGACCACGATCGGAAGGTCGTTGTCGCGGCAGAGGGTGATGGCCGTGGCGTCGGCGACCTTCAGGTCGCGGGTGATGACCTCGCCGTAGCCGAGCGCGTCGAACTTCACGGCGTCCGGGTTGGCCTTCGGGTCGGAGTCGTAGACCCCGTCCACACCGTTCTTACCCATGAGCAGCGCCTCGGCGTCGATCTCGAGGGCGCGCTGGGCGGCGGTGGTGTCGGTGGAGAAGTACGGCATGCCCATACCGGCGCCGAAGATGACCACGCGGCCCTTCTCCAGGTGGCGCACGGCGCGCAGCGGGATGTAGGGCTCGGCGACCTGGCCCATGGTGATGGCGGTCTGCACGCGGCAGTCGACGCCCTCCTTCTCCAGGAAGTCCTGGAGGGCCAGGCAGTTCATCACGGTGCCGAGCATGCCCATGTAGTCGGAGCGGGCACGGTCCATGCCGCGCACCTGCAGCTCGGCGCCGCGGAAGAAGTTGCCGCCGCCGATGACGACGGCGATCTGCGCGCCGTCACGGACGACGGCGGCGATCTCACGGGCGATGGCGTGCACCACGTCGGGGTCGACGCCCAGGCCCCCACCGCCGGAGAAGGCCTCTCCGGACAGCTTCAGCATGAAGCGGCCGCGTACTTTGCCGTCGTCGCTCTTCTCGGCCTTGGTGGTCATGGAGATCTCGCCTCTTTTACGTGGTTCACACACACGAAGAAGGCCATTGCCGGTGGATGGTTCGCATCCCGTGCGCGGCAATGGCCTCCTCGTCAGTTCTGCTGTCGTCCGCCGCCACGCGCGTGTGCACGACGGCAGACGGCGACGGCACGGACGACTGCTGTCGACCCTACCCGGGTCGCGCGTCCGTCGCGGTACGGACTCAGATGCCGACCTTGATGCGCGTGAAGCGCTTCAGGGTGACACCGGCCTCGTCCAGCACCTTCTGGACGGACTTCTTGTTGTCGAGCGCGTAGGGCTGGCCCAGCAGCGTGGCGTCCTTGAAGAAGCCGTTGAGGCGACCCTCGACGATCTTCGGCAGGGCGGCCTCGGGCTTGCCCTCGGCGCGGGTGGTCTCCTCGGCGACGCGGCGCTCGGACTCGACGACCTCGGCCGGGACGTCCTCCTTGGAGAGGTACTTCGGCGCGAAGGCGGCGATGTGCTGGGCGACGCCCTTGGCGATCTCGGCGTTCGGCTTGTCCAGCTCGACGAGGACACCGATCTGCGGGGGCAGGTCGGGCATCGTGCGGTGCATGTACGCGGTCACGAAGCCGCCGGAGAACTGCGCGAAGCGGTCCAGGACGATCTTCTCGCCGAGGTTGGCGTTGGCCTCGTCCACGAACGCCTGGACGGTCTTGCCGGGCTCGATCTCGGAGGCGAGCAGGGCCTCGATGTCGGCCGGGGAGGCCTTGGCGACGTGCTCGGCGATGGCCTTGGCGACGTTCTGGAACTTCTCGCCCTTGGCGACGAAGTCCGTCTCGCACTTCAGCTCGACGAGGACGCCCGAGGTGTTGTCGTCGGAGATGATCGAGACGACGGCACCGTTCTCGGCCGAGCGGCCCTCGCGCTTGGCGACGCCCTTCTGGCCCTTGATGCGGAGCGCCTCGACGGCCTTCTCGACGTTGCCCTCGGCCTCGTCCAGCGCCTTCTTGCAGTCCATCATGCCGGCGCCGGTGAGCTCGCGAAGCTTCTTGACGTCGGCGGCGGTGTAGTTCGCCATGATTCCGGAATCTCTCTCGAAGTCTGAAGATCTACGGGCCGACGGCGGGGACTGTGTGGTCCCCGCCGTCCAGAACCCGAAGGGGGTGAGGGGTCAGGCCTGCTCGGCGTCCGCGGCAGGGGCCTCGGCGGCAGCCTCGGCAGCGGCCTCGGCCGGAGCCTCGGCAGCGGCCTCGGCCGGCTTCTCGGCCTCGTCGGCCTTCTTCTCGCCCTCGAGCAGGTCGCGCTCCCACGCGGCCAGCGGCTCGCCGGCGGCCTTGTCGCCCTTGCCCTCGGTGGCGGCACCGGACCGGGCGATGAGGCCCTCGGCCACGGCGTCGGCGATCACGCGGGTGAGCAGGGTGACGGAGCGGATCGCGTCGTCGTTGCCCGGGATCTTGTAGTCGACCTCGTCGGGGTCGCAGTTGGTGTCGAGGATGGCGACGACCGGGATGTTGAGCTTCCGGGCCTCGCCGACCGCGATGTGCTCCTTCTTGGTGTCCACGATCCAGACGGCGCTGGGCACCTTGGACATTTCGCGGATACCGCCGAGGGTCTTCTCCAGCTTGGCCTTCTCGCGGGAGAGGACCAGCAGCTCCTTCTTGGTGAGGCCGGAGGCGGCCACGTCCTCGAAGTCGATCTGCTCGAGCTCCTTCAGGCGCTGCAGGCGCTTGTAGACGGTCGAGAAGTTGGTGAGCATGCCGCCCAGCCAGCGCTGGTTGACGTAGGGCATGCCGACGCGGGTGGCCTGCTCGGCGATGGCCTCCTGCGCCTGCTTCTTCGTGCCGACGAACATGACCGTGCCGCCGTGGGCGACGGTCTCCTTGACGAACTCGTAGGCGCGGTCGATGTACGACAGCGACTGGAGCAGGTCGATGATGTAGATGCCGTTGCGCTCGGTGAAGATGAAGCGCTTCATCTTCGGGTTCCAGCGACGGGTCTGGTGACCGAAGTGGACGCCGCTCTCCAGCAGCTCCCGCATCGTGACGACGGCCATGGCCGTATCTCCTTGATTTCTCGGTTGTGCCGCGGAAACCGGACGGCTCCCGCGCCTGACGCCCGCGATGCGCCTGCCGCTAGGGACCGAGGGGCGCTGACAAGAGCCCGGTGAGGGCCTCGTGTCGGGGCGTGCGAAGTCGACCCGGTCACCCGGGTCGCCACCAGAAGTGTACGGGACCCACGGGGTGCCGGGTGACGCGGCTGTCCACAACCGGCGGTCGGTCCACAGGCCCGGACGGGGGCAGGGCCGGGTGCGGGACGGTTCCGTCATGCGAGCGACGCGATGTGCGAGTGCGTGTACGTGGGTGGCGGTGCTGCTGGCCGTCCTGGTCCCCGGCCCTTCGCGGCAGGAGCGGACGGCACCGGCGGCGACGGTGGGGACGGCGGACGCCGCTCGGGCGCCGGATCCGGCGGTGCCGGCCGTCGCCCGGTTCTGGCCGGTCGGTTCCGGGCCCGCCGTGCTGCGGGGCTGGGAACCCCCGGCCACCCCCTACGGCCCCGGGCACCGGGGGGTGGACCTCGCCGCCCCGGCCGGGGCCACGGTGCGGGCGGTGGCGGCCGGGCGGGTGGCCTTCGCGGGACGGGTCGCGGGGAGGGGCGTGGTCTCCCTCGAACTGGCGGGGACGGGCGAACCGCCCCTTCGGACGACGTACGAACCGGTGACCGCGGCGGTGGAGAAGGGCGAGGAGGTCGCGGCGGGCCGGGCACTGGGCACGGTCGAACCGGCGGGCTCGCACTGCGCGGGCTGCCTGCACTGGGGTCTGCTGCGCGGCGACGTCTACCTGGACCCGCTCTCCCTGCTCCCCCCGTGGCTGCTGGGTACGGGCCCCTCCAGGCTCCTGCCGGTCCTGGGCGTCCCCCTCCCCGGCTGACCGGGTGGGCCGGGGAGGCGGGATCAGCCCCGTACGCCTCGCAGGACCATGGAGACCGCCGCCCGCGTGACCACGGCCGGCTCCTCCGCGGCCCCGAGCTCGATGCGCCGCACGGCCGCGTCGACGACGCCCTGGAGCAGCATCGCGGCCAGCCGCGGCTCCTCGTGCCCCATCTCGCCGAGTGCCTCGACGATCATCGCCACGAGGCCGCCGTGCGCCGCCCGGATCTTCTCCCGCGCCCCGGCGTCCAGTTCACTCGCGGAGATGGCCACCACGGCCCGGTGCCGCCGGTCGCCGACCAGGTCGAGTTGCGTGCGCACATACGCCTCGACCTTGCCCTCGGGCGTGGTCTCGCGCTCCATCGCCGCCTCGACCTCCGCGGCCCAGACCGGGAAGTCGACGGCGCACAGTTCCTCGACGACCGCGGCGCGCGAGCGGAAGTACTCGTAGACGGAGGAACGGGCGAGGCCCGTCCGCTCGGCGAGGGCGGGGAAGGTCAGCGCCTCCGTCCCGCCGTCGGACAGCAGGGAGCGTGCCGCGTCCAGCAGGGCGGCACGCTGCATCGACCTGTGCTCGGCCACGGAGGCCGCTCGAATCCTTGGCACGGCACCACTTTACGGAGGCATCACCCCGTACGGGAGTCACCCACCCCGACCGGACGGGGGCCCGACCGGGCGCCGGCGCACTCGCCGGGCCGCCGCACGGTCGCCGTCGCCCCAGATCAGCGGCCGAATCCGGCCAGCTTCGCGCGCAGTTGCAGTACGGACTTGGTGTGAATCTGGCTGACCCGGCTCTCGGTCACACCCAGTACGTTGCCGATCTCGGCCAGGGTGAGGCCCTCGTAGTAGTACAGGGTGACGACGGTCTTCTCCCGCTCGGGCAGTGTGTTGATCGCCCGCGCCAGGAAGCGCCGCAGCTCCCGGTCCTCGGCGATCTCGACGGGGTCGTCGGCGGCGGTGTCCTCCAGGGTGTCCATGAGGCTGAGCCGGTCGCCGCCCTCGCCGCCCGCGTGCAGCAGCTCCTCCAGCGCCACCACGTTGGCCAGCGACAGCTGGCTGAAGACCGCGTGGAGGTCCTCCACCGCGATGCCCATCTCGCCGGCCACCTCGCCCTCCGACGGGGTCCGCCGCAGCCGCGCCTCCAGCGTCGCGTAGGCGCGCTCCACGCTGCGCGCCTTCTGCCGCACGGAGCGCGGGATCCAGTCCAGCGCCCGCAACTCGTCGATCATCGCGCCGCGGATCCGGGTGATCGCGTACGTCTCGAACTTGATCTCCCGGTCGACGTCGAACTTCTCGATCGCGTCGATCAGTCCGAACACCCCGGAGGAGACGAAGTCCGCCTGCTCGACGTTGGACGGGAGCCCCACGCTCACCCGGCCCGCCACGTACTTCACCAGGGGCGAGTAGTGCAGGATGAGCTGTTCCCGCAGCCGCTCGTCCCCCGTCGCCTTGTACGACCGCCACAGCTCGTCGAGCGTCGAGGGGGCGGACGGTCGCACGCTGCCACCGTCGCGGGCGGCTGGGGGGAGCGCCGCCCGGTCGGACCCGGAGGTGTGCTGGGGCATTCGTCGCCTTGTGCCGTTCTGCCGTGAAGGGGTGCCGGGGTGAGGCCGCCGGTCTGCTGTCTGGTTGCCGCCTGTCGTCGCCTGTCTGGGTGGGGGTCCTCGTGAGCGTAGCGTGACTGAGCTGTCGCGGTGCGCGAAGAACGGTGCCCGGGCGGTGCGCAGATACGTTCCGCTGAACGCTCAGCAGGGGGGACGATGATCGCGCAGCGTGATCATGGGAATACCCCAACTGCGGTAATTCCCAAGGGCGTCGGGGTTCCCCCGGACGGCCGAACACGCTCGGTCAGCATCCGCTCCGGCCCTGGCGATCCGGGATCACCGGCTGGCGTGTCAACTTCCAGCCGTCGCCGTGTCGTTCGACGTAACCGAGTGCTCGAAGCTCGTACAGTCGCGCGACGGCGTCGTCGGGCGTGGTCTGGGCGCGGCGCGCGACGTCGGCCGCCGACGCGGCACCGCGTGCCGGGAGCCCGGCGAGGACCTGCCGGGCCCGGGGTTCGAGGAGGTCGGTGGGGAGCACGGGACCACGCCGGTCGGGGGCCAGTTCGCCCATGTCGCCGACGAGTTCGACGATCTCCGCGGCGTCGGTGACGAGGACGGCGTCGCCGCGCAGCAGTTCGTGAACTCCCGCGGACAGTCCGCTGGTGGCCGGCCCCGGCACGCCCATGGTGTGCCGGCCCAGGCGCTGGGCGGCCCGTGCCGTGACCAGCGAGCCGCTGCGGAGGGCGGCCTCGACGACCACGGTGCCCCGGGTGAGCGCGGCGATCACCCGGTTGCGCAGGACGAATCTGCTCGGTGTCGGATGGTCCCCCGGCGGCAGCTCCCCGACGACCAGTCCCTGCTCCGCGATCCTGGTGATCAGCCCGGTGTGTCCGGGAGGGTAGGGACGGTCGACACCGCAGGCGAGGACGGCGGCGGTGGCCCCTCCGGCGCCGAGGGCACCCCTGTGGGCCGCGCCGTCGACGCCGTACGCTCCGCCGGACACCACGACCCAGCCGCGTTCGGCGAGGCCGGCGGCGAGGCCGGCCGCCATGTGGGCGCCGTACTCGGTGCAGGCGCGGGCGCCCACGACCGCCACCGACCGCAGCGCCCACATGCGCAGGCTCGGCCGGCCGCGCACCCACAGCCCCAGGGGCCGGGCGTCCCCCAGGTCGTCGAGCTGCCGGGGCCACTCGGTGTCCCCGGGGGCCACGAACCGCACCCCGGCGGCCCGCGCGGCGGCGAGGTCGCGGCCCGGTTGGGCCCGGTCGGCGCGGGCACGGAGCCCGGCCCACCGCTTCCCGCTCACCCCGGGCAGTCCTCGCCCGTCCCGCCGCAGTCGCCGCACCACCTCGCTCACGCCGTACTCCCTCACCCACCGCCCCGCGACCTCGTCACCGGGTTCGACGACCCGCGTGAGAAAGACCCGCCCGAGCAGTTCCGCCTCCGCGGACCCGGGGGCCACCCCGTCCCCGGCAGGGCCTTCGTCACCGGCGCTCCCGTCGGCGCACCCGCCTTCTCCCCGCTCGCCCCCGACCTGCCCGCCGTGTCCGACGACGGGGCCGCCGCCCGCGTCACGCGCCCCCTCGCCCGCCCCGCCTCCCCGGTCACCGCCGCGGCACCCCGGCCTCACCTCGTCCTCCCCGGTCACCTGAGCGCCCCCAGTTCCATCGGCACCCCGCGTGGCACCCCCGTGCGCAGTTGCAGGGCGAGGGCGACGTCCCCGGCGTCGGGGCGGTCGTGGCCGACCAGGTCGGCGACGGTCCAGGCGACGCGCAGGACGCGGTCGAGGCCCCGCGCGGTGAGCACGCCCCGTTCCAGGCTGCGCTCCGCGTCGTCCAGCGCGCCGGGCGCGGCGTGCCAGCGGCTGCGCAGCTCACGTCCGGGCACCTCGCTGTTGCAGCGCCACGGGGTGCCGGCGAGACGGAGCGCGGCCCGTTCGCGCGCCGCCCGCACCCGGTCGGCGACCGTCGCGGTGGAGTCGCCGCGGATGCCGCCGCCCGCCAGCTCCCTGCGGGTCACGCGGTCCACCTCGACGCGCAGGTCGACCCGGTCCAGCAGGGGGCCGGACAGCCTGGCCTGGTAGCGGCGGATCGACGAGGGCGGGCACTCGCACAGGTCCTCCTTCTGCGAGAAGCGCCCGCACGGACAGGGGTTGGCGGCGAGGACCATCAGGAAGCGCGCCGGGAAGCGCACCACGCCCGCGCTGCGCGCGATGACGACGTGCCCCGACTCCAGCGGCTGGCGCAGCGCGTCGAGGGCGTGGCCGCTGAACTCGGGTGTTTCGTCCAGGAACAACACGCCCCGGTGCGCGAGCGAGACGGCGCCGGGCCGCGCGATGCCCGGGCCGCCGCCGACGAGGGCCTGCATCGTCGCGGAGTGGTGCGGAGCGCAGTAGGGGGCCGTGTCGATCAGGGGTTTGCCCGGCGGCAGCAGGCCCGCCACGGAGTGCACCGCGGTGACCTCCAGCGACTCCGCCCGGTCCAGCCGGGGCATCACGGCGGGCAGCCGCTCGGCGAGCATGGTCTTGCCGGCGCCGGGCGGCCCCTCCAGGAACAGGTGGTGCCCGCCGGCCGCGGCGACCTCCACGGCGGTGCGGGCCGAGGTCTGACCGACGACGTCGGCGAGGTCGTGGCCGTGGTCGTAGGGGGCCGCGCCCATGCTGTGCATGCCCGTGGCGGCGCCGGTGCCGGGCAGGCGCAGGCCGGCCAGGAGCGGGTCGGGCCCGTCCGGGCGGTCCTGCTCCTCGTCCGGCACGGGTTCGTCGGCGAGGACGGCGATCAACTGGCGCAGGCTGCGGACCCCGAGCACCGAGACGCCCGGCACCAGGGACGCCTCGGCGGCGGCGCACTCGGGCACGACCACCTGCTCGTACCCCGCCTCGGCCGCGGCGAGCACCGCCGGGAGGATGCCGCGCACCGGGCGCACGCGTCCGTCCAGGCCCAGCTCGCCGATCATCAGGATGCCGGCCAGCACCCGCGGGTCGATCCGCTCGGAGGCGCCGAGCACGGCCGCCGCGACGGCGAGGTCGAACCCGCTGCCGCTCTTGGGCACCGACGCCGGGCTGAGCCCCACCGTCAGCTTCTTCTGCGGCCACTCCGCGCCCGAGTTCACCACCGCGGCCCGGACCCGGTCCCGGCTCTCGGTCAGGCTCTTGTCCGGCAGTCCCACCAGTGTGAACGCCGCGACGCCCGGTTCGAGGTCGGCCTGGACCTCCACGACCACGCCCTCGACGCCGACCAGCGCCACGGAGCAGGTGCGTGCGAACCCCATCACGCCACCCCCCGCGCGTGCTCGACGACGGGTGCGCCGCGCTGCGGCAGGAGCACGCCCACCAGGTCGATGCGGACGCCTCCCGGCGGGGCTCCCCCATGTGTCTGGATCCAGCGTTCGGCCAGACGCCGCAGCCGCTCGGCCTTCTCGGGCGTCACCGCGGCCATCGGGTGCTGGAACGAGCGGCCCCTGCGGGTCTTGACCTCGCAGACGACCAGGACGTCGCCGTCCCGGGCCACGATGTCGATCTCACCGCTCCGGCCGCAGCGCCAGTTGCGCTCCAGGACCGTGAGTCCGGCCTCACCCAGCCGGCGGGCGGCGAGCGTCTCGCCGTACTTGCCCAGTGCTCCTCGTGCGTTCATGTCGGCACCACCTCCGACACCCACGATCACGCAGGATTGGCGATCCCGTCACGCACGGTGAGCTACTCACCGGTTGTGGACAACTCCGTCACCCTCCGGGGAGCTCCAGGTCGCTCTTGTTCAGCTCCTCGATGTTCACGTCCTTGAACGTCAACACGCGCACCTGCTTCACGAACCGCGCCGGCCGGTACATGTCCCACACCCAGGCGTCGGCCATGGATACCTCGAAGAACACCTCGCCCTGGACCGAGTGCACCTGCATCTCGTAGTCGTTGGTGAGATAGAAGCGGCGTTCGGTCTCGATCACGTACTTGAACAGACCGACGACATCGCGGTACTCCCGGTAGAGCTTGAGCTCCATCTCGGTCTCGTACTTCTCGAGGTCCTCGGCGCTCATGGCATGTTCCCCTTCAGCCGTGCGATCCCCCCATTGTGCGCCAGTCCCGCGCGCCCCTAGACGATTTCGGTGTCCAGAGTCACCGGCCCGGCGGGGGGACCTTCGTCGAGCAGCGTGCGCAGCAGCTCGGCGAGTCTGGTCGGATACACCGTCTCACGTGCCCGGCTCAGTTCGGCACACGTCCACCAGCGCGCTCCGACGACGCTGCGCCGTTCCAGCTCGGTGAGGGCCACGGCCCCGGTCGCGGTCTGCGTGGTCCGGGCGAGGAAGTACCACTCGTCCTGGTCCCAGCGGCGTCCGGCGAAGGGGAAGGAGCACCGGCGGCGCCAGAGCACCGGGCCGAGTTCGACGTCGGTGATGCCGGTCTCCTCGGCGAGTTCCCGTCGGGCGGCCTCCTCCCGGGTCTCCTCGCCCTCCACACCGCCGCCGGGGGTGAACCACCAGTCGTCGGCCGGGTCGTCCGGTTCGTGCCCGTGCAGGAGCAGGATGCGGTCCTCGGCGTCGAGCAGGACCACGCGGGCGACCTTGCGCAGTCCGCCCGCGTAGGTGTCCGGTTCCGCCGGCTTCGGCTCAGCGGCCACCGGCGGCCTCCGTCCGGGAGCGGGCGGCACGACCGGCGACGGGCCCGTACGCGGCACCGCCGAGGATGAGCACGGCCCCGGCGATCACCAGGGCGACGACCGCGCGCAGCGGACCCGGGGAGGAGAGGCCGCCCAGCGTCTCGAAGCCGGTCGGCCGCTGGAGCATGCCGTTCATGGGCCAGACCACGGCGTCCACGCGGGCGTCCACGGCACCGCGCGACACGGTGCCGCCGGCCGCGTCGGTGAGGTGGGCGGTGGAGTCGACGGAGTTGTCGCGCTCGTCACCGAGCAGGAACAGGCGCCCCTCGGGGACGGTCACCGTCGGGAAGCCGGTGATCTCGGCAGGCGCGCCGGCGGGCAGGTAGGGCTCTTCGATCGCCTTGCCGTTGACCTTGAGCCCGCCCTCCTGGCAGCAGGCGACGGTGTCCCCGCCGACGGCGACGACGCGCTTGACCATGGGGGCGTTGGCCCAGGTCGCGTCCTTGAAGACGACGACGTCGCCACGGCGGACGTCCGTGCCGTCGATCCGCTGCGCGAGCACCCGGTCACCGGCGCCGATCGTCGGCGCCATGGAACTGGTCGGCACGGTGTACGGCCGGTAGACCACCGCTCCCCAGGCGAACCCGCCGAGGAACAGCACCAGGCCCAGCGCCACGGCGAGGTTGGACAGCCGCTGACCTGTCCTTCTGCCCGCCGGGGTCCTGCTCGCGCCGCCGCCGCGCGGGGCCGTACGTGTCGTGCTCTCGCCACCCATGGATCCGCACCTTACCCGGCAGTACCCGAAGGGGGCAGCCCTCTTCGGAGCCGGGGACCGGCCGCCCCGCCCGTGGGAACCGCGGTGGATCAGCGGGTCTCGACGGGGGCGGTCTTCCCGCGGCGCCACCACACGACCGGCAGGACACCGGCGACGGCGAGGCCCTGCGGCGCGACCGTCAGCGCCGCGGCGCCCGCGGACTGATTCTGCAGACCGTCCTGGTCGAAGGTCTCGGGGACCGGCAGGTTGTCCCAGTGGTTGATCGGCCAGGCGACCACGATGGCGCGGCCGACGACCTCCTTCACCGGCACCATGCCGCCGTGGCGGTCGGACTGGTTGTAGCGGGAGTCGGCCGAGTTCTGCCGGTGGTCTCCCATGACCCAGATCGAGCCCTCGGGGACCTTCACCTTGAACTGGCCGCCCCGGTCGTCGACGCTGCACGGCGTGTTGCCGGGGTAGACGTACGGCTCGTTCAGCGCCTTGCCGTTGACCTTGAGCGGGCCCGTGCCCCGGCACTCGACCGTGTCTCCGCCGACGCCGATGACGCGCTTGATCAGGTCCTTCTCATCCGCCGACGGCATCAGGCCGATCCAGCTCAGCACCGTCTGCACGGCGTTCGGCTCGGGCGTGGGCTCGCCCGCCAGCCACTGGTCGGGGTCGTGGAAGACGACGACCTCGCCGCGCTCGGGCTCGGAGCCGAACCACGGAGTCAGCTTGTCGACCAGGACCCGGTCGCCCTCCGTGAGGGTGTTCTGCATCGATGCGGACGGGATCGAGAACGCCTGCACCAGGAAGGTCTTGATCAGCAGAGCGAGCACCAGCGCGATCCCGATCAGGATCGGCAGTTCCTTCCAGAAGGAGCGCTGCTTCTTGGCCTCGCGCGCAGCCGCGGGCGGAGTGCCGCCCACTCCCTCGTCATCGGTCCCGTTCTGTTCCGTCACCCTGCCGCCCTCGGTCCCGGAGTCGTTCCCGGAGGCCGGGGCGCCGTCCGCGATCCGTCCGGCCCTGTCCACGGGACGTCCCCGGTGTTCCTCGCCGTCGTGACCGGACCGTGCGCCAACCGCCACATCCCCCACGCCAACTCCTTACTCTCTGCCGCCGCCTGCTGCCCCGTACACGGCGCAGGCCCACCACTCCCATAACGAGCGGGAGTTCCGCAGGGATCGGGAGTTGCATCATTGTGTTCGGATCGTAGGGGGCAACCCTATGCGACAGCGCCCCGGTGGCGGCCGACCCGGAGGCCGCGTCGGGCACGGACGCGTACGTTTCCGGCTCGTCCAGGGTGGTCCAGTGACCGAACGGCCAGGCGATCACCATGGCCCGTCCCACCACCTCGTCCTCGGAGACCGTGCCGTGGTCGGTCTCCTGGTGGGCACGGGAGTCGGCGGAGTTGGACCGGTGGTCGCCCATCACCCACAGCCGCCCCTCGGGGACGGTGACGTCGAACGGCGTGGTGGACGGGATGTCGCCGGGGTGGAGGTAGTCCTCGTTCAGGGGGACGCCGTTGACGGTGACCCGTCCCTGGGTGTCGCAGCACTTGACGTGGTCCCCGCCGACCCCGACGACCCGCTTGATGAGGTCCTTCTCGTCGTCGGACGGCAGCAGGCCGATGAAGGCGAGGCCCTCCTTGACCTGCTTGACGACGACGGGGTCGTCCTTCTTGGCGGTCTGCTCGCCCTGGAGCCAGCCGCCCGGGTCGCGGAAGACGACGACGTCCCCGCGCTGCGGCCGGGAGCCGAACCAGGGGGTGAGCTTGTCCACCAGGACGCGGTCGCCGATGCGGATCGTCTGCTCCATGGAGCCCGACGGGATGACGAAGGCCTGGACGAGGAAGGTCTTCAGGACCAGCGCGATGAGGACGGCGACGCCGAGGAGGAGCGGCACCTCCTTGACCGCCGAACGCCTCCGGCGCCGTTTGACCTTGCGCTGGAGCTTGCGCCGCTCGGCCCGGGTCCGGCCGCCGGACGGGGCGCCGGCGCGCCCGGCCCCCGCGGGCGGCAGGTCCTCGCCGGGGCTGCTCGGCGCCCCCCGCGGCTTGCCCCGGCTACCCATCGGCACCCTCGGCCGCGGGGGCCGGCACGCGCGTGTAGGCGTCGGGGCGGTCGAGGTGCGTGGCGTGGCCGAAGGGCCAGACGATCCAGTCGGCGCGGCCGATCACCGCGTCCACCGGGACCATGCCGCCGCCCGGCGAGCCCAGGTGGTCGCGGGAGTCGCTGGAGTCGGCGCGGTGGTCGCCGAGGACGAACAGGCTGCCGTCGGGCACGACGACGTCGAAGGGCACCGTCGACGGGCTGTCGCCGGGGTAGAGGAACGACGACTCGTCCACCGACCGGTCGTTCACCCGGATCCTCCCCTGCGTGTCGCAGCACACCACATGGTCGCCGCCCACACCGACAACGCGTTTGACGTAGTCGCCGTCCCCGAAGAGCTCTGTGCCGTCGAACACGACGACGTCCCCCCGCAGCGGCCGCTCGCCGAAGCTGTAGGCCAGCTTGTTCACGAGGATCCGGTCACCGATCCGCAGTCCCTGCTGCATGGATCCGCTGGGGATCTGGAACGGGCGCAGCACGAAGGTGCTGATCAGCAGGAGGAACAACAGCAGGACGAGCAGGGTGAGGGTGATCCGCCCGCCCGGCACCCAGTCGGCGATCCACGCCGAGAACGCGGAACGCGACCGTTCCTCCGGGCCCTGCGGGTCCGAGCGGTGCTCGGTGCCGGACGGGCGGGAGGAGCGGTCGCGCTCCGTGTGCTGTGCTTCGGTGTCCATCGGAGCCAGATGGTATCCGGCTCCGCCATGGACCTCGGAGTGCGCTCAGCTCTCGCGCTTCTCCTTGATCTTCGCGGCCTTGCCGCGCAGCTCGCGCAGGTAGTACAGCTTGGCGCGGCGGACGTCACCCTTGGTGACGAGCTCGATCTTCTCCACGATCGGGGTGTGCACCGGGAAGGTGCGCTCGACGCCGACGGAGAAGGAGACCTTGCGGACCGTGAAGGTCTCGCGCACGCCGGCACCCTGGCGGCGGATGACTACGCCCTTGAACTGCTGCACACGGGAGCGGTTGCCCTCGATGACGCGGACGTGGACGTTGACGGTGTCGCCGGGGCGGAAGGCCGGGACGTCGCTGCGCAGCGACGCGGCGTCGACGGAGTCGAGCAGGTGAGACATTTCGTCTGCTTTCTTCGCTGATGCCACAGGTCATCAACGGAAACTAGGTTTCTCGGAATCAGGGCCGTGCGGGTCGGGACGGGCGTCGTGTCCCCCTGTGGCAGGGGCGCGCTCCGGACGGACGCACAACAGCGCCCTATTGTTCCACGCCCGGCGTCCTGCGCCAAAATCGGCCGTACGGCTCCCCCTCGGGGTCGGGTTCCCAGCCCAGGATGGAGAGCATCTCGCGGTCCTTCTTGTCGAAGGCGGCGGGCTCGCACCGTTCGATCAGGTCGGGCCGGTTGGCCGTCGTGCGCCGCAGGGCCTCGTCGCGGCGCCAGCGGGCGATCTTCCCGTGGTGGCCGCTGAGGAGGACGTCGGGGATGCCGCGCCCGCGCCACACGGGCGGCTTGGTGTGGACGGGGCCCTCCAGGAGGGCGGCCATGGCGCCGGGGGCGAACGAGTCGTCGCGGTGGGACTCGGCGTTGCCGAGGACGCCCGGCAGCAGCCGTGCGACGGCCTCGGTGATGACGAGGACGGCCGCCTCGCCGCCGGCGAGGACGTAGTCGCCGATGGACACCTCGTAGACGGGCATCCGGGTCGCGTACTCGTCGATCACGCGGCGGTCGATGCCCTCGTAGCGGGCCGGCGTGAAGATCAGCCAGGGCCGCTCGGAGAGGTGGACGGCGAGTTCCTGGGTGAAGGGCCGGCCGCTGGGCGTGGGGACGATGAGGGCGGGCTCCCCGTGGCCCGTCTCGTAGCCGTCGGCCAGCACGGAGTCCAGCGCGTCGCCCCACGGCCCGGTCTTCATCACCATGCCGGGACCGCCGCCGTAGGGGGTGTCGTCGACGGTGTTGTGCCGGTCGTACGTCCAGTCGCGCAGGTCGTGCACCTGGACGTCGAGCTGTCCGCGCGCGCGTGCCTTGCCGACCAGGGAGACGTTCAGCGGGTCCAGGTACTCGGGGAAGATCGTGACGATGTCGAGCCTCATGCGCCGGCGTCCTCGTCGCGGGAGGAGGCGATCTCCGCGCGGTCGTCGATCAGGCCCGGCGGCGGGTCGATGACGGCCCGCTGCTCCTCCAGGTCGATCTCGGTGACGATCTCGGAGACGAACGGCACGTAGACCTCGCTGCCGTCGGGGCGCTCCACGACGAACAGGTCCTGCGTGGGCAGGTGGGAGATCTCGGTGATCCGGCCGACCTCGGTGCCGTCCTCGGTCACCACGTCCAGGTCGATGAGCTGGTGGTCGTAGTACTCGTCCTCGTCCTCCGGCCGCTCGTCGGGGTCGACGTCGGCGATCAGGAGGGTGTTGCGCAGCGCCTCGGCGCCGTTGCGGTCGTGGACGCCCTCGAAGCGCAGCAGGAGGCGCCCGCTGTGCACGCGGCCGGTCTCGATGGTGAGCGGCCCGACGCCGGCGGGGTCGGTGGCCAGGACGGCACCGGGACCCAGCCTGAGCTCCGGTTCGTCGGTGCGGACCTCCACGGTGACCTCGCCCTTGATGCCGTGGGCGCGGCCGATGCGAGCGACTACGAGCTGCACGGTGCTTGGTTCTCCTGTCGGGACTGCGACTCGGACGTACGGCGAGCCGAGGGGGCGGCTCATACGACTGCGGGCCGGGGACGGCCGTGAGGCCCTCCCCGGCCCGAGCCGGTGCTGCGTTGCGAAGCGTCAGCGGACGTGGTCCACGTCGACGAGGTCGACACGGACACCGCGGCCGCCGATGGCGCCCACGACGGTACGCAGAGCGCGCGCGGTGCGGCCGTTGCGGCCGATCACCTTGCCGAGGTCGTCCGGGTGGACCCGGACCTCGAGCACGCGCCCGCGGCGCAGGTTGCGCGAGGCGACCTGCACATCGTCAGGGTTGTCGACGATGCCCTTCACGAGGTGCTCGAGAGCCTCCTCGAGCATGCTCAGGCCTCGGTCGACTCGGACTCGGCGGGGGCCTCGTCCTTCTTCTCGGCCTTCTTCTTCTGGGTGATGGCCTCACCCTTGCCCTCGTCGTCGCCACCGAGCGCCTCGAAGGACGGACGGGCCGACTTCTCGGCCGGCTGCAGCAGCGGCGCCGGGGCGGGCTCGCCCTTGAACTTCTGCCAGTCGCCGGTCTTCTTCAGGATGGCGAGCACGGGCTCGGTCGGCTGGGCGCCGACACCGAGCCAGTACGCCACGCGCTCGGCGTCGACCTCCATCACCGACGGGTTGTACGTCGGGTGGTACTTGCCGATCTCCTCGATGGCCCGGCCGTCACGGCGGGTACGGGAGTCGGCGACGACGATGCGGTAGTGAGGCGAACGGATCTTGCCCAGACGCTTCAGCTTGATCTTGACTGCCACGGGAGTGGATTCTCCTGGATTGACGTGGTTGGGCACGGCGAGGAAGCCGCGTGGGGTTGCGGTACCCGAGTGCCCGATGGACGCGTCAGCCGGAGGAGAGAGGGGTCCTGTGCGGCTGTCGAGTACAGCTGACCATTCTGCCACACGCGGCCGGCCCTCCCGACCGAGGGTTGCGCACGTCCGGCTGCCACGAGCAGCCGGAACGTCATCTCGCTCCGGCGCCGACCACCTCCGGGATGCGGAACGGCTTCCCGCAGCCGCCGCACATGATCGGCGCCTGGGCCAGCACCGACGGGACGACGCGCACGTTGCGGCCGCAGTCGCAGACCGCCTTCACGCGCACTCCGCCGCCGGAGGAGCCGTGGCGGGCGGCCGGACCGCGGAAGCTGCGGGCCGAGTCGGTCGCGGTCGCGGCGGTGTGGGCCTTCAGCGCGCGCTGGAGTCGCTCGATCGTCGGGCGGTAGCGCCGCTTCGCCTCGGGGGTGAGCGTGACCAGCGAGAAGCCGCTGCTGGGATGCGGCTCCTCGGGGTGGTCCAGGCCCAGCTCCTCGGCGATCGCGAGGAATCGTCGGTTGTGGTAGCGGCCGGCGCGGGAGGTGTCACGCACTCCGCGCGCGGCGGCGATGCCGTGGACTGCCTCGTGAAGCAGTCGTTCGAAGGAGAGTTCGTGACCGCACGCGGACGACGACTCTCCGATCAGGGATTCGGGCGCGGCAAGATCCGGCAGCTCGGGGTGGTGCCGCTGAATGTCGGCCCACGCCTGCGCCAGCTCTGCGGCGAGAACAGGTGGTGTCGTGCTCACGTAATGACAACGAGCCGGGGTGCCGCTGTGTTCCTATTCCGGGGCATCCCAAATAATTTGCACGTACCCGTCAGTTGCCGCTGATGCGTCCCGACGAGGGCGGGTGCGCTGATCTGCGGAGAAGCCTCACAGCTCGTACCAAGCTGGTGCGTAGTCCGACGTACGCGCCGGCGCGTACGCCCTGTCCGCGCGCCGGGGCGCGGGAGGCTCGCGGGTACGCAAGAAGCGTTTCGGCCGTGTCGGGGCGGGAGGACGTCACCCGGTCGGGCGCATCGCCGGACACTCGACGCGTGTGACGTTACCGGGTCCGCCCCGGACGCCCCGCACCGCCCCGCCCCTGCCCGCTTCCGGGCGTCGCCGGGCCCGCGCGCGGCGTACCGGACCTGGCCGGAACCGCCCGCCGGGCACGCGCCGGCGCGGCCGCCACCCTGGGTCATCGCCGGCCGTCACGATCAGGCCAACCGCGGAACGGGCCGCTGTGGGGCCTCGGGGCGCACCACGGGGCGGGCGCACATTGCCGGGAAGTGAAATCTCGCCACTCGGGCGGGCACCGGGCAACCGGCTCCCCGCTACCACTGGACGCCGCGGCGAGCCCGGAGTTACCTGGCATACGGGGGGAGTGCGAGCGCACTGCACGGGGGCCACGGAATCGGGCAGATCCGCAACAGTCGGCGATTGGGGCGCTTTCCTATGACACCTACGCTCGTGCGGCAGCACTCACCCCACGCGAGCGCGACGCCCGGCGTGGACCCGGACGCACGCGCGCGTGACTGGTCCGAGATACAGGAGCGCATGCTCGTACCGCTCTACGAGGCCGTGTACGAGCGACTGGACGTGGACGGCGGCACACGGCTGCTGGGTCTGGACTGCGGTTCCGGGCTGGCCCTGCTGATGGCCGCCTCGCGGGGTGCCGCGGTGACCGGCGTCGACTCCGCGTACCCGGAGCGGGTGGCCCTCGCGCGCCGCCGGCTGCTGCCCGAGGCGCCCGGCGGGCCGGACGGGCACGCGCCCGCCGGTGCCCGGATCGTCGAGGGCGGCCCGGAGGAGGCCCGCGACCCGTCGGCGCCCGCGTTCACCCTGGTGACCGCCTTCGAGCCCATCGGGTGCCTCGCGGGCGACTCGGAGGGCCTCGGCGAGCTGCTGGCGCGGGCGACGCCGCTGGCCGTGCGGGGAGCGGCCGTGGTGCTGGCCGGCTGGGGCCCGCCGGAGCGCTGCGCCACGACGTCCGTGCTGCGGGTGGCCACCAAGCTCGCGGATCCGATGCGCAGCGCCGGCAGTTGGCGCCCGGCCGCGCGGGACGACCTGGAGGAGGTCGCCCACCGGGCCGGGCTCGCTCCGGACGGCTCGGGGCGCGTGGCGTGCCCGTTCGGGTACGCGGACGCCGACAGCGCGCGGCGGGGACTGCTGTCGACCGGTCTGTTCGACGCGGCGATCGGCGCCGCCGGCCAGGAGCAGGTGGACAAGGAACTCACCGAGGCCCTGCATCCGCACCGGCGCGCGGACGGCACGGTGTGGATGCCGAACGTGTTCCGCTACCTCGTCGCCCGCACCCGCTGACGGCGGCTCACTCCCCGGATTCCTCGGAGAGGTCCTTGGTGAGCCGGGTGACCCCGGCGATGCGGTAGGCGTCGGCCTCGTCCAGCGTCTCGTTGGCGAGCAGCGCCTCGGCCAGGGCGTCGAGCTGTGCGCGGTGGTCGCGCAGTTTGCGGACGGCCTCGTCGTAGCACTCGTCGACGACCCGGCGCATCTCGTCGTCGATGGCGTCGAGAGTGCCGGGCGCGGCGGCCAGTCCGTAGGCCTGCTGGGCGTCGCCGGGCAGGGCGGAGAGCCTGCCGACCTGCTCGCTCATGCCCCAGCGGCCGACCATGCCGCGCGCGATCCGGGTGACCTGTTCGAGGTCGCTCTCCGAGCCGGTGGTGATCACGTCGTAGACGACGTGCTCGGCCGCCATGCCGCCGAGCGCGCCGATGATGCGGCCGCGCAGGTACTCCTCCGTGTACGCGTACTTGTCCGCGTCCGGCGTCGACAGCGTCACGCCCAGTGCCCGGCCGCGCGGCACGATGGTGATCTTGCGGACGGGGTCGGCGCCCGGCTGGAGCATGCCGAGCAGGGCGTGGCCGCTCTCGTGGTAGGCGGTGCGCCGGCGCTCCTCCTCGGGCATCACCAGCGCGCGTTCGGCCCCGAGCTGGACCTTCTCCAGCGCCTCGGACAGGTTGGTCTGTGTCACCCGGTCCTGCCCCCGTTTGACGGCGATGAGGGCGGCCTCGTTGGCGAGGTTGGCCAGTTCGGCGCCGGTCATCCCCGGGGTGGTGCGGGCGACCTGGGCGAGGTCGACGTCCGGGGCGAGCGGGATGTCGCGGGTGTGGATCTCCAGGATGGCCTTCCGGCCGCCACGGTCGGGGGGCGAGACGCTGACCACCCGGTCGAAACGGCCGGGGCGGGTCAGGGCCGGGTCGAGGATGTCGGCGCGGTTGGTCGCGGCGATGACGACGACGCCCTCGGAGCCGGAGAAGCCGTCCATCTCCGTGAGGATCTGGTTCAGGGTCTGCTCGCGCTCGTCGTGGCCGCCCATCGCGGCGCCGCCGCCGCGGGCCCGGCCGATGGTGTCGATCTCGTCGATGAAGATGATCGACGGGGCGACCTTGCGCGCCTCGGCGAACAGCTCCCGCACGCGGGAGGCGCCCACTCCCACGATCATCTCGATGAACTCGGAGGCGGACGCCGAGAAGAACGGCACCCCCGCCTCCCCGGCCACCGCGCGGGCCAGCAGGGTCTTTCCGGTGCCGGGCGGGCCGGTCAGCAGGACACCGCGGGGCATCTTGGCCCCCATCCGGCGGTAGGCGTCGGGGTTCCTCAGGAAGTCGACGACGTCGCTGAGCTCGCCCGCCACCTCGTCGATGCCCGCCACGTCCGCGAACGTGGTGCGCGGCTCGCCCGCCTCCAGCTCGACGGGCCTGGGCGGCGCCTTGCGGCCGAGGATGCCGCCCGGGCCGCCCATCGCCCCGCGCATCCGCCGCGCGATGAGGACCCACAGGACCACCAGGAGCAGCATCGGCGCCAGCGCGATCAGCAGGTTGGCGAGGAAACTGCGGTGCTGGACGACCGGTTCGGCCGTGACGGTGACGTGGTGCTCGGTCAGGGCTGCCCAGAGCCGGTCGTCCGCGAAGGTCGGCCGCTCGGTCGTGAACTTGGTGTACGTCCCGCCGCCGTCGGGGTTGTCCCGGGCCTTCTTGAGCTGGCCCTGGATGGCGTCGCCCTTGGCGTAGATCTTGCTGACGTTGCCCTCGTCGACCTGCTTGCTGAACTCGGTGTACGAGATGGTCGGCCCGTCGCCCTCGTTGAAGAACGACAGCACGAGGTTGGCGATCAGATAGACGACGAGCGCGGCGAGGACCAGGCCCCACCAGCCGCCGCGCATCCTCCTGCCACCCGACGGCGGCTTGCGGGGCCCCTCGGGCGTGCCCTCGGTGCGCCAGGGCGGCTCGGGGGCCTTGCGCGGCGGGGAGGGGTTGGTCATATCCGGACATTACGACAGGAAAGCCGCGCGGGCATGTGGGTGTACGGCGCCGGGGGCGCCCCCTCCGGCAAGAGGGGGCGCCCCCGGTGACGTACGGCTCGGCGGGCGTCAGCCCATGAACTTCTTGAACTCCTCGGGCAGCTCGAAGTCCTGCCCGCCCTGCTGCGGCAGCCCCAGGGCGTTGCCGCCCTGAGCGGCGGCGGCGCGCCGGGCGGCCTCCTCCTGCTCCTGCTGCTTGCGCTTCATCGGGTTCCCGGAGCGCTGCTTGCCCTTGGCCTTCTTCTGCTGCTTCTTCTGCCGGCCGGGTCCGCCACCCATGCCGGGCATCCCCGGCATACCGGGCATCCCGCCGCCCTGGGCCATGCGGGACATCATCTTGCGAGCCTCGAAGAACCGCTCGACCAGGCCCTTCACCGCGCTGACGTCGACGCCGGAACCCTTGGCGATACGGGCGCGGCGCGAGCCGTTGATGATCGTCGGGTCCTGGCGCTCGCCCGGGGTCATCGACTTGATGATGGCGGCCGTGCGGTCGACGTCCCGCTCGTCGAGGTTGTTGATCTGGTCCTTGATCTGGCCCATGCCGGGCAGCATGCCGAGCAGCTTGGAGATGCTGCCCATCTTCCTGACCTGCTCCATCTGGGCCAGGAAGTCGTCCAGGGTGAAGTCCTGGCCCTTCTTGGACGCCAGCTTGGAGGCCATCTTCTCGGCCTCTTCCTGGCTGAACGTCTTCTCCGCCTGCTCGATCAGGGTGAGCAGGTCACCCATGTCGAGGATGCGGGAGGCCATCCGGTCCGGGTGGAAGGCGTCGAAGTCCTCGAGCTTCTCGCCGTTGGAGGCGAACATGATCGGCTTGCCGGTCACCGAGGCGATCGACAGGGCCGCACCACCGCGGGCGTCGCCGTCGAGCTTGGAGAGCACCACGCCGTCGAAGCCGACACCGTCGCGGAAGGCCTCGGCGGTGTTGACGGCGTCCTGGCCGATCATGGCGTCGACGACGAACAGGATCTCGTCGGGCGAGACGGCGTCGCGGATGTCCGCGGCCTGCTGCATCAGCTCCTGGTCGATGCCGAGGCGGCCGGCGGTGTCGACGATGACCAGGTCGTGGACCTTGGCCTTGGCGAACTCGATGGAGTCCTTGGCGACCTTGACCGGGTCGCCGACGCCGTTGCCCGGCTCGGGCGCGTAGACCGCGACGCCCGCGCGCTCGGCGACGACGCCGAGCTGGTTGACGGCGTTGGGGCGCTGGAGGTCGGCGGCGACCAGGAGGGGCGAGTGGCCCTGCTCCTTGAGCCACTTGCCGAGCTTGCCGGCGAGGGTGGTCTTACCGGCACCCTGCAGACCCGCGAGCATGATCACGGTCGGCGGCTGCTTGGCGAACCGCAGCCGGCGGGTCTCGCCGCCCAGGATCGTGACCAGCTCTTCGTTGACGATCTTGAGGACCTGCTGGGCGGGGTTCAGCGCCTTGGAGACCTCGGCGCCGAGCGAGCGCTCCTTGACGCGCTTGATGAACGCGCGCACCACGGGCAGGGCCACGTCGGCCTCGAGGAGCGCGATGCGGATCTCGCGTGCCGTGGCGTCGATGTCCGCCTCGCTCAAGCGCCCCTTGCCGCGCAGGTTCTTGAAGGTCGCTGAGAGGCGATCGGAGAGAGTGTCGAACACGGCGGCGTCGGTCCTCGGAGTCGGGGGCGGTCTGAGCGTCTTCCAGGGTATCCGGCCGCGCAAGGCATTCGTCCCCGCCCGACGCATTCGGCGCGCGGGAAGGGCGGGCGCGGCGTGCGGGAAGGGTGCGCCGGGGACCTGTGACCGCGTCACCCCCGCAGCGCGTCCTCCAGCACCCGTACCACCTCGCCCGCCTCCTCCCCGGGCAGCCGCGCCCCCTCCGCGCCGGTGACGTAGAACGCGTCGACGGCGTTCGCCCCCAGGGTCGACACATGGGCGCTGCGCACCCGTACGCCCGCGCCCTCCAGTGCCCGTCCGATGCGGTACAGCAGGCCGGGCGCGTCCTGGGCGCGGACCTCGATCACCGTGGCGTGACGGGACGCGGCCGGTTCGACGCTCACCCGGGGCGGGGGCGGCGGCACGCCGCGGCGGCGCGGGCAGGCGGCGTCCCGCTCGGCGAGGCGGCCCGCGACGTCCAGGGTGCCGTCGAGGGCACGGACCAGGTCGGAGCGCAGACGGGCGGCCTGGGGCAGGGACCCGTACTCGGCGGCGACCCGCCAGGCCAGCAGCAGGACGGAGCCCTCGACGCCGTCCGGCAGCGGAAGGGAGCGCAGCTCGGCCGTGCGGACGGTCAGGCGGTGCAGGGCCAGCACGCCGGCGACGGCGGGGAGCACGCCCGGCCGGTCGGGCACGGCGATGAGCAGCTCCACCCCGAGGGGCTCCCGCTCCGCGGCCGGCGACTCGGCCCGCGCCCGCAGGGACAGCACCGGCCCGCCCGTGCGGAACGCCTCCAGGGCGAGCCGTTCCTGCTGGGCGGTGGGCGCGGGGGCCTCGGGTTCCGCCGGCGGGTCCCCGGCGAGGACCGCCGAGACGCGTTCGACGAGGTCGGCGACGAGCGAGGCGCGCCAGGCCGACCAGGCGGCCGGGCCGGTGGCCAGCGCGTCCGCCTCGGTCAGGGCGTGCAGCAGCTCCAGGACGCCCTGGCTGCCGACCGCCTCGGCGACCGCGCGGACGGTGGCCGGGTCGTCCAGGTCACGCCGGGTGGCCGTCTCGACGAGCAGCAGGTGGTGGCGTACGAGGGTGGCGAGGACGGCGGTGTCCACGCGGTCGAAGCCGACGCGTTCGGCCACGTCCCGGGCGATGGTCTCGCCGGCCGTCGAGTGGTCGCCGGGCCAGCCCTTGCCGATGTCGTGCAGCAGCGCGGCGACCAGCAGCAGGTCGGGGCGGTGCACGCGGCGGGTGAACGCGGAGGCGCGGACGACGGTCTCGACGAGGTGCCGGTCGACGGTCCACAGGTGCACGGCGTTGCGCTGAGGGCGGCAGCGGACCCGCTCCCAGTCGGGCAGCAGCCGGGTGACCATGCCTTCGGCCTCCAGCGCCTCCCAGACCTCCACGGTGGGCCGGCCCGAGCCGAGCAGGGTCACGAGCTGTTCGCGCGCCTCGGCGGGCCAGGGCGCGGGCAGGGGGGGCGCGGTGGCCGCCAGGCGCCGTACGGCGTGCGGGGAGAGCGGGAGTCCGGCCTGTGCGGCGGCGGCCGCGGCGCGCAGCGGGAGCACGGGGTCGCGTTCGGGGCGTGCGGTGCGGGCCAGCACCACCTCGCCGTCCTGCTCGACGACGCCCTCGGCGAGCGGGGAGCGCTCGGCGACCTTCTTGGCGCCGCCCAGCATCGCGCGCAGCCTCGGCCGCACGGCGCGCGACCGCAGCACGCGCCCCACCTCGCGCCAGGTCACGTCCCCGGCGTACGCGACGACGCGTGCCGCCTCGTACACCCGCCGCAGCAGCGCGTCGGCGTCCAGGAGGCCCAGCTCGGCCGCGACCTGGTCCTGTTCCTGGAGGGCCAGGCGGTCGGTCGCCCGGCCCGTCGTCAGGTGGAGCGCGTCGCGTACGTCGAGCAGCCGGCGCCGGGCCTCGGCGAGCCCCTCGCGCGGGGCGTCGGCCAGCCAGGAGGCGGCGACGGCGCGCAGGGCGGTGGCGTCGCGCAGGCCGCCGCGGGCCTCCTTGAGGTCGGGTTCGAGCAGGTACTGCAGCTCACCCCGGCGTTCGGCGCGCTCGGCGCACAGTTCCCGGAGTTCGGGCAGGCGCCCGGGGGCCTGGTCGCGCCAGTCGGCGAGGACGGCGGTGCGAAGGGAGGCGGTCAGTCCCGGGTCGCCCGCGAGATGGCGGGCGTCCAGCAGGCCCAGGTGGACCTTCAGGTCCTCGCCGGCCGTCTTCCGCGCCTGTTGGGGCGTGCGCACGGAGTGGTCGAGGGCCAGGCCCAGGTCCCACACGGGGTACCAGAGGCGGTCGGCGAGGGCGGCGACCGCCTTGTCGTCTCCGCCGTCGTGCAGCAGGAGCAGGTCGAGGTCGCTGCGCGGGGACAGCTCGCCGCGTCCGTAGCCGCCGACGGCGACCAGCGACACTCCCCCGTGCACCTCGGTGCCGGCGCCGAACAGGCCCGCCAGCCAGTCGTCGGTCAGCCGGGCGAGGGCGGCACGGCGCGGCGGCCCGGACCGCGCCCCCTCGGTGAGGAGGCGCAGCCGGGCCGCCGCGTAGCCGCCGGGTCCCGAGTCCTCCGCTTCGTGCGTCACGTCCGTACTCGTCACGGCGGCTCCTGTTCCGTTTCCCGGCTCAGAGGGCGTCGGGGCCGCGCTCGCCGGTGCGGACGCGTACGGCCGTGTCGACGGGGACCGACCAGACCTTGCCGTCGCCGATCTTGCCGGTGCGGGCGGCCTTGACCAGGACCTCGATCAGGTCCTCGGCGTCGTCGTCCTCGGCCAGCACCTCGATGCGGATCTTGGGCACCAGGTCGACGGTGTACTCGGCACCGCGGTAGACCTCGGTGTGTCCGCGCTGGCGGCCGTAGCCGCTGGCCTCGGTGACGGTCAGGCCGTGGACCCCGAAGGCCTGCAGGGCCTCCTTGATCTCGTCGAGCCGGTGCGGCTTGACCACGGCGGTGATGAGCTTCATGCGTCCACCTTCTTGCTCGGGGCCTGCGTGGCCGCGGGGGCGGCCGGTGCGGCGGTCGTCCGGACGGCACCGCCGCCGGCGCCGCTGAAGTCGTACGCGGTCTCGGCGTGCTGGGCCTGGTCGATGCCGGCCACCTCCTCGTCCTCGGACACCCGCATGCCGATCGTCCTGTCGAGCAGGAGGGCGAGGACCGCGGAGGCGACCAGGGAGTAGGCGAGGACGCCGAAGACGCCGGCGCACTGCTTCCAGAGCTGGTCGAGGCCGCCGCCGTAGAAGAGACCGGCGACGTCGGACTGGCCCTTGCCGGTGGCGAAGAAGCCGATGAGCAGGGAGCCGAGAATGCCGCCGACCATGTGGACGCCGACGACGTCGAGGGAGTCGTCGTAGCCGAACCGGTACTTCAGGCCGATGGCCATGGCGCACAGCACGCCCGCCGTGAGACCTATGGCGATGGCGCCGAGCGGGGAGACCGCGCCGCCGGCGGGGGTGATGGCGACCAGGCCGGAGACGGCGCCGGAGGCCGCGCCCAGCGTGGTGAAGGCGCCGTGCCGGATCTTCTCGTAGGCGAGCCAGCCGAGGACGGCCGCGCCGGTGGCGACCTGGGTGTTGACGAACATCAGCGCGCCGACCCCGTCGTCGTTGCCGAGCCACGAGCCCGCGTTGAAGCCGAACCAGCCGAACCACAGCAGCCCCGCGCCGAGCATGACCAGCGGCAGGCTGTGCGGGCGCATCGGGTCCTTGCGGAAGCCGACCCGCTTGCCGGTCACGAGGATCACGCCCAGGGCGGCGGCACCGGCGTTGATGTGCACGGCCGTGCCGCCGGCGAAGTCGATCACCCCGAGTTCGAAGGCCCAGCCGCCGGCGCCCCAGACCCAGTGGGCGACCGGGAAGTAGACGACCGTGGCCCACAGGGCGATGAACAGCGCCCACGCCGTGAACTTCACGCGGTCCGCGAGGGCGCCGCTGATCAGGGCGGGGGTGAGGACGGCGAACATGAGCTGGAAGACCAGGAAGACGAAGACGGGGATGGTGTAGCCGTCCCACAGTTCGGTCAGGCCGATGTGGCTCAGGCCGAGCCAGTCGGAGTTCCAGCCGATGAGGCCGCCGGTGTCCGTGCCGAAGGCCATGGAGAAGCCGTACAGCACCCACAGGACGGTGACGATGCCGAGGCTGATGAAGCTCATCATCAGCATGTTCAGGGTGCTTTTGACCCGGACCATGCCTCCGTAGAAGAAGGCCAGGCCCGGGGTCATGAGCATCACCAGGGCGGAGCAGATGAGCATGAAGCCCGTGTTGGCGGCGGAGAGCTGTGTCTCCGCGGCGAGCGTGATGGCTGGAGCCATCGGCGTCTCCTCGTCGTTGTACGGCCCCGTGCGGGCGAAGCCTGGGCGGCCAGTGAGGGGTGTGGGCCGGTCGTGCGCCTCGAGACTCGCGCGGTGCCGTTTCGCCGGGGGCCCCTCGCTGTTTCGCCGCGGTGACGAAGGAGCGGTGCGTGTTACGCGTGGATGAACTGCCGGACACGGGCCGGGGAGGCGTTCCTCACGGCACGCGGACACGGGCCGGCCGCGGCGGCCTTCCGAGTGACCTGGCATGGGGGAGCCGAGTCGGGCAGTTCGGGAGGGCCGGCCGCGGCCGGGGTATGGGGGCGGGTCAGACCGCTTCGGCGGTCTCGGGCAGCTCGGCGGCGAGCCGTGCGGTGAGGTCGGTGACCTCGGCCAGGTCGCCGAAGTCGCGTACGGCGGTGTCGACGGTCTTGCGGATGCGGGTGTTGACGCGTTCGGAGCGGACCTTCTTCGCTATCCGCATGGCCTGGGTGGCGAGGACGCTGCCCTGTTCGGGTTCGCGGCGCAGCAGGTGCACGGTGGCCATGCCGATGAGGTTCAGCGCGTAGGAGCGCTGGTGCTCCTCGTCCCGGGCGAACAGTTCGACGGCCCGCTGCATCAGCGGCTCGGCCAGGGAGGCGTAGGCGGGGCTGCGGCCGGCGACGTAGGCGAGGTCGCGGAAGGAGTGGCTGTTCTCGCCGTACAGCTCCGCCTCGGAGAAGAAGCGGATCCAGTCGGGGTCCGGCTCGTCCCAGTCGTCGACCTCGGCGAAGGTGTCCTCGGCCATGCGCACGGCACGCTTGCAGCGGCCGGGCTGGCCCATGTTGGCGTAGGCGCGGGCCTCCATCGCGTACAGCATGGACTGGGTGCGCGGGCTCGCGCAGTCGCGGCTGCCGTACTGCGCGAGGTGGATGAGTTCCAGGGCGTCCTCGGGGCGGCCGAGGTGGATCATCTGGCGGCTCATGCTGGAGAGGATGTAGGAGCCGAGCGGCCGGTCGCCGGCCTCCTTGGCGGCGTGCAGGGCGAGGACGAAGTACTTCTGCGCGGTGGGCTGGAGCCCGACGTCGTACGACATCCAGCCGGCCAGTTCGGCGAGTTCGGCGGCGACCTTGAAGAGCTTGGCGCGGGTGGCCTCCGGCTGGGGTTCCTGGAGGAGGTCGGTCACCTCGTGGAGCTGGCCGACGACCGCCTTGCGGCGCAGGCCGCCGCCGCACTGGGCGTCCCAGCGGCGGAACATCACGGCGGTGGACTCCAGCAGGTCCAGCTCCGGCTTGGACAGACGGCCGCGGGCGCGCGAGGCGGGGACCGGCTGCTGCTCGGCCGGGGAGGGCGAGGGCGAGGGGACGAGCCAGCGCTGCATGGGCTCGATGAGGGACGGGCCCGCGGAGAGGGCCAGCGAGCTCCCGAGGAAGCCGCGCCGCGCCAGCATCAGGTCGCTGCGCGAGAACTCGCTGAGCAGGGCCACGGTCTGCGGGCCCGTCCAGGGCAGGTCGACGCCGGTGGCGGAGGGCGACGGGCGGGTGCTGCGCAGGCCGAGGTCCTCGACGGAGACGACGACGCCGAAGCGTTCGGAGAACAGCTCGGACAGGATCCTCGGGATCGGCTCGCGCGGGTTCTCGCCGTCGAGCCAGCGGCGGACGCGCGAGGTGTCCGTGGAGATGTGGTTGGCGCCGAGCCGGCGGGCCCTGCGGTTGACCTGCCGGGCCAGCTCGCCCTTGGACCAGCCGCTGCGCGCGAACCACGAGGTGAGCAGGTCGTTGGGGCGTTTCTCAGCGGGGGCCGCGCTTCCCGCGCCCGTACCGCTTCCGCCGTTGCCGCTCACTGGAACGCCCCCATCCCTGAGACCACCTGTCGCCGAGTGCGCCAAGCCTTATCAGAATGCCGCCACCCCCTGCCCTCCGTCCGGCCCACACCACCCTGCGAACGGAAAGCCGGGTTGCCTCCGGCATACCCACAAGTGCATGTGCCCCAAGGCTCCATGCACACAACGTAATCCTACGATCACGCGCCCAGCCATGGCGATTGAGGAATCGCCACCATTCGCCACCCCTTCGAATGAACTCCCACTGGTCTGCACACGATTCACTTGACACAGGCCAACCCGGCATCGGCGCAGCGATGCGCACCGGGGCGTGCACCGCCGGACACACCACCCCGCGCGCTTCCGGACGCTGTCTGAACCGCGCGGAACCGGGGAGTTGGAAACAGAGAGTCACGCGATACGTTCGCTGCGTAACCGCCGCTGCGTCGGACCCGTTGGAGGGGGCATGGGCTTCACGATCGGCATCGGCACCAGTCGGGGTACGCGCGACGTCCGGTCCGGCACGCGCCGCCGCGGCCGCGCCCCGGAGGCCACCGCGGTGGCGGAGTTCACGGGACTGTGGGGCTGGGACGTGGTGCCGGGGGCGCGGGCCACGGCGGGTGGCTGCTCCTGCGGCCGGCGCGGCTGCCCGGCACCGGGCGCACATCCCCTGGACTTCACCACCGAGCTGCCGGCCGGCTCGACGCTGGACGAGGCGAGCGCGGCGTGGGCCGAGTTCCCGGGCGCCCCGGTGCTGCTGCCGGTGGGCCGAAGGTTCGACGTGATCGAGGTGGCCGAGGCCGCCGGGCGCCGGGCGCTGGCGCGGCTGGAGCGCATGGGGCTGCCCCTCGGCCCGGTGACGGCGACGCCCGAGGGCCGCGCACACTTCTTCGTCGCCCCCGGGGCCGCCGCCGAGCTGCCCCGGCTGCTGTACCGCATGGGCTGGGACGACCCGTCCGCCCTCGATCTGCGCGGCCTGGGCTCCGGTGCGTACATCACGGCGCCCCCCTCGGACCAGGGCGGCCTCGGCCCGGTGCGCTGGCTGCGTCCGCCGGCCCTGGACTCGGCGACGCGGCCCCCGGCGGCGCGCCTGCTGCTGGGAACCCTGGCCTTCGTGGCCCACCGGTCCCGGGCGTAGGCCCGCCGGTCACCGACCGGCACCCCGCCCGGCACGGCGAAGCGCCCGTCCCCCGACTGCACCTCGGGGGCGGGCGCTTCTTCGCGTGCGCGCCGGCGCGGGGCCGGCGGGTGTCACTCGCCGATGAGCGCGTCCACGAACGCCTCCGGCTCGAACGGCGCCAGGTCGTCGGGGCCCTCGCCGAGCCCGATCAACTTGACCGGGACGCCCAGCTCGCGCTGCACCGCGATCACGATGCCGCCCTTGGCCGTGCCGTCCAGCTTGGTCAGGACGATGCCGGTGATGTTGACCACCTCGGCGAAGACGCGGGCCTGGATCAGGCCGTTCTGGCCGGTGGTGGCGTCGAGCACCAGCAGCACCTCGTCCAGCGGGGCCTGCTTCTCCACCACGCGCTTGACCTTGCCGAGCTCGTCCATGAGGCCGGTCTTGGTGTGCAGGCGGCCGGCGGTGTCGATGAGGACGACGTCCGAGCCGATGTCCTTGCCCTCCTTGACCGCGTCGAAGGCGACGGAGGCGGGGTCGCCCGCCTCCGGGCCGCGCACGGTGTGGGCACCGACGCGCTCGCCCCAGGTCTGGAGCTGGTCGGCGGCGGCGGCGCGGAAGGTGTCGGCGGCGCCGAGGACGACGCTGCGGCCGTCGGCGACCAGCACCCGGGCGAGCTTGCCGGTGGTGGTGGTCTTGCCGGTGCCGTTGACACCGACGACCATCACGACGCCGGGCTTGCCGGTGGCGGGCTCGGTCTTGACCTCGCGGTCCATGTCGGGGCCGACCAGGGTGATCAGCTCCTCGCGCAGCAGGGTGCGCAGCTCCCCGGGCGTGCGGGTGCCGAGCACCTTCACCCGCTCGCGCAGCCGGTCGACCAGCTCCTGGGTGGGCTGCACTCCGACGTCGGCGGTGAGGAGGGTGTCCTCGATCTCCTCCCAGGTGTCCTCGTCGAGGTGCTCGCGGGAGAGCAGGGTCAGCAGGCCCTTGCCGAGGGCGTTCTGCGAGCGGGACAGGCGGGCACGGAGCCGGACCAGGCGGCCGGCGGTGGGCTCGGGAACCTCGATCTGCGGGATCTCGAGCTCTTCGACGACGGGCGGTTCCTCGACACCGACGGGAGCGGTGCCGCCGTCCGGGAGGTCGACCTCCTCTATCGTCCGGCGCGGTTCGTCGCGGGGCGTCTCGGCCTCTTCGCCGACGTGCGGCTCGGCCGGAGGGGCGGTGATGTCGGGCGTGCTGGGCGGCGGCGGAGGCAGCCGCTTCTTGCGGCGGGAGCCCACGACCAGCCCGCCGAGCGCGCCGATCACGACCACGGCGATGACTACAGCAAGGATGAGGATTTCCATAACCCGTCCAGTATCAGCCATGGGTCCCGGGGACACCCCGCTTGTGGCTTCCACCAAGGGACAAAGGCCCCTGGAGGGAATCAGTCGGATCAAAGTACGATGGAAGAGGCGCCGTCAACGCGCGTAGAGTCCCGACCGCATCCTCTTCCCCACGATCGAGGCACGGACCCCCCACATGAGCAAGACCGCCGAGACAGAAGGCGCCCTGGAAACACGCGGCATCGAGCAGGTGCCCGACCACGAGCGCACCGCCCGGACCCGCGGACTCTTCCCGACCTGGGTCGGCGCCAACATCAGCGTGCTGCTGCTCACGATGGGCGCGAGCCTCGTCGTGGCGTACCACCTCAATTTCTGGCAGGCCCTCGTCGTCGCGGGCGCCGCGCCGGTCGTGTCGTTCGGCCTGGTCGGGCTGATCGGCATCGCCGGCAAGCGCGGCGCCGCCCCCGGCATGGCCCTGTCCCGCGCGGTCTTCGGTCAGCGGGGCAATCTGCTGCCCGGCTCGCTGATCTGGGTCGCCCGCTGGGGCTGGGAGACGATCAACGCCGTGACCGGCGCCTACGCGGTGCTGTCCGTGCTGGACATCGTCTTCGGCATCCGGTCCAACAGCGTGCTGGACATGGTGACGCTGCTCGCCTTCGTCGTGGCGACCTTCGCGATCTCCGGGCTCGGCATCAACGCCGTGCAGAAGTGCAACAAGTACGCGGCCTATCTCTTCGCCGTCTTCTCGGTGCTGGTCCTCGGCTACCTGATCGTCGACACGGACTGGTCCGCGGTCTTCGACCGGCCCGCCGGTACGGTGGCCGCGATGATCACCGGCGTGGGACTGATCGCGGCGGGCGGCGTGAGCTGGATCCCGTCCGCGCCGGACTTCACGCGCTATCTGCCGCGCACCGCCTCCGCGAAGGGGATCGTGGGGGTGACGGTCGGCGGCGCCGGCATCGTCGTCCTGCCCATGGTGCTGATGGGGATGGTCATGGCGGTCTCCACGCCGGACCTGGCCTCCGCCGCCGACCCGGTCTCCTTCCTCGGCGAGATCCTGCCGACCTGGCTCGCGGTGCCGTACCTGCTGATCGCGCTGATCGGCATGCTGCTGATCAACTCCATGTCGATGTACTCGGCCGGCTTCACCGCGCAGACCCTGGGCTTCCGGATCCCGCGGCACTGGGCGGTCTCGGTGAACGCCGTGATCTCGCTGGTCTTCGGCGGAGTGCTGATGCTGGCGGCGACGAGCTTCATGGGGTCGTTCATCGCCTTCCTGTCGCTGCTCGCCGTCGCCTTCTCCGCATGGGTCGGCGTCTTCGGCGCGGACATGCTGCGCCGCCGCGAGTACGACGGCGAGGCCCTGGCCGACACCGGCCGCACCAGCGCCTACTGGTACCGGGGCGGCTTCTCCCCCGCCGCCGTCACCGCCTGGGCGGTGGGCCTGGCCGCGGGTCTGATGTTCACCACGTCCGACTGGTTCACCGGCCCGCTCGCCACGAACAACGTCATCGGCGAGTACGGCCTCGGCTGGGTCGCCACGGTGATCATCTCGGGCCTGCTGTACATGGTCCTGCCCAAGCCGGCCGTGACCGTCCCGGCGAAGGCCCCGGCGGACGGGGCCGAGCACCCCGAGACCGTCACCGTCTGACGCACACCCCCCGACGCCCCCGCTCCCGGCACACCACGGAGCGGGGGCGTCGCGCGTGTCCGCTCCCCGCCCTGGCGTGCGGTGCCCGCTGGGAAGGGGCTCGCCGGCGGATGCCGTCGCCGCGAGCCGACGGTTCGACGCGCTTCCCGGCCGAGAACACCCGAGGCGGTTGCGAGTCGTGGCGCACACCCGCGTGGGGCTCGCACCTCGCGCGCTCCGGTCCCGCCGGCCGCCGGTTCCGAGGGGACACGATCCGGTGGTGGGGTACGAGCATGCGCCGGGCCTGTTGCGCGAGACGCCCCACCGCGGTTCGTCGGACCGGACAGCGGCGTGCGCGGGCCGGTTCCGGAGCGGCGGGGCCGCCGAGGACCGCCTGCTCGCCGTCGAGGAGTGCGCCCGCCGGACCCCGTGGACGGCGGCGCAGTCGTGGCACGGTGCGACGGCCGCCGGGTCGGGAGGCGCGAGAACCGCCGCCCCCGGTCCGGGTGACGACCCGGGCCGGGGGCGGCGGACGGTACGAGGAGAGGGACAGCGGGGATGTGGCCCCTCTCCCCGAGATCGGGGGGGCGGGGCGGTCAGCCCATCTCCTCCAGCGCCTTGCCCTTCGTCTCCTTCACGAACTTCAGCACGAACGGGATGGAGAGCGCGGCGAAGACCGTGTAGATCACGTAGGTGCCGGAGAGGTTCCAGTCGGCCAGCGAGGGGAAGCTCGCCGTGATGGCCCAGTTGGCGATCCACTGCGCGGCCGCGGCCACGCCCAGGGCGGCGGCGCGGATCCGGTTGGGGAACATCTCGCCGAGGAAGACCCAGACGACCACGCCCCAGGACAGGGCGAAGAACAGGACGAACACGTGGGCGGCGATCAGGGCGACCCAGCCCTGGGTGGCCGGGAGCTTGCCGTCGACCAGGTTGAAGGAGAACGCCCAGGCCTCCAGCGCCAGGCCGATCACCATGCCGACCGAGCCGATGACGGCGAGCGGCTTGCGGCCGATGCGGTCCACGAAGATCATGGCGATCACGGTGCCGACGATGTTGATGATCGACGTCGTGAACGAGTAGAAGAACGAGTCCGTCGGGTCGACGCCGACCGACTGCCACAGCGTCGAGGAGTAGTAGAACGCGACGTTGATGCCGACGAACTGCTGGAAGACGGACAGGCCGATGCCGATCCAGACGATCGGCTTGAAGAAGAAGCTGCTGCCCAGCAGGTCCTTGAAGGAGGACTTCTCCTCGCTCCGCATGGCGTGCTCGATCTCGGCGACGCGGGCGTCGAAGTCCACGTTCTTGCCCTCGACCTCTTCGAGGATCTTCTTGGCGCGCTCGCGCTTGCCGACGGAGACCAGGAAGCGGGGGGACTCCGGGATGGCGAAGGACAGCAGGCCGTAGAGGACGGCCGGGACGACCATGACGCCGAGCATGACCTGCCAGGCCTCCAGGCCCATCAGCTCACCGCGCTGGTCACCGCCGGCGGCGTTCAGCAGCCCCCAGTTGACGAGCTGCGACACCGCGATGCCGACGACGATCGCGGCCTGCTGGAAGGAGCCGAGCCGGCCGCGGTAGGCGGGCGGGGAGACCTCGGCGATGTAGGCGGGGCCGATCACCGAGGCCATGCCGATGGCGAAGCCGCCGATGATGCGCCACATGGCGAGGTCCCACAGCGCGAAGGGCAGTGCGGAGCCGATGGCGCTGACGGTGAACAGGACGGAGGCGATCTGCATGCAGCGGATGCGGCCGATGCGGTCGGCGATCCGGCCGGCGGTCGCGGCGCCGATCGCGCAGCCGATCAGCGCGATGGCGATGACCTGGGCCAGCAACGCGGAACCGACGTCGTAGCGGTCCCGGATGGCCTCGACCGCGCCGTTGATCACGGAGCTGTCGTAGCCGAAGAGGAAACCGCCCATCGCGGCCGCCGCCGCGATGAAGATGACGTGCCCGAGATGGTCGGGGTGAGCCGTCCTGGCTCCTGAATTGGGTGCCTGCGCTGTGCTGGCCACGTGTACTCCTCGGGCTTCCGGCAACGCTGCCGGGGTGGTTCGCCCTTCGAGGTCCACTGATAGGTACCTGAAGGTAAAAGCAACGTTGCAGAGACTATGCCTTCAAGTGTCTAAGTCAATAGGGCAGAAAGCTGTGAGTTGTATCGAGGACTCGGCGGGCCTTGAGTTCAAAAGTTGAAGAGATGCGCGTCTGCCCGTCCGCGCCCACGTGCCCGCACCGGGACGTCCTACGCCGGGTCGCGCAGACGCTGGCCGATGACCTTCGACACACCGTCGCCCTGCATGGACACGCCGTACAGCGCGTCCGCCACCTCCATCGTCCGCTTCTGGTGCGTGATGACGATGAGCTGCGAGGCCTCCTGCAGCTCCTGCATGATCCGGATCAGCCGTTGCAGGTTGGTGTCGTCGAGCGCCGCCTCGACCTCATCCATCACGTAGAAGGGACTGGGCCGCGCCTTGAAGATCGACACCAGCAGCGCCACGGCGGTCAGCGAACGCTCCCCGCCCGAGAGCAGCGAGAGCCGCTTGACCTTCTTGCCCGGCGGCCGCGCCTCGACGTCCACACCCGTGGTGAGCATGTTGTCGGGGTCGGTCAGCACCAGGCGGCCCTCCCCGCCGGGGAACAGCCGGCTGAACACGCCCTCGAACTCCCGGGCGGTGTCCCGGTAGGCCTCGGTGAAGACCTGTTCGACGCGTTCGTCGACCTCCTTGACGACCCGGAGCAGGTCGGCGCGGGTCTTCTTCAGGTCCTCGAGCTGCTCGCTGAGGAACTGGTGCCGCTCCTCCAGCGCCGCGAACTCCTCCAGGGCCAGCGGATTGACCTTGCCGAGCTGCTGGTACGCCCGTTCGGCCGCCTTCAGCCGCTTCTCCTGCTCGGCCCGTACGAAGGGCCGGGGCCGGTTGCGCGGGTGCTCCGGATCCTCCGGGAGCTGCTCGCCCTCGGCGGGGGGCGAGGGCGGCACCAGATGATGCGGCCCGTACTCGGCCTCGAGCCCCGCCGGTTCCACACCGAGTTCCTCCAGCGCCTTGGTCTCAAGCTGCTCGATGCGCAGCCGCTTCTCGGCGCCGAGTACCTCGCCCCGGTGGACTGAATCCGTCAGCTTGTCGAGCTCGGCCTTGAGGTCGCGTCCGGCGGTGCGCGCGGCGGCCAGTTCCTCCTCGCGCCGGGCCTTGGCGGCCTCGGCGGCGGTGCGCTCCTCGTCGGCGCGGACCAGGGAGACCTCGACGTGCGCCAGCAGTTGCCGCGCGCCCTCGGCGACGGCCTCGGCGACGGCCGCCTCGTGCCGCAGCCGGGCCCGCCGCTGTTCGGCACGCGCGCGTGCCTCGCGTTCGGCGCGGGCGGCCCGCTCCAGGGAGTCGGCGCGGCCGGCGAGACCCTTGACCCGCTCCTCGTGTGTACGGGCCTGGAGGCGGGCCTCCATCTCGGTCTGGCGGGCGTTGGCCCCGTCGGCGGCGAGCCGGTCGCGGACCGAGGTGTCCGGTTCCTCCGCCCCGTCCCCGTAGGGGGCGCTCTCCTCGGCGACGGCGAGCCGCTCGGCCAGCTCCTCGACGTCCGTCAGCGCCTTCTCCAGCGCCTCCTGGGCCCGGTCCGCCGCGGCGGCGGACCGTTCGGCCTCCCCCGCTGCGCCCCGCGCCTGCCCGGCGAGCCGCCCGAGCTGCTGGGCGACGGACGACTTCTCCCGGTCGGCGGCCCGCCGCCGCTCCCCCAGCTCCTCGACGAGCGCCGCGCATTCCCGGCGCCGCTCGACGGCCGCCTCCTGCGCCTCGGCCAGCTCCGCGCAGCGCACCGACAGCTCGGCCAGCTCGGCGGCGGCCTCGTCCACGGACGCCTGCACCTCCAGCAGGCTGGGCGCGCCGGCGGACCCGCCCTGCGCGAAGTGGGCGCCCAGCAGATCGCCCTCGGCGGTGACAGCGGTCAGGTCGGGCCGGGCGTAGACCAGTTCCTCGGCGTCCTCCAGGGTGGCGACGACGACGATCCCCCGCAGCAGCCGCCGTACGGCGGGCATCAGCTCGGCGGGTCCACGCACCAGGTCGGCGGCGTACGGAGGCCCCTCGCGCCGGGACTCGTCCGCTACGTCGTCGGGGGCGCCGGCGAGCAGCAGCGCGGCACGTCCGGCGTCCTGCTTGCGCAGATGGCGCAGGGCGTCGGCGGCGGCCGCGGGGGAGGTCACGGCGAGGGCGTCGGCGGCGGCCGAGAAGGCGGCGGCCAGGGCGGTCTCGTGGCCCGGCGCCACGGTCAGCAGCCCGGCGGCCGGGCCCAGCAGCCCGCCGAGGGTGTCCCGGGCGGCGAGCAGCGCGCCGGTGCCGTCCTTGCGGCGCAGGCCGAGGGCGAGGGCGTCGTGGCGGGCCCGGGTCGCCGCGCGCTCGCGCTCCGCCGCGGTGGCGGCCTCGCGGGCCGCTCCGAGGGCCGACTCCGCCTCGGCCAGCCGGCGCTTGGCGGCCTCGTGCCGCTCGGCCAGTTCCCGGTCGCCGGCGTCGAGGCCGTCGACCTCGGCCCGCAGCGCCTCGTACTCCTCCTGGGCGGCGGCGGCCCGCTGCCGGGACTCGTCCCGGGCGGCGGCCAGCCGTTCGATCTCCGCCTGGGCGGAGGCGGCGCGCGAGCGGGCGGCGCCGACCTGGCCGCTGAGCCGGGCCAGCTCCTCGCGGCGGTCGGCGATGGCGCGGGCGGCGTCCTTCAGGCGGCGCTCCTCCTGGGCGAGTTCGCGTTCCAGTTCGGCGCGGTGGGCGACCGTGTCCTCCAGGGCGCGCTCGGCCGCTTCGAGCGCCGCCTCCAGTTCGGCCTCCTGCTCGCGCACGCGGGCGGCCTCGCGCTCCAGGTCCTCGGGGTCGCGGCCGCGGCGTTCCTCGGGGGGCGCGGAGGTGGCGCTCTTCACCCGGGCGTCGGCGAGGGAGATCGTGCCGCGGACCCGTTCGGCCAACTGGGAGAGCTCGTACCAGGTCTGCTGGGCCCGCTTCAGGCGCGGGGTGAGGCGGCGCACCTCTTCCTCCAGCTCCGCCTCGCGGCGCAGCGCCGTGCCGAGTTCGCGCTCGGCGGCCTCCTTGCGCTCCTTGAGGGCGGCTTCGTCGGCGATCTCGGCCTGGAGCGCCTCGCGCAGCCGTACGAGGTCGTCGGCGAGGAGCCTGAGCCGGGCGTCGCGCAGGTCGGCCTGGATGACGGCCGCCCTGCGGGCCACCGCCGCCTGCCGGCCCAGCGGCTTGAGCTGGCGCCGCAACTCGTCGGTGAGGTCCTGCACGCGCGCCAGGTTGGCCTGCATCGCGTCCAGCTTCCTGAGCGCCTTCTCCTTGCGCTTGCGGTGCTTGAGGACGCCGGCGGCCTCCTCAATGAAGGCGCGGCGGCCCGTGGGGTCGGCGTGCAGGACCGAGTCGAGCCGGCCCTGGCCGACGATCACGTGCATCTCGCGGCCGATGCCGGAGTCGGAGAGCAGTTCCTGGATGTCGAGCAGGCGGCAGGTGTCGCCGTTGATCTGGTACTCGCTGCCGCCGTTGCGGAACATGATCCGCGTGATGGTGACCTCGGCGTACTCGATGGGCAGGGCCCCGTCGGAGTTGTCGATGGTCAGGGACACCTCGGCCCGGCCGAGCGGCGGGCGGCCGGTGGTGCCGGCGAAGATGACGTCCTCCATCTTGCCGCCGCGCAGCGACTTGGCGCCCTGTTCGCCCATGACCCAGCTCAGGGCGTCCACGACATTGGACTTGCCCGAGCCGTTGGGGCCGACGACGCAGGTGATGCCGGGCTCGAAGCGGAGCGTGGTCGCCGAGGCGAACGACTTGAACCCGCGCAGGGTCAGGGCCTTCAGGTGCACGCCGCCGGACTCTACCTTTCACGGTGTCTCACTGCGTGAACCGGTGAACCCGCGCGGTTTCACCGCTGAACATGCAGGGCACATCAGACGTTGAAGAGGGTGAAAAGATGCACGGGGGAAGGGTCGGGCGGGGCAGCAGTCGCAGACGAGACGGATGGGGCGGGAAAGAAAGAAGGGACGCCGAAGCGTCCCTTGCAACTCAGACAACCGAGCGGTTGATGCGGGCGGGCCCAACCACTGCTGTGCCGTCGTGGAGCGATGCAGTGATCAGGTGAGCGCAGGCTCCGCCTGGTGTGCGTCAACGCTCTCCATGCTCTCCATGATCCTGTCGTGAGAAGCGGCAGCCGCCAGCGCGTCCTTCTCCGCCTGGATTCGTCCGAGCTCGGATTCCAGGTCCTGGACACGCTGCTGGAGCCGTCGCATCTCGGCGAGGAGTCGAGGGTCGGAGCCGCCGACGTAACCGAGAAGCGCCTTTGCCATGATGGATGGTCCTCCACAATGAGTGACCGACCGAAGCGGTGTGGGTCGTGAGGGATTTGCACCCGCGGTGCTTGGCACTCTTGAGTTTTTACTGCCGTTCAACCATGCCAAACAGCTAAGGTGCGCGGGGCTTTCAGCGTCTCACCAAAAAGTTTGACGGTCAACACGATCACGCCCCGTATTGGCGGGCTCCCGGGGCGCGCGGCCGGGAAACGGCGGCGCTGCGACTCCTGCGAGCCCCTGGGGGCGTGGCGATCATTCTGGGTGCGGAGCCTGTCACGGAGCCGCCCTTCTTGGCAACCACCTGCTCGTTTTCGTTCCGGCGGTCCTTCACGGGCGTCGCGGGCCGTTGGGCCGGACGGGTGCCGCCGGGGCCGGATCAGCGGATGGCGAAGCCGTCGTAGCCGCCGCGGGGTGTGTCCCAGATCTCGGTGACGCCGTCCACGCGTCCGGGCGTGTCGTCACCCTGGAGCCAGCCGAGGAGAGCCTCGCAGCGCTCCCGCGGGCCTTCCGCGACCACCTGGACGCGCCCGTCGGCCAGATTGAGAGCAAAGCCACTCATGTCGCCGAGCTCCAGCGCCCTGGCCCTCGTGAACCAGCGGAAACCCACGCCCTGGACCTGACCGCGCACCCACGCGACCAGCCGTACATCCTCGCTCATGGGTGCAACCTAACCAGTCGATGTCTCTCCGGACACTTCACCCCCTTGCGTCATGCGGTACCGTCCCCAACCGATGAATCTCACCTGAAACTCACCCGATCGTGTGAGTTCGTGCTGATTGTCGAGGACACGTCGACCGCGAGGACGAGGAAGGCCAGGACATGGGACGCCACCGACGCTCCGCCGCCGGCCGCGCCGCCACGGGCCGCGCCGCGGAGGACCACCGAGCGGACGGATCCGCTCAGCCGGGCAGCGACCCGCCGGCCCCGGGCGACCGCCCCTCCATGGGCGTCGCGCCCCACCTGAACCCCGAGGCGTACGCCGAGGTCCGCGCGAAGAGCGACGCCTACCTGTTCGCGTCCGACGACCCCGCCGGCGACGGCACGCCCGAGGCCGGCCGCACCGTCCCCTTCACCGGCGAGGGCTTCACGCCCGACGCGGGTACACGGCGCGCGGGCGGACGGCGCCGCCGCAAGAAGCGGGCCGCGCCGGTCCGCGCGGGCCTGCTCGGCGTCTCCGTCGCCGTCGCCCTCGGCACGGTCGTCGTGGCCACCGGTGCGGTGCCCGGCCTCGACAACTACCGGATCGGCGGCGCCGCCGGCGGTGACCGGGTGCGGTCCGCGGACGCCCCGACCAACACCCCGGCCCAGCAGGGCGGAACCTCCGGCAGCGCGGAGACCGGCCAGGACGGCGGCACGTCCGCCAACCGCGGCAGCGGCCGCGCCTCCACGCCCTCCTCCCTCGCCCCGTCGTCCCCGTCCGCCTCCGCGTCCTCCCCGTCGCCGTCGGCCCCGGCGTCCTCGTCGGCCGCCCCGACCCGGACCCCGTCGAAGACGAAGGAGCCCGAGGCGTCCGCCCCGGCCCAGCAGCACAAGCCCACGCCGTCGCGCACGGCCACCAGGGTCCCGGAGCAGAGCCGCAGCGCCCCCGCCGCCACGTCCCGGCAGGCCGTCGCCGAGGCGCAGGTGCTCTCGCTGGTCAACGACGAGCGGGCCAGGGCGGGCTGCCGCCCGGTGGCCGCGAACAGCGCGCTGCGCGAACTGGCCGAGAACTTCAGCGAGGCCATGGCGGCACAGGGCTTCTTCGACCACACCGACCCGAGCGGCGCCACCCCCTGGGACCGGGCCGAGGCGGCCGGCATAACCGGCCTCGGCGGCGAGAACATAGCCCGCGGCCAGGCCGACGCCCAGGCCGTGATGGACGCCTGGATGAACAGCCCCGGCCACCGGGCCAACATCCTGAACTGCGACTTCCAGACCCTCGGAGTAGGCGTCCACTTCGGCCCGGGCGGCCCTTGGTGGACCCAGGACTTCGGCTACTGACGGGATCCCGGCCCCGCTCCCCCGCGGGCCGCGTGCTCTGCGGCGGCGGGTCGGGCTCACGTACGCTGGGGGCATGTCGACGACGCACGAGCGGACGGGGGAGCAGGAGCTTCCGTACGACGTGTTCTCCCGGGTCTGTCCCTCGCGCGGCACCCTGGAACACGTGACGGGGCGCTGGGGTGCGCTGACGCTCGGGGCCCTGCACGAGGGGTCGTTCCGGTTCAACGAGTTGCGCAGGCGCGTCGACGGCGTGAGCGAGAAGATGCTCTCCCAGACCCTGCACGCGCTGGAGCGCGACGGCCTGGTGCACCGCGAGGCCCAGCCCACCAATCCGCCCCGCGTCGACTACGAACTGACGCCGCTGGGACGCGAGGTGGCGGGACGGCTGGTCGCGCTCATCCAGTGCCTGGAGGGGCACATGGACGAGGTCCTCGCGTCACGCGAGCGCTACGACGCCCGGCGTTAGGCCACGGCGCGCGGCGGACGCTGACACTTCGGGCAGTAGTAGCTGGAGCGGTTCATCCACGGACGGCGGCGCATCGGCGTGGCACAGCGCCGGCAGGGCAGGCCCTCGCGGCCGTACGCGTCGAGCGAGCGGTCGAAGTAGCCCGACTCCCCGTTGACGTTGACGTACAGGCTGTCGAAGCTGGTGCCGCCGACGGCGAGGGCCGCGTTCATCACGTCCCGGACGTGGCCGAGCAGTTCGGCGGTGCGGGGCCGGGTGAAGGTGGCGGTGGGGCGTTCGTAGTGCAGGCGGGAGCGCCACAGGGCCTCGTCCGCGTAGATGTTGCCGACGCCGCTGATCAGCGACTGGTCGAGCAGGGCCCGCTTGATCGTGGTGCGCTTGCGGCGCAGCGCGGCGTGGAAGGCCTCGTCGTCGAAGAGCGGGTCGAGCGGGTCCCGGGCGATGTGCGCGATGACGTCGGGCAGTCCGTCGGGGGTGGTGTCGTGCAGCGACAGCCCGCCGAAGGTGCGCTGGTCGACGAAGCGGAGTTCCGTCGACCGCGTGTCGGCGAAGCGGACGCGCACGCGCAGGTGCTTCTCGGCCGGCGCCTCGTGCGGCTGGACCAGGAGCTGCCCGCTCATGCCGAGGTGTGCGAGGACCGCCTGGTCGGTGTCCTCCAGGGGCAGCCAAAGGTACTTGCCGCGGCGGCTGGGTATGCCGATGCGGTGCCCCTCGAGGCGCTGGACGAAGTCGACGGGTCCGGCGAGGTGGCGCCGTACCGCGCGGGGGTGCAGTACCTCGGCGTCGGCGACGGTCCGGTGGGCGACCCAGCGTTCGAGGCCGCGTCGTACGACCTCGACCTCGGGCAACTCGGGCATGGCTCCCCCTCGGGCGGTACGGCGCACGAGCCGAGCGCCCGCCCCGGACTGGGGCGGGCGCTCGGTCCGTACGGTGCTGTGCGGTGGATCAGGCGGAGGCCGGCGGGGCGTCGGTGTCCGCCGGCGCGTCGGCCGCGACCACGGCTTCGGCGACCGGCTCGGCCGCCGCCGCCTTGGCCCGCTCGTCCGCCGCGGCGCGGATGGAGCGCCACGCGGATTCCGCGGCCTGCTGCTCCGCTTCCTTCTTGCTGCGGCCGGTGCCGGTGCCGTACGAGACGCCTCCGACGCGGGCGGCAGCAGTGAAGGTCTTCTCGTGGTCGGGGCCGGTCTCCGTGACCAGGTACTCGGGGACACCGAGTCCTTCGGTCGCGGTGAGCTCCTGGAGGCTGGTCTTCCAGTCCAGGCCGGCACCGAGGTTGGAGGACTTCTCGATCAGCGGGTCGAACAGGCGGTGCACCAGTTCGGAGGCCGCGTCGAGGCCCTGGTCGAGATAGACCGCGCCGATCACCGCTTCGAGGGTGTCGGCGAGGATGGACGCCTTGTCCCGGCCGCCCGTGCCCTCTTCACCGCGGCCGAGCCGGATGAAGGAGCCGAGGTCGAGGCCGCGGCCCACCTCCGCCAGCGCACGCGAGTTGACCACCGCGGCCCGCAGCTTGGCCAACTGGCCTTCAGGCAGATCGGGGTGGGTGCGGTACAGCGTGTCCGTGACGACGAGGCCGAGGACGGAGTCACCGAGGAACTCCAGCCGCTCGTTCGTCGGCAGGCCGCCGTTCTCGTACGCGTACGAACGATGGGTCAGCGCACGCACCAGAAGGGCGGACTCGAGCTGATAGCCGAGCCGCCCTTCCAGAAGCGTGTGGGACGAGGCCTGGTTGTCCGCCTTCTTCTTGGCGGCCGAGTCCGCCTTGGCGTCATCCGCCTTCTTGGGGACTGACACAGTGCCTCTCACCAGCCGCTCAGACCTCGAGGACCTGGCGCTTGTTGTAAGTGCCGCAAGACGGGCACGCGATGTGCTGCTGCTTGGGCTCGTGGCAGCGCTCGCACGCAACCAGGGTGGGGACCGCAGCCTTCCACTGCGACCGGCGGTGGCGCGTGTTGCTGCGCGACATCTTCCGCTTCGGAACAGCCACGGCTACTTCTCCTGCTTCTCGTCGACGCCCGGTTCGGCGCCGCTCATCTCGTCCTTCTCGCCGTCTTCGAGTGAACCGGCGAGTCCCTGCAATGCCGCCCAACGGATGTCGACGGCGTCGTGGTGGTGGTCCGGGTCGTCCGACAGGCGTACTCCGCACTCGGAGCACAGACCCTGGCAGTCTTCCTGGCACACCGGCTGCATCGGCAGTGCGAGCACCACCGCATCACGCAGCACGGGTTCGAGGTCGATCAGACCGTCCTCGACGAAGAGCCTGTCCTCGTCTTCCTCGGCGTCGTCGGCCGGCTCCGCCTTCACGCGGCCCCGGTCGTCGGCGTCAGGGTACGAGAACATCTCCTGGAAGTCCGCTTCGAGCTGCTGCTCCAGCGGCTCCAGACACCTTACGCACTCCCCCTCGGCCTTGGCACGGGCGGTGCCTGTGACGAGCACCCCTTCCATGACCGATTCGAGCCGGAGCTCGAGCTCCACCGGAGAGCCTTCCGGCACTCCGACGACTCCCGCGACACCGAGGTCCCGGGGAGCGTCGATCGTACGGTTCAGGCGCTGCAGCGCACCTGGACGCCGCCCCAGCTCGTGCGTGTCGAACACGAGAGGGTTGCGGTGGTCGAGGCGGGCGTTCAGAGCCATTCCTGCTTTCGATCTTCCAAGCTGGGGGAACGCCGCCCTGCGGTGTCCCCGGGCAGCGTTGATCGCGGACGTACGCGCGACCGAAGAGCCAGGATACTGGACCATGCGCTCTCGGCCCAATCCGGCCCCGGGTCCGGTGCGCGGCCCCGGTCCGGGCTAGAGCCCGCGGCCCTGTTCGTAGGCCCTGAGCTGCTCGGCGCTGATCATGCTGGTGTCGAAGAGGCTGGTCTCGTCGAGGGTCTGTGGCTGGGCCGGCGGCTGCTGCGGGGGCTGGGGGTAGCCCTGGGCGTCGTAGGCCTGCTGCTGGGCGTCGTAGCCCTGGAGGGACGCGTCCTGACCGTAGCCGGAGGCATAGGCGTCGCCCTGCTGGTAGCCGTACGCGTCCTGCTGGGCGCCGTAGGGCTGCTGGTAGCCGGCGTATGGGTCGGGCTGCTGCTGCGCGTAGCCGTACGCGGGCTGCTGCGAGGGCATCTCCGGCACGGCCGGTGCCTGGGCCGCCGCGGGCCGCTGCTCGGCGTACTCCCGCTGCCGGGGCTGCTCCGCGGGAGTGTCCGAGAGGGCCGCCAGGTCGGCGAGGTAGTCGGCGTCGCTGGAGTGCTGGACGGTGGTCAGGTCGTCCGCGAGGGCGCCGAGGTCGTCGGTGGCGATCCGGCCGTGCAGCTTCTGACGGCCCCGGCCGACGGCCTCCAGGGTCTTGGCGAGGACCGCCTCGAAGGCGCCGAGCTTGGTGTCGACGTAGGCGTCCGCGTCGCGGCGCAGGGTCTCGGGGTCGTGGCTGCGCTCGGGGGCGTCCTCGTCCGCGTAGCCGTTCTCGTCGAGGCCGGGTCCGGTGCCGAGCAGCTTCTCGCGGCCCCGGCCGACGGAGCCGAGCGTCTTGGTGAGGACGACCTCGAAGTTGGCGAGCTTGGAGTCGACGTAGTCGTCCGCCTCCGCGCGGACCTCCTCCGCCTCCTTGCGGGCCTCGGCGAGGATCCGGTCGGCCTCGGCCTGGGAGCGGCGGGCGACCTCGGTCTCGGCGATCAGGGAGCCGCGCTCGGCGTGCGCGTTCTCGATGATCCGCTCGGCCTCCTGGCGGGCCTGCGCGACCATGTGCTCGCGGTCGCCGATCAGTTCCTGGGCCTGGGCGAGGGAGCCGGGCAGCTCGGCGCGCAGCTCCTCCAGCAGGGCGAGCAGTTCGGCGCGGTTGACCACGCACGAGGCCGACATGGGCATGGCGCGGGCGCCGGAGACCATCGCGGTGATCTCGTCGAGCTTCTTCTGCACGTCCACCGTGTGCTCGCCACTCTCTACAGCTTGTTGGAGACGGACGGGACGACTGTACGACCCTGGGGTCTCGCGGGGACACCGGGTGACGGAATGTCCGTCTCGGGGGCTGTTCTGAGCGCGGGCGGGGCTGGTGTCAGTCCTTCCTCAGGCGCTGCGAGAGGGCTTCGAGGACCAGTGGCGGCACCAGGTGGGAGACGTCGCCGCCCCAGGTGGCGACCTCCTTGACCAGGGAGGACGACAGGAAGCTGTAGGTGGGGTTGGTGGGGATGAAGAGGGTCTCCACGCCCGAGAGGCCGTTGTTCATCTGGGCCATCTGCAGCTCGTAGTCGAAGTCGCTGACCGCGCGCAGGCCCTTGACGATGGCCGGGATCTCGCGCTGCTTGCAGAAGTCGACGAGGAGGCCGTGGAAGGACTCCACGCGCACGTTCCCGTACTCGGCGGTGACCTGGCGGATGAGCTCGATCCGCTCCTCGATCTCGAACAGGCCCTTCTTGGCCTGGTTGATCATCACCGCGACGTAGACCTCGTCGTAGAGACTGGAGGCACGGGCGATGATGTCGAGATGTCCGTTGGTGATCGGGTCGAACGACCCGGGACAGACGGCGCGGCGCACTTGAGTTCCCTCGCTCTCCGGTCCGGTCATCGTGCGTCTTCGCACGTAGAGGCGGCGCGACCGTACCAAAACGTTCCCTCGCCGTAGCGACGGGCCCGGATGGCCTCGAAGCCGTCGGGCCAGCCGAATTCGCCCCCTCTGGTGCTGCGCTCCACGGTGACGAGCGCTTCCTCCGCGAGCCACCCCTGAGTGCGGAGTGTGAGCAGGATCTCCCGGAGATCGTCATCTGAGACGGCGTACGGCGGGTCGAGGAAGACGATGTCGTACGGCTCGGCCGGCGCCGGGGTGCGGACGATCTGCTCCGCCTTGCCGGCCCTGACCTCGGCGCCGGGCAGGGCGAGGGAGCGGGCGTTGTCCCGGACGACCCGGGCGGCCCGGGCGTCGGCCTCGACGAGCAGGACGTGGCCCGCGCCGCGGGAGAGCGCCTCCAGGCCGACGGCGCCGGAACCGGCGTACAGGTCGAGGACGCGCTCGCCTTCGAGGGGGCCGCCGAGCAGGGACTGCCAGGTGGAGAAGAGGCCCTCGCGTGCGCGGTCGGAGGTGGGGCGGGTGCCGGTGCCCGGCGGGACGGTGAGGCGGCGTCCGCCGGCTTTTCCGGCGATCACGCGGGTCATCTGTGGTCCTTGGTCGTGGGGCTCTGTGGGTTCAGTCTGGCAGGCGCGGGCCCGGGGCGCCTCGGTCCGGGGGCCGGGGGGGGGGGGGCGGCGGGGGGGGGGGGGGGCGCCCCCCGCCCCCCCCCCCCCCCCCCCCCCGCGCCACCACCCCCCCCACCCCCCCAG
>NZ_JBIRZD010000010.1:160052-230791 GCF_044390505.1 Streptomyces sp. NPDC018947
ACGGGGGGGGGGGGGGGGGGGGGGGGGGGGGGGGGGGGGGGGGGGGGGGGGGGGGGCCGGGGGGGGGGGGGGGGGGGCGGCGCCGCGGGGGGGGGCCGGGCGCCCCCCCCGCGCCCGGCCCTCAGCCCTTCTCCAGGTACTGCTCCCTCTCCTCGTCCAGGAGGGCGTCCAGCGCCGTGCGCAGGCCGGGCAGGCCGGTCAGCTCCGGGTCGGCCGCGACCACCGCGGCGGCCTCCTGACGGGCCTCGGCGATGATCTCCTCGTCCTCGATCACGGCGAGGACCCGCAGGGAGGTGCGGGCGCCGGACTGGGCCTGGCCGAGGACGTCGCCCTCGCGGCGCTGTTCCAGGTCGATGCGGGACAGCTCGAAGCCGTCGAGGGTGCCCGCGACGGCGTTCAGGCGCTGCCGGGCCGCACTGGCCTCGGGCATCTCGCTGACCAGCAGGCACAGGCCGGGGGCCGAGCCGCGGCCGACGCGGCCCCGGAGCTGGTGGAGCTGGGAGACGCCGAAGCGGTCGGCGTCCATGATCACCATCGCGGTGGCGTTGGGGACGTTGACGCCGACCTCGATGACGGTCGTGGCGACCAGGACGTCGGTCTCTCCGGCGGTGAACCGGCGCATGACCGCGTCCTTGTCGTCGGGCTGCATACGGCCGTGCAGGACTTCCACCCGAAGTCCCCGCAGCGGGCCCTCGGCGAGCTGCTCGGCGACATCGAGGACGGCGAGCGGCGGCCGCTTCTCGGCGTCGTCCTCCGGCGAGGTGCGCCGGGCGGCCTTCTTGCCCAGGGCGTCCTCCTCGTCGCCGATGCGCGGGCACACAACGTACGCCTGGTGGCCGTTGGACACCTCCTCGCGGACGCGCTCCCAGGCGCGGGCGAGGAAGTGCGGTTTGTCGGCGGCCGGGACGACGTGGCTGGCGATCGGTGAGCGTCCGGCCGGGAGCTGGTCCAGGACGGAGGTCTCCAGGTCGCCGAAGACGGTCATGGCGACGGTGCGCGGGATGGGGGTGGCGGTCATGACGAGCAGGTGCGGGGGCTGTTTGCCCTTGCCGCGCAGGGCGTCGCGCTGCTCGACGCCGAAGCGGTGCTGCTCGTCCACGACGACCAGGCCGAGGTCGTGGAACTGGACCTTGTCCTCGATCAGCGCGTGGGTGCCGATGACGATGCCGGCCTCGCCGGTGGCCAGGTCGAGCAGCGCCTGGCGGCGGGCGGCGGCGCCCATCGAGCCGGTGAGCAGGACGACCTTGGTGGCGTGCTCGGCGCCGCCGAGCATCCCGCCCTCGGCCAGCTCGCCCATCATCTCGACGACCGACCGGTGGTGCTGCTGGGCCAGCACCTCGGTGGGTGCCAGCATCACGGCCTGGCCGCCCGAGTCCACGACGGCGAGCATGGCGCGCAGGGCGACCAGCGTCTTGCCCGATCCGACCTCTCCCTGGAGCAGGCGGTGCATCGGGTGGTCGGTGGCGAGGTCGTCGAAGATCTCGCGGGAGACCTTGCGCTGGCCGTCGGTGAGCGTGAAGGGGAGGCGGTCGTCGAAGGCGGTGAGCAGTCCGTCCGGGCTCGGTTTCCTGGGGACGGCGGGCAGTTGGGTCTCGGCGTGGCGGCGGCGGGCGAGGGCGACCTGGAGGACGAAGGCCTCGTCCCACTTCAGGCGGGCGCGGGCGTCCTCGATGTCCGCCTTGGTGTGCGGGCGGTGGATCTTCAGCAGGGCCTCGGGCAGGGAGACCAGGCCGCGGCCCTCGCGCAGGGCGCCGGGGAGCGGGTCGACGGCCTCCTGGGCGCTGGGCAGCACCGTCTGGACCGCCTTGGCGATCTTCCAGGACTCCAGTTTGGCGGTGGCCGGATAGAGGGGGATGAGGGCGCCGGCCCAGGACTCCACGGTCTCGGCGCCGTCCTCTCCGTCACCGCCGCCGCGCAGCAACTCGTAGGCCGGATGGGCCAGTTGGAGCCGGCGGTTGAAGACGGAGACCTTGCCCGCGAACATCGCGCGCGTGCCCGGCAGGAGTTCCTTGTGGGGCTTGTGGACGCCGTTGCCGAAGAAGACGAGCTGGAGGCGCCCGCTGCCGTCCGTGATGGTCACCTCGAGGCGCTGCCCCTTGCCGCGCGGCGCCTTGGACGAGGCGAAGGTGTGCAGGCGGGCGTCCGCAACCTGGGCGACCACCGTGACGTGCTCGTCCATGGGGAGGTCGGCGAGGTGGGTGAGCTGGCCGCGCTCCTCGTATCTGCGGGGGTAGTGGTGGAGGAGGTCGCCGACGGTGTGCAGGCCGAGATGCTCGGCCATCACCTTCGCGGTGGCGGGGCCGAGCACCTTCTTGAGGGGTTCTTGCAGTGCGGGCACGAGATCCATTGCACACCACGGCACCGACAATCCCGTAGCGCCGACGGCGACGGGCGCGCTACTCGACGCCGATCAGGAGCGGCGATCCCTGCCGGCCGCCCCCGTAGACCACGGTGTCGACGGCGAGGTAGGCGGTACGGACCCGGTCCTCCAGGAAGGGGGCGAGGGTCTCGGGGGCGTCGTCGCCGACGACCAGGGTGACCAGTTCGCCGCCCGCCGCGAGCATGCGGTCCAGCACGGTGCCCGCGACTGCCTGGACGTCCGCGCCGATCACGGCCACGTCGCCGTCGATGAGGCCGAGGACGTCACCGGCCTGGCAGATGCCGGCCGTGGTCCAGGACCGGTGCTCGGCGACGGTCACCTCGGCGTGGCGGGTGGCGCCGGCCGCCGAGGTCATCGCCACCACGTCCTCGTCGAAGCGCCGGTCGGGCTCGTGCACGGCGAGCGCGGCGATGCCCTGGACCGCGGAGCGGGTCGGGATCAGGGCGACCCGGATGCCCTCGGTGCGGGCCTGCTCGGCCGCCGCGGCGGCGGTGTGGCGCAGTTCGTCGTCGTTGGGCAGCAGCACGACCTCCCGCGCGTGCGCCCGCCGCACGGCCTCGACCAGCTCGCCGCTGGCGGGCGGCTCACCGGGGCGGGCCAGCACCGTGGTCGCGCCCGCCTCGGCGCAGAGCCCGGCCAGGCCCTCGCCGGGCACGACGGCGACCACGGCGCGCTGGGTCCTCTCGCGCGGCGGGCGCCCGGCGCCGGTGGCGTGCGCGTCGCCGTGTCCGAAGTGGGTGATGCGGATGCGGTACGGCCGGCCGGCCTCGACGCCCGCCTCCACGGCCGCGCCGGCGTCGTCGACGTGCACGTGGACGTTCCACAGGCCGTCGCCGCCGACCACGACGAGCGAGTCGCCGAGGGCGTCGAGCCGCTGCCGCAGCCGGGCCACGGCGGCGTCCCCGGCCTCCAGGAGGTAGATCACCTCGAAGGCGGGGCCGCCCCCGGCGTCGTCCGCCGCCGCGCATTCCCCCGCACCCTGTCCGGCGTGCTCCACGCGCGCGTGCGGCACGGTCACCGCGGCGTCCGCCGGGCTCTGTCCGGTGAAGGTCTCCACCAGGGCGCCGAGCACGGTCACCAGGCCGCGCCCCCCGGCGTCGACCACCCCGGCGCGTTCCAGCGCGGCGAGCTGTCCCGGGGTGGCGGCGAGCGCGGTGCGGGCGCCCTCGTGGGCGGCGCGGGCGACGTCCGCGCAGTCGCCCTCGGCCTCCTCGGCGGCGTCGGCCGCGGCCGAGGCGACCGTGAGGACGGTGCCCTCGACGGGGTGGGCGACGGCCTGCCGGGCGGAGTCGGCCGCGTGCCGCAGGGCCACCCGCAGCCCCGGCCCGTCGGTGTGAGCGTGCTCGCCCCGCGCCGTGAGCACCTGGGCCATGCCGCGCAGGAGCTGGGCCAGGATGGTCCCGGAGTTGCCGCGCGCCCCGATGAGCGCGCCGTGCGCCATGGCGCCGACGGCGTCGGCCAGGGTGGGCCCGCCGGCCGGCTCCGCGTTCTTGCCGGTCCGCGCCGTGCCGACCTCGTGCGCGGCGAACACCGCCTCCACCGCGGCGACGGCGGACTCGACGGTCAGGTAGAGGTTGGTGCCGGTGTCCCCGTCCGCGACCGGATAGACGTTGATCGCGTCGATCTCCTCGCGCGCCCGCCCCAGCGCGCGCAGCGACAGGCCGCACCAGGTACGCACCGCCAGAGCGTCGAAGAACCTCTGCGGCACCTGCGCCACCTGCGCCTCCTTGAGCTGCTGGACGTGGCAGGCAGCGTAGACCCCGCACGGGTGCCCACCGGAAGAGGGCCGGGGGCGGGGCGCCGACCCGCCATGGTAGTTTCGTTGTGCGGGAGCAGCCGTTGTATGCTGCTCCGGTTGCCCGATCCGATCGGGCTCTCCCCCTGGCACCGCCACTCAGATCACGGACCGTTCGCGCTCGAGATCCTGATCCCGGCATGCCGGGATCAACCGTAAGTGCATCTGAAGTCTTTGGAGTGACCCGTGGCTGCCAACTGCGACGTCTGCGGCAAGGGGCCGGGCTTCGGCAACAACATCTCGCACTCGCACCGCCGTACGTCCCGTCGCTGGAACCCGAACATCCAGCGTGTGCGTACCGTGGTGGGCGGGACGCCGAAGCGCGTGAACGCTTGCACCTCGTGCATCAAGGCCGGCAAGGTCTCGCGCTGACGCGTCAGCTGAGCGCGCGGCCACTGTCCGGTTCGCTGCACTGAGCCGGTCCACTTCGGTGGGCCGGCTTTTTGCGGTACCCGGAATCTCCCGCCGCCCGCCCTGCGCCTCGACACCGGGCTGCTGACCGGCCGGCGTGGCACCGAACCCTCGGCCGGTGCCGCGCACGCCCTCCTCGTACTCCTCCCGCCGCTCAGGCGCGGTCCGGCCCGAGTGCCCAGCCGTGGCCGACCGGGCCGATGCCGGCGCCGAGCGCGAAGCCGGCCGCGATCGCGCCGGTGACGTACTCCTTCGCCGCGGCCACGGCCTCCGGCACCGACAGCCCCTTCGCCAGCCCGCACGCGACCGCCGACGCCAGCGTGCAGCCCGTGCCGTGCGTGTGCCGGTTGTCCAGGCGCGGCGAGCGCAGCCAGTGCTCCTCGGATCCGTCGGTGAGCAGGTCCACGGCGTCACCCGACAGATGCCCGCCCTTGATCAGCGCCCACCGCGGGCCGTACTCCAGGACGGCGTCGGCCGCCCTCCGCAGATCGGCGTCCGACTCGACGCGTACGCCGGTGAGTTGCTCGACCTCGTCCAGGTTCGGCGTGGCGACGGTGGCCACCGGCAGCAGCTTGCGGCGTACGGAGTCCAGGGCGGAGGCTGCGAGCAGCGCGTCACCGTGCTTGGAGACGCCGACCGGGTCGACGACGGCCGGGGCGTCGGTGCCGCCGATCAACTCGGCGACGGTCTCCACGAGTTCGGCGGAGGCGAGCATGCCGGTCTTGACCGCCTGGACGCCCATGTCGTCCACGACGCTGCGGTACTGGGCGCGCACGGCCTCCACGGGCAGTTCCCAGGCGCCCTGCACTCCGAGGGAGTTCTGCGCGGTGACCGCGGTGAGGACGCTCATGCCGTGCGTGCCGAGGGCGAGCATCGTCTTCAGGTCGGCCTGGATGCCGGCGCCGCCGCCGGAGTCGGACCCGGCCACGGTGAGGACCAGGGGCGGCCTCATGCCTCACCCTCCCCGCCGAAGTGGTCCCAGCCGCCCTTGCTGGTCCAGGGGGCGCCGTCGACGGTCACCTGGGGCAGCGCGGAGGGGTTGAGGACCTCGCCGATGACCTTCCAGCGGGCGGGCAGCTTCACGTCCGGCGGGAAGGTCGCCACGATCGCGTGGTCCTCTCCCCCGGTCAGTACCCACTGCATGGGGTCGACGCCGACGGCCTGGCCGATGTCGTTCATCTGGGTGGGGATGTCGATCTGGCCCGAGCGGATGTCGATGCGCACCTTGCTGGCCTCGGCGATGTGCCCGAGGTCGGCGATCAGCCCGTCGCTCACGTCGCACATGGCGGTGGCGCCGAGCCCGGCGGCGGCCGGGCCCGCGTGGTACGGCGGCTCGGGGCGCCGGTGGGCCTCGACGAAGGCGCGTGGCGAGCGGAAACCGCGGGAGAGCACGGCGAACCCGGCCGCGGACCAGCCGAGCCAGCCGGTCACCGCGACGATGTCGCCGGGCTGGGCGCCGCCCCGGGTGACGGGCTCCTGGTTGCGCAGGTCGCCGAGGGCGGTGATGGACACGGTGATGGTGTCGCCGCGCACCACGTCGCCGCCGACCACGGAGGCGCCGGCGACCTGGCACTCGTCGCGCAGCCCGTCCATCAGCTCGGTCGGCCAGGTCACCGGGAGTTCGGCGGGCACCACCAGGCCGAGCAGCAGCGCGGTCGGCACGGCGCCCATCGCGGCGATGTCGGCCAGGTTCTGGGCCGCCGCCTTGCGACCCACGTCGTAGGCGGTCGACCAGTCCCTGCGGAAGTGCCGCCCCTCCACGAGGACGTCGGTGCTGGCCACCACCCTGCGGTCGGGCGCGGCGACCACCGCGGCGTCGTCGCCGGGGCCGACCCGGACCGCCGGAGTGGAGGTGAGACGGGAGGTGAGCTCCCTGATGAGCCCGAACTCCCCGAGCTCACCAACAGTGCCCTTCATTGCCTTGACTCCCCTTCTGTCCCTGTCCGTGCCCGGTCGCGCGTCATCTCTGTCCTGGTTACGGTCGAAATGGCCGTCACCACGGTCGGCGTGGTCGTCAACTCGCGTCCTCACCACACCCCGGCGCGCGATACCCGTGTCCCGCGGGTCTCCCCGCGGAGAGCGACGACGCGATACCGTGGCGTTCCTTTTCCCCACATGATCCTCGTGGCCGCTCTGGAGGTTCCGTGGTACAGGCGTACATCCTGATCCAGACGGAGGTCGGCAAGGCGTCGACCGTCGCCGAGACGATCAGCAAGCTCCCTGGAGTGATCCAGGCCGAGGACGTGACGGGACCCTACGACGTCATTGTCCGCGCCCAGGCCGACACCGTCGACGAACTGGGTCGCATGGTGGTCGCCAAGGTCCAGCAAGTGGACGGCATCACCCGCACCCTCACCTGCCCGGTCGTCCATCTCTAGCCCCCGTCTACGCTGGTCCGGTGAACATCACCCGTCACCGGTACCTCCGCCTGCCCGCACTCGCGGTGCTGATCGCCGCCGCAGGCTGTTCCTCGGCAGACGGCGGCGCCTCGGCGGTGGTTCCCAGCCCGGACGCGAAGGTCACCGAGCTGTGCCAGAACCTGGACAAGGCGCTGCCGTCGACGGTGGACGGCCTGAACCGTGAGGATCCCGAGCCCGCCTCCGCACTGACGGCGGGCTGGGGAAACCCGGTGATCATACTGCGCTGCGGGGTGGAACGGCCCGCGGAGATGAACGACGACAAGGCCGACGCCGTCGAGGTCGACGGTGTGGGCTGGCAGTTGCAGAAGCAGGAGAACGGAACGTTCCGGTTCACCTCGACGCTGCGCGAGGCGTACGTCGAGGTGACCATCCCCGAGGAGCGTGCCGGGAACGGCATGGCGCCGCTGGTCGACCTCGCCCCGGCCGTGAAGAAGGCGATCCCCGAGGGGATCGCCTCCTGAGACACATGGGGCGACCGCGCCCGGTACGCGTCAGCGCAGACCGGTCGGCCTCCGCAGCGCCGCCTGGACCAGGCGGTCCACCAGCTCGGCGTAGCCGACGCCGCTGGCCTCCCACATCTTGGGGTACATCGAGATCGGCGTGAAGCCGGGCATCGTGTTGATCTCGTTGATCACGAACTCGCCGTCCTCGGTGAGGAAGAAGTCCGCGCGCACCAGGCCCTCGCAGGACGCCGCGTCGAACGCCGCGACGGCCAGCCGCCGCACCTCGTCGGTCTCCCCGGGCGTCAGCGGGGCGGGCACGACGCCGGGCGTCGAGTCGATGTACTTGGCCTCGAAGTCGTAGTAGGCGTGGGCCGAGGGCGGCGGGATCTCGGCGGGTACGGACGCCCGGGGGCCGTCCTCGAACTCCAGCACCCCGCACTCGATCTCCCGGCCGCGCAGCGCCGCCTCGACCAGGATCTTCGGGTCGTGGCGCCGGGCCTCCTCGATCGCCTCGTCGAGTCCGGCGAGGTCGTCGACCTTGGTGATGCCGATGGAGGAGCCCGCGCGGGCCGGCTTCACGAACAGCGGCCAGCCGTGCTCGCCGGCGAAGTCGACGATCCTCCTGCGGGCGGCGGATCGGTCCTGCTCCCACTCGCGCGGCCGGATCACCGTGTACGGGCCGACCTTGAGCCCGTAGGAGGTGAACACCGCCTTCATGTACTCCTTGTCCTGGCCGACGGCCGAGGCGAGGACGCCCGAGCCGACGTACGGGACGCCGGACAGTTCCAGCAGGCCCTGGAGGGTGCCGTCCTCGCCGTAGGGGCCGTGCAGCACGGGGAAGACGACGTCGACCTCGCCCAGCGCCTTGGGCACGGAGCCCGGTTCGCTGTAGACGACTTCGCGGCTGGCGGGGTCGACGGGGAGCACCACGGCGCCCTCGGTCGACTCGGCGAGCTGGTCGACGCTCGGGGTGCGCCGTTCGGTGATCGCCATGCGCTCCGGCTCGTCGGCGGTGAGCGCCCAGCGCCCGTCCTGGGTGATGCCGATCGGCAGGACGTCGTACTTCGTCCGGTCGATGGCCGCGAGGACGGCGCCGGCGGTGACCACGGAGATCCCGTGTTCGGAGCTGCGCCCGCCGAACACGACGGCCACACGCTGCTTGCGCGGCGGCTGCTCGGGGCTCTGGGGGAGGTTCTCGGTGCTCATATCGCGTCGAGAGTACCCGCCCTCAGGACCGCGAGACAGCGTCGGCGGGGCCGCGTGGCGCGCGCCGTCCCCCGAGTGCCGCCCCGGTGTCGCTCAGCGTCGTTCGGGCTTCGCGCTGCGCGACATCAGCTCCTTGAGCGCGACCACCGGGGGCTTGCCCTCGTGCACGATGCCGACGACCGTCTCGGTGATCGGCATGTCGACACCGTGCCGGCGGGCCAGATCCAGCACCGACTCGCAGGACTTGACGCCCTCGGCGGTCTGCTTGGTGACCGCGATGGTCTCCTGGAGGGTCATGCCCTTGCCGAGGTTGGTGCCGAAGGTGTGGTTGCGGGACAGCGGCGAGGAGCAGGTCGCCACCAGGTCGCCGAGCCCGGCGAGTCCGGAGAAGGTCAGCGGGTCCGCGCCGAGGGCGACACCGAGCCGCGTGGTCTCGGCGAGGCCGCGCGTGATGAGCGACCCCTTGGCGTTGTCGCCGAGCCCCATGCCGTCCGCGATGCCGACGGCCAGCCCGATGACGTTCTTCACGGCGCCGCCGAGTTCGCAGCCGACGACGTCGGTGTTGGTGTACGGGCGGAAGTACGGGGTGTGGCAGGCCCGCTGGAGCCGCTGGGCGACGGCCTCGTCGGAACAGGCGACCACGGCAGCGGCCGGCATGCGGGCGGCGATCTCCCGCGCCAGGTTGGGTCCGGTGACCACGGCGATCCGCCCGGCGCCGACGCCCGCGACGTCCTCGACGACCTCGCTCATCCGCATCGCGGAGCCTAGTTCGACACCCTTCATCAGCGAGACGAGCACGGTGTCCGGCGCCAGCAGCGGCGTCCACTCGGCCAGGTTGGCGCGCAGCGTCTGGGAGGGGACCGCGAGCACGGTGAAGTCGGCGTCGCGGGCGGCCTCGGCGGCGTCGGTGGTGGCCCGCAGGTTCTCGGGGAGTTCGACGCCGGGCAGGTAGTCCGGGTTGGTCCGGGTGGAGTTGACGGCGTCGGCGAGTTCGGCGCGGCGCCCCCACAGGGTGACCTCGCACCCCGCGTCGGCGAGGACCGTCCCGAAGGCGGTGCCCCACGATCCGGTGCCGAAGACGGCCGCCTTGACGGGCTTGCTCACGTGCCCTGCCCTTCCGCCTGCTGCTGCGGCGCCGCTGTCTGTACCGGGGTCTGTGCCGTGCCGCGCTGCGCCTGCGTCCGGCGGCGCTGTTCGATCCGCTCGCGGCGCGGGTCGTAGGGGGTCTCGGGGGCCTTCTCGCCCCGGATCTGCTCGAGCTGGCGGGTGACGGCGGCCATGATGACCTCGGTGGCCTCCTTCAGGAGTTCCGCGGTCATCTCCTGGTCGTAGAAGCGCGACAGGTCCACCGGGGGCCCCGCCAGCACGTGGTGGGTCTTGCGCGGCAGGATGCGCGGCTTCTTGCTGTACGGCGGCAGCAGTTCGTTGCAGCCCCACTGGGCGACCGGGATCACCGGGCACTTGGTCTGCAGGGCGACGCGCGCGGCACCGGTCTTGGCGGTCATCGGCCAGCCGTCCGGGTCGCGGGTGAGGGTGCCCTCGGGGTAGAAGGCGACGCACTCGCCGCGCTCCACGGCGTCGATGGCGGCCCGGAAGGCGCTGAGCGCGTCCGTGCTCTCGCGGTAGACGGGGATCTGTCCGGTGCCGCGCATCGCGGCGCCGACCAAGCCCTTCCTGAAAAGGCCGCTCTTCGCGAGGAATCGCGGCACGCGCCCGGTGTTGTACTGGTAGTGCGCGTACGCGAAGGGGTCGACGTGCGAATTGTGGTTCACGGCGGTGATAAATCCGCCGTCGGCCGGAATGTTCTCCATTCCCCGCCAGTCCCGCTTGATCAGAACCACCAGCGGCGGTTTGCAGATCACCGCGGCGAAGCGGTACCAGAAGCCGATTCTGCGGCGGGGCACGCGGACACCTTTCCTCCAGGGCCTGGGGCCGGACAAGTGTCGCCCCGGGCCGTCCGTCTGTCGAGAACACCGTACGCCCCGGCGAGTGAACCGCCAGATCCCGCAGGTGACAATGGCGGCGTCGACAGAAGGACGGAACCCTGGTGCAGTGGACCTTGGTCGTGCCCGTGAAGACCCTCGCCCGGGCCAAGAGCAGACTGGCCGACACCGCGCACGACGGGGTGCGTCCGGGGCTCGCGCTGGCGTTCGCGCAGGACACCGTGGCGGCCGCGCTGGCCTGCCCGGCGGTGGCGGATGTGGCAGTAGTCACGGACGATGCCCGGGCGGGCCGGGCGCTGGCCGGACTGGGCGCCCGGGTCGTCGCCGACGAGCCGGGCGGGGGTCTGAACACCGCCCTGGCGCACGGGGCGGCGACCGTACGGGCATCGCGTCCCGACGCCCCCGTGGCCGCTCTCAACGCCGATCTTCCCGCGCTGCGCCCCGGGGAATTGGCGCGAGCACTGACGGCGGCCGCGCAATTCGGGCGGGCTTTTCTCCCCGATGCCGCCGGAATCGGAACGACCCTGCTCACCGCCGCGCCGGGCCGTGAATTGGCCCCGGTATTCGGCCCGGATTCCCGCGCCCGCCACCGCGCCTCGGGAGCGGTGGAACTGCGTCTCGACGCGGTGGATTCCGTACGGCAGGACGTCGACACCGGCGGTGACCTGCGCACCGCGCTGGCCCTCGGGGTGGGGCCTCATACGGCCGCGGTGGCGGCGCGGTTGCTGATCGCCGGGCAGTAGGCTGCGGACATGCAGGCGACCGCATACACGTACGACCCCGACAGCCGCAGCGGGCAGGTGCTGCTCGACGACGGCACGCCCCTGCCCTTCGACGCGGCGGCGTTCGACGCGGGGGGCCTGCGGCTGCTGCGGCCCGGGCAGCGGGTGCGCATCGAGACCGAGGGGACGGACGCGGACCGCCGGATCACGCTGGTGACGCTCCAGACGTTCTGAACCTCCTGGTCCACGGGGCGCCGCACGGCCCCGGACACGCCGCGGGCCGGACTCCCTGGGGAGTCCGGCCCGGCGCGTGAGTGCCCCTGTGGCCCGTTGCCCGTGTTACTTCTTGCGGGCGGTGGCCTTCTTGGCGGTGGTCTTGCGGGCGGTCGACTTCTTGGCGGGAGCCTTGGTCGCCGTCGCCTTCTTGGCGGGAGCCTTCTTCGCCGTCGTCTTCTTCGCCGCCGTGGTGGTCTTGGCCGCGGACTTCTTCGCCGGGGCCTTCTTCGCCGCCGTCTTCGCCGCGCCGGCGGTCTTCTTCGCGGTGGTCTTCTTCGCGGCCGCGGTGGCCTTCTTCGCCGCGCCCGCGGCCTTCTTCGCCGCACCCGTCGTCTTCTTGGCGGCGGCCTTCTTGCCCGCGGCCTTGGCGATGGTGGGCGTCGGGCCGGAGAGGCTGCCCTTGGGGGCCTTCTTGACCGCGATGTCGTTCTTCGGAAGCTTCTTCGAGCCGCTCACCAGGTCCTTGAAACCCTGGCCCGCGCGGAAGCGGGGCACGGAGGTCTTCTTGACCCGAACCCGCTCGCCCGTCTGGGGGTTGCGGGCGTAGCGGGCCGGACGGTCGACCTTCTCGAAGGAACCGAAGCCGGTGACCGAGACCCGGTCGCCCGCGACCACAGCGCGGACGAGGGCGTCCAGGACCGCGTCGACAGCGTCGGCGGCCTGCTGCCGTCCGCCCAGCTTGTCGGCAATCGCTTCTACGAGCTGCGCCTTGTTCACGTCTTCCCCTTCGGAGACATCGCCAGAACGAATGTGTTCAAGCTTTTTCGCACGTTAGGCAGATATATACCGCAAATCAAACACGAAACGGGCTAATCACCCTTGTGCCGCAACGGACTCGACTGTCCCGGCCTGTTCAGGGTTCCTCGTCGGGGAATCGACCCTCGTCGAGGTCCGCGGTGAACCGGTCCAGACGCCTTGCCGCGCCGGCGAGATCGTGTTTGGCCGCGGCCGTAATGACCAGCAGCTTCCGGGTCAGCGCCATCCGTACGCCCTCCGGGACTTGCAGTGCGCGCACTCTTGTGTGCGCTTCCTTGAGCCGGACCGCGACCGCCGCATACAGCTGGAGTTGGCCGTCGTGTTCCATGCACAGATTGTGCCATCTGGGGCGAGTTGTCGCCTGCGCAGGGGGCAACTGCCGCCCCGGAAGGCGTCTTCGGCACCCGCGGAGCATGGGGTTCCACTACTCGACTACCCCGCCAATCACAGCCGTAACGTGGGAAGTTGATCGCCGGATCGACGGTCTCGGCAGCCGAAGGGGCCCGGACACGGCCGTACCCCCGATCGGGGTGATCGGGGGTACGGAGGGGGGTGCTGTGTGGCCGAAACTCGACCTTGTGCGGGGCAGGTGGGGCGCGAGGGGCAGCCGGGGTCAGACCGGGAGCGTCCGCGGCTTGAACGACGGGCGCTTCGTCTCGTACGCGGCGATCTCGGCCTCGTTCTGGAGGGTGATCGAGATGTCGTCGAGCCCGTTCAGCAGCCGCCAGCGGGAGTTCTCGTCCAGCTCGAAGGAGGCGGTGATGCCCTCGGCGCGCACCTCGCGGGCCTCGAGGTCGACGGTGATCTCGGCCTTGGGGTCACGCTCGACGAGCTCCCAGAGTGCGTCCACGATCTTCTGGTCGAGGACGACCGTGAGCAGGCCGTTCTTCAGCGAGTTGCCGCGGAAGATGTCGGCGAAGCGGGACGAGATCACGGTCTTGAAGCCGTAGTTCTGCAGCGCCCAGACCGCGTGCTCGCGCGAGGAGCCGGTGCCGAAGTCGGGGCCGGCGACCAGCACGGTCGCGCCCCGGCGCTCGGGCCGGTTCAGCACGAACTCCGGGTCCTTGCGCCAGGCCTCGAAGAGCCCGTCCTCGAACCCGTCCCGCGTCACCTTCTTGAGCCAGTGGGCGGGGATGATCTGGTCGGTGTCGACGTTGCTGCGGCGCAGCGGGACGGCCCGGCCGGTGTGCGTGGTGAATGCTTCCATGACTCTCAGACTCCAGCGGGCGTGGGGGCGTCGGCGGCGGACAGGTCGGCCGGGGAGGCCAGGTGGCCCAGCACGGCCGTCGCGGCCGCGACCTGCGGCGACACCAGGTGGGTGCGGCCGCCCTTGCCCTGCCGCCCCTCGAAGTTGCGGTTGGAGGTGGACGCGGAGCGCTCACCGGGGGCGAGCTGGTCCGGGTTCATGCCGAGGCACATCGAGCAGCCCGCGTGCCGCCACTCGGCGCCGGCCTCCTTGAAGACCACGTCCAGGCCCTCGGAGACGGCCTGCAGGCCCACCCGCGCGGAGCCCGGCACGACCAGCATCCGCACGCCGTCGGCGACTTTGCGGTCCCGGACGATCTCGGCGGCGGCGCGCAGGTCCTCGATGCGGCCGTTGGTGCAGGAACCTACGAAGACGGTGTCCACCTTGATGGAGCGCAGCGGCTGCCCGGCCTCCAACCCCATGTACTCCAGGGCCTTTTCGGCGGCGAGGCGCTCCGAGGCGTCTTCGTACGAAGCCGGGTCGGGGACGGCGGCGGAAAGCGGGGCGCCCTGGCCCGGGTTGGTGCCCCAGGTGACGAACGGCGACAGCTCGGCGGCCTCGATGACGACCTCGGCGTCGAACTCGGCGTCGTCGTCGGTGCGCAGCGTCTTCCAGTACTCGACCGCCGCGTCCCAGTCCGCGCCCTCGGGGGCGTGCGGACGGCCCTGGAGGTAGGCGAAGGTGGTCTCGTCGGGGGCGATCATGCCCGCGCGGGCGCCGGCCTCGATCGACATGTTGCAGATGGTCATGCGGGCCTCCATCGAGAGCTTCTCGATGGCCTCGCCCCGGTACTCCAGGATGTAGCCCTGGCCGCCGCCGGTGCCGATCTTCGCGATGATCGCGAGGATCAGGTCCTTGGCCGTGACACCGTCGGGCAGTTCGCCGTTGACGGTGATCGCCATGGTCTTCGGACGCGCCATGGGCAGCGTCTGGGTGGCCAGCACGTGCTCGACCTGGGAGGTGCCGATGCCGAACGCCAGCGCGCCGAAGGCACCGTGCGTCGAGGTGTGCGAGTCGCCGCAGACCACGGTGGTGCCGGGCTGGGTCAGGCCGAGCTGCGGGCCGACGACGTGCACGACGCCCTGCTCGACGTCGCCCAGCGGGTGCAGCCGGACGCCGAACTCGGCGCAGTTCTTGCGCAGCGTCTCGAGCTGGGCCCGGGAGACCGGGTCCGCGATGGGCTTGTCGATGTCGAGCGTCGGGGTGTTGTGGTCCTCGGTGGCGATGGTCAGGTCGAGCCGGCGCACGGGGCGGCCGCTCTTGCGGAGGCCGTCGAAGGCCTGCGGGCTGGTCACCTCGTGCAGCAGGTGCAGATCGATGAAGAGGAGGTCGGGCTCGCCCTCGGCGCGCCGGACGACGTGGTCGTCCCAGACCTTCTCCGCGAGTGTCCTACCCATCGCTTTCCCTCCGGCCGGCGGCAACGCGCCGACCCAACTAGAGATCGTGAGGAGGCGGCGCCCTCACCCCGGTTTCCGGGCAACCGCCGCCAGGCCCTTTCGTCACGGGCCGCTGTGACTTCGTGGAATCCAGAGTGGCGTGTTCCACGGAAAATTGAACTTGCGTTTCACAGAGTGAGACGGGAGTATCGTTGCATGGACAACAGTAGCGGCGTCGGCGTTCTGGACAAGGCGGCCCTCGTCTTGAGCGCTCTGGAGTCCGGTCCGGCCACCCTCGCGGGCTTGGTCGCGGCGACCGGACTGGCACGACCCACGGCCCACCGCCTGGCCGTGGCGCTGGAACACCACCGTATGGTGGCGCGCGACATGCAGGGCCGGTTCATCCTCGGCCCCCGCCTGGCCGAACTGGCCGCGGCGGCCGGCGAGGACCGCCTGCTCGCCACGGCGGGCCCGGTGCTCACCCACCTGCGCGACGTGACGGGCGAGAGCGCCCAGCTCTACCGACGCCAGGGCGACATGCGCATCTGCGTGGCCGCGGCCGAGCGTCTGTCGGGCCTCAGGGACACCGTCCCGGTCGGCTCCACGCTCACCATGAAGGCGGGCTCCTCGGCGCAGATCCTCATGGCCTGGGAGGAGCCCGAGCGCCTGCACCGCGGCCTCCAGGGCGCCCGGTTCACGGCGACCGCCCTGTCCGGCGTACGGCGCCGCGGGTGGGCCCAGTCCATCGGCGAGCGGGAGCCCGGCGTGGCGTCCGTCTCCGCGCCCGTGCGCGGCCCCTCCAACCGCGTGGTGGCGGCCGTGTCGGTCTCCGGCCCCATCGAGCGGCTGACCCGCCACCCGGGCCGCATGCACGCCCAGGCGGTCATCGACGCCGCCGGCCGTCTCTCGGAGGCCCTGCGCCGTACCGGCTGACGCCCCCCCTTCGCCCACCCGGGCCCGGGGACGGACCCGCCCCAACGCCGCGGCGGGTCCGTCCCCGGGCTCACGCCTCTGGCGAGGGGGCCGTCCCGGGGCCTTGCGCGACCGGTACCGAACCGGTCCTCGGCGCGTCTGCCCCGCTGCTCGACGGGCACCTGCCCGTGGGTCGCCGCGAGCGCGAAGGCCGGCATGTCGGCGTAGATCGACCCGTACGACCCCTCGGGCACGACGTAGGCCTCGTGCCACAGCCCGACGTGCCCGCGCACCTTCCCCGCCAGCTCCTTGCGGTTGATGATCGCCCAGTCCCGGTCGTGGAACATGTCGGGCGAGTGGGCGTACCGGTACGGCTTCTCCTGGCACTCCCCGTACTGGACGACGCAGTACGTGCGCGGCGCGTGTTGGTGAGCCGCACTGTCCAATGGCCCCTGCCTGGGAGAGTGCGGGTATCCAGGAAGGGGCGCAAGGGATGCGACTGGCCGATCTGAGCAAGCGCAGCGGGATCTCCGTCACGACGATCAAGTACTACCTGCGCGAGGGCCTGTTGCCGCCCGGCCGGCAGCTCAACGCGACCACGGCCGAGTACGGCGAGGAGCACCTGCGCAGACTGCGGCTGGTGCGGGCGCTGATCCAGGTGGGCAAGGTGCCGGTGGCGACGGCGCGGGAGGTGCTCGGGCACGTCGACGACGAGTCGCTGGGCCGCACGGTCCGGCTGGGCGCGGCCCTGTGGGCACTGCCGCAGGAGCCGGAGCCGGACGAGGAGGACCCGGCCGTGGTCGCGGCGCGGGCCGAGGTGGACCGGCTGCTGCACATGCTGGGCTGGGAGACCGCCCGGGAACTGGCCCCGCTGTCCCCCGTGCACCGTTCGCTGGTGGTGGCGGTGGCCGCGCTGCGGCGGCTGGACTTCCCGTGGGACGCCGAACTGATGGCGCCCTACGGGGAGTTGATGCACGAGGTGGCGCGGCGGGACCTGGACTTCATGGAGAGCCACGCCTCGGAGGCCGAGCAGGTGGAGCTGGCGGTCGCGTCGACGGTGCTGTTCCAGCCGGTCCTGCGGGCGCTGCACCGGCTGGCGCAGGAGGAGGAGTCAGCACGGCGCTACGGCATCGAGTGAACGCCGAAGGGGGCTCCCGCCTGAGCGGGAGCCCCCTTGGGACTCGTACCCCCGACCGGATTCGAACCGGCGCTACCGCCTTGAGAGGGCGGCGTGCTAGGCCGCTACACAACGGGGGCGTGGACTCTGCGTTTCCGCAGGTCCGAGCTGGTCTACCTGGACTCGAACCAAGACTAACTGAACCAGAATCAGTCGTGCTGCCAATTACACCATAGACCAATGATGGTTTAGACCAGTCAGTACCCCCGACCGGATTCGAACCGGCGCTACCGCCTTGAGAGGGCGGCGTGCTAGGCCGCTACACAACGGGGGCCCTAGCGATCCTGCATCGAGCACAGCGGGAGCTACCCTTACTGTCCTCGCGGGAAGGATCTGTACCCCCGACCGGATTCGAACCGGCGCTACTGCCTTGAGAGGGCAGCGTGCTAGGCCGCTACACAACGGGGGCTTTGCGGATGGGATCCGCGACGCAGATAAGCTCTGCGAGCTGGCCTACCTGGACTCGAACCAAGACTAACTGAACCAGAATCAGTCGTGCTGCCAATTACACCATAGGCCACTGGAACGCAAGCCCCAGAGGGGATCTTGTTCTAGCTTCGCGCTTCCGGTTCCCGGCCCTTTCGGCCCGCTCCCCGGCGGCGCAGGAAGAACATTACCCGAAGGTGGACGGGGCTCCAAAACGAGTATCGGCGCCGAGGATCGCGGGGAGTTCGGAGAGGGACGCGATGCGCCGTGGACCGGCGGGCGGGTCGACGGCGGCGCGGGCCGTGCCGCGGTCGATCCAGACCGACAGCAGCCCCGCGTCGGCGGCCCCGCGTCCGTCGATCTCCGGGTGGTCGCCGACGTAGGCGACCTGGTGCGGGGGGAGGCAGAGCGCGTCGCAGGCGGCGAGGAACGCGCCCGCCGCGGGCTTGGAGACGCCCAGCTCGGCGGCGCACAGGATGACCTCGAAGCGGTCGTGCAGACCGAGGACGCGCAGCTTGCGGTCCTGGACGGTCAGGCTGGAGTTCGACAGCACGGCGTGCCGGTGGCCGGCGGCGAGCGCGTCGAGGACGGGCAGCACGTCCGGGAAGAGGGACCAGGCGGCCTCGTAGTGCGTGACGTAGCGCAGGAACCAGTCGTCGGCCTCGGCGTCCGTCAGCTCCGGCCGGTCCAGGAAGACCCGGGTGCGGTCGCGCCGCTGTGTGACGAAGTCCACCTCGCCGGCCGCGAAGCGGGCCCACTGCCGGTCGGTGATCTCCCTCCAGCGCGCGAGGGCCTCCTCGGCCGATCCGTACCCGTCGAGCAGGCCCTCGGCGGCCAGGTGGGCGCGCATTCCCTCGCGGTCGGCGGTGGTGTAGTCGAAGAGGGTGTCGTCGACGTCCCAGACCACGGCGCGAATCGTCATGACCCGACCGTAACCCCGGGAGGCGGGACGCGTCCGGGACAACGGCGAAGGGGCGGCACCCGGACCGGGTGCCGCCCCTCACGCACGGGCGGGTGTCACGCGGCGAGCCGCGCCAGGGCCGCGTCGATGCGGGCCAGCGCCTTCTCCTTGCCGAGGACCTCCAGGGACTCGAAGAGGGGCAGGCCGACCGTGCGGCCGGTGACGGCGACGCGGACGGGGGCCTGGGCCTTGCCGAGCTTGAGGCCGTGGGCCTCGCCGGCGGCCAGGACGGCCTCCTTGAGGGACTCGGGGGACGTCCAGTCGGCCGCGTCCAGCCTCTCCCGGGCCGTGCGCAGCAGGGCGTCCGAGCCCTCCTTCATGGCCTTGGTCCAGCTCGCCTCGTCGAAGACCGGCTCCGGCAGGAACAGGAAGTCGACGTTGTCCGTGATCTCGGAGAGGACCTTCAGGCGGGTCTGCGCGTGCGGCGCGACGGCCAGCCACTTGGCCTCGTCGAAGTCCTCCGGCGCCCAGGGGGCGGCGGGGGCCTTGAGCCAGGGGCGGCAGCGCTCGGCGAAGTCCTTCGCGTCGAGCATGCGGATGTGGTCGGCGTTGATCGCCTCGCACTTCTTCAGGTCGAAGCGGGCCGGGTTGGGGTTCACGTCGGAGATGTCGAAGGCGGCGACCATCTCGTCGATCGTGAAGATGTCCTGGTCGGCCGAGAGCGACCAGCCGAGCAGGGAGAGGTAGTTGAGCAGGCCCTCGGGGAGGAAGCCGCGCTCGCGGTAGAGGTTGAGGCTCGACTGCGGGTCGCGCTTGGAGAGCTTCTTGTTGCCCTCGCCCATCACGTACGGCAGGTGGCCGAAGGCCGGGATGTCCTTGGCGACGCCCAGCTCGATCAGCGCCTTGTACAGGGCGATCTGGCGGGGGGTGGAGGAGAGCAGGTCCTCGCCGCGCAGGACGTGGGTGATCTCCATCAGGGCGTCGTCGACCGGGTTGACCAGCGTGTAGAGCGGGGCGCCGTTGGCACGGACGATGCCGTAGTCCGGGACGTTCTCGGGGAGGTAGGTGATCTCGCCGCGGACCAGGTCGGTGAAGGTGATCGTCTCGTCGGGCATCCGGAAGCGGACGATCGGCTCGCGGCCCTGGGCCCTGTACTCCTCGACCTGCGCGGCGCTCAGGTCGCGGCAGTGGCCGTCGTAGCCGGAGGGCTTGCCGGCGGCGCGGGCGGCCTCGCGGCGGGCGTCCAGCTCCTCCTGGGAGCAGTAGCAGTGGTAGGCGTGGCCGGAGTCGAGCAGCTTCGCGGCGACGTCCTTGTAGATGTCCATGCGCTGCGACTGGCGGTACGGCGGGTGGGGGCCGCCGACCTCGGGGCCCTCGTCCCAGTCGAAGCCCAGCCAGCGCATCGCGTCGAGGAGCTGGTTGTACGACTCCTCGGAGTCGCGGGCGGCGTCGGTGTCCTCGATGCGGAAGACCAGGGTGCCCTGGTGGTGCTTGGCGAACGCCCAGTTGAACAGGGCGGTGCGGACCAGGCCCACGTGGGGGTTACCGGTGGGCGAGGGACAGAAACGGACGCGTACGGAGGAGCCGGATGCGCTAGCCACGCTTGACAACCTTGTTGGTGAGAGTGCCGATGCCTTCGATGGTGACGGCGACTTCGTCGCCGACGTTGAGGGGGCCGACTCCGGCCGGGGTGCCCGTGAGGATCACGTCGCCGGGGAGCAGCGTCATGGCCTCGGTGATGTTGACGATCAGGTCGGCGATCGGGTGGATCATCTCGCTGGTGCGGCCGAGCTGGCGCTGGGCGCCGTTGACCGTGAGCTGGATCGTCAGGTCGTCCGGGTCGAGGTCCGTCTCCACCCAGGGGCCCAGCGGGCAGGAGGAGTCGAAGCCCTTGGCGCGGGCCCACTGCTTCTCGCGGCGCTGCACGTCGCGGGCGGTGATGTCGTTGGCGCAGGTGTAGCCGAGGATGACGTCCTTGACGCGGTCGCGCGGGACCTCCCGGCACATGCGGCCGATGACGACGGCGAGCTCGGCCTCGTGGTGCAGTTCCTCGGAGAAGGAGGGGTACTGGATCGGGTCGCTGGGTCCGATGACCGAGGTGGACGGCTTGAAGAAGGCGAACGGGGCGTCGGGCACCTCGTTGCCGAGTTCGCGGGCGTGCTCCGCGTAGTTGCGGCCGAAGGCCACGACCTTGTTGGGGAGCACCGGCGGCAGCAGCCGTACCTTGCTCAGCGGCACCTTGGTGCCGGAGAGCTCGAAGTCCGCGAAGGGGATGCCCTTGATGATGTCGAGGACGAGCTCGTCCGGCTGGTCGCCCTCGACCGCGCCGAAGGCGACGTTCCCGTCGATGGAGAACCTGGCGATGCGCACGGGTTGCTTGGCCCCTTGACTGAGCTGGCTGGAGTCTGACGCTCCAGGCTAACGCGGCACAGCGCGGGCGCCTCGCGCAATCGCCCGCCGTGACTCCCGAGGGGTACGGCGTGGTGCGGTGCGCGGGCGCCCGTGGTCCCGTGCGTGCGGCCGGCCGGCGAAGGTGCGCGGCGGGCGGCGTACTACTCTGCGGCGGAGGCCGGGACGGGGATCTCCATGAGGACGGTGCGCCGGGGGTTGGCGGTCTGGGCGGGGAGCTCGACGGCGTGCTCCGGCTGCTCCGGCGTCCGCAGCTCGTCGGCGCCGTCGAGGTGCGCCAGCGTCGTGCGTCGCGGGTTGGCGATCTTGTGGAACATCATCGTCGTCTTCACGGTTGTACGAGACCCTGTCGTGTCCGGGCGCCTGGAGGGGCGGGGACCCCTGCCGGGGGGCGCGGGTTGTCGGTTTTGCCATTTCTGTAAAGCGTCAGGCTAAACACGCGATTCCCGCCCGACGCGAGGAGAGTCCGCGATCAGCGTGTGAGTTTGCTCACTTATCAAGGGTCAAACCGGTCAATTCAGACGGGTGGCACACTCCGACGAAAGCGACATTGACCCACTGAAGGCACCATTCCGCTCCTGATCATGGCGACTGGGACACCGCACCCCCGCCGGCGACTCGCGGACATACGTCCGGTTTGCGGGTGATCATTTTCTACCAGCGGTGATCCGCCCCTCACGTGCTGTCACGTAGTCGGCGGGGTGCCCCACGGGCCTTGTTGGAGATCCGGCACTGTGCTGGAATTCCACGGACCGCCGCAGGATCGAGCCGGCGCGCAGGGGGCGCACCACAGCGCCGAGCGGTGGCACGAAGGGGGAATCCAGCGCCGGTCACTCACGACCACAACGGGGGCGTATTCAGGACGCCCCTTTGACGCCGACACCGTGCTCAGCCGTTCACGCGGCCGGGCGCCTGGTCCAGAGGTTGCGACGCTAGTGCAGGGACGTTTCAAGAGGGATGGCAGCGCTTCGGCGGAGCCGGGGCCGCACGGCGGGAATGGCCCCAGGGCCGTCAGCTCCTCGCCCCAGCACGCCCAGAACCCGGCGCAGGCCCCGTCCGGCGACAGCGGCGACCACCGCCCCGGACGCCCCGGGCAGTCGGCCGCCCCGGCGTCCGCAGGCCAGAAGCCGCCCGCGAAGCCGGCCACGGGCGCGACCGGCCCGGGCCCGCGCATAGCCCTGCGCAACTGGCGTATCTCCACCCGTCTCGTGTCGCTGCTCGCCCTTCCGGTGGTCGCGGCCACCTCGCTGGGCGCGCTGCGCATCAACGAGTCGATGGACAACATCCAGCAGCTCGACAACATGAAGCTGCTGACGGAGATGACCAAGCAGGCCACCGAGCTGGCCGCCGCGCTCCAGGAGGAGCGCGACCAGTCCGCCGGCCCCCTGGCGCACGGCTCGAAGTCCAGCGCGATCGCCGTCAAGGGCGACCGGGAGAAGACCGACCGGGCCCTGAAGAACTTCCTCGACCAGTCCGAGGAGATCGACACCGCGAGCAAGGACGGCAACCTCGTCGGCGTCCGCGACAGCCTCGTCGGCCTCGCCCGCGACCTGAACGACCTGAACAAGATCCGCAACACCGCCTACCAGGCGAAGGAGAACTCGACCCAGACCGTCGAGGCCTACCACCGCCTGATCACCAACCTGCTCGACCTCTCGCAGGACATGGCGGAGGCGACCAGCAACCCCGAGATGATCCAGCGCACGCGTGCCCTGGCGGCCTTCTCCTCGGCCAAGGAGTACGCGTCGATCCAGCGCGCGGTGCTCGCGGCGGCGCTTCCGGCGAACAACACCAGCAAGGGCAATCTCGCCGAGAACGACCGGCTCTACGCCCAGTCCGCGCTCCAGAGCCAGACCTCCGAACTGCGCAGCTTCAGCAGCATCTACGGCGACGGCGCCGAGGACGTCCTCAAGCCGATCTCCCAGGGCAACCCGGTGATCGTGTCGTCCGACCAGTACGCCGGCCGCGCGCTCGGCCGTGTCGACGGCCTGGCCGACCTGGACCCGCGCTCGTACCAGGACTGGCTGGACGACAGCTCCACCAAGATCCAGCAGATGAAGAACATCGAGCTGCGTCTGCTGGAGGACATGGAGCAGAAGGCCCGTGAGCTGCGCAGCGAGTCGGAGCAGGAGGCCATCGTCTCCGGTGTGCTGATCCTGCTCGTGCTCGGTGTCTCGCTGGTCGGCGCGTTCGTCGTGGCCCGGTCCATGATCCGCTCGCTGCGCCGCCTGGAGGAGACCGCGACCAAGGTCGCCCAGGACCGTCTGCCCGAGCTGGTCAAGCAGCTCTCGGAGACCGACCCGCAGGACGTGGACACGTCGGTGGAGTCGGTCGGTGTGCACTCGCGGGACGAGATCGGCCGGGTGGCCGCGGCCTTCGACGACGTGCACCGCGAGGCGGTCCGCCTCGCCGCCGAGCAGGCCCTGCTGCGGGGCAACGTCAACGCGATGTTCACCAACCTCTCGCGCCGCTCCCAGGGCCTCATCCAGCGTCAGCTCTCGCTCATCTCCGAACTGGAGTCCCGCGAGGCCGACCCGGACCAGCTCTCCTCGCTGTTCAAGCTCGACCACCTGGCGACGCGCATGCGCCGCAACGGTGAGAACCTCCTCGTCCTCGCCGGTGAGGAGCCCGGCCGCCGGTGGACCCGTCCGGTCCCGCTGGTCGACGTGCTGCGCGCCGCCGCCTCCGAGGTGGAGCAGTACGAGCGCATCGAACTGTCCTCCGTGCCGACCACCGAGGTGGCCGGCCGCGTGGTCAACGACCTCGTGCACCTGCTCGCCGAGCTGCTGGAGAACGCGACGTCGTTCTCCTCCCCGCAGACCAAGGTCAAGGTCACCGGTCACGCGCTGCCCGACGGCCGGGTGCTGATCGAGATCCACGACACCGGTATCGGCCTGTCCCCCGAGGACCTCGCCGCGATCAACGAGCGGCTCGCCTCGCCGCCGACCGTGGACGTCTCCGTCTCCCGCCGCATGGGTCTGTTCGTGGTCGGCCGCCTCTCGCAGCGCCACGGCATCCGCATCCAGCTCCGTCCGTCCGACTCCGGTGGTACGACCGCGCTGGTCATGCTGCCCGTCGACGTGGCCCAGGGCGGCCGCAAGCCGCAGCCCAAGCCGGGTCAGCCGGGCGCGGGCGGCGGCGGTCCCGCGGCGGCACAGGCCGCGGCCGGTGCCGCGGCGGCCCGGCGCGGCCAGGGCGGCGGCCAGGACGGCGGTGCCTTCGGCGGTGGCGGTGCCTTCGGCGGCGGCGACGCCTTCGGTGGCGGCCCCCAGGGCGGTGGCGCCCTCGGCGGTGGTCAGGGCGGTGGCCGGCTCGGCGCCGGTCAGGGACCGCGGGCCGCGCTGCCCGGGCGCGACGGCGGCGGTCGTCCGGGGGCGCCGGGTGGCGCGCGCGGACCCCAGGCCCCGACGCCTGCCGGTCAGCAGGGGCGTCAGGCTCCGGCCGGTGCGGGCGCCGGTGCCGGTGCCGGTCAGGCGCCCGGTGCTCCGCAGGGGCTGCAGGCCGCGGGCATGAACGCCCCGCAGGGGAACGCCCCGCAGGGCCAGGATCCCTTCGGCGACCGCGGTCCGGTGCCCCCGCAGCGGGGTCGGCGCAAGAACAAGGGCGGCAACGGCGACGCCGAGCAGGGCCGTCGTCCGCAGCTTCCGCCGCGCGGCGGTCCGCGGGCCGAACTGCCCGGCGGCAACCCCCAGCCCCGTGTGCCCAGTTGGAGCGACGAGAACGCCCAGCCGCCCGTGCCCCGCGCCTCGCTGGACGCCCCGCGCGGCCACGAGGAGCCGGACACGTCCCGCTACGGCGACCAGCAGGGTCCCGGCGCGACCGCCGAGTTCCCGGCGTTCCCCGGGCACGGCGACGTGCAGGGCCCCGGCGCCACCGCGGAGTTCGCCCGCCCGGACTTCGACGCCCCGGCGCCCCGCCACGACAACCAGCAGCAGACGGGCCAGTTCCCCGCGCCGGGACAGGACCTGTTCGGCCAGGGCGGTATGAACGCCCGGGCGGACGACCCGTTCGCGCGCCCCGAACCGGCCGCCCCGCAGCACGACTCCGGCCCGTTCGTCCGCTCGGACGTCTTCGGCGGGCAGCCGCAGCAGGGCCCGAGCGACCCGGGCCGCACGGGCCGGTTCACCGGAACCCCGGCGTACGGCGAGGGCTCGACCGGGCAGCACCGCCTGCCCGAGCGCCAGGACCCGGCCGTCACCGGGCAGTTCGAGCGCCCGCAGACCGACGGCGCGCACGGAGGCGGCGACTTCGGCGCACCGCGTCCGCCCGCCCCCGAGCAGCGGCCGGTCCAGCAGGAGCCCGGCCGGGACACCGCCGCCCGGCAGCAGCGGCCGGCCGACGGATGGGCCCTGCCCCCGGCCCCCGGGCCCGGTGACGGACGCACGCCGCTGTACGACACGCTGGAGACCAACTGGTTCCACGGCGACCGCCGGGAGCGCGCGGAGGGCAACTCCCCCGCGCCGGCCGCGGAGCCGCAGGGCCAGACCCAGCCCCAGACCCCGGCGGCGTCCCAGCCGCCGGCCACCTCCGCCTGGCGCAGCTCGCCGAACGACGACCTCGTCCGGCAGGCGGAACGCGTCCGGCAGCCGGCCGCGGGCGGTGTCACCACCTCCGGTCTGCCGCGCCGGGTGCCCCGGGCCAACCTGGTCCCGGGCACGGCTCAGCAGCAGTCGCACCAGAACGGTCCGCAGGTCTCGCGCGCGCCCGACGACGTGCGTGGCCGGCTGACCAATCTCCGTCGGGGAATCGCACAGGGCCGTCAGGCCGGTACCAACCAGACCGGCAGCTACCCGCGGCCCACTCACCAGCAGGAGCGTTAGTTGAGCCCGATGAGCCAGGCGGCACAGAACCTCAACTGGTTGATCACGAATTTCGTGGACAACACCCCAGGGGTGTCCCACACCGTCGTCGTGTCCGCCGACGGTCTCCTTCTGGCGATGTCGGAAGGCTTCCCGCGCGACCGCGCCGACCAGCTCGCGGCGGTCGCCTCGGGACTGACCTCGCTGACCGCCGGGGCCTCCCGGATCTTCGAGGGCGGCAACGTGGCGCAGACCGTCGTGGAGATGGAACGCGGGTTCCTCTTCCTGATGTCCGTCTCGGACGGCTCGTCCCTGGCCGTTCTCGCGCACCCGGAGTGCGACATCGGCCTCGTCGGCTACGAGATGGCGCTGCTGGTCGACCGGGCGGGCGCGGTCCTCACCCCGGACCTCCGCGCCGAGCTCCAAGGCAGTCTGCTCCACTGATCGGTCCCGGCACCACCCGTCTCACCAAATCACCGTCCGGCCGCCACAATCCCCCCACCGGCCTCGTCAGACGGCACGACTGACCAACCTGCTGTCCCGCCCGGAGGATTCATGACCCCGCCCACCGCCTCTCATGATCCGTACGCGGAGCCGTACGAGGACGAGGGCGACCAGCCGCTGGTACGTCCGTACGCGATGACCGGCGGCCGGACCAGGCCGCGCTATCAGCTCGCCATCGAGGCGCTGATCAGCACGACGGCCGACCCGGCTGCGCTCATGGGGCTGCTCCCCGAGCACCAGCGCATCTGCCACCTGTGCCGCGAGGTCAAGTCGGTGGCGGAGGTGTCGGCACTGCTGTCGATGCCGCTGGGCGTGGCCAGAATCCTCGTCGCGGACCTCGCAGAGGCGGGGCTCGTCGCCATCCACCAGCCGGGCGGCGACGAGAACAACGGCGGTGCACCGGACGTGACACTGCTCGAAAGGGTGCTCAGTGGACTTCGCAAGCTCTGACGGAGGACGGGCGACCACCTCCGCGAAGATCGTGGTGGCCGGCGGCTTCGGCGTCGGCAAGACCACGTTCGTGGGCGCCGTCTCCGAGATCAACCCGCTGCGCACCGAGGCCGTGATGACCTCCGCCAGCGCGGGGATCGACGACCTCACGCACACCGGGGGCAAGACGACCACCACGGTCGCCATGGACTTCGGACGCATCACGCTGGACGAGGACCTGATCCTGTACCTGTTCGGTACGCCCGGTCAGGACCGGTTCTGGTTCATGTGGGACGACCTGGTGCGCGGCGCCATCGGCGCGATCGTGTTGTGCGACACCCGCCGACTGGCCGACTGCTTCCCGGCGGTGGACTACTTCGAGAACAGCGGTCTGCCGTTCGTGGTCGCGCTCAACGGCTTCGACGGGCAGCAGCCCTACAGCCCGGACGAGGTGCGCGAGGCGCTGCAGATCGGCCCCGACACCCCGATCATCACGACCGACGCCCGGCACCGGGCGGACGCCAAGAGCGCGCTGATCACGCTGGTGGAGCACGCGCTGATGGCACGGCTGAGGTAGGTCCGGCGGCCGGGAAGATCCAAGTCTGCAGGTAACTACGGCAGTTGTCGTAGGCGTACCGGAGCCGGTCTGTGTCCTTTGACACGGTCGGCTCCGGTGTTCATAACGTTTCGGCAGAGGAAATGGGTGATGCCGACACAGCTCGCGTTCGACCGGTGTCGCTGTGCGCACGAACGTCCCGTCTTTTGACGGGCCTCGCTCTTTATGACCGTTTTATCTGGGGCTTACCTCACGTGTAACCCCCCGGTTCCACTGTTTGGAAGAGCACAGGTCGTCGTGCTGGAATGCGAGAACTGCCCGACGGCCGAGACGTACTCAGCAGTAACACGTACTCGACGGCGTATCGGGCGCTGAGACACTGCGGCACGCGTAGGTGCCGACCGCCGAGAGGTTGTTGGTCGAGTGAGGCGAAGCAATAACAGTCCCGAGCCATCGGCCCGGGGCAACTTCACCCCGCCGCCGCGCGCAGCGGCGCCCTCCCCCGTACCGGCTGCGGAACCTACGGCCGCGCCCGCCTCCAGTGGCGGCCGCTTCTCCCCGCGCAACTGGCGGGTGCCCGCCCGACTGAACGCGATCCTGCTCATACCCGCGCTGGTCGGCCTCGTCATGGGCGGCATCCAGGTCAAGAGCTCGATCGACACCTGGCAGGACGCCGAGGACGCCGAGAACACCGCGCGCCTGGTGCGGGCCTCCCTCCACTACGCCAACACCCTCTACAACGAGCGCGACAGCACCGCCGCCCCGCTGCTGAGCGGCAAGGGCGACAAGGACGAGACGGTCGTCAAGGCCCGCCGGGCCACCGACGCCGCCGCAGCCGCCTTCGACGAGGCCGCGCGGAACATGCCCGCCAAGCCCGGTCTGGAGCGCCGGCTGAAGGTCTTCCTCGACCAGGAACCCAAGCTCCAGACGCTGCGCGCGGCCGCCTACACCTCCAAGCTCAAGGGCGTGGAGACCGAGGAGGGCTACACCGCGGTGGCCCACCCCCTGATGGAGTTCGCCAACGAACTCGGTCTGGGCACCGGCAACATCACCTCCTACGGCCGTACCGTCTACGCGATCTCCCTGACCAAGGCGGCGCTCTCGCTGGAGCGCTCCATCGGCATGCACATGCTGGTCAAGCCGGGTCCCGAGCCGAGCCACCTCGCCAGCCAGCGGGTCGCCCTGTCCTCGTACGCCTACCTCGAGCGCATCGCCGTGGAGGAGTACATCGGCGGCGGTACCGAGGCGGACGCGCAGAAGCTCAAGGACGCCGAGGCGAAGGTGAAGGAGGACGGCGCGGCCATGGCCAAGGAGGCCAAGGCCAAGGACGCGGACTACGTGCCGCCGCCCGCGAACCCCACCACCATGGTCTCCGAGCTGGCCGGGCTGGACTCCACGGGCGCCGGTGCCCGCGCCGACCTGGCGGAGCAGGGCATCACGCCGGAGAACTGGTGGGCCGTCAACACCCTCAAGTTCGACGCCTACAGCGAGATCGAGACGGATCTGGCCGACAAGGCCGTGGCCGAGGCGTCCGCCATCGCCGACGACGCCGAGCAGGACACCTACATCACCGGTGCGGCGGTCGTCGTCGCCCTGCTGGCCGCGTTCGTCCTGGCCGGCATGGTGGCCCGCCAGATGAGCCGCTCCATGCGCCGGCTCCGCAACGCCGCCTTCGGCATCGCCGAGCAGCGCCTGCCGATGCTGGTCGACCAGCTCTCCCGCACCGACCCGGGCCGGGTCGACACCCGGGTGGCCCCCATCCCGATCACCTCCACCGACGAGATCGGCGAAGTCGCCCGCGCCTTCGACCAGGTGCACCGCGAGGCGGTCCGGCTCGCCTCCGAGCAGGCCCTGCTCCGGGGCAACATCAACGCGATCTTCACCAACCTGTCGCGCCGCAACCAGTCGCTGATCGAGGGCCAGCTCGGCCTGATCACCGAACTGGAGAACAACGAGGCCGACCCGGACCAGCTCGAGAACCTCTTCCGGCTGGACCACCTCGCCACCCGTATGCGCCGCAACGGCGAGAACCTCCTGGTCCTCGCCGGCGAGGAGCCCGGCCGCCGCTGGGACCAGCCGGTCCCGCTGGTCGACGTGCTGCGCGCCGCCTCCTCCGAGGTGGAGCAGTACGAGCGCATCGAGCTGTCCGGGGTCCCGGATGCCGAGATCCACGGCCGGGCCGTGACCGACCTCGTGCACCTGCTCGCCGAGCTGCTGGAGAACGCGACGACGTTCTCCTCCCCGCAGACCAAGGTCCGCGTCACCGCGACCCGGCTGCCCGACGGCCGCGTGATGGTCGAGATCCACGACAAGGGCATCGGCCTGACCGCCGAGGACTTCGCGGACATCAACCACAAGCTGGCCAACCCGCCGACCGTGGACGCCGCGATCTCGCAGCGCATGGGCCTGTTCGTGGTCGGCCGGCTGTCCGACCGGCACGGCATCCGCGTCCAGCTCCGCCCCTCCGGCGAGCAGGCGGGCACCACCTCGCTGGTCATGCTGCCGGACGCCATCACGCACGGCGGCGGCGGCGAACAGCAGATGCAGCGCGACGAGTTCACCGTCTCGCAGATCATCCCGGAGCAGGACTTCCAGAGCGAGGGCTTCGGCCAGGTCGGCCAGCCCATGCGCACCGCCGCCGAGCTGGGCTTCGACGACAGCCGTTACAGCGACGTCCCCGACGACCTCCGCGATCTCGACCCCGTCGGCCGCTCCCTGATGCGCGAGGGGCGCCGCGCGGCCCTGGAGGCCCAGGCGCACCCCGAGCAGCCCGGTGCCGCGGAGCACGAGCACGCCGAGCAGTCCGGCTACCAGGACCAGTTCACCGGCCGGCAGCCCGTCTACGACCAGGGTCAGGGCGGCTACCAGGACCAGCAGACCGGTTCGTACGAGCAGCCGTCGGCCTACACCGGCGGGCAGCCGGTGTACGAGGAGCCTCAGCAGCCGGCGTACGACGAGCAGTACTACGCGCCTAACGGCGGCATGCCGCAGGGCGACGGCTACGCGGCGGACGGCGGCTACGCCGGCCCGGCCTACGCGGAGCCGGACACCCACGGGCACCGGCCGGCCGGCGCCGACGGCCAGGAGGCCTTCCCGGCCTTCGAGCAGCGTCGCCACCAGGACGACTGGCCGCAGCAGGACGGCTACCACAACGGCTACGGGGACCAGTACCCTGCGGAGGCCCAGGAGACGGGATCCGCCCAGGCCACTGACGTGGCGGACGCGGAGCACGTAGGCTTCGACCGTCCGGGGCCGGCCTCCTCCGCCGCCCACGAACTCACCGACGCCGGCCTTCCGCGCCGCGGTTCCACCGCGGGCGGTCCGGGCGAGGCGAGGCGCGTGGACCACGAGTCGCCGGCCGCGCCGCCGGCGGGCGGCGGCACCGGCGGCTGGCGCTCGGCCAACGACGAGCGCTGGCAGCAGGCCTCACAACTGCGCAAGCCGAAGGCGGGCGGGGTCACCTCCTCGGGCCTGCCGCGGCGGGTGCCCAAGGCCAACCTGGTCGAGGGCGCCGCCGAAACCACCCCTCAGGGAGGCCCGCAGGTCTCCCGCGCCCCGGAGGACGTCCGGGGCAGGCTGAGCAACCTGCGGCGCGGCGTCCAACGGGGCCGCAACGCAGGCAGTGAATCGAACGGCCAGGACACGGGGACTGAACACCGTGGTCCTGACAGCACCTACAACCAGGAGCGTTAGTGTGAGCCCGATGAGCCAGGCGGCACAGAACCTGAACTGGTTGATCACCAACTTCGTGGACAACACCCCGGGGGTGTCCCACACCGTGGTGGTCTCCGCCGACGGACTCCTTCTGGCGATGTCCGAAGGGTTCCCGCGCGACCGCGCCGACCAGCTCGCCGCCGTCGCCTCCGGTCTGACCTCGCTGACCGCCGGCGCCTCGCGCATCTTCGAGGGCGGCAGCGTGAACCAGACGGTTGTGGAGATGGAGCGGGGATTCCTCTTCATCATGTCCATCTCCGACGGTTCCTCGCTCGCCGTTCTCGCACACCCGGAGGCGGACATCGGCCTCATTGGGTACGAGATGGCCCTTCTGGTGGACCGTGCCGGCACGGTCCTGACGCCGGATCTGCGCGCCGAGCTCCAGGGGAGCCTTCTCAACTAAAGGACAGACGGTGCGTTTTGGCGTCCCGTGGCCGTAAAGTTTCGGGACGCGGCTCCACAGTGATGGGTGCCAGGCACAGTCGGAGGAGGAGAAAGTGGCAACACCCCCAGACGGTCCGTCTTCGGGCAACTGGTCGTACGGCCCCGCACAGGGCCGTGGCGACGTCTCGGCGAACGGGTACGACGGGTACGGCTTCCCCTCCGCACCGGGCCACCAGCAGCCGTACGCCCCGCAGGGCCCCGGCCCTTCGCCGTACGACCAGCCGCACGCTCCCCGCATCCAGCCCGTGCAGCCGCAGCGCCATACCCCTGAGCCGGCGCCCGCGGGGGCGTCGAACAACCCCCTGGTGCGCCCGTACGCCATGACGGGCGGCCGCACCAGGCCGCGGTACCAGCTCGCCATCGAGGCGCTGGTCCACACCACCGCGCAGCCGCACCAGATGCAGGGCCAGTTGCCCGAGCATCAGCGGATCTGCAACCTCTGCCGGGAGATCAAGTCGGTGGCCGAGATCTCGGCCCTCCTGACGATCCCTCTCGGCGTGGCCAGGATCCTCGTCGCCGACTTGGCGGAGGCGGGCCTGGTCGCCATCCATCAGCCCGGCGGCGACGAGAACGCCGGCGGCCAGCCAGACGTGACACTGCTCGAAAGGGTGCTCAGTGGACTTCGCAACCTCTAGCGGAGGGCCTTCCCGCTCCACCACGTCCGCGAAGATCGTGGTGGCGGGCGGTTTCGGCGTGGGCAAGACCACGTTCGTCGGCGCCGTCTCGGAGATCAACCCGCTGCGCACAGAGGCCGTGATGACGTCCGCGTCGGCGGGCATCGACGACCTCACCCACACCGGGGACAAGACGACCACCACGGTCGCCATGGACTTCGGACGCATCACGCTGGACCAGGACCTGATCCTCTACCTGTTCGGTACGCCCGGTCAGGACCGCTTCTGGTTCATGTGGGACGACCTGGTGCGCGGCGCCATCGGCGCGGTCGTCCTGGTCGACACGCGGAGGCTCGCCGACTGCTTCCCCGCCGTCGACTACTTCGAGAACAGCGGCCTGCCGTTCGTGATCGCCCTGAACGGCTTCGACGGCCAGCAGCCGTACAACCCGGACGAGGTGCGCGAGGCGCTCCAGATCGGACCGGACACCCCCATCATCACGACGGACGCCCGGCACCGTGCGGACGCGAAGTCCACGCTGATCACTCTCGTGGAGCACGCCCTCATGGCCCGCCTGCGGTAACGTTCCGCGGCGTACGGGGCCGGCACCTCGTGGCGCCGGCCGTGCGAAGCCCCCTGCGGCCACCGGCCGCCGGGGGCTCCTGCATGGCCGGGTGCGGGCCGTCCATGGCTCGTCGTGCGGTCCCCCACGCCCCGTCGGGGCACGCGAAGAGGCCCCCTCCGTGACGGCGGGGGCCTCTTTCGTGTGTCCGGGGTCAGCGCCAGCTGTGCGGGGCGCGGAAGCCCGGCTCACGCTCCAGGCGGCGCCAGCCCGCGCGGACGCGGCCGTGGGACGGGGCGATCTCGGCCGGGCGGGCGGCGGCGCGAGCGAGGAGGAGGGCCGTGATCGCGGCGACCTCCTCGGGCTCGGCGTGGCCCTTCTCGACGCGGATGTCGGCAGGGGACATGGGAGTGGCTCCTCGGGTCACTGCGGCGGGTTGCCGTGCTTGCGGGAGGGCAGGTCGGCGTGCTTGGTCTGCAGCATCGCCAGGGACCGGATCAGCACCTCGCGGGTCTCCGCGGGGTCGATCACGTCGTCGACGAGGCCGCGTTCGGCCGCGTAGTACGGGTGCATCAGCTCCGCCTTGTACTCCTTGACCATCTTCTGCCGCATGGCCTCGGGGTCCTCGGCCCCCGCGATCTGACGGCGGAAGATGACGTTGGCGGCGCCCTCGGCACCCATCACGGCGATCTCGTTGGTCGGCCAGGCATAGGTCAGGTCGGCGCCGATGGACTGGGAGTCCATGACGATGTACGCGCCGCCGTAGGCCTTGCGCAGGATCAGCGAGATCCGCGGCACCGTCGCGTTGCAGTACGCGTACAGCAGCTTGGCGCCGTGCCGGATGATCCCGCCGTGCTCCTGGTCGACACCGGGCAGGAAGCCGGGCACGTCCAGGAACGTCACGATCGGGATGTTGAACGCGTCGCACATCTGCACGAACCGCGCGGCCTTCTCCGACGCCTCGATGTCCAGCACACCGGCGAGCGACTGCGGCTGGTTGGCGACGATGCCGACGACCTGCCCGTCCAGGCGGGCGAGCGCGCAGATGATGTTGCGGGCCCAGCGCTCGTGGACCTCGAGGTACTCGCCGTCGTCGACGATCTCCTCGATGACCTTCGTCATGTCGTACGGGCGGTTGCCGTCCGCCGGCACCAGGTCCAGCAGCACGTCCGAGCGCCGCTCGACGGGGTCGGAGCTCTCGGCGCGCGGCGGGTTCTCCCGGTTGTTCTGCGGCAGCAGCGACAGGAGGTAGCGCACCTCGGCGATGCACGTCTCCTCGTCGTCGTAGGCGAAGTGGCACACGCCGGAGGTCTCGGCGTGCACATCGGCGCCGCCCAGCCCGTTCTGGGTGATCTCCTCGCCGGTGACCGCCTTGACGACGTCCGGGCCGGTGATGAACATCTGCGAGGTCTCGCGGACCATGAAGACGAAGTCCGTCAGGGCGGGGCTGTAGGCCGCGCCGCCCGCGCACGGGCCGAGCATGACGCTGATCTGCGGGATGACCCCGGACGCCTTGGTGTTGCGCTGGAAGATGCCGCCGTAGCCGGCGAGCGCGCTCACACCCTCCTGGATGCGGGCGCCGGCGCCGTCGTTCAGGGACACCAGCGGGGCACCGGCCGCGATGGCCATGTCCATGATCTTGTGGATCTTCGTGGCGTGCGCCTCGCCCAGCGCGCCGCCGAAGATCCGGAAGTCGTGCGCGTAGACGAAGACCGTCCGGCCCTCCACCGTGCCCCAGCCGGTGATGACACCGTCCGTGTACGGCTTCTTCGCCTCCAGACCGAACCCGGTCGCCCGGTGCCGGCGCAACTGCTCGACCTCGCGGAAGGACCCGGGGTCCAGGAGCAGCTCGATGCGCTCCCGGGCCGTCAGCTTGCCCTTGGCGTGCTGCGCCGCCGTCGCCTTCTCGCTCGGCCCGGCCAGAGCCTGCGCACGGATCCCGTGCAGCTCGGCCACCCGCCCGCGCGCGTCCGTCGGCTCACCGAGCGCCTCATCCAAAACGGTCATGTAGCGACTCTACGAAGGAGACGGCGAAAGCGAGCCGTCGACTCCGTACAGTCTCCGACGCGTTTTCCTGGTACCACTGAACAGAACCTCCTCACCATGCAGCCGTTTCGACTGCTCAGAGGGCCTGGAGCTTGTAGAGGTCTCACAAAGCGGGTACCTGAGAGCCGTTTCACTTTCCTGCATGGTTCATACCACCTCTGGAGTGACACGGAGGGTGCGGCCGACGGCCGGAGGCGCTCGCCCGAAGAAACTTCCGCCGAGGATGTTGAATATTGAACGGAATAGCGCTACGGTCGTTCCCGTTGGTGATTGAACATTCAACGAATCCGTTGAACCGCATCCAAGGAGAACGTCATGGGACTCTTCGGCAAAAAGACCGCCACCCCCGCCGCCCCCGCCGCCGTCAGCCCCGACCTGGCCGCGCTCACCGGTGACTACCAGATCGACCCGTCGCACAGCACGATCGGCTTCGTCGCCCGCCACGCCATGGTCACGAACGTCAAGGGCAAGTTCCTCGACTTCACCGGCACGCTGCGCCTGGACGGTACCGACCCGTCGCGTTCCACGGCGTCCCTCGACGTCACGATGGACAGCATCGACACCGGCTCCGCCGACCGCGACGGCCACCTGAAGAGCGCGGACTTCTTCAAGACGGACGAGTTCCCGGCGATGACCTTCCGCTCCACCAAGGCGGAGGCACTCGGTGGCGACGACTACCGCATCACCGGTGACCTGACCATCCTCGGCACCACCAAGCCGCTCACCATCGACCTGGAGTTCAACGGCTCCGCCACCGACCCGTTCGGCAACGAGCGCGTCGGCTTCGAGGGCAAGGCGGAGATCCTGCGCTCCGAGTGGGGTCTGACCTGGAACGCGGCCCTGGAGACCGGTGGCGTCCTGGTCTCCGACAAGATCAAGCTCAACTTCGACATCTCGGCGATCAAGCAGGCGTGAGGCGTCCGGCCCCCTCGGGGGCGGTGAAGTCCACATCGGCGGCGGCCCGGACCCGAACACGGCGGCCGGGCCGGCCGATCGTCCGGCAGATCGCGTTGTACTGGGCGATCGAGCGGTCCGCCCGGACCAGATCGGTGTCCTGCTCACCGCGCCGCGAGGTGGTGTGCCCGTCGGCCACGACGACGAGGTCGTACCCCCGGCTCAGCGCCTGCCGCGCCGTGGTGTCCACGCAGATCTCCGTGGCGAACCCGGTCACGATCAGCTCGGTGACGCCGACAGCCTCCAGCGTCGGGCCGAGATCGGTGCCCAGGAAGGTGCGCGACAGGGGATCACGCCAACGACCGCGCGCCGGTGCCGTCTCCGCTTACCGCGCACCCGTTCAAATCACTCGTGCCGGGCCCGCTCAGGCGCTAGCCTGTCCTGCGTGAACAGCCCCGAAGCGTCAAGACCCAGGCCACCGGCTCTCCGGTGGCCTTTCGTGATGCCGAGCTGAAGGGGCGCGCTCCGCGCGTACCCGAAGTCGCCGCTGTCGTGAACGCCACCGGACGGCCGTCCCGCCGTGTCGTGTCCGACGTCGACTTCCGGGTTGCGGAGTTTTCTTCATGCCGTTCGCTCTTCTTCTTCTGGGCCTTGCCGTGTTCGCCCAGGGGACATCCGAGTTCATGCTGTCCGGGCTGGTGCCGGACATCGCCGAGGACCTGCGGGTCTCCGTCCCGGCGGCGGGGGCGCTGACCTCCGCCTTCGCCGTGGGGATGGTCGTCGGGGCGCCGCTGATGGCGGGGCTCGCCCGCCGATGGTCGCGGCGCGGGGCCCTGCTGGGGTTCCTCCTCGTCTTCCTGTCCGTCCATGTCGTCGGTGCCCTCACCGGCAGTTTCGCCGTGCTGCTCGTCACCCGGGTGGCCGGCGCCCTGGCCAACGCGGGCTTCCTTGCCGTCGCCCTGGTGACCGCCGCCTCCCTGGCCGGGCCCGGGGCGAAGGGGCGGGCCACGTCCATCCTGCTGGGCGGTGTCACGCTGGCCTGCGTGATCGGGGTGCCCGCCGGGGCGCTGCTCGGGCAGGTGTGGGGCTGGCGGTCGGCGTTCTGGGCGGTGGCCCTGCTGTCGGTGCCCGCCGTCGTCGCCGTCGCCCGCTCGGTGCCGGCCGGGGCCGCCGACGCCGCGGCTCCCCCGCTCCGTGGCGAGCTGGGTGTCCTGCGCGGGCCGCGGCTCCAGGCCGCGCTGCTGCTGGGCGCGCTGGTGAACGGCGCCACGTTCTGTACGTTCACCTACCTCGCGCCGCTCGCCACCGAGGCCGGCGGGCTGGACGGCGCGTGGACGCCCGGGGTGCTGGCGCTGTTCGGTGCGGGGTCGTTCGCCGGGGTGAGCGCGGCCGGGCGGTTCGCCGACCGGCGCCCGGTGCTGGTGGTGACGGCGGGCGGGGCCGCGCTGTGCGCCGGGTGGGCCGTCCTCGCGCTCGGCGCCGGCGACCCGGTGCTGCTGCTCGGGCTCGTCTTCGTGCAGGGCGCGCTGTCCTTCGGCGTCGGGTCCACGCTGATCGCCCAGGTGCTGTACGCGGCGCAGGGCGCGCCGACCCTGGCCGGCGGCTTCGCCACGGCCGCGTTCAACGTGGGCGCGGCGCTGGGCCCGTGGGCCGGGGGCGCGGCCATCGGGGCGGGGCTCGGCTACCGCTCGCCGGTGTGGGTGAGCGCTGCCCTCGCCGCGAGCGCCGTCACCCTCGCCCTCGCCACGGCGCCGGGTGCCGTACGGGCCTGGCGCACCGGGCGCGCCTGAGCCGGGGCTGCGCGGGGCGGGTCACCGCTCGGCCCGGGCCGCGGAGGACCGGCGCACGCCGGTCCCTGTGCCCGGGCCGCGCGGCAGCGGACGGCACACGACGGGCCGGGCCCGGCGAGGCGACTGCTCACCGCTACGGCGGAAGCGGTGCGGCGGCCCGGCACGGCTTGCGGGCACCGCGACGCGGACGCTCGCGGTTACGGGGCGCAGTGCCCCGACCCGGTCGGTCGGCCGGGCACCGCGAGGAGGCTGCTCGAAGGTGCGGCGGTGCGGGGCCTGCCACGCGTGCTTCCCGGTGGTGGTCCGGGGCGGCGCGGTGCCGCTGGTGTCCGGCGTCGGGACGTGCGCGCCGGGCGGGGCCCGGTCAGAAGCCTCCGCCGAAGTCGCCTCCGCCGCCGAAGTCCCCTCCGCCGAAACCGCCCCCGAAGTCGCCGCCGAAGTCGCCGGGGTCGAAGTCGGCGCCGGAGACGTCGCCGCCGCCGTAACCGCCGAAGTCGCCGTACCCGGCGCCGTAGTCGGCCGCGTAGGCCGGGGTGGCCATCATGCTGCCCAGCATCGTGCCGACGAGCAGGCCGGGCAGGATGCCGCCGCCGAAGTAGCCGCCCGCCCAGGGGCCGTAGGCCGGGCCCGCGTCCCAGTAGGGGCGGCGGCCGTAGTCGGTGTCGACCTCGCGGACCATGGGGTCCCGGCCGTCGGAGAGACGGGCCCGGTCGGCCGCGCAGACCGGCACCTCGCGGGTGGTGCCGCCCGGCGGCGTCCAGGTGGCGTCGGCGACGGACGGGCCGTGGCGCGGGTCGAAGAAGCAGGGCGGCCGGCGTTCGGGCAGGGGCCTGCCCTCACGGCGGGCGGCGAGCTGCGCCAGCGAGAAGCGCCCGTCCTCCAGCGCTTCGGTGACCCCGCGCACGTCCTCCGGCCTGCGGGCGTCGGCCATGTACCGCTTGGCCTGGTCGTAGGCGTCCAGCGCGCGTTCGTAGTCGGCGCGCATCGCGTCGTCCGCGCCGGGTTCGGCGGGGTGGAAGTCCAGGCGGTCGAGTTCCTCGCCGAACGCGGTGATGTCCTCGTCGACCACCACCCGCAGCCGTTCCAGCGCCGCCCGCCGCTCCTCCTCGCGGCGGTGCCGGTTGCGCCGGGCCAGCGCGTAGGCGCCCGCGCCGCCCGCCACCACCACCGCGCCGGCGCCGATCAGGGCGCCCGTCGAGACGGAGGAGCCGCCCGAGTCCCAGGAGGCGGGGGCCGAGCCGTGCACGCTGCGCAGCGCGTCGTCGACGAAGTCGTTGAGCTGGGCCTTCGGGTCGCCCGCGCCCTGTACCGCCGTGACCAGGTTGTTCACGCCCTGGCGGCTCAGCACGCTGCTGTCGGCGCGCGCGTCGAAGCGGTCGCCGAGGCGGATGCCGTACAGACCGGTGACGCCGGTCTCGGTGCGGAGGTTCTGGAAGAGGTTCTGCGTCGGGTAGTCCGCCGGCAGGACCGTGACGAAGACCGGCTCGTCGGCGCTCTTGATCTTGTCGGCGAGCGCCTCGGCGTCCGCCTTCGACAGCAGGTCGGAGGCGGCCGGGTCCACGTACACGGGACTCTCCCGCAGCGCCGCGCCGATCGCGGACACGTCCGTGGCCGCGTGGGCGCCGGGCGCGCCGGCCATCAGTACCGCCAGGGCGGCGACGACCGGCACGACCAGGAGGCGTATGAGGACTTGCGTGCTAGCGCCCTTCATACGTTCGAAAGTACCCGAATCGCCATCAATGAGACACCGGCGCGGGGGCCGGCCGCCCGCTCACCGGGCCGGCGAGACCCCCGCTCGCAGGAGGCCGTAGGTGTACGCGTCCTCCAGCGCCTGCCAGGACGCGGCGATGACGTTGTCCGCGACGCCCACCGTGGACCACTCCCCCGCCCCGTCGGTCGTGGAGATGAGGACCCGGGTCGTGGACTGGGTGCCGTGCACGCCCTCCAGGATGCGGACCTTGTAGTCGACCAGCTCCAGCTTGGCGAGCTCCGGGTAGATCTTCTCCAGCGCCACGCGCAGCGCGCGGTCCAGGGCGTTGACCGGGCCGTTGCCCTCGGCCGTGGCGACGATGCGCTCGCCCTTGGCCCACAGCTTCACGGTCGCCTCGTTGGCGTGGCTGCCGTCGGGGCGGTCCTCGACGATCGCGCGCCAGGACTCGACGTCGAAGTAGCGCAGCGGCTTGCCCTCGGCCTCCGCGCGCAGCAGCAGCTCGAAGCTCGCGTCGGCCGCCTCGTAGGTGTAGCCCGCCAGCTCGCGTTCCTTCACCCGCTCCACGACCCGGCCGACCAGTTCGCGGTCGCCGCCGAGGTCGATGCCCAGCTCCTTGCCCTTGAGCTCGACGGAGGCGCGGCCGGCCATGTCGGAGACCAGCATCCGCATGGTGTTGCCGACCAGCTCGGGGTCGATGTGCTGGTACAGGTCCGGGTCGACCTTGATCGCGGAGGCGTGCAGCCCGGCCTTGTGCGCGAAGGCGGAGACACCGACGTAGGGCTGGTGGGTGGAGGGAGTGAGGTTGACGACCTCGGCGATGGCGTGGGAGATCCGCGTCATGTCCCGCAGCCGGCCCTCGGGGAGCACCTTCTTGCCGTACTTCAGCTCCAGCGCGGCGACGACCGGGAAGAGGTTGGCGTTGCCGACGCGCTCGCCGTAGCCGTTGGCCGTGCACTGGACGTGGGTCGCGCCCGCGTCGACCGCGGCGAGGGTGTTGGCGACCGCGCACCCGGTGTCGTCCTGGGCGTGGATGCCGAGCCGCGCGCCGGTGTCGGCCAGCACCGTGGCGACCACGGCCTGGATCTGCGCCGGGAGCATGCCGCCGTTGGTGTCGCACAGCACGACGACGTCGGCGCCCGCCTCGGAGGCGGCGCGGACGACGGCCTTCGCGTAGGCGGGGTTGGCGCGGTAGCCGTCGAAGAAGTGCTCGCAGTCGACGAAGACCCGGCGGCCCTCGGCCTTCAGGTGGGAGACCGTGTCCGCGACCATGGCCAGGTTCTCGTCGAGCGTGGTGCGCAGCGCCAGTTCGACGTGGCGGTCGTGGGACTTGGCGACCAGCGTGACGACCGGGGCGCCGGACTCCAGCAGCGCCCTGACCTGGGGGTCCTCGGCGGCGGTCGTACCGGCGCGGCGGGTGGAGCCGAAGGCGACCAGTTGGGCGTGGCGGAACTCGATCTCCTGCTGGGCGCGGGCGAAGAACTCGGTGTCCCGGGGGTTGGCGCCGGGCCAGCCGCCCTCGATGAAGCCCACTCCGAAGTCGTCCAGGTGCCGTGCGATGGCCAGCTTGTCCGCGACCGTGAGGTTGATGCCCTCGCGCTGCGCGCCGTCGCGCAGGGTGGTGTCGAAGACGTGGAACGAATCGTCGAGTTCGCTGGGTGCGGTCATGATCTGAAGGCTCCTGACATGGGATCTCGGTCTACCGGAATGACCGGTTCCACCGCCCCTATGATCCCTCGCGCTCCCTTCCCGGATCGGGGTGGGCCGGGAAAACGAAAAACCTCTCGCGGGTGCGAGAGGTCTGCGCGCGGGTCGAGGACGACGGTGTCCACCCGTACCTGGTCGTACGCGGTGGTCACTGCGGACCGGCGCGCCTGCTGCCAATAATCATGGCGAACGAGAGCACGGGGGCAGTCTGGCACAGTCCGTCCCCTTGGTCTCCGCCCGTCTCAGGATGCGAGCGGACGGCGTCCGGATCAGGTGCGGACGTCGAGGTTCTCGGCGAGGAACTCCCGCACGTGCCCGAGGACCTGGGCCCGGTCGGTGCCGCGCAGGCCGATCGCCACATGGATGGCGAAGCCGTCGAGGAGGGCACGCAGCCGGGCCGCGAAACGGTCCGCGTCGACCGGGCGGAACTCGCCCCGTGAGACGCCCTCGGCGAGCAGCGCGACCAGGTCGCGGTGCCAGGCGCCCTCGATGGCGGCCTGCCGGTCACGGGCGTCGTCGGGGGCGTTCTGCGAGCGGTTCCACACCTCCAGCCACAGCGTCCAGTGCGGGTCGCGGTGGCCGTCGGGCACATAGAGGTCGACGTAGGCGTCGAGGCGTTCGCGGACCGTGCCCGGGCGGGTGAGCAGACGGCCGCGTTCGACGCCGAGCCGGCCCTCGCTCCACTCCAGGGTGCGCAGCAGCAGTTCGTCCTTGGAGTGGAAGTAGTAGAGGAGATGGCCGCTGCTCATGCCGACCTCGCGGCCGAGCGCCGCCATGGTGAGCTTCTCCAGGCCGCGCTCGGCGATCATCTCCATGGCGGCGGCGAGCACGTCCTCGCGCGGCGGGGCCTGTCTGCGCCCACCACCGGCCATCTGCTGCTCCTAGATCCTCGGCTGCTGCTGGGTGATGCAGTGGATGCCTCCGCCACCCGCGAAGATCGTACGCGCGTCCACCAGGGTGACCGTGCGCCGCGGGTGGAGACGGCGGAAGATGCCGGCCGCGATCTCGTCGCGCGGGTCGTCGAAGCCGCACAGGACGACGCCGTCGTTGCACAGGTAGTGGTTGATGTAGGAGTAGTCGACCCAGTGGCCGTCGGCCTCCAGGACGGTCGGGGCGGGGACCTCGACGACCTCCAGGGCGCGGCCGCGGGCGTCGGTGGCCGAACGCAGGATGCCGATGGCCTCCTTGGTGACCTCGTGGTCGGGGTGGGCCGGGTCGGGCTGGTGGTGGGCGACGACGACGCCCGGCGCGGCGAAGGCGGCGACGATGTCCACGTGGCCGAGGGTGCCGAAGCCGTACGGCGGATAGTCGGAGGTCAGACCGCGCGGCAGCCAGATCGCCCGGCTGGTACCGAGGTGGGCGTGGATCTCCGCCTCGACCTCTTCCCTGCTCCAGTGGGGGTTGCGCTCGGGGCCGAGCTGGACGGTCTCGGTGAGCAGCACCGTGCCCTCGCCGTCCACGTGGATGCCGCCGCCCTCGTTGACGAGGGAGGAGCGGTACGTCCGGGCGCCCGCGAGGTCGGAGACGAACGCGCCGATCTTCGCGTCGTGCTCCCAGCGGGCCCAGTCCTGGGCGCCCCAGCCGTTGAAGGTCCAGTCGACGGCGGCGAGTTCGCGGCCGTCGGTGAGGAAGGTGGGGCCGATGTCCCGCATCCAGGCGTCGTCCAGCTCGCGCTCGACCGTCTCTATGTCCTCGCCCAGCAGCGCCCGCGCCTCGGCGGACTGGCCGGGGCCGCAGACCACGGTCACCGGCTCGAAGCGGCGCACGGCGCGCGCCACGGACGCCCAGGCGGCGCGGGCCGCGGCCAGGTCCTCCGGGTCGTCGAAGGTGGGGTTGGGGCCGGGCCAGGCCATCCAGGTGCGCTCATGCGGGGCCCACTCGGGAGGCATGCGGAAGCCGTCGGCGGCGGGGGTCATGGCGGGTGCCTTCACAGGAACCTTCACAGGAAGTAGAGACGGTTGAGGGAGACGGACTCGGCCGGTTCGGAGCGCAGCGGGTCGCCGTCGAGGGTGACCAGGCCGGTGCGCTGGTCGACGTCGACCTGGCCGGTACGGGAGTTCAGGCGCAGGTCGGCCGGGCCGATGCCGCGGGTGCCGCGCACCGCGACGCGGCGGCGGCGGGTCGGCATGGTGTCGCGGCCCTGGTCGAGGGCGGCCTGGGCGACGAAGGCCACGGAGATGTCGGCGGGCGTGGCGCCGTGCGCGCCGAACTGCGGGCCCATGACGAGGGGTTCGCAGGTGTCGGTGGCCGCGTTCGGGTCGCCGACCACGCCGTACGCCGGGAAACCCGACTTCAGGACGAGCTGCGGCTTGGCCCCGAAGTACTCCGGGCGCCACAGGACGATGTCGGCCAGCTTGCCGACCTCGATCGAGCCGACCTCGTGGGCCAGGCCGTGGGCGATGGCCGGGTTGATGGTCAGCTTCGCCATGTAGCGCAGGACGCGCTCGTTGTCGTGCTCGTCGGGGGCGCCGAACTGGGCCTTCATCTTGCCGGCCATGGCGAAGGTGCGGCGGACGGTCTCGCCGGCGCGGCCCATGCCCTGGGCGTCGGAGGAGGTGATGCCGATGGCGCCCAGGTCGTGCAGCACGTCCTCGGCGCCCATGGTCCCGGCGCGGATGCGGTCGCGGGCCATCGCGGCGTCGCCGGGCAGCTCGGGCTTGAGGTCGTGGACGGAGACGATCATGCCGTAGTGCTCGGCGACCGCGTCCCGCCCGAAGGGCAGGGTGGGGTTGGTGGAGGAGCCGATGACGTGGGGGACGCCGGCCATCTTGAGCACGTTGGGGACGTGTCCGCCGCCGCAGCCCTCGATGTGGAAGGCGTGGATGGTGCGGCCCTCCAGGACACGGAGGGTGTCCTCGACGGAGAGGCATTCGTTGAGGCCGTCGCTGTGCAGGGCGACCTGGACGTCGTGCTCCTCGGCGACGCGCAGGGCGGTGTCGAGGGCGCGGGTGTGGGCGCCCATGTCCTCGTGCACCTTGAAGCCGGACGCCCCGCCCTCGGCCAGCGCCTCGATCAGCGGGGCCTCGTGGGAGGAGGAACCCCGGCCCAGGAAGCCGATGTTGACGGGCCAGGCGTCGAACGCGCCGAACGCGTGCTTCAGCGCCCAGGGAGAGTTGACGCCGACGCCCCAGACGGGGCCGAACTCCTGGCCGATGATCGTCGTCACGCCGGAGGCCAGCGACGCCTCCATGATGCGCGGCGAGAGCAGGTGCACATGGGTGTCGACGGCCCCGGCGGTGGCGATGAGGCCCTCGCCGGACACGATGGACGTGCCCGTGCCGACCACGACGTCCACGCCGTCGAGGGTGTCGGGGTTCCCGGCCCGGCCGATCGCCGAGATCCGGCCCTCGCGGATGCCGATGGAGACCTTCCTGATCCCCTGCACGGCGTCGATCACGACGACGTTGCTGATGACGACGTCGCAGGTCTCGCGGACGGCGGCGGCCTTGAGGTGGAGTCCGTCGCGGGCGGTCTTGCCGAAGCCGGCGAGGAACTCGTCGCCGTAGCGCTGGGCGTCGGACTCGACCCGGACGGTCAGCCCGCTGTCGCCGAGGCGGACGCGGTCGCCGGCCCGGGGGCCGTGGGTGGCCGCGTACTCGTACGGCGTGAGGTGGCGGGGTTCGGCCGGGTGGCCTCCGGGGCGGCTCATCGCTCGGCCTCCTGTTCCGTGGTGTCGGGTACGCCGAGGTAGCCGCAGGCGGCGGCCCTGCGCAGCGCCTCCTGCTTGGCGCCGGGCGCGTCCAGCGGTCCGTCGACCAGTCCGGCGAAGCCGACGGCGATCCGCGCGCCGCCGATCGGCACCAGCCCGACCTCGTGGGACTCGCCCGGCCCGAAGCGCACGGACGACCCGGCGGGGACCGCGAGCCGCATGCCGTAGGCCCGCTCGCGGTCGAAGTCCAGGCGGGGGTTGGCCTCGAAGAAGTGGAAGTGCGAGGTGACGGAGACGGGCACGGTCGCGGTGTTGGCGACCGTCAGCCGCACGTGGGCCTCGGGGTCGGCGTGCTGGGGGCCGGGCAGCAGCGCGCCGGGAGCCGCCTCGCCCAGCCCGCCGCCGATGGGGTCGGAGACGACCGCGAGCCGGGAGCCGTCGTCGAAGACGGCCTCGACGTGCACCTCGGTGACCACGTCGGCGACGCCGGGCAGCACGTCGTCGGGGCCGAGCACGGAGCGGGCGCGCTCGACGGCCTCCGCGAGGCGCGCGCCGTCGCGGGCGGCCTCGCACACGGTGTCCGCGATCAGGGCCGTCGCCTCGGGCACGTTCAGCCGCAGCCCCCTGGCCCGGCGGGCGCGGGCCAGCTCGGCCGCCCCGAAGAGCAGCAGCCGGTCACGTTCCGTGGGGGTCAGTCTCACGACGCGGCACCTCCTTGCCTTCCACAGATTAGAGCATCACTCTAAACGTCGAATTCATGGAACGGAACCGTTGACGTTTACACCTGGCGGACGTCACATTGAACGTCGCTCAAACCCTCTGGCGGCCGTCGAAGGAGACCAGCCATGCCGATAGAACAGCGCGGTGTCGACACCATCCCCGAAGCGGAACGCACCAGCGGGCCCCGGGACCTCGTCTCGATCCTGCTGGGCTCCAACCTCTGCCTGGGAGTGATCGTCTTCGGCTGGCTGCCGCCGTCCTTCGGCCTCGACTTCTGGGGTTCGGTCAGCTCGGTGGTGGCGGGCACGGTGGTCGGCACGCTGTTCACGGCCCCGCTCGCGCTGGTCTCGCTGCGTACGGCGACCAACCTGTCCACGTCCTCCGGCGCCCAGTTCGGCGTGCGCGGCCGGCTGGTCGGTTCGGTGGTCGGCCTGCTGCTGGCGCTCGGCTACACGGCGCTGACGGTGTGGATCGGCGGGGACGTCATGGTGGGCGTGCTCGGCCGGCTGTTCGGGCTGCCGGACGGCGGGGCCTCCTACGCCGTGGTGTACGGGCTGCTCGCGGCGGCGACGGTGGCGGGCGCGGTCTACGGCTACCGGGTACTGCTCGCCATGTCGCGGGTGCTGGCCTTCGCCATGACGGCGCTGCTGGTGCTGGGCGTGATCGCCTACGCGCCCGACTTCACGACCGCCGCCCTTCCCGAGGCGGGCGGCTATCTGCTGGACGGGTTCTGGCCGACCTGGCTGCTGTCCGCGGTGGCCGCCGGACTGTCCGGGCCGATCGCCTTCATCACGCTGCTCGGCGACTACACCCGCTACATCTCCCCGTCCCGCTTCTCCTCCCGGCGGGTGCTGCACGCGACCTGGCTGGGGCTGATGCTGGGCCTGCTGGTGCCGCAGCTCTTCGGCACGTTCACGGCGTTCGCGGCGCGGGCCGCGCTGGACTACGCGGGACCGCTGGTCGACGCCGCGCCGGGCTGGTACCTGGTGCCGCTGCTGCTGGCGGCCTCGGCCGGGTCGGTGGGCAACGCGGGTCTGATGCTGTACTCGATGGGCCTGGACCTGGACGCCATCCTGCCGCGCGCCTCCCGCGCCCGGGCCACGTACACGGTCGCCGTCGTCGCCACGGTCTGCGTCTTCGTCGGGCACTACGCGTGGGACGCGCAGTCGGCGATGACGTCCTTCGTGCTGCTGCTGACGGCCATCGGCACCCCGTGGGCGGTCATCACCCTCATCGGCTACGTCCGGTGCGGCGGGGAGTACGACGCCGACGCCCTCCAGGTCTTCAACCGGCGGGCGCGGGGCGGCGTCTACTGGTACCGCGGCGGCTGGAACGTCTCCGCGACCGCGGCCTGGGCGGCGGGCGCCCTCGTCGGTGTCCTCGCGGTGGCCCTGCCGTCGTACGAGGGCCCGCTGCTGCCCCTGACCGGCGGGGTGGACTGCAGCTTCCTGCTGTCGGGCCTGGTCGGCGGGGCGGTGTACCTGCTCTCGGCCCCGGCCCCCGCCACGGCGACACACCTCGCCCCGGAGCCGGCCGACCCCGCCTCCCGCCCGACCGAGCCGAGCAGCGACCGCGCCTAGCCCCCGCGCGAGGGCCCGGGGGCGGAGTCCCCGGCAAGGCCCGTTTCCCGCCCGACCGGTTCGGCCGGAGGGTGCGCGAAGACGGCCCGGGGCGGAGCCCCCGGTGGGGTCCGCCCCGGTGCCGGGGCGTCAGGCCAGGCGGTGCATCCAGCCGTGCTTGTCCTCGGCCGTCCCCCGCTGAATGTCCAGCAGCGCGTCCCGCAGCCGCTGCGTGACCTCACCGGTCTCCCCGCCGCTCTGCTGCCACTCGGCCCCGGCCCGCTTCACCGTGCCGACAGGCGTGATCACGGCCGCGGTGCCGCAGGCGAACACCTCGGTGAGGGACCCGTTCTCCGAGTCCCGCTGCCACTGGTCCACCGAGACGCGGCCCTCCTCGGCCTCGTACCCGAGGTCGCGGGCGACGGTGAGCAGGGAGTCACGGGTGACGCCCTCCAGGATGGAACCGGTGAGGGAGGGCGTGATGATCTTGTTGCCGTACACGAAGTACAGGTTCATGCCGCCGAGCTCCTCGACCCACTTGCGCTCCAGCGCGTCGAGGTAGCAGACCTGGTCGCACCCCTTGGCCGCGGCCTCGGCCTGCGCCAGCAGGGACGCCGCGTAGTTGCCGCCGGTCTTGGCGTCGCCCATGCCGCCCGGGACGGCGCGGACGCGGTCCTCGGAGACCCAGATGGAGACCGGCTTGAGGCCGCCCGGGAAGTAGGCGCCGGCCGGGGAGGCGATGACGATGAAGAGGTACTCGTTGGCCGGCTTCACGCCGAGCCCGACCTCGGTGGCGATCATGAACGGACGCAGGTAGAGGGACTCCTCACCACCGTGCGGCGGAACCCAGTCCTGGTCCTGCCGCACCAGCGCGTCGCACGCCTCGACGAAGGTCTCCACCGGCAGCTCCGGCATCCCGAGCCGGCGCGAGGAGGCCTGGAAGCGCTGGGCGTTCTTGTCCGGGCGGAAGGTGGCGACGGTGCCGTCGGGCCGACGGTAGGCCTTCAGCCCCTCGAAGATCTCCTGCGCGTAGTGCAGGACCATGGTGGCCGGGTCGATGGAGAGCGGGGCGTAGGGAACGAGCTGGCCGTCGTGCCAGCCGCGCCCCTCCGTCCACTTGATCGTCACCATGTGATCGGTGAAGTGGCGGCCGAACCCCGGGTTGGCCAGGATCGCCGTCCGCTCGGCGTCGGAGAGCGGGTGGGCGGAAGGCTTGAGCTCGATCGTGGGCGTCGTCATGGGTTGATGTCCTTCACCGGTTCGGTTGTGACGGGCCGCGGTCACGCCCGTACGGCCGGTGGCCGGTGCTAGGACGTCCGAGCATTCCCTCATGTCGCGGCTTCGCGTCCGATTATCGCTCGCGGCCGGCGACGGATGAAACGGGGTGAATGCGGCCCAGGGTTCGATGGTCGCACCTGGCGGACGCAGGAGAAAGCCGCCGGGTGCCTTGTTTTTCGGACCCGGCGGCTTCGAAAGGTTGGATATTCGAGCGGCGGCCGGTCAGCCCGCTACTCGTACGGCGAGCGCGTCGCCGATCTCGGAGGTGCTGCGGGCGGGCTTGCCGACGCGCTCGCCGAGGTCGGCGGCGACGGCTTCCTCGATCCGGGCCGCCTCGGCGTCGTGGCCGAGGTGGCGCAGCAGCAGGGCGACGGAGAGCACCGTGGCGGTGGGGTCCGCCTTGCCCTGGCCGGCGATGTCGGGCGCGGAACCGTGCACCGGCTCGAACATCGAGGGGAACTCGCCGGACGGGTTGATGTTCCCGCTCGCGGCGACGCCGATGCCGCCGGAGACGGCCGCGGCGAGGTCGGTGATGATGTCGCCGAAGAGGTTGTCGGTGACGATCACGTCGAAGCGCTCGGGCTGCGTGACGAGGTAGATCGTCGCCGCGTCCACGTGCATGTACTCGGTGGTGACCTCGGGGAACTCCGCGGCCACCTTGTCGAAGACGTTCGTCCACAGGTGGCCCGCGAAGGTCAGCACGTTGTTCTTGTGGATCAGCGCGAGCTTCTTGCGCGGACGGGCCTGGGCACGGGCGAAGGCGTCGCGGACGACGCGCTCGACCCCGTAGGCCGTGTTGACGGACACCTCGGTGGCGACCTCGTGCTCGGTGCCCTTGCGGATGGTGCCGCCGTTGCCGGTGTACGGGCCCTCGGTGCCCTCGCGGACCACGACGAAGTCGATCTCCGGCTGGCCGGCGAGCGGGGTGGCGACGCCCGGCAGCAGCTTCGACGGACGCAGGTTCACGTGGTGGTCGAAGGCGAAGCGGAGCTTGAGCAGGAAGCCGCGCTCCAGCACGCCGGAGGGGACCGACGGGTCGCCGATGGCGCCGAGCAGGATGGCGTCGTGCGCCTTGAGGGCGTCGAGGTCGGCGTCGGTGAGGGTCTCACCGGTGGCGTGGTAGCGCCGCGCGCCGAAGTCGTACTCCTTGGTCTCCAGCTTCACATCCTGCGGAAGGACGGCGGAGAGGACCTTGAGACCCTCGGCCACGACCTCCTGGCCGATGCCGTCACCGGGGATCACTGCGAGATTGAGGATGCGAGAGCTTGCCGACATGCGCAGCACACTACCTTTCGTCCCACGGGATGACATGCGGTGTCCGTCATACGGACACCGCACGGGCGTCCCGCGCCGGTCTCAGTGACCGGTGGAGCCGCCGTTGTCCCGGCGGTCGAGGGCGCGCTGGAGAGCGGCGGCGGCGTTCTTGCGGTCGGAGTCGCTCGTGCGGGAGATGTGGCGGACTCGGCGGCGGACGGTCGTCTCGGCCATGGGGAATCGACTCCTTCGACACGGATGCGGAGTGCGGAGAGGGGTTACGAGACGCCGGGGGCGGGGAGTCACGTGCCGCAGGGGTTGCCTGCACGGGGCACGGCTCACGACCGCCATTCGCTTGATCGAGCGAGACGTTCGGCTTGTTCCAAGCTAAGGGAGCGCGGACCGTCTGTCTGCATCATTACTCGGACTTCCTACTATCTGAGACGGTGCCGTCGGTCACACGCTCCTGAGCTGGGCGTATACCTACAGGACGTCGCCGTCGCGCCAGTCGAAGAGGAGTTCGCCGCCGTCGGCGCCGGCCGCCCCGGCGGAGGCGGGCCACACATAGGTGGAGCCCTCCTCCTCGGCGAGCCGGACCACGCCGTCGGGACCGAGCGCGTGGATCCGCCCGCCCCAGACGTGCCAGCCGCGGGCCGTGTAGAGCAGGGCGCCGTCGTCGCTCGCGGAGAGCGCGCCGAGGTCGTAGGCGCGGGTCACGATCTCCTCCAGGGCGCCCATGACCAGGCCGCCGAGCCCGGTGCGCCGCACGTCCCGGCGCACCGCGACCGCCTCGACGTAGCCGGTGCGCAGCCAGCGTCCGCGCAGCCTCACCCGCCGCATGACGAGCGAGCCGTGCGCGGCGATCCCGTGCTCGTCGTGGACGAGGGCGTGCACGCCGCCGAGCGCGTGGTCCCAGTCGTCGTCGCCGAAGTCGCCGTCGAAGGCGTCGTGCAACAGGGCGCGGACGGCGCTCAGTTCGTGGGCGGTGAGGTCGGCCGTGTGGGCGGTGCGGACGCGGTGGGTCATGGGAGCCATTGTGGCGGCCCGGCCGCTTCCGGGTACGCGAACGGGCCAGGTCCGCAGACCTGGCCCGTCCGGTGCGCCGCGTGTCAGCCCATGTGCGGGTAGCCGTAGTCGGTCGGGGCGACCAGCGTCTCCTTGATGGCGCGGGTCAGCGTCCAGCGCATCAGGTTCTGCGGGGCGCCGGCCTTGTCGTTGGTGCCGGAGGCACGGCCGCCGCCGAAGGGCTGCTGGCCGACGACGGCGCCGGTCGACTTGTCGTTGATGTAGAAGTTGCCGGCCGCGTAGCGCAGCTTCTCCATCGTGTACGCCGCCGCGGCGCGGTCGTTGGCGATGACCGAGCCGGTGAGGGCATAGTCGGACACCGACTCCATCTGGGTCAGCATCTCGTCGTACTTGTCGTCCTCGTAGACGTGCACGGCGAGGATCGGGCCGAAGTACTCGGTGCGGAAGACCTCGTTCTCCGGGTCGGTGCACTCGATGACGGTCGGGCGGACGAAGTAGCCGACCGAGTCGTCGTAGGAGCCGCCCGCGACGATCGTGCAGGCGTCGTCCTCCTTGGCCCGGTCGATGGCGGCCTTGTTCTTGGCGAACGACCGCTCGTCGATGACGGCGCCGATGAAGTTCGACAGGTCGGTGACGTCACCCATGGTGAGTCCGTCGATCTCGGCGGCGAACTCCTCCTTGAAGCCGTCGTTCCAGATCGACGCCGGGACGTAGGCGCGGGAGGTGGCGCTGCACTTCTGGCCCTGGTACTCGAAGGCACCGCGGGTCAGGGCGGTCTTCAGCACGGCGCGGTCGGCGCTCGGGTGGGCGACCAGGAAGTCCTTGCCGCCGGTCTCGCCGACCAGACGCGGGTACGTGCGGTACTTCTCGATGTTGTTGCCGACCGTCTTCCACAGGTGCTGGAAGGTCTTGGTCGAGCCGGTGAAGTGGATGCCGGCGAGGTCGCGGTGGTTCAGGGCGACCTCGGAGACCTCCAGGCCGTCGCCGGTGACCAGGTTGATGACGCCCTTGGGCAGACCGGCCTCCTCCAGCAGCTCCATGAGCAGCACGGCGGCGTGGGTCTGGGTCGGGGACGGCTTCCAGACCACCACGTTGCCCATCAGGGCCGGGGCGGTGGGCAGGTTGGCCGCGATCGCGCTGAAGTTGAACGGCGTGATCGCGTAGACGAAGCCCTCCAGCGGGCGGTGGTCCAGGCGGTTCCACACGCCCGGCGAGTTGGCCGGGGGCTGCTCGGCGAGGATGTTCCGCGCGTAGTGGACGTTGAAGCGCCAGAAGTCGACCAGCTCACAGGGGCTGTCGATCTCGGCCTGCTGGGCCGTCTTGGACTGGCCGAGCATGGTGGAGGCGGCGATGGTCTCGCGCCACGGGCCGGCCAGCAGCTCGGCGGCGCGCAGGATGATCGCCGCGCGGTCGTCGAAGGACATCGCGCGCCACGCGGGGGCGGCGGCCAGGGCGGCGTCGATCGCGTCCTGGGCGTCCGCCTGCGTGGCGTTGGCGTAGGTGCCCAGGCGCGCCTTGTGGTTGTGCGGCTGCACGACGTCGAAGCGCTCGCCGCCGCCCATCCGCTTCACGCCGCCGATGGTGCAGGGCAGGTCGATCGGGTTGTCGGCCAGCTCCTTGAGCTTGGCCTCCAGCCGGGCGCGCTCGGGCGAGCCGGGGGCGTAGCCGTGCACCGGCTCGTTGACGGGGGTGGGGACCTGGGTCACAGCGTCCATGGGTTCCGGGACTCCTTGACTTGAGCGGTTTCGAGCTGTGGTGCGGGCTCAGCCCGTGGTACTCAGCCCTTGCTGACCATCGAGCGGAGGAAGAAGCGCAGGTTCGCCGGCTTCTCCGCCAGACGGCGCATGAAGTAGCCGTACCAGTCGGTGCCGTAGGCGGTGTAGACGCGCATGCGGTGGCCCTCGGAGGCCAGCCGCACGTGCTCGTCGCTCCGGATGCCGTACAGCATCTGGAACTCGTACTCGTCGAGCTTGCGCCCGGCGGACCGGGCCAGCTCCTGGGTGATGGAGATGAGGCGGGGGTCGTGGGACCCGATCATCGGGTAGCCCTCGCCCTCCATCAGCGTGCGCAGGATGCGGACGTACGCCTTGTCGATCTCGTGCTTCTGCTGGTAGGCGACTTCTGCGGGCTCCTTGTAGGCGCCCTTCACCAACCGTACGCGACTGCCGCTGTCGGCGAGGCGGCGCGCGTCGGCCTCGGTGCGGAAGAGGTACGCCTGGATGACGCAGCCGGTCTGCGGGAAGTCCTTGCGGAGCTCCTCGTGGATGGCGAACATCGAGTCGAGGGTGGTGTGGTCCTCGGCGTCCAGCGTGACCGTGGTGCCGATGGCGGCGGCCGCCTCGACGACCGGGCGGACGTTCTTCAGGGCCAGCTCGTGGCCGCCGTCCAGCGCCTGGCCGAACATCGACAGCTTCACGGACATCTCGGCGCGGGTGCCGAGCTCCAGCGGGCCGAGCCTCTCGATCAGCTCCAGGTAGGCGTCGCGGGCGGCCTCGGCCTGCGCGGGGTTCGTGATGTCCTCGCCGACGACGTCCATCGTCAGCTCCAGGCCCTGGCCGGTGAGGTCCTGGATGATCGGCACGATCTCGTCGACCGTCTCGCCGGGGATGAACCGGTCGACGACCGGCTTGGTCACCGGCGCGGCCGAGACCAGACGTCGCATCCTGTCGCTGCGCGACGCGGCGAGAATCACGGGACCCAGCACGGGGCACCTCCACTTACCAAGCAACACAAGGCCGATACCCGACGATTCGGGAACGGCACGGAGAACCACCGTGAAATCTAGGGACATCCCCGATCGTCGGCCATCGACACCTGTCACGCATCCGTGCCGGGGATCTCAGACAGATGTATGAAGGGCGCGCTCAAATGCGGCAGAATGCCCGGGTGACGTCCGATTCCCAAGGATCCAGAGGTCCCGGAGGCTCCCGCGGTGACTACCAGGAGCTGGTCGACGAGATCTCCGAGCTGCTGGGCGCGCCCGCCACGCTGGAGAACCGCGACTTCGAACTGATCGCCTTCGGCGCGTACGACAGCGAGGGCGACCTCGACCCCTCGGCACTGGACCCGGTGCGCACCCGCTCGATCCTGACCCGCAGGTCGACGGCGGCCGTCCGGGCGTGGTTCGAGGGCTTCGGCATCACCCGAGCGAAGGGCCCGGTACGCATTCCGCCGACCCCGGAGGCGGGGGTGTACCGGGGACGGATCTGCCTGCCGGTGCGGCACCGGGGTGTCGTCCTCGGGTACGTCTGGCTGCTGGACACCGACCCGGGCCCCACGGAGCGGCGGCTCGCGGCGGCGATGGACGTCACGGTCCGGATCGGCGCGCTGCTCGCGGACGAGGCGCAGCACGGCGCGGATCTCAGCCGGGAGCTGCGGGCCGTGCTGACCGCCGAGCGCGACTGGCAGCGCGACATGGCCGTGGCCGAACTGCGCACCGCCCTCGGCTCCCGCGCGGACACCCCGCACACGGTGGTGTGCGTGGCCCCGTGGCCGTCCGCCTCCCCGGACGACGCCCCGTCGGTGCGTACGGTCCCGGGGGCGACGGCGCTGTGCACGGTGCCGTGGGACCGGGGCGCCGCCGGCGTCTTCGGCACGGTGGGGCCGGTACCGCAGTCGGTGGCGCTGCTGGTGCGGCTGCGCTCGGCGGAGGCGCCGGCCACGGCGGCCTCGGCGGCGGGGCGGCTGCTGGAGCGGGCGCGGGCCATGGCGGGAGCCGGCGCGGCGGCCGAGGTCGCGGCCGGCATCTCGGCTCCGCGCACCGGGCTCGCCGAGCTGACGGACGCCTGGTGGGAGGCGTCGGCGGCGGCCCGCGCGGCGCTCGCCGAGCCGCGGCTGGGTCCGGTGGCCGAGTGGGCGTCCATCGGTCCGTACCGTCTGCTGACCGCGCTGCCCCCGCGCACCGCCCGCGACTCCGTCGTACGGTCGCTGCTCTCCCCCGCGCACCACGAGCTGGCCCGCACCGCCGAGGTGTACCTCGACCGCGCGGGGCAGGCCGGCCGGGCCGCGGCGGAGCTGGGCATCCACCGGCAGACCTTGTACTACCGCCTCTCGCGGGTCGAGCAGCTCACCGGCCTGGACCTGGACGACGGCGAGGACCGGCTGCTGCTGCACATGGCGCTCAAGGCGCACCGCCTGTAGCGCCGCGGCCGTCCGGCGCGGTCCCCGGGCGCGCTCTTCGGGCCGAGGGCGCGCCCGGGCAAGGAAAAACGCCGGACGGGCTGAGCGAGTCAGCCCGTCCGGCGTGCGAGGAGCGCGGCCCGTTCAGGGCCGCGGCGGGGCCGGGACCCCGGGGACCGTCACCTCAGACGAGGTTGACCGACCGCGCGGACGTCGCGCCGATCTCCGAGGCGACCTCGGACAGCACGGCCGGGGGCACCGTGTCGTCGACGGTCAGCACGGCGAGGGCCTCGCCGCCGACCGTCGCACGGGCGACCTGCATGCCGGCGATGTTCAGGCCCGCCTCGCCGATGATCCGGCCGACGGTGCCGACGACGCCCGGACGGTCCTCGTAGCGCAGCACCACCATGTGGTCGGCGAGGGCCAGGTCGACGTCGTAGTCGCCGACGGCGACGATCTTCTGGACGTGCTTCGGGCCGGCCAGCGTGCCGGAGACCGACACCTCCTGGCCGCCCGCCAGCGTGCCGCGCACGGTGACGACGTTGCGGTGCTCGGCCGACTCGGAGCTGGTCGTCAGCCGGACCTCGACACCGCGCTCCTGGGCGAACAGCGGCGCGTTGACGTAGGAGACGGTCTCCTCGACGACGTCCTCGAAGACGCCCTTGAGGGCGGAGAGCTCCAGGACCTTCACGTCGTGCTGGGTGATCTCGCCGTAGACCTCGACGTCGAGGCGGACGGCGACCTCGCCGGCCAGCGCGGTGAAGATCCGGCCGAGGCGCTCGGCGAGCGGCAGACCGGGCTTCACGTCCTCGGCGATGACACCGCCCTGGACGTTGACCGCGTCGGGGACCAGCTCACCGGCGAGGGCGAGGCGCACGGACCGGGCGACGGCGATACCGGCCTTCTCCTGGGCCTCGTCGGTGGAGGCGCCGAGGTGCGGGGTGCACACGACCTGGTCGAACTCGAACAGCGGCGAGTCGGTGCAGGGCTCCTTGGCGTACACGTCCAGGCCGGCGCCGGCGACGCGGCCCTCCTTCAGCGCCGAGTACAGCGCCTGCTCGTCGACGATGCCGCCGCGCGCGGCGTTGACGATGCGGACGCTCGGCTTGACCTTGCGCAGCGCCTCGTCGCCGATCAGACCGATGGTCTCGGGGGTCTTCGGCAGGTGGACGGTGATGAAGTCGGAGACCGCGAGCAGCTCGTCCAGCGACAGCACCTTGACGCCCATCTGCGCGGCCCGCGCGGGCTGCACGTAGGGGTCGTAGGCGACGACCTTCATGCCGAAGGCCGACATGCGCTGCGCGACCAGGGCACCGATGCGGCCGAGGCCGACGACGCCGAGGGTCTTCTCGGCCAGCTCGACACCGGTGTACTTGCTGCGCTTCCACTCGCCGTTCTTCAGCGCCGCGTTCGCCTGCGGGATGTTGCGGGCGGTGGCGATGAGCAGGCCGCAGGCCAGCTCGGCGGCGGTCACGATGTTGGAGGTCGGGGCGTTGACGACCATCACGCCGGCCTTGGTGGCGGCGGAGACGTCGACGTTGTCCAGGCCGACGCCGGCTCGTGCGACGACCTTGAGCTTCCTGGCGGCGGCGACGGCCTCGGCGTCGACCTTGGTCGCGGAGCGGACCAGGATCGCGTCCACGTCCGCGATGGCGGGGAGCAGTTCGGCCCGGTCCGCGCCGTTGCAGTGGCGGATCTCGAAGTCGGGGCCAAGCGCGTCCACGGTGGCGGGCGACAGCTCTTCAGCGATGAGTACGACGGGTTTCGAGCTCACGTGAGTCCTCACAAGTCCAATGCGGACGGCCGTCCCGACGGCCGCAGGCGGTGGAGGGTTGAGTGGCCGCGTGGAAGACGCACGACGCTGTGAGCCTGACGCGTATGTTGTGCAGCAGTCTAGTGGCGTGGCGGAGGTCGTCCTGCGCCTCTGCGGAAGGATCACCCGTCCGGGGTGGACGGGTTGGACAACGCCGTACCCACGACGTTACCCCGGGTTCGCCGAAGGGGCCGGGGCGGAGTGCCCCGGCCCCTTCGCGCGGGCGGCTTACGCCTCCTCGTCGACCCAGCTCATGAGCTTGCGCAGCTCCTTGCCGGTGGTCTCCAGAAGGTGCTCGGAGTCCTGCTTCTTGTACTCGTCGTACTTCTTCAGGCCGCCGTGGTACTCGTCCATCCAGTTCTTGGCGAACGTGCCGTCCTGGATCTCGGCGAGGACCTTCTTCATCTCGGCCTTGGTGGCGTCGGTGATGATCCGCGGGCCGGTGACGTAGTCGCCCCACTCGGCGGTCTCGGAGATCGACCAGCGCATCTTCTCCAGGCCGCCCTCGTACATGAGGTCCACGATCAGCTTCAGCTCGTGCAGGCACTCGAAGTAGGCGATCTCCGGCTGGTAGCCCGCCTCGGTCAGCGTCTCGAAGCCCGCCTTGACCAGGGCCGCGGTGCCACCGCACAGGACGGCCTGCTCACCGAACAGGTCGGTCTCGGTCTCCTCGGTGAAGGTGGTCTTGATGACGCCGGCGCGGGTGCCGCCGATGCCCTTCGCGTACGACAGGGCCAGCGCGAAGGCGCTGCCCGTCGCGTCCTGCTCGACGGCCGCGATGCAGGGAACGCCGCGGCCCTCCTCGTACTGGCGGCGCACCAGGTGGCCCGGGCCCTTGGGGGCGACCATGCAGACGTCCACGCCGGCCGGGGGCTTGATGAAGCCGAAGCGGATGTTGAAGCCGTGGCCGAAGAACAGCGCGTCGCCGTCCTTCAGGTTGCCGGCGATGTGCTCCTCGTAGACCTGGGCCTGGATCGGGTCCGGGACGAGGATCATGATGACGTCGGCCTCGGCGGCGGCCTCGGACGGGCTCACCACGCGCAGGCCCTGCTCCTCGGCCTTGGCCTTGGACTTGGAGCCCTCGTGCAGACCGACGCGCACGTCGACGCCGGAGTCGCGCAGCGACAGGGCGTGGGCGTGGCCCTGGCTGCCGTACCCGATGACCGCGACCTTGCGGCCCTGGATGATGGACAGGTCGGCGTCGGCGTCGTAGAACAGCTCGGCCACTGGGTTCTCTCCTTGTGTGCAGGTGTTGCGTCCCACCGTATGCCGGTGGGGGGAAGGGAAGTCTCGGGGTCTCGGAATGCGGGCGGCCGGGATGTCGGACGGCCGCCCGCATTCCGTCGTTACGCGGAGCGGTCGAGGGCGCGCAGCGAGCGGTCCGTGATCGAACGGGCGCCGCGGCCGATGGCGATGGTGCCGGACTGGACCAGCTCCTTGATGCCGTACGGTTCCAGCATCCTGAGCATGGCGGACAGCTTGTCGCTGCTGCCGGTGGCCTCGATCGTGACGGCCTCCGGGGAGACGTCGACGGTCTTGGCCCGGAAGAGCTGGACGATCTCGACGATCTGGGAGCGCGTCTCGTTGTCGGAGCGCACCTTCACCAGAACGAGTTCGCGCTGAACGGCCTGCGCGGGCTCCAGCTCGACGATCTTGAGCACGTTGACCAGCTTGTTGAGCTGCTTGGTCACCTGCTCCAGCGGGAACTCCTCGACGCTCACCACGATGGTGATGCGGGAGATGTCGGGGTGCTCGGTGACGCCGACGGCCAGCGAGTCGATGTTGAAGCCGCGGCGGGAGAAGAGGGCGGCGATCCGGGCGAGGATGCCGGGCGTGTTCTCCACCAGGACGGAGAGCGTGTGCTTGGACATGGTCTCTTGGGTCTTCCTCGCTCAGTCGTCTTCGTTGTCGCCGAAGTCGGGGCGGACGTCCCGGGCGGCCATGATCTCGTCGTTGGAGGTACCGGCGGCGACCATCGGCCACACCATGGCGTCCTCGTGGACGATGAAGTCGATGACGACGGGCCGGTCGTTGACGGAGTTCGCCTCTTCGATGACCTTGTCGAGGTCGGCGGGGTCCTCGCAGCGGATGGCGTAGCAGCCCATGGCCTCCGACAGCTTCACGAAGTCGGGGACGCGGGTGCCGCGGGCGTCCGGGTTGACGTCGTCGGGGCCGGAGTGCAGCACCGTGTTGGAGTACCGCTGGTTGTAGAACAGGGTCTGCCACTGGCGGACCATCCCGAGGGCGCCGTTGTTGATGACGGCGACCTTGATCGGGATGTTGTTCAGGGCGCAGGTGGTCAGTTCCTGGTTGGTCATCTGGAAGCAGCCGTCGCCGTCGATGGCCCAGACGGTCCGGTCGGGCATGCCGGCCTTGGCGCCCATGGCGGCCGGGACGGCGTAGCCCATCGTCCCGGCGCCGCCGGAGTTCAGCCAGGTGGCGGGCTGCTCGTACTGGACGAAGTGCGCGGCCCACATCTGGTGCTGGCCGACACCCGCGGCGAAGATCGTGCCCTCGGGCGCCAGTTGCCCGATGCGCTCGATGACCGCCTGCGGGGACAGCGAGCCGTCGCCGGGCTGGTCGTAGCCGAGGGGGTAGGTGTCGCGCCAGCGGCTGAGGTCCTTCCACCAGGCGGTGTAGTCGCCCCGGTTGCCCTCGCCGTGCTCCTTCTGGACGGCCTGCACGAGGTCGGCGATGACCTCGCGGGCGTCGCCGACGATGGGCACGTCGGCGGGGCGGTTCTTGCCGATCTCGGCCGGGTCGATGTCGGCGTGGACGATCTTGGCGTACGGGGCGAAGCTGTCCAGCCTGCCGGTGACGCGGTCGTCGAAGCGGGCTCCGAGGGCGACGATCAGGTCGGCCTTCTGCAGCGCGGTGACGGCGGTGACCGCACCGTGCATGCCCGGCATTCCCACGTGCAGCGGGTGGCTGTCGGGGAACGCGCCGAGCGCCATCAGGGTGGTGGTGACGGGCGCTCCGGTGAGTTCGGCGAGGACCTTCAGCTCGGCGGTGGCCCGCGCCTTGAGGACGCCGCCGCCGACGTAGAGCACGGGGCGCTTCGCGGCGCTGATGAGCTTGGCGGCCTCGCGGATCTGCTTGGCGTGCGGCTTGGTGACCGGGCGGTAGCCGGGCAGGTCCATGACGGGCGGCCAGGAGAAGGTGGTCTTCTTCTGCAGCGCGTCCTTGGCGATGTCGACCAGGACCGGGCCGGGGCGGCCGGTGGAGGCGATGTGGAACGCCTCCGCGATCACCCGGGGGATGTCCTCGGCCTTGGTCACGAGGAAGTTGTGCTTGGTGACCGGCATGGTGATGCCGACGATGTCCGCCTCCTGGAAGGCGTCCGTGCCGATCGAGGAGGACGCGACCTGGCCGGTGATGGCGACGAGCGGCACGGAGTCCATGTGCGCGTCGGCGATCGGGGTGACCAGGTTGGTGGCGCCGGGGCCGGAGGTCGCCATGCAGACGCCCACCTTGCCGGTGGCCTGCGCGTAGCCGGTGGCCGCGTGGCCGGCGCCCTGCTCGTGGCGGACCAGGACGTGGCGCACCCTGGTGGAGTCCATCAGCGGGTCGTACGCCGGAAGGATCGCACCGCCGGGAATGCCGAATACGGTGTCGGCGCCGACCTCCTCGAGAGAGCGAATGAGGGACTGCGCACCCGTGACGTGCTCGGGGGCGGACTGTCCTCCGGATCGGGGCCGCGGCTGCGGGTGGGCCCCGGTGGCCTGCTCGGTCATCGGCATTCTCTTCTCGATGCTGAGGGTTTTTGCGAGGATTGGGCGATCTGGGCTTGTCGCTCGGCAGGTGCCTGTGCAACAAAAAACCCCTCGTGCCAGAAGGCAAGCGAGGGGAGCGCGCCGGGTGTGGGTCGCTGGGAGGTCCGGGTCGGTCCGGATGTCACCAGCTTCAGCCGACGCGCTTTCCAAGTACGAGAATTCGGGTGCGCATGGCATTGACCCTCCACCCGGCGCGCACCCACTGTCAAGTGGGTGGGACGGGCGTCTCATTATGTGAGCGCAGGGCCGTGCCACCTCCCAGGACGGCGGGCAGCCCGGAGGCCAGACCGACGCCGTACACGCCCGCGCCGCCGCCCACGAAGGCCGGCTCGGCCGGGGCGTGCGGCACCGGGTAGTGACCGGTACCCAGCGCTCTGCGCAGCCGGTGCTCGTCCAGCGGCCCGGAGAACGCCATGCCCTGCCCATGGGTGCAGCCCATCGCGCGCAGGGCGGCGATCTGCTCGGGCAGGTCCACCCCGTCGGCCACGGAGCTGAGTCCGAGGTCGGTGGCGATGCGCAGCAGCCCACTGGTGATCTTGTGCAGCCGCGCCGACTCGACGACGCCCTCGACCAGGCTCCGGTCGAGCTTGAGGACGTCGACGGGGAGCCGCCGCAGCGCGGTGATCGCCGCGTGGCCGTTGCCGAAGGCGTCGAGGGTGATCCGTACGCCGACCCGCCTGAGGGCGTTGAGCCGCCGCTCCAGCTCGTCCAGGCCGACCCGGGGGTCGGTGTCGGACAGCTCGATCACCAGGGAACCCGGTGGCAGCCCGTGCCGGGTCAGCAGCGCCTCCACGGAGCCGAGCGGCATGGAGCGGTCGACCAGCCGGCGGGCACCTGTGCGCACCGCGACCGGCACCGACACGCCCGCCGCCACGCGCTGCGCGGCCTGCTCGACGGCCTCCTGGAGCACCCAGCGGTCCAGCTCGGCGGTCTTGTCGCCGTCGTCGGCCACCCGCAGGAACTCCGCGGGCGTGAACAGCACGCCCTGGGACGAGCGCCAGCGGGCCTGGGCGCAGACGGACGTGATCCGGCCGTCGGTCAGCGAGACCACCGGCTGGTGCAGCAGCGTGAACTCGCCGTCGTGCAGCGCGGCCCGCAGCCTTCCGGCCAGCTCCGCCCTGCGTACGACGTCCTGCTGCATCTGCGGTCTGTACAGCTCGACGCGTCCCTTGCCGCCGGCCTTGGCGCGGTACATGGCGAGATCGGCGTTGCGCAGCAACTCCCCCGCGCCGAGGCCCGGTTCGGCGAAGGCCACGCCGATGGAGGCGTTGACGCGGACATCGTTGCCGTCGATGAGGTAGGGCTGCGAGAGGGTGCCTCTGAGGCGGTCGGCGAGCTCCAGGATGTGCCCCTCGCGCGCGGCACGGTCGCGGGAGGAGCCGTCCCCGACGATCAGGGCCGCGAACTCGTCGCCGCCCAGCCGGGCGGCGGTGTCACCCTTGCGGACGGCCTCCTGGAGTCTGCGGGCGGCCTGGACGAGCAGTTCGTCGCCCGCCTGGTGCCCGATGGTGTCGTTGACCGCCTTGAATCCGTCCAGGTCGATGAAGAGCACGGCCGTGCCCCGCAGGGCGGCGCCCCGGTCGGAGGCGCGGCGGCCGGACAGGGCCTGCTGGACGCGCCGGGTGAACAGGACGCGGTTGGGCAGGTCGGTGAGCGGGTCGTGCTCGGCGTTGTGCTGGAGCTGCGCCTGCAGGCGCACTCTCTCGGTCACGTCCCGGCTGTTGAAGATGAGGCCCCCGTGGTGCCGGTTGACGGTCGACTCGACGTTGAGCCAGCCGCCGTCGCCGGACCGGAAGCGGCACTCGATGCGCATGGTGGGCTCCTCGACGGGACTGGCCGCGAGGAAGCGGCGCACCTCGTGCACCACGCGGCCGAGGTCCTCGGGGTGGATCAGCCCGGCCAGTTCGCCGCCCACCAGTTCCTCCGCCGGACGCCCGTAGACCCCGGCGGCGGCCGGGGAGACGTAGCGCAGGACGCCGTTGGGGGCGGCGATCATGATGACGTCGCTGGAGCCCTGCACCAGGGAGCGGAAGTGGTTCTCCTTCTGGGCCAGTTCCTGGGTCAGGGTGATGTTGTCCAGCAGCATGATGCCCTGGCGCACGACGAGGGCGAGGACCACCGTGCCGCACGTCAGCAGCACGACCCGGTCGACGCTGCGGCCGTTGAGGACGTTGTAGAGGATCCCCAGGGTGCAGACCGCCGCGGCGAGGTAGGGCGTGAGCGCCGCCAGCGACCCGGCGATGGGACGGGCGGCCGGATAGCGGCCGGGCTCGTCGGTCTGCGCGGGGGCGGCGTGCGGCGGGGCGGCGGACTGCCCGCCGGTACCGGTCCGGCCGGGCACAGGTGCGTGGACCGCACGCGCGTGACCGCCGGGTCCGTCCTCGTCCCGCGGGCGCCCCTGCCGGGACGCCGCCCACGGGGCGTACGCCAGCAGCAGCGATCCGGCGAACCAGCCGGCGTCGAGCAGTTGGCCCGAGCGGTAGCCGTCGTGCAGCAGCGGCGAGGTGAACAGGGCGTCGCACAGCACCGTGAGGGCGAGTGCGCCGATGGCCGTGTTGACCGCGGTCCTGCCGACGGGTGTGCGCCGGAAGTGCAGCGCGAGCACCATGCTGACGAGCGCGATGTCCAGCAGCGGGTACGCCAGCGAGAGCGCGGCGTGCGCCACGCTGGAGGCGCCCTCGGCCTTCGCCGCCTGCGCGAGCGCCAGGCTCCACGCCAGCGTCAGCAGCGAGCCGCCGATCAGCCAGGCGTCCAGGCCGAGGCAGATCCAGCCCGCCTTCGTCACCGGCCGTTTGGCCAGCACCAGCAGTCCCACGATGGCGGGCGGCGCGAAGCACAGGAAGAACAGGTCGGCATAGCTCGGGCTGGGCACGGGCTGGCGCAGGACGACCTCGTACCACCCCCAGACCAGATTGCCGAGGGAGGCCATCGCCGAGGAGAGGCCGAACAGGAGCCAGGCCGGCCGGAAGTGGACCTGCCGCCCGCGGGCGTAGACGAAGCAGGAGACGGCGGCGGCGCCGGCCGCGGCGCTCAGTCCGAAGTCGCCCATGATCTGGGCGACGAGCTCCGACCCCCAGCCCAGCGCCGATCCGACGGCGAATCCCCCGCAGACCAGGGCCAGCACGAGCTGGCGGACGAGGGAGGGCCTGCACGCGGCGGACGGCGGCCGGGGCGGGAGCGGTCCGGGCGTCTCGGGTGTCCGCAGGGCTCCGTCGAGCGTGGGTACGGGAGACGGCGGACTCACCGGGGCCCCCCGGTCCGCGCCGGTCCGGCGTCCCGCAGGCACCGGCGTGCCGGGTGCACCTGCTTCCTGCGGGCGCTGTGTCCGCTCTGCCGACGGCCGGTACGGCCACCGCGGTGACCGTGCCGTTCCTGTCCGCGTGCGGCCGTGGGCCAGGGTCGCCGGCGGCCGCTCCGCCGTGTCGGGTCGTTCGTCCATAGGCCGTGCATCGCCCGTCGCCCCCCTCGCTGTCTGACGTGTCCGTCCCCGGCGCCGAGCGGTGCGCGGCGCGTCCCCTGTCGGACGATACACCAGTCTCGTCACTCAGGGACATAGGTTCTCTACGCTCCGTGACCACCAGGGGATATGCGAGTACCCACCGCGCCCGGGAAGTTGCGGAGGGTGCCCGAAGCGGATTATTCGCCCGTCGTCAGGATCACGTTGCGCAGCGGCTCCCGGTTCACGAACCGGCTCAACTGGTCCACCAGCAGCCGCTTGGCGCGCGGCAGGAAGGCGGACGTCGGCCCTCCGGCGTGCGGGCTGACGAGCACTCCGGGAGCCTGCCACAGGGGGTGGCCCGGCGGCAGCGGTTCGGGGTCGGTGACGTCGAGGGCGGCGGTGATGCGTCCGCTCTCCAGTTCGGCGAGCAGCGCCTTCGTGTCCACGACCGGGCCGCGCGCCACGTTGACGAGCAGGGCGCCGTCCTTCATCCGGGCGAGGAAGTCCGCGTCCACCAGGCCCCGCGTCTGCTCGGTGAGCGGTGTCGAGAGGATGACGACGTCCGACTCCCGCAGCAGGGCGGGCAGTTCGGTGAGCGGGTGCACGGGGCCGCGCGCCGTGGTGCGCGCCGAGCGCGCGACACGCGCCACCCGCGCGACCTCGAACGGTACGAGCCGGTCCTCGATCGCGGCGCCGATGGATCCGTATCCGACGATGAGCACGTTCCGGTCGGCGAGCGCCGGCCGGAACCCGCCGAGCCATTCCCCCCGGTCCTGGGCCCGCACGAAGTCGGGCACCCCGCGCAGCGACGCGAGGATCAGGGTCAGGGTCAGCTCCGCGGTGCTGGCCTCGTGCACACCGCGCGCGTTGCACAGCCGCACGCCGGCGGGCAGGTGCGCGAGGCCCGGCTCCACGTGGTCGATGCCTGCGGAGAGCGTCTGGACGACCCGCACGGAGCGCATGTGCGGCATCGGGCGTACCCCGATCCCGCTGGGCTTCATGTACGGAACGACGTAGTACGCGCAGTCGGCCGGGTCGGCGGGGAACTCCTCCTCACCGTTCCAGAAGCGGTAGACGGGGCCCTCCGGGAGCCCCTCGATCTCGTCGGGCGGGATGGGCAGCCACACGTCAGCAGTCATGCCAGGAGGCTATGTCAGGGGCGCCGAACGGCAGAGGTTAGGTTGGGTGGCCGGACGAGGGAGGGTCACGACCAGGTGGAGCGCAGGACGATCGGCGCGACGGCACTCTCGGTGGGGGCCGTCGGGCTGGGGTGCATGCCGATGAACTGGGCGTACAGCGCGTCGCGGCAGCGGGGCGACGAGTCGGCCAGGGCGGTGCACCGGGCTCTCGACCTGGGTGTCTCCCTGCTGGACACGGCGGACATGTACGGACCGTTCACCAACGAGCTGCTGCTCGGGAGGGTGTTGAAGGAGCGGCGCCCGGACGCCTTCGTGTCGACGAAGGTCGGTCTGCTGGTGGGCGATCAGCACATCGTGGCCAACGGCCGCCCCGGCTATGTGAGGCGTGCCTGCGACGCCTCGCTGCGCCGCCTGCAGACGGACGTCATCGACCTGTACCAACTGCACCGCGCCGACCCGGAGGTGCCCGTCGAGGAGACGTGGGGCGCCATGGCGGAGCTGGTGCGGGCCGGGAAGGTCCGGGCGCTCGGGCTGTGCGCGGTCGGCGCGCGGTCGGCCCGGCGGCCGGGGGCGCGGCTGCACGACGCGACGATCCGGCAACTGGAGCGGGTGCAGCAGGTGTTCCCGGTGAGCGCGGTCGAGGCCGAGCTGTCGGTGTGGTCGCCGGAGGCCCTGCGGACCCTGCTGCCGTGGTGCCGCACGCGCGGGGTCGGTTTCCTCGCCGCGATGCCGCTCGGCAACGGCTTCCTGACCGGCACGCTGACCCCCGGGCAGGGTTTCGAGCCGGAGGACCTGCGGGCCCGGCATCCCCGGTTCACCGCCGAGATGATGGCCGCCAACCAGCCGATCGTGGCCGGGCTGCGCCGGATCGCGGCCCGGCACGGCGACGACGTCACACCGGCGCAGGTGGCGCTGGCCTGGGTGCTGGCGCAGGGCCGTCACGTGGTGCCGGTGCCGGGGGCCAAGCGGGAGCGCTGGGTGACCGAGAACGCGGGGGCCGCCTCGCTGCGGCTGACCGAACGGGACCTCGCGGAGGTGCGGGCGCTGCCGGCGGCGCAGGGCTCCTGGGACTGAGGGCCCGCCGCGGGTTCCGGATCCGTTGATCGGGAACCTGGGGAGCCCGAGCGGTGTATGACAGGGAGAACCCGCCGCGTCGAAGGGACCTTGATCGTGCGACGTCGAACCGTGACGGCCGTGCTGGCCGCCGCCCTCGTACTGACGGCGGGCTGCTCCTCAGGCGACGGGGAGCCGTCGGGCTCGGAACCGAGCGCCTCCGCGAGCCGCCCGACGCCGGGATCGTCGCCCTCGGGGCCGGCGGCAGAGGAGACGGTGCCGGCCAAGGGCTCCGTGAAGGTGCTCCGCACGGTCGCCACGGGACTGAAGAGCCCCTGGGGCCTGGCCCCGCTGCCGGGCGGCGGCCTGCTGGTCTCCTCGCGCGACGAGGCGACGATCACGCGGGTCGACGAGAAGACGGGCCGGAAGACGGACGTGGGCGAGGTGCCCGGGGTGTCGGCGGCCGGCGAGGGCGGTCTCCTCGGCATCGCGCTCTCCCCCGACTACGCGTCGGACCACATGGTCTACGCGTACTTCACCTCCGCCTCGGACAACCGCATCGTGCGCATGCTGTACGACGCGAAGAAGCCGGCGGGTGAGCAGCTCGGCGCGCCGGACACGGTGTTCAAGGGCATCCCGAAGGGCGTGATCCACAACGGCGGCCGGATCGCCTTCGGGCCGGACGGCATGCTGTACGCGGGTACGGGCGAGACCGGTGAGAGGGGGCTGGCGCAGGACAAGGAGTCCCTGGCCGGCAAGATCCTGCGGCTGACCCCCGAGGGCGAGCCGGCTCCGGGCAACCCGTTCCCGGGCTCGCCGGTGTACTCGTACGGGCACCGCAATGTGCAGGGGCTGGCCTGGGACGGGAAGCAGCGGCTGTTCGCCTCGGAGTTCGGTCAGGACACCTGGGACGAGCTGAACGCGATCAAGCCGGGCGGCGACTACGGCTGGCCGAAGGCCGAGGGCAGGTCCGACGACCCGGCCTTCCAGAACCCCGTCGCCCAGTGGCACACCGACGAGGCGTCCCCCAGCGGCATCGCCTTCGCCGAGGGTTCGGTGTGGATGGCGGGCCTGCGCGGGGAGCGGCTGTGGCGCATCCCGCTCGCGGGGACCGGCGCGGCGGCCGAACCGCAGGCCTTCCTGAAGGGCGAGTACGGGCGGCTGCGCACGGTGGCCGCGGCGGGCGGCGACAGGCTGTGGCTCGTGACCAGCAACACGGACGGCCGGGGCGAGCCCGAGGACGGGGACGACCGGATCCTGGAGCTGCGGGTGCGGTAGCCGGAAACGGCCCGTACGGCTCAGCCGGCGGCGGGCCGGTCCTCGGCGGCGGCCGGCTCACCGGGCTCTTGCCCGTCGGGCTCCGGGCCGCCGTCCGGGTCCGCCTCCGCCGCGGCCCGCGCGGAGTCGTCGTCCCGCGCGGAGTCGTCGTCCCGCCCCGAGTGCGCGCCGTCCTTGGGGTGCGGCAGGTGGACGACGACCTTGCCCGAGCCGAGGTCGATCGGGCCGTGGCCGGGGTCGCCGTCGCCGACGTCCGCCCGGGTCAGCTCCAGCCGGTTCCGCTCGTCGCGGGTGTGCTTGCGACCGGGGGCGAACAGCTCCTCGAAAGCGTTGAACACGCGGCCTCCCTCGATCGGCGTCCTTCGCAGCGTATGCCTCAGCCGGCGGATTCGGGCAGGAGGGTTGCGGACGGGAACAGGGCGAGCCGGTGCGCCACCGCGGCGGCCTCGCCGCGCCCGGAGACACCGAGCTTGGCCAGGATGTTGGAGACGTGGACGCTCACGGTCTTCGGCGAGATGAACAGCTCCTCGGCTATCTGCCGGTTGGTGCGTCCTTCGGCGACCAGGCGCAGCACGTCGCGTTCCCGGCCGGTGAGGCCGAGGGCCCTGACGGGGTCCGCGGGTGCGGCGGCCGGTCCGTCGGCGTGGCCGAGGCCGACCCGGGCGCGCTGGGCGAGCCGGGCGACGGCGTCGCCGAGCGGGCGGGCGCCGAGGTGGGCGGCGACGGTGCGGGCCAGCCGGAGCAGTTCGGTGGCACGGGCGCGTTCGTCCTCGCCGCCGTCGGCGAGCAGGGCGCCGGCCAGGCGGTACCGGACGCGGGCGAGGTCGTAGGGCCGTTGCAGGCGCTCGAAGGCGGTGACCGTCTCCGACCAGGCCCGCGGAGTGTCCCGCCCGTGCGCCCGGTCGAGTTCGGCGCGCACCCACAGGTCGTGGGCGTGCCAGACGGGGGCCCCGGTGGTGAGCGTCCTGGCCGCCTTGGCGAGGCGCCGCAGGGCCTCGTCGCGGCCCTCCCGCGCGGCCGGCAGGCCACGTGCGTCGGCCTCCGCCTCGGCGGCCGCCAGCAGGAGGGGCCACCCGTAGCGCTGGGTGCCGGGCGGGAAGCCGGCCTCCAGGATCCGGCCGGCCTCGGCGCGGGCGTCGGGGAAGCGGCCCTCGGCGGCGGCGAGGCCGATGGTGAGGGCGGCCAGCGGCAGATGGTGCTGGGGCACGGGCTCGTGCGTGCCGAAGGCGGCGCGGGCGTCGGCGAGCAACCGGGCGGCGTCGGCCGTCCCGCCGCGGGCGAGGGCGACGGCGGCGCGCTTGAGGCAGGCTCCGCCGCGCGGTGCGGCACCCCGGCCGGGGGCGCCGGCGGTGATCGCGGCCTCGACCGCCTCGTCCCAGCGGCCGAGCGAGAAGAGGGACTCGGCGAGGTTGCCGAACACCCAGGCCTCGGACTCCAGCAGGCCCTTGCGGCGGGTGAGGTCGATGCCCTCGCGCATGATGCCGACGGCTTCCTCGGAGCGGCCGATGCCCTCCAGCACGGAGGGCAGGTTGACGTGGCTGCGGGCCACGAGGGAGGCCTGTCCCTGGGCCACGACGCGGTCCCTGACGTGGTACATCTCGGCGAGCCCCGCGTCGATGTGGCCCGCGTCGACCATCAGTCCGCCGAGGGTGAGCCGGGCGTTCAGCTCGATGTCGGCGGCGCCGACCATCCGCGCGTACTCCACGGCGCGCTCGGCGGCGCTCACGGCGTCGGGGCCGGGGTCGTGGAGCATCGCCCAGTTGGCGGCCATGGCCAGTACCTCGGCGTGCATCTTGGACGGCGGCAGGCCGCGCACCAGTTCCTGGGCGATGCCGAGCTCCCGCCATCCGTCGCCGCGGCCCTGGGCCTGGACGAGCAGGGAGCGCTGGGCCCAGAACCAGGCGGCGCGCTGCGGGTCGCGTCCGTTCGGCCTGGCGTCGGGGCCCGCGTCCTGCTCCTCGTCCAGCAGGCGCAGCGCGCGCTTGGTGATCTTGAGGGCGCGTTCGCGCTCCCCGCACAGCCGTCCGGCGACGGCGGCCTCGGCCATCAGGTCCAGATAGCTCAGCGGCGCGGTCTCGGGGTCGCGGCCGCAGGGCGGGTAGACCTCGGTGCAGTCGACCGGGCGCAGGGTGGCGCGCACGGCGTCCGGGACGGCGTCCCACAGTTCCATGGCCCGCTCCAGCAGGCGCAGTTGCTCGGAGTAGGCGTGGCGGCGGCGGGCCTCCACGGAGGCGTCGAGCACGGCGGGCAGGGCCTTGGCGGGGTCCTGGGCGTGGTACCAGTAGCTGGCCAGGCGCATCACGCGTTCGGCGGCGGGCACCAGCGCGGGGTCGGCGTCGAGGGCCTCGGCGTAGCGGCGGTTGAGGCGGGAGCGCTCGCCGGGCAGCAGGTCGTCGGCGACGGCCTCGCGGACCAGGGAGTGACGGAAACGGTAGCCGTCGCCGTCGGGCGCGGGCAGCAGGATGTTGGCGTTCACGGCGGCCCTCAGCGCCTCGATCAGGTCGTCCTCGGCGAGCCGGGCGACGGCGGCGATGAGCCGGTACTCGACGGTGGAGCCGCCCTCGGCGACGATCCGGGCGACCCGCTGGGCGCTCTCGGGCAGGGCCTCGACGCGGACCAGGAGCAGGTCGCGCAGGGAGTCGGTGAGGCCGGCGCGGCAGCCGCCGTGGGCGGCGACGGCCAGTTCCTCGACGAAGAAGGCGTTGCCGTCGGAGCGTTCGAAGATCTCGTCGGCCTGGCGGGGGTCGGGTTCGTGGGCGAGGATCCCGGCGAGCTGGCGGCCGACCTCCTCGCGGGTGAAGCGGCCGAGTTCGAGGCGGCGGACGGTGCGGAGCCGGTCGAGTTCGGCGAGCAGGGGGCGCAGCGGGTGCCGGCGGTGGATGTCGTCGGAGCGGTAGGTGGCGAGGACAACGAGGCGGCCGGTGCGCAGGGTGCGGAAGAGGTAGGCGATCAGGTGCCGGGTGGAGGCGTCGGCCCAGTGCAGGTCCTCCAGGACGAGGACGACGGTGTGACGGGCGGCGACGCGTTCCAGCAGCCGGGCGGTCAGCTCGAAGAGCCGGGCCATGCTCTCCTCGTCGTGCCGGCCGGGGCCGGTGTCCGTGTCGCCCAGTTCGGGCAGCAGCCGGGCCAGTTCCTCCTCCTGGCCCGCGGCGGCGGCGGCCAGTTCGGCGGGCAGTTCGCGGCGCAGGGCGCGCAGGGCGGTGGAGAAGGGGGCGAAGGGCAGCCCGTCGGCGCCGATCTCGACGCAGCCGCCGAGCGCGACGACGGCGCCCTGCCGGCGTGCGGCTGCGGCGAACTCCTCGACGAGGCGGGTCTTGCCGACGCCCGCCTCGCCGCCGAGCAGAAGTGCCTGGGGCTCTCCCCCGGTGCCGGGTGCCCCGGCGGGGTCCTCGCCGCGGGCGCGGGCGAGGGCGTCGTTCAAGGTGCCGAGCTCGCCGGCGCGGCCGACGAAGACGGGGCTGACGGACCTGTTCTCCACGGTGCCGAGCATGGCACGCGGGTCCGACGGCGGGGCACCGGTTTTCAGCAGGCGGACGGCGGCGGGGGCGGCCGGCGCCCCGGGCACGGAGAGGACGGCGGGCGACGCGGCGACGGGGAGGGAAGCCGTGCGGCCTCCCTCCCCGTTGCTCCCGTTCACGCGGCCCGGGCGAACCGGTGCCTGCGGAACCGGGACGTATGGCTCTCCTGACCGGCGGCGTCGCGGCGGGCGGCGCGGCGCGCGGCGCGCAGGGCGCGCAGGGCCTCGCGGGCCATCCGCTCCTCCTCGGCCCTGCGGATCAGTTCGGCGGTGCGGAACTGCTGGGTCTCGAACTCGAGCATGGTGTGCCCCTCGGTGAGTGCGGGTCGTGGTGTCGCTGGTCGCGATGGATCAACCTTCGTCGCCCGGGGGGGCCGGCCACATCGGGTAAGTTCCGCATCTTCCACGCCGGCCGGGGTCTTAGGGACGCGCGAGGGGGCTTAGTCGCGCGGGTGAGGGCCTTAGACGCGCGTGAGGGGTCCCGGGCCTCGGCGCGCCCCAGCCCCGGCCCCCCGGGACACCACGGTGACCCCGCGGGGGGCAGGGTCAGCACGAC
>NZ_JBIRZD010000010.1:230801-268545 GCF_044390505.1 Streptomyces sp. NPDC018947
GGCGCGGGTGGGGGGCGTCTGCCGGGGGGTGGGGGGCCCGGGGCCGGGGCGCGCCGCCCCCGGGGACCCCGGGAAGACGACGGTCAGCCTGCGGAGGGCAGGTTCAGCAGGACGTCCGTGTACTTCAGGACGGCCAGGATCAGCCCGATGACGCCGAGCGCGACGCCGCCCCACGCGACCGACTTGATCCAGGGGGCCTGCGGCCTGCCCGGGGCGCCGAACGCGGGGCGCGCCAGCACCACGACGCCGACGATCAGCGCGACCAGGGCGAAGACGCCGCCCCACAGGGCCTCGGCCTGCCAGGCGTTGCCGTAGCCCTTCTGGAGCAGTGTGGCGACGTTGGACGACGAGGAGGTCTGGAGCTGGCCGAGCAGCGACTCGCGGGCGGACGCGATGCTGCCGACCCAGCTTCCGCTCAGCGCGACGACGCCCAGCCCGGCGGAGACGACGGCGCCCGCGCCCTGGCCGACCCCGGTGGGGCCCTCCTGGCCGGCGTCCGCGGCGTCGGCCGCGTCCGCGTCCGTGTCGTCGGCCGCGGCGCCCTCGGCCGCGGTGGTGTCACCCTCCGCGGGCGTGTCTCCGGCGTCCTCGTCGCGCGCCGCCTCGTCCACCTCGTCCGCCTTGCGCTGATCCGTCTTCACGGCGGTCTCGTCCACTGTCTTCGTTCCCATGCCCCGCACCGTACGGACGCTCTCTGAGAGGTCCCTTAATGATCGCTGTGAGAGCCGTGCCCACGTGCCGTGCGCCACTCGGGCGCCAGCACCGACCACACCTCCACGTCCTGCCGCACTCCCCGGTGGACGGAGCTCTCGCGCAGGACGCCCTCGCGGGTCATGCCGAGCCGGCGGGCGGCGTTGACGCTCGGGGTGTTCGCGGTCGACGCGTGCCATTCCACGCGGTGCATGCCGCGCTCGCCGAACGCCCAGTCGATCAGGACGCGGGCGCCACGCGTGACCAGGCCGCGTCCGGTGCCGGCGGGCTCCAGCCAGCAGCCGATCTCGCAGACGCCGGTCGCCGCGTCGAAGACCCGGAAGAGCAGGCCGCCGACGAGTGTGCCGTCCAGCCACAGTCCGTGCAGGAAGCCGCTGTCGGCGGCGCGCCGGTCGGCGTAGCCCTGGAGCAGTGCCCGGGCGGATTCCACGTCGGTGGCCTTCGCGCCGAAGGGGATGTGCTGGGTGATGAAGTCCCGGCCCCGGTCGAGGTGGGCCAGGAACTCCTCGGCGTGCCAGGGCTCCAGGGGGCGCAGTTCGGCCCCGTCGTCACCCAGTGGTATCGCGTACATCCGGTTGCCGTTCCTCCTCCGCAAGGACGTCCGCCACGTCGGCGTCCGTCGCCGCGGCCAGCCTCTCATGGGCGGTCCGGCACTCGGGCGGCTCGATGCTGAGGCGGGGCAGGAGCCGGTCCAGGCCGCGCGGGAGCCACCAGTTGGCCCGGCCCAGCATGTGCATCAGGGCGGGCACGAGGAGTGTGCGCAGGACGAAGGCGTCCAGGGCGACGGCGGCGGCGAGCGCGATGCCGAACATGGCGATCACGCGGTCGCCGCTGAGGACGAAGGCGAGGAAGACGGAGATCATGATGACCGCGGCGGAGTTGATCACCCGGCTGGTCTCGGCGAGGCCGACGCGGACGGCCCGTCTGTTGTCGCCGGTCTCCAGCCACTCCTCGTACATGCGACTGACCAGGAAGACCTGGTAGTCCATGGAGAGCCCGAAGAGCACGGAGACCATGATCACGGGCAGGAAGGGCTCTATCGGGCCGGCGCTGCCGAGTCCGAGCAGTTCGCTGCCCCAGCCCCACTGGAAGATCGCCACCACGACCCCGAAGGAGGCTGCCACGGCGGCCACGTTCATCGCCGCGGCCTTGAGGGGGATGCCGACGGACCGGAAGGCCAGCAGGAGCAGGACGCAGCCGAGGCCGACGACGACGCCGACGAACAGCGGCAGCTTGCCGACGATGACGTCGGCGAAGTCGTCGTAGCCCGCCGTGACGCCGCCGACGTGCACGTCGAGCGAGGTGCCGGCCTCGGCGCGCGGCAGCACCTCGGAGCGCAGCCGCTCGACGAGGTCGCTGGTCCTCTCGGACTGCGGTGCGGACTCGGGGACGACGGTGAGGTACGCGGTGTCGCCGCCGGAGTTGTAGGTCACCGGTGTCACCGAGGCGACGCCCTCGGTGGTGCGCAGGGAGGCGTCGAGGTTGTCCAGGACGAGCCGGTCCTCGGCACCCTTCACCTCGGTGACCAGGGTGAGGGGCCCGTTGACGCCGGGGCCGAAGCCGTCGGCGAGCAGGTCGTAGGCCTGGCGGGTGGTGGTGCCGCGGGGGTCGTTGCCCTGGTCGGAGGTGCCCAGGCGCAGGCCGAGGGTGGGCAGGGCGAGGACCGTGATGACGACCAGGGCGAAGGCGCCGAGCAGCTTGGGGTGGCGCTCGACGAAGGCCGACCAGCGGGCGGCGAACCCCGTGGGCAGTTCGGGTTCGGGCCCGTGCTCGGCGAGCCGGCGCCGCTCGCGCCGGCTCAGGGCGCGCGGGCCGATGTACGACAGCAGGGCCGGCAGCAGAGTGACGGACGCGGCGACGGTCAGGACGACGGTCACCGACGCGGCGACGGCGACGCCGTTGAGGAAGTTCAGCCGGAGGATCAGCATGCCGAGCAGGGCTATGCACACCGTGGCGCCCGCGAAGACGACGGCGCGTCCCGTGGTCGTGACGGCGTTCTCGGCGGCCTCGGCGACGGTGAGTCCCCGCTTCAGGCCGCGCCGGTGCCGGGTCACGATGAACAGGGCGTAGTCGATGCCGACGCCGAGCCCGATCAGGGTCCCGAGCATGGGCGCGAAGTCGGCGACGGTCATGACGTGGCCGAGCAGGGTGATGCCCGCGTAGGCCGTGCCGACGGAGACCAGCGCGGTGGCGAGGGGGAGCAGCGACGCGGCGAGGGAGCCGAAGGCGAGGAACAGCACGACCGCGGCGACGGCCACGCCGACGGCCTCGGCGAGGTGGCCGCCGCCGGCCTCGGTGAGCGCGACGGCGCTGCCGCCCAGTTCGACCTGGAGCCCGTCGGTCTCGGCGGCCTTGGCGGTGTCGACGACCGCCCGCGCCTCGGCGGGGTCGACGTCCTGGGAGGCGGCGTCGAAGGTGACGACGGCGTACGCGGTGCGGGCGTCCGCGCTGATCAGGCCGGAGTCGCGGCCGTGGTACGGGTTGGTCACCGAGGCGACCCCGGGCAGATGGGCTATCCGGTCCAGGGTCCCGCTCATGGTCTGTTCGACGTCGGCGGCGCGGACCGTGCCCGACGTGGTGTGCCACACGACGGTGTCGCTGTCGCCGTCGCTCCCCGGGAAGCCCGACTCCATCAGCCGGAAGGCCCGGTCGGAACCGGTGCCGGACACCCCGTAGTCGTTGGAGTACGCGGAACCGGCGGCGGCGGCGCCCGCGGCGACCCCGCCGAAGGCGAGGAGCCAGAGCAGTACGGCGACGAGGCGGCGCTGGACACACCAGCGTGCAAGGGCTGCCACGAACGTGCTCCCAGGGGTGTCTGATTGTGGATCTTTGTCCGGGAACAGTCGTTCACGACATGAACAGCCCGCAAAGAACGCATGAGCAATGCGAAGTCACTCTTTCAGCCAGAAGTGATCATTTGCGGACTTCGTGTCCTTATTCACAGCCGCCGGGGGAAGTTCACAGGCCGGCCGGCCGGGAGCCGCCGGGTGCGCCGCCGGAAAACCGGGTGCGCACCGGGGCGGGCCCCGCTATGCATGGCGGCCTATGGACGAACCCGCGCACCCCGCGCTCACCCACCCCGCGTATCCGCGCAGCAACCGCTACGACACGCGCTGGATCATCGAGCACCAGATGGGCCCTCATCCACTGTGGCTGCTGGAATGGCTGGCCCCGGCACTCGGCCTCGACGACCTGCCGCCCGGTGCCCGGGTGCTGGACCTGGGCTGCGGGCGGGCGCTCACCTCGGTCTTCCTGGCCCGGGAGTACGACGTCCGCGTCACCGCCGCCGACCTGTGGATCCGGCCCGACGAGAACGCCGCCCGCCTCGCCGAGGCGGGCGTCGCGGACCGGGTGCTGCCGGTGCGCGCCGAGGCGCACGACCTCCCGTTCGGCGAGGGCACGTTCGACGCGGTCGTCAGCATCGACGCCTACCAGTACTTCGGCACGGATGACCTCTACCTGCCCACGGTCACACGGCTGCTGAAGCCCGGCGGGCGGATCGGCGTGGTCGTCCCGGCGCTGCGGGAGGAGCCGGAGGGCGTCGAGCCGCCGGAGCATCTGAAGCCGTACTGGGACCCGGGCTTCTGGGCGTTCCACTCCCCCGCCTGGTGGCGCCGGCACTGGACGCGCAGCGGCGCCGTGGAGGTCGAGGCCGCCGACTGGCAGCCGGACGGCTGGCGGGACTGGCTGCGGTGGAGCGAGGTCTGCGCCGAGGAGAGCCCGAGCGCGTTCATGGCGGGGATGGCGCGGGACTCGGTGGAACTGCTGCGCGCCGACGAGGGACGCGCGCTGGGCTTCGCGCGGGTCGTGGGGCGCCGTACGCCGTGACGCGCCGAGGGGGCGCACCGTGTGCCGGTGCGCCCCCCTGGGCGATGAGAGAGCGTGCGTCAGCCCTCGACGCCGAGCTTCTGCAGGATCAGCTCCTTGACGCGGGCCGCGTCCGCCTGGCCGCGGGTCGCCTTCATGACCGCGCCGACCAGGGCGCCGGCCGCGGCGACCTTGCCGCCGCGGATCTTGTCCGCGATGCCCGGGTTGCCGGCGATGGCCTCGTCGACGGCGGCGGTCAGCGCGCCCTCGTCGGAGACGACCTTCAGGCCGCGCTTGTCGACGACCTCGTCCGGGGTGCCCTCTCCGGCGAGGACACCCTCGATGACCTGGCGGGCCAGCTTGTCGTTGAGGTCGCCCTTCCTGACCAGCTCGGTGACCCGTGCGACCTGCTCCGGCGTGATCGCCAGCCCGTCGAGCGACGTGCCCGACTCGTTGGCGCTGCGGGCCAGCTCGCCCATCCACCACTTGCGGGCGGAGGCGGCGTCGGCGCCGGCCTCGATCGTGGCGACGATCGGGTCCAGCGCGCCGGCGTTGAGGATCGCCTGCATGTCGGTGCCGGAGATGCCCCACTCCTCGCGGAGCCGGTTGCGGCGCACCAGCGGCAGTTCGGGCAGGGCGGAGCGGATCTCCTCGACCCAGTCGCGGGACGGGGCGACCGGCACGAGGTCGGGCTCCGGGAAGTACCGGTAGTCCTCGGCCTCCTCCTTCACCCGGCCCGAGGTCGTGGACCCCGTGTCCTCGTGGAAGTGGCGGGTCTCCTGGATGATCGTGCCGCCGCCGCTCAGGACCGCGGCGTGCCGCTGGATCTCGAAGCGGGCCGCGCGCTCCACGGACCGCAGCGAGTTGACGTTCTTCGTCTCCGAGCGGGTGCCGAACTTCTCCTGGCCGTGCGGGCGCAGCGACAGGTTCACGTCGCAGCGCATCTGGCCCATCTCCATCCGGGCCTCGGACACGCCGAGGGCGCGGATGACCTCGCGCAGCTCGCGGACGTAGGCCCGCGCGACCTCGGGGGCGCGCTCGCCCGCTCCCTCGATCGGCTTGGTGACGATCTCGATGAGCGGGATGCCGGCGCGGTTGTAGTCCAGCAGGGAGTGGGACGCGCCGTGGATGCGGCCGGTGGCGCCGCCGACGTGGGTCGACTTGCCGGTGTCCTCCTCCATGTGGGCGCGCTCGATCTGCACGCGGAAGGTCTCGCCGTCCTCCAGTTGCACGTCGAGGTAGCCGTCGAAGGCGATCGGCTCGTCGTACTGGGAGGTCTGGAAGTTCTTCGGCATGTCCGGATAGAAGTAGTTCTTCCGGGCGAAGCGGCACCATTCGGCGATCTCGCAGTTCAGCGCGAGGCCGATCTTGATCGCGGACTCGACGCCGGTCGCGTTGACGACCGGGAGCGCGCCGGGCATGCCGAGGCAGACCGGGCAGGTCTGGGTGTTCGGGTCGGCGCCGAGCGCGGTCGAACAGCCGCAGAACATCTTGGTCCGGGTGCCGAGTTCGACATGGACCTCGAGGCCCATGACGGGGTCGTACGACGCCAGCGCGTCCTCGTACGACACCAGGTCGGTCGTGGTGGTCACGGTGAAACTTCCCTCTCAGCCCAGCAGGACGTCGTCGTCGCCCAGCCGCTTCAGCTCGCGGTAGAGGATGGCGAGGCCGGTGACGATGGCGGCGGCGGACACGGCCGCGTCGATCAGGCGCAGCGTGTCGCTCTCGTTGCGGGCGAGCTTCGCCTGCTTGGCGACGCTGACGGCGCCGAACGCGGTGGTGGCCATGGACAGGTACAGGCCGGACTTGGACTTCTTGAAGCCCTTGGCCTTCGACAGTGCCTTGCTCACAGCGACGGAGCCTCCTCCAGCAGCGGGTGCCCCCACCTTTCCACGAAGGCGGCCTCGACGGCGGCACCGACCTTGTAGAGCCGGTCGTCCTTCAGGGCGGGAGCGATGATCTGCAGGCCGACCGGGAGGTTGTCCTCCGGGGCGAGACCGCAGGGCAGGGACATGGCCGCGTTGCCCGCCAGGTTGGTCGGGATCGTGCACAGGTCGGCCAGGTACATCGCCATCGGGTCGTCGGCACGCTCGCCGATCGCGAAGGCGGTGGTCGGGGTCGTCGGGGAGACGATCACGTCGACCTGCTCGAACGCCTTCTCGAAGTCCCGCGTGATCAGGGTGCGGACCTTCTGGGCGCTGCCGTAGTACGCGTCGTAATAGCCGGAGCTCAGGGCGTACGTGCCGAGCATGATGCGGCGCTTGACCTCGGGGCCGAAGCCGGCCTCGCGGGTCAGGGAGGTGACCTCCTCGGCGGAGTGCGTGCCGTCGTCGCCGGTCCGCAGGCCGTAGCGCAGGCCGTCGAAGCGGGCGAGGTTGGAGGAGCACTCCGAGGGGGCGATCAGGTAGTACGCGGAGAGCGCCAGGTCGAAGGACGGGCAGTCCAGCTCGACGATCTCGGCGCCGAGCTCCTTGAGCAGCTCGACGGACTCGTCGAAGCGCTGGATGACGCCGGCCTGGTAGCCCTCGCCGCGGAACTGCTTGACGACGCCGACGCGCATGCCCTCGACGCTGCCGTTGCGGGCGGCCTCGACGACCGGCGGGACGGGGGCGTCGATGGAGGTGGAGTCCAGCGGGTCGTGCCCGGCGATCACCTCGTGCAGCAGGGCCGCGTCCAGGACCGTGCGGGCGCAGGGGCCGCCCTGGTCGAGGGAGGAGGAGAAGGCGACCATGCCGTACCGGGAGACCGCGCCGTACGTCGGCTTGACGCCGACCGTGCCGGTGACGGCCGCGGGCTGGCGGATGGAGCCGCCGGTGTCGGTGCCGATGGCGAGCGGGGCCTCGTAGGAGGCGAGCGCCGCGGAGGAGCCGCCGCCGGAGCCACCGGGGATCTTGGTGAGGTCCCAGGGGTTGCCGGTCGGGCCGTAGGCACTGTTCTCGGTGGAGGACCCCATGGCGAACTCGTCCATGTTGGTCTTGCCGAGGATGACGACGTCGGCGTCCTTCAGGCGCTTGGTGAGCGTCGCGTCGTACGGCGGGATCCAGCCCTCGAGGATCTTCGAGCCGACGGTGGTCGGGATGCCCTCGGTGGTGAAGATGTCCTTGAGCGCGAGGGGGACGCCGGCCAGCGGGCCGAGCTTCTCGCCGCGCTCGCGCTTCTCGTCCACGGCACGGGCCTGGGCGAGGGCGCCCTCGCGGTCGACGTGCAGGAAGGCGTGCACCTTCTCGTCGACGGCCTCGATGCGGGCCAGGTGGGCCTCGGTGACCTCGACCGCGGTCAGCTCGCCGGACGCGATCTTCGCGGCGATCTCCGCGGCGGTGAGCTTGATGATGTCGCTCATGGCGGTTACTCCTCCCCCAGGATCTGCGGCACCTTGAAACGCTGCTGCTCCTGGGCCGGGGCGCCGGAGAGCGCCTGCTCGGGCGTGAGCGACGGACGGACCTCGTCCGGCCGCATGACGTTCGTCAGCGGGAGCGGGTGCGAGGTCGGCGGTACGTCTTGGTCGGCGACCTCGCTGACGCGGGCGACCGCGCCGATGATGTCGTCAAGCTGTCCCGCGAAGTGCTCGAGCTCTTCGGGCTTCAGCTCCAGACGCGCCAGCCGGGCGAGGTGGGCGACCTCCTCGCGCGTGATGCCAGGCATGCAGCGTTCCTCTGGGGTGAGTGTGTGCGGTTCGGGCCAATCGGTTCGCGCCCAATCCTATGGGTCCGGGGCCCGTGGCCGTTAAACGGTTTGCCCGGGGCGGCTCACGACCGGTGCGCGTCCCGGGCCGGGCTGCTCAGGAAGTGGCGGTCGTAGCGGTCCTGGGCGTCCTCGATGCTCCGGGCCGGGACCTCGCCGAGGCGGATGCGCCACAGGTGGCGGAAGTACTCGAAGCGCTCGACACCCGGCGTGAGGGCGATGAGCAGATCGGCGTCGGCCCCGGGCACGGCGGCGAAGGCGTGCGGCCTGCCGGGCGGGACGACGACGAGGTCGCCGGGGCCGGCGGTGACGACGTCGTCGCCGCAGAGGACGTCGGCGGCGCCGTCGAGCGGGAAGAACATCTCGGCGCCGCGGTCGTGCCGGTGCGGCCTGGCTCCCTCGGCGCCCGCGGTGAGGGTGACGCGCTGGGTGGACAGGGCGCCGCCGGTCGCGCCGCTGTCGGTCGGCAGGCGCACGGTGACCGGCGCCCGGCCGACGACCTCGGCACCGGCCTCGCGGACGATCACGGTCTCGTCGAACTCCGGGACGAACAGCGACACGGGCGGACCTCCTGACAGCGACGGGACGTGCTGCGGGAGCCGCCCCCGGACCGCGCGGAGCGGCCCCGCGGCGATCAGGACGACGGCCGCGGTGGCGCATGGTCGTCGGGGCACGGCCCTCGCACTCCCGTGGCGCGGCACCCATGACCGTGTCCCCCGGGCCCCGGGGCCACGCACGGACGATCAGTCCTCGGCGGACACCGGCGGGGCCGGCCCCGCCGGGCCGGACGTGCCGTCCCGCGGTCCCGCGGTCGTCAGGCAGCTCCCGGCGGCCGCCGTCACTCGTCGGTGGCCGCCGCGGGAAGGGCTGCGGCGGGCCGGACCCAGCCGCGTGAACCCCGGGCACGCAGCCAGGCCGTCGTCTCCTCGGGCGGCATCGCCGCCGCGACCAGCCAGCCCTGTACGGCGTCGCAGCGCAGGTCGCGCAGGCGCTCCCAGGTCTCGTCGTCCTCGACGCCCTCGGCGACGACCAGCAGGCCGAGGGAGTGCGCGAGGTCGACGGTGCAGCGCACGATCTCGGCGTCCTCGGTGTCGACGGCCAGCCGGGCCACGAACGAGCGGTCGATCTTGAGTTCGCTGACCGGGAGCCGGCGCAGGTGGACGAGGGAGGAGTAGCCGGTGCCGAAGTCGTCCAGGGACATCTTCACGCCGTGCGCGGTCAGTGCGGCGAGGGTGTCGGCGGCGCGCTGCGGGTCCTCCAGCAGGACGTGTTCCGTGATCTCCAGTTGGAGCGCTCCCGCCGGGACACCGTGCCGGGCCAGGCGCGCGGCCACCGAGCCCGCGAAGCCGGGGGTGTGGACGTCGCGCGGGGAGACGTTAACCGCGACCGGCACGAACAGGCCCTGGGAGCGCCAGCGGGCGACCTGCCCGAGCGCCGTCTCCAGCACGTACTCCGTCAGGTGGGGCATCAGCCCGGAGGACTCGGCGATCGCTATGAACTCGTCCGGCGGCACCCTGCCGCGCTCCGGGTGCACCCAGCGCACCAGTGCCTCCAGGCCGGCCACCTGACCGTCGAAGCGCACCTTGGGCTGGTAGTGGAGCTGCACCTCGTGGGCGTCCAGGGCGCGGCGCAGATCGCCCAGCAGCCCGAGCCGGTCGGGGGTGTTGGAGTCGCGCTTGGACTCGTAGACCTCCACGCCCGTGCGGTCCCGCTTCGCCTGGTACATCGCCACGTCCGCCCGGCGCAGGAGCCCTTCGGCGTCCGCCGCGTGGTCGGGGAAGACGGCGACGCCGGCGCTGGCCTCCAGGACGAGGGTGAGGCCGTCCAGGTCGAGCGGGGAGCTGAGGGCGGTGACGAGACCGCGGGCGAGGCGGGTCGCCGAGGTGGTGGAGTCGGCGACGGGCAGCAGCACGGCGAACTCGTCGCCGCCCAGCCGCGCGGCCTCCGCTCCGCGCGGCAGTGCCAGCCGCAGCCGGTCGGCGGTCTGCAGCAGCAGTCGGTCGCCGGCGAGGTGTCCGAGGGTGTCGTTGACCGACCGGAAGCGGTCGAGGTCGATCAGCATGAGGGCCGAGCGGGCGCCGAGGCGTTCGGCGTCGTCCAGCGCGGCCCAGGTCCGCTCCAGCAGCCACTGCCGGTTGGGCAGTCCGGTGAGCGGGTCGCGGAGCTGCTCCTCCGCCCGGGCGCGGGCGATCCACAGGGTGGAGTCGAGGGCGATCAGCGGGATGGAGAACAGCGGCAGCAGCGGCGGCTTGGCGACGGCGACCACGCAGATCAGCGGCGCGATGCCGAGCAGCGCCACGGCGACCAGTCCGTGCCGGACCAGGGTGGTGCGGGCGACGGTGGACAGTGCGGCGCGCGGGGTGTGCAGGTACCACAGCAGTCCGCGGGTCACGGCGAGGTGGGCGACCGCGACGAGGACCACCTTGGGCGCGGCGTACACCGTCCAGGTCTGCGGGTCCCAGGGCTGTTCCACCGACGGGACGGAGCCGCAGACGCCGAGCAGGAGGGCTCCGGCGGCGATGCCGAGGATGTCGACCGCGCCGTGCAGGACGCCCTGCCGCCAGTGGCCCCGGCGGGCGACGCCGACCAGGACGACGACGGTGAGGCTGACCAGGCCGGCCGGGATCCAGCCGTAGAGCAGCAGGACGGCGAGGGTGAGGGCGGCGCCCGAGCCGGTGCCGCCCCACCAGCGGGAGCGGCCGAGCATGACCAGGTGGCCGACGACGATGCCGGTCAGCACGGCGAGGGACCAGCCGGGGGTCCCGGACGGGAAGAGGGCGCGGCCGTCGGTGAACGCCCCGTGGAATCCGGCGCCGAGGACGCAGCCGGCCACCGCGACGACGGCCGCGGGCAACACGGGCCGGGACGGGGGCCGTTCGCCGCCGGCGCCGTGCGGCGCGGGGACGCGGCGGCTGCCCGGCGGCGCGGTGCCCGGGGCGTCCGCCGCGGGGTGCCGCACGCCACCACCGCGCTGCCCGAGCCACCGGCTCACGTGCCACGTCGCCACCAGGTGACGCGGACGCAGCCGTGAGCCCGCGGCGGCGCTCTCGGTCGGTTCCATTCCCGTCCCTCTCACGGCCGGCGGTGCCCACGCCGCGCGGTCCGACGCCCGACGACCCCTCAACGGCTCCGCGTTGGAGAACCCTTCCCCCTGTTCCTTGGGGCAGGGGGATGCCCCCGGCCGCAGCGGGGCACGGCGGGCGCACCCCTCAACAGTAGGCTGCGGAAGGCTTCCAGGGGCACCGGTCGCCGACGGTTGCCCGAATGCGCCCCGGCCACCCGTATGCATCTGGTATGCGCCGAACAGGTGTCCTTCAACCGCTATTACTCGGCCGAAAGCGCGGAGTCCGCCGCGGCCTCGGGTCCTTCCTCCAGCAGGACGGTGAATCCGGCCTCGTCCAGGACCGGCACCTTGAGCTGCATCGCCTTGTCGTACTTGGAACCGGGGTTGTCCCCGACCACGACGAACGACGTCTTCTTGGAGACCGATCCGGTCACCTTGGCGCCCCGGCTCTGGAGGGCGTCCTTGGCCCCGTCGCGGGTGAAGTTCTCCAGGGTGCCGGTGACGACGACGGTGAGGCCCTCGAGTGGGCGCGGCCCCTCGTCCTCGCCGCTCGACCGCTCCTCCAGCGGGACTCCGGCGGCCTTCCACTTCCGGACGATCTCGCGGTGCCAGTCCTCGGCGAACCACTCCTTGAGGGAGGCGGCGATGATGGGGCCGACGCCGTCGGTGTTCGCCAACTCCTCCTCGGTGGCCTGCTCGATGCGGTCGACGGAGCGGAACTCGCGGGCGAGGGCCTGGGCGGCGACGGGGCCCACGTGCCGGATGGAGAGCCCGTTGAGGAAGCGGGCGAGCGGCCGGGTCTTGGCCTCCTCGATGTTCCTCAGCAGGGCGAGGGTGTTCTTCTTCGGCTCGCCCTCCTTGTTGGCGAAGACCGTGACGATCTTGTCCTCGCCGGTCTTGGGGTCGCGCCGGGGCAGCCCGCTGTCCGGGTCGAGGACGTACGCCTTGATGGGGAGCAGCTTCTCGACGGTGAGGTCGAAGAGGTCGCCCTCGTCGACGAGCGGGGGGTCGGCCGGTTCCAGCGGGCGGGTGAGCGCGGCGGCGACGACCCCGCCGAAGTGCTCGATGTCCAGGCACTCGCGGCCGGCGAGATAGGTGACGCGCTCCCTCAACTGGGCCGGGCAGGTGCGGGCGTTGGGGCAGCGCAGGTCGATGTCGCCCTCCTTCATGGCGCGCAGCGGCGTCCCGCACTCGGGGCACTCGGCGGGCATGACGAACTCCCGCTCGGTGCCGTCCCGCAGGTCGACGACCGGGCCGAGGATCTCCGGGATGACGTCGCCCGCCTTGCGCAGCACCACGGTGTCGCCGATGAGCACGCCCTTGGCCTTGACGACCTCCTGGTTGTGCAGGGTGGCGAACTCCACCTCGCTGCCCGCGACGGTGACCGGCTGGACCTGGGCGTAGGGGGTGACGCGGCCGGTGCGTCCGACGCCCACCTTGATGTCGATGAGCTTGGTGTTGACCTCTTCGGGCGCGTACTTGTAGGCGATGGCCCAGCGCGGGGCGCGTGCGGTGGAGCCGAGGCGCCCCTGCAGGCGGATCTCGTCCAGCTTGACGACGACGCCGTCGATCTCGTGCGCCACGGAGTGCCGGTTCTCGCCGTAGTGGGCGATGAACTCCCGTACGCCGCCGAGGCCGTCGACGACCCTGTTGTGCGGGGAGGTGGGCAGTCCCCAGGTCTTCAGGAGGTCGTACGCCTGGGAGAGGCGGGTCATGCCCGTGTAGCCCTCCAGGGCGCCGATGCCGTGGACGACCATGTGCAGCGGGCGGGTGGCGGTGACGCGCGGGTCCTTCTGGCGCAGCGAACCCGCCGCCGCGTTGCGCGGGTTGGCGAAGGGCTTGTCGCCGGCCTCGACCAGGCGGGCGTTGAGCTCCTGGAACTTCTCCATCGGGAAGTAGACCTCGCCGCGGATCTCCACGAGGTCGGGGACCTTCTCACCGGCGAGGCGCTCGGGGATCTCGGCGATGGTGCGGACGTTGGGCGTGATGTCCTCGCCGGTGCGGCCGTCGCCGCGGGTGGCCGCGCGGACCAGCCGGCCGCGCTCGTAGGTGAGGTTGACGGCCAGTCCGTCGACCTTCAGCTCGCACAGGAAGTGGTACTCCTGCTCGCCCAGCTCCTTGGCGATGCGCTCGGTCCAGGCGGCGAGTTCGTCGTCGTTGAAGGTGTTGTCGAGGGAGAGCATGCGCGAGCGGTGCTCGACCGCCGTGAACTCCGTCTCGTAGGAACCGGCGACCTTCTGGGTCGGCGAGTCCGGGGTGCGCAGCTCCGGATACTCCTCCTCCAGGGCCTCCAGGGAACGCAGCAGCCGGTCGAAGTCCGCGTCGCTGATGACGGGGGCGTCCTTCACGTAGTACCGGAAGCGGTGTTCCTCGATCTGCTCAGCGAGCTGCACGTGCTTCTCGCGTGCCTCGGCGGGCACACTCGTCGTCTCCGCCTGCTTGTCGCCGGCCACCGTGTCGTCCTCCCGTTACTCTGGGTTGTCCGCGAGGGATCTCGCCGCCCTGACGCAGTGGGCGAGGGCCCGGCGGGCGTACTCGGGGGACGCGCCCGCGAGTCCGCACGACGGGGTGATGGTGACCGCCTCCGCGAGAAGCCCCGGATGCAGCCCCAGCCTGCGCCACAGCGTCCTGACACCCATGACGCTACCGGCAGGGTCTGACAATGGGCCGTCCGTCCCCGGCACGACACCGGCCAGCAGCCGGGTGCCGCCCTCCACGGCTTCCCCGATCGCGTCGTCGTCACGCTCGGTGAGGAGGGAGAAGTCGAAGGAGATCCCCGCGACGCCGGCCCGCCGCAGCAGGGCGAACGGGACGTCCGGTGCGCAGGAGTGGACGACGACCGGGCCGTCGGCGTGCGCCGCGACGAGGTCCCGCAGGGCCGCCTCGACGACCTGCCGGTCGACGGCCCGGTGGGTGCGGTAGCCGCTGGCGGTGCGCACCCGGCCGCGCAGCACGGCGGTGAGGGACGGTTCGTCGAGCTGGAGCACCACCCGGGCGCCGGGCACGCGGCGGGCGACCTCGGCGAGGTGCCGGCGCAGGCCCTCGGCGAGCGAGGCGGTCAGGTCGCGGCAGGCGCCGGCGTCGGAGAGGGCGGCCTCGCCGTTGCGCAGTTCCAGGGCGGCGGCCAGCGTCCAGGGGCCGACGGCCTGGACCTTCAGCGGGCCCTCGTAGCCCTGGGTGAACTCCTCCAGCGCGTCGAGGTCCTCGCCGAGCCAGGCCCGGGCCCGCTTGGTGTCGCGGCCCGGCCGGTCGCCGAGCCGCCAGCCGCTGGGCTCCACGCGCGCGTACAGCTCGACGAGCATGCCGGCGCTGCGGCCGATCATGTCGGCGCCGGGGCCGCGGGCGGGCAGCTCGGGCAGGAAGGGGAAGTCCTCGAAGGTGCCGGTTGCGGTCTTGACGGCCTCGCGCGCGTCCTGGCCCGGCAGGGAGCCGATGCCGGTGGCGGGGCCGAGGTGGAGGTTGTCGTTCACAGGGGAAGCGTACGCAGGGGCGGCCGGGGCGGTTCGGCCCCCGCCGCCCTTCCCGGGAACTACCGCCCCGGACGCACCGTCAGGTCGTTGACCTCCGCGTCCCTCGGCAGGTCCAGGGCCATGAGGATCGTCGTGGCGACCGACTCGGGGTCGATCCACTTCGACGCGTCGTACTCCTTGCCCTCCTGCCGGTGGACCTTGGCCTGCATGGGGCTGGCGGTCCGGCCCGGGTAGACGGAGGTGACGCGGACGCCGCCCGCGTGCTCCTCCTGGCGCAGGGAGTCCGCGAGGGCCTTGAGGCCGTGCTTGGAGGCGGCGTACGCGGACCAGCCGGCGTGCGCGTTCAGCCCGGAACCGGAGTTCACGAAGACCACGTGGCCCTGGGCGACGCGGAGCTGCGGCAGGAAGAGGCGGGTCAGCTCGGCGGGGGCGGCCAGGTTGACGTTGAGCTGGTGGCGCCACGTCTTCGGGGTGAGGTCGCCGACCGGGCCGAGGTCGACCACGCCCGCGATGTGCAGCAGCGAGTCCACCCGGTCGGGGAGCGTCTGGTGCGAGAAGGCCCAGGAGAGCTTGTCCGGGTCCGCCAGGTCGCCGACCAGGGTCTTCGCGCCGGGGTAGGCGGCCGCCAGTTCCTTGGCGCGGCCCGCGTCGCGCGCGTGCAGCCAGACCTCGTCGCCGCGCTCGTGCAGGCGGCGGGTCACGGCCGCGCCGATACCGGAGCCGGCCCCGGTGATCACATGTGTAGCCATGCCCGCCATGCTCGCATCACTGGATGCCGCGGCTCTCCTCGAGGTAGGCCAGCGCGCCGGCCGGCTCCTCGGCGAAGAACACCAGCTCGGTCAGGGGGCGGGGCAGGAAGCCCTCGTCCTCCATCCGGCGGAACTGCTCCCGCAGTCCGTCGTAGAAGCCCGCCGTGTTGAGCAGGACGACCGGCTTGTCCGTGTGCCCGTGCTTCTTCAGCTCCAGGATCTCCGTCGCCTCGTCGAGGGTGCCGGTGCCGCCCACCATGATCACCACGGCGTCGGCCTTCTCCAGCAGCAGCCGCTTGCGCTCGGCGAGGTCCTTGGCGATCACCATCTCGTCGGCGCCGGCGCGCGCCTTGGCCGCCAGGAAGTCCACGGAGACGCCCATGAGCCTTCCTCCGGCCTCCTGGACGCCGTCGGCGACGACCTTCATCAGCCCGGTGTCCGAACCGCCCCACACGAGCGTGTGGCCGCCCTTGCCGAGCAGGGTGCCGAACTCCTTCGCGGGCCGCGTGTAGCGCTCGTCGAGGTCGGCGGCGGAGAGGAAGACGCAGATGTTCATGGCACCACCGTACGGTGGCGCGCCGCCGGGGAAGAACACGGCTCCGGGGCACGCTGTAGGCAGTGACGTGGGCCATTCGAGGAGGGACGACCGTGACGAAGGGTCATCGCATCACCGTCGAGCCGAGCGACCGCCACGTGCGCGTGGTGCGCGACGGGCGGGTGCTGGCGGAGAGCGACGGGGCACTGGTGCTGCGCGAGACGGGCTGCCCCGACCGCTACTACATCCCGCCCGGCGACGTGCGCCTCGACCTGCTGGCACCGTCGGGCACGCACACGCACTGCCCGTTCAAGGGCGACGCGTCCTACTGGTCCCTGCCGGACGCGAAGGATCTCGTCTGGGCGTATCCGGACCCGAAGCCGGAGGTGGCGCAGATCAAGGATCACCTGTGTTTCTACGACGTCGAGGTGTCCTGAGCGGTTAATCGCGCACCGTAAGGCAATCTGCACAAGCATGGACAAGAAGACCCTTTCGCGCGACGGCACGCGTATCGCCTACGAACGGACCGGGCAGGGGCCGGTCGTCGTCCTGGTCAGTGGTGCCATGTCCACGGGGGCCACGCTGGCGCCGCTGGCCGCGGAGCTGACCGGGCGTTTCGACGTCACCGTGTACGACCGCCGGGGGCGCGGGGAGAGCGGGGACACGCCGCCCTACGCGGTGGAGCGCGAGGTCGAGGACCTGGCGGCGCTCGTCGAGGCGCTCGGCGGTGAGGCGTCGCTGTACGGCATCTCGTCGGGCGGCGCGCTGGTGCTGCGGGCGGCGGCGAGCGGGCTGCCGGTGCGGCGGGTCGCCGTGTACGAGGTGCCGTACGCCATGGACGACGAGGCCGCGCGGACCCGCGCCGAGTACACGCGGCGGCTCGGCGAGGCCCTCGGGCAGGGGCGGCGCGGGGACGCGGTGGAGCTGTTCCTGCGGCTGACCGGCCTGGGCGAGGAGGTCATCCGGGGTGCCCGCCAGTCGCCGATGTGGGCCGGCATGGAGTCGGTCGCGCCGAGCCTCGCGCACGACGACGCCGTGATGGGCGACGGCAGGCTGCCGCGGTCCCGGCTGGCGAGGATCACCGCCCCGGTGCTGTCCCTGGCGGGCGACGCGGGCGACGCCTGGATGCGCGAGGCGGCCCGGGCCGTCGCCGACGCCGTGCCCGAGGGCGCCTACCGCACCCTGGCGGGCCAGAGCCACATGGTGGAGCCGGGCGTGCTGGCGCCGGTGCTCACGGAGTTCTTCGGCGGGTGAGGCGGGGGCCGCTCAGGCGGCGCCCGCCGTCGCGCGCACGGTCGACGCGATCGTCGCCGAGCCCACCACGCGCGTGCCGTCGTACAGCACAATCGCCTGACCGGGGGCGACGCCGCGCACCGGCTCGGTGAACGACACCCGCAGCGTGCCGTCGACCGGTTCGGCGCTGACCTCGGTCTCGCCGCCGTGGGCACGGAGCTGGGCGGTGTAGGTGCCGGGGCCCGTCGGGGCGGCGCCGCACCAGCGGGGCTTGATCGCGGTGAGCGCGGTGACGTCCAGGGCCTCGGCCGGACCGACCGTGACGGTGTTGTTCACCGGGGAGATGTCGAGGACGTAGCGGGGCTTGCCGTCGGCCGCCGGGGTGCCGATGCGCAGGCCCTTGCGCTGGCCGATGGTGAAGCCGTACGCGCCCTCGTGGGTGCCGAGCCGGTTGCCCGCCTCGTCGACGATGTCGCCCTCCGCCCGGCCGAGGCGGTCGGCGAGGAAGCCCCGGGTGTCGCCGTCGGCGATGAAGCAGATGTCGTGCGAGTCGGGCTTCTTGGCGACGGCCAGCCCCCTGCGCTCCGCCTCGGCGCGGATCTCGTCCTTGGTGGTGACCGTGTCGCCGAGCGGGAACATGGCGTGCGCGAGCTGCCGGTCGTCGAGCACGCCGAGGACGTAGGACTGGTCCTTGGCCATGTCGGAGGCGCGGTGCAGTTCGCGGGTGCCGTCCTCGCGCAGGACCACCTTCGCGTAGTGGCCGGTGCACACCGCGTCGAAGCCGAGCGCGAGCGCCTTGTCGAGGAGCGCGGCGAACTTGATCTTCTCGTTGCAGCGCAGGCACGGGTTCGGGGTGCGCCCGGCCTCGTACTCGGCGACGAAGTCCTCGACGACGTCCTCGCGGAAGCGGTCGGCGAGGTCCCAGACGTAGAAGGGGATGCCGATGACGTCCGCGGCGCGGCGGGCGTCCCGGGAGTCCTCGATGGTGCAGCAGCCCCGCGCGCCCGTGCGGAAGGACTGCGGGTTCGCGGAGAGCGCCAGGTGGACGCCGGTCACGTCGTGCCCCGCCTCGGCCGCGCGGGCGGCGGCCACGGCGGAGTCGACGCCGCCCGACATGGCGGCGAGGACGCGGAGGGGACGGGTGCGCTGCGGGATGTCAGTCATAGCCCCTCCAGGGTACGGGGGCACGGGAACCGGAGCGCCCGAGTATGCGTTGAAGATCGCATGGGGGCGAAGAGCGGGTCCACGGGCGGAGCCGGGGACGGCGACCGGCGCATCGGTCGCCGGGCGCTGCTCGTCGGCGGGACGGCGGCCGCGCTGGGCACGGCCGTGCTGGCGCGCGACGAGCTGGCGCGGCTGTGGTGGCGCACGCCCGGCGTGGAGAAGCCGCGCGAGGAGGGCGCCGTGGACTACGCGGGCGCCCGGTGGGTGGCGGCGTCGGACGCCAACTGGCGGCGCGCCGACCGGCCCGACGACTTCGGCATCGACATGGTGATCGTCCATGTCACGCAGGGCAGTTTCGCCAGCGCCGTGAAGGCCTTCCAGGACCCCGGCCACAAGGCCGCCACGCACTACATCGTGGGCCAGGACGGGCACGTCACGCAGATGATCCGCGAGCTGGACGTGGCGTACCACGCGGGCAACCGGGACTACAACGAGCGCAGTGTCGGCATCGAGCACGAGGGTTTCGTGGACCGGCCGCGGGACTTCACGGCCGCGATGTACGCGGCGTCGGCCCGGCTGACGGCGGGCATCTGCGCGCGGTACGGCATACCCGTCGACCGCGAGCACATCATCGGCCACGTGGAGGTGCCGGGCACCGACCACACCGATCCGGGCCCGCACTGGGACTGGGACCGGTACATGAGGCTGGTCCGGCGGGCGGTCACGAGCGGGACCACGGGCGGACCGTCGTCCGCTCCCCGGTCCGCGCGGCCGAGCGGCACCGGCGTCTGACAGCCGTCCGCGGCGGCCTCCGCTCCCGGCCGCTACGTCAGCCCCGCCGCCCGTGCGCGTTCCACCGCCGGGCCGATCGCCTTGGCCAGTGCCTCGACGTCGTCCCGCGTGGAGGTGTGGCCGAGGGAGAAGCGCAGGGTGCCGCGGGCCAGGTCCGGGTCCGTGCCCGTGGCCAGCAGGACGTGGCTGGGCTGGGCGACACCGGCGGTGCAGGCGGAGCCGGTGGAGCACTCGATGCCCTGGGCGTCGAGCAGCAGGAGGAGGGAGTCGCCCTCGCAGCCGGGGAAGGTGAAGTGGGCGTTGGCCGGCAGCCGGTCCACCGGGTCGCCGCCGAGGATCGCGTCGGGGACCGCCGTACGGACGGCGTCGACCAGCTCGTCGCGCAGGGCGCCGATCTCGCGGGCGAACCACTCGCGCTGCTCGGCCGCGCGACGCCCGGCGACCGCGAAGGAGGCGACGGCGGGCACGTCGAGGGTGCCGGAGCGTACGTGGCGTTCCTGGCCGCCGCCGTGCAGGACGGGTACGGGGCTGTACTCGCGGCCCAGCAGCAGGGCGCCGATGCCGTAGGGGCCGCCGATCTTGTGGCCGGAAACCGTCATCGCGGCGAGCCCGGAGGCGGCGAAGTCCACCGGGAGCTGCCCGACGGCCTGCACCGCGTCGGCGTGCAGCGGGACCTCGAACTCGGCGGCCACGTCGGCGAGTTCCCGCACCGGCATGACGGTGCCGATCTCGTTGTTGGCCCACATCACGGTGGCGAGGGCGACGTCGCCGGGGTCGCGGGCGAGGGCCTCGCGCAGCGCCTCGGGGTGGACGCGGCCGTACGCGTCGACCGGCAGGTACTCGACGGTCGCCCCCTCGTGCTCGCCGAGCCAGTGGACGGCGTCGAGCACGGCGTGGTGTTCGACGGGGCTGGCCAGGACCCGGGTGCGGGCCGGGTCGGCGTCGCGGCGGGCCCAGTACAGGCCCTTGACGGCGAGGTTGTCGGCCTCGGTACCGCCGGAGGTGAGGACGACCTCGCTGGGGCGGGCGCCGAGGGCTTCGGCGAGGGTCTCGCGGGCCTCCTCGACGGTGCGCCGCGCGCGGCGGCCGGACGCGTGGAGGGAGGAGGCGTTGCCGGTGGCGCCCAGGTGCGCGGTGAGTGCCTCGACCGCCTCGGGGAGCATCGGGGTGGTCGCGGCGTGGTCGAGGTAAGCCATGGTGAGGCCGATTCTACGGGGCGGCCCCGGCCCGCCTCGGATCAAGGCCGGTCCCTTCCGGGAACCGGCAGCCGCCGCCCGGTGTTCCGGAACGCGCCCCTCCGGCGGTGGACGGCGGCCCGTCGGGCGGTCGGCGGCGGTCGACGCCGGTCCTCCGGCGGTCGGCGACCGCCCGTCCGGCGGTTCCGCCCCGGCCGTCCGGCCGTCGGCGCCCTGGTCGGCGGTCCGGAACCGGCCTGTCCGGCAGGCCGCTCACAGGCTCCAGGACATCGTGTTGTCCGCGGACATGAACGCCGCCAGGACCACCAGGTCGGCGACGCCCAGGCCGAGGCCGAGCAGGGCGCGGCCGCGGCGTGCGGTGCCCCGCCACAGGGCGACGCCCGCCAGCGCGATGGCGACGGGCCCCAGGAAGACGTTGAGGACGAGCAGGCCGAGCAGCCCGAGGACGAAGGACGCGACGGCCATGCCGTCGGTGTCCCGGACGCCGGTCCGGCGGCTGGCGGGTGCGGTGAGCTGCATGGCGTTCTCCTTACGGTGCGTCGGCGGCCGGCCTGTGCTGCAGCGGACCGGCGGAGGTCAGTGGGCGGAGGTGCGCCGATGGCGGCCGTGCCACTCGCGGATCGCGAAGACGCCGAGCCAGACCGCGATGACCAGGCCCACGGCGACGGAGAAGGTGAGCGGGGCGTGGGCGACGGTGCCCAGCACGGCGCCGAGGAGCAGCAGTGCGACGACGAGAAACAGCATGGAGCGGACCCCCAACTTCGGTGAACGCTTGTAGTTACAGTTGTTCACTGACTTCTCAGTCTAACGCGCCCCATGACTTTCCCATTCCGGAGAACAGTTGTTGACTGCATGGTATGAGTCACACCCTCGGCGCTCGGCAGGCGCAGAAGCTGAAGACGCGTCAGGCGCTGCTGGACGCGGCACTGGCGCTGCTGGAGGAGCAGAGCCTGAGCAGCCTGGGCCTGCGCGAGGTCACCCGCGCCGCGGGCGTCGCCCCGACCGCCTTCTACCGGCACTTCGGCTCCACGGCCGACCTCGGCGTGGCCCTCGTCGAGGAGGCGCTGGGCAGCCTGCACCCGATGATCCGGACGACGGTGGCCACGGCGGACGACAGCGAGGAACGCATCACGCGCGCCGTCGACCTGATCGCCCGTCATGTGGCGGAGTACCCCGCACACGTCCGTTTCATCGCACGGGAACGGCACGGCGGCGTCCAGCCGGTGCGCGAGGAGATACGGGAGCAGCTCACCCGGTTCGCCCGCGAGGTGAGGGACGAGCTGGCCGAGGACGCCGCGGCCGCCGGGTGGAGCGGCGACGACCTGCTGATGCTGGCGCATCTGTACGTCGACCAGATGCTGATCACCGCCTCGCTGTTCCTGGAGGCGCTGGACGCCCCGGAGGCGGAGCGCGAACGCGTCACCCGGCTGGCGACCCGGCAGTTGCGGCTGATCAGCGTCGGCCGCCGGCACTGGCTGGACTGACGGGGCGGCGGGGCGCCCGCCGAGGCGGTGACGCCGGCCGCGAGGGCGCGGCGTCACCGCGGGGGTCAGCCCAGCCGCACGCGGGCGAGCTGGCGGGACTGGGCGACCAGGCGGTCCGCGCTGTCCCAGACCTCGGCGTCCTCCTCGAGGAAGCCTCCGGCGAGGTTGCGTGTGGTGATGGAGACCCGCAGGGGGCCCGGCGCGGGGCGGCAGCGCACGTGCACGGTCAGCTCGACCGTCGGCACCCAGCCCTTCAGGCCCAGCTCGAAGGCGGTCGGCGGCAGCGCGTCCACCGCGAGGAGCAGCGAGAGGGGGTCGGCGTCGCGGCCGTCGGCCAGCCCGAACCAGGCCCGCATCTCCCCCTTGCCCGAGGGCTGCCCGAGGGCCCAGCCCAGGGTGGCGGGGTCCAGCTTGAGCATCAGCCGGTCGGCGATGGCGGAGCTGCCCTCGACGGGCGCGGGGCCGTCCTCGGGGCCGAAGCACTGTTCCATGGGTGGGATCACCGGCGGCTTCGCCGAGGTGCGGACGTCGTCCGGCAGCGCGTCCAGGTCGCCGTAGGAGGCGAGGACGCGGATGCGCTCGACCTCGTTGCCCTCGTCGTCGTACTGGAAGAGGGAGGCCTGGCCGGTCGAGAGCGTGCGGCCGGTGCGCACGGTCTCGGTGCGCACGACCGCCGGGCCGGGCTGGGAGGCGGTGAGGTAGTGCGCCGAGACGGTGAAGGGGTCCGGGTGCGGCAGGGCGTCGCCGAGGGCGCGGCCCAGGACCGCCAGCAGATAGCCGCCGTTGACGGCGTTGATGATCGTCCATCCGGCGGAGAGGTCGATGTCGTAGACGCCGGGGGAGCGCCGCGTCACGCTGGTGTCGCGGTCGAACTCACTGTCGCCGATGGCGGCCCGGGTGGCCGGTGCGGAGGCTGCTTCTGGCATGGCTGCACGCTACAACAGGAAACTACTAAGCGGTAGCTTTTATCGCGGACCCCGCTCCGGCTCCGCCCTTCCTCACTCCCCCTCGACGACCGTCGAGCGCCGGTTCCAGGCACGCGGGGCCCGCCAGTGGAAGCGCATCGCCAGCAGGCGCAGCACGAAGGCGGTGACCACGGCGAGGCCGCTGGTGAGCGGGTTCAGCGCCTCGAAGCGGATGCACAGGGCGACCGTGGCGGCGCCGACGATGGCCGGGACGGCGTACAGGTCGCGGTCCCAGCGCAGCAGCGACGGCACCTCGTTGGCCAGCACGTCGCGCAGCACACCGCCGCCCACCGCGGTGGCCAGGCCCAGACAGGCGGAGGCGGTCAGGCCCAGTCCGTAGTCGTACGCCTTCGTCGTGCCGGCGACGCAGAACAGGCCGAGGCCGGCCGCGTCGAACACGTTGACGCCGGTCTGGAGGCGCTCGACGTGGGGGTGGAGGAAGAAGACCAGCACGGTGGCGAGCAGGGGGGTGAGGAAGTACCCCAGGTCCGTGAACGCCGCGGGCGGCACCGCCCCGATGATCAGGTCCCGGAACAGCCCGCCGCCCAGCGCGGTGACCTCGGCCAGCACCGCCATGCCGAAGACGTCGAAGTTCTTGCGGACGGCCAGCAGGGCGCCGGAGATGGCGAAGACGAAGATGCCGATCAGGTCCAGCGTGTGCTGCACGGTGGGGCTGAAGAGTTGCTCGTACACCCTGCCATTCTCACCTGCCGGTGAGTCCCCGCCTTACAAACGAAGGCGGGGACTCACCGGTCGTGCGGGTTACTTCTCCTTGGCCGGAGGCTCGGCGTCGGTCGCGGGCTCGGTCGCCTCGGGCTCCCCGGCCTCGGGCTCCGTGCCCTCAGGCTCCCCGGCCTCGGCCTCCGCGCCCTCCGGCGCGGACGCCTCCGTCTCCGCGGACGCGGTCTTCGCGGTGGCGCTCTCCGGCTCCGCCGCCTCGGGCTCCGTGCCCTCCACCTCCGCGGCCACCGCCGCCGAGGTCTCGGCCGACTTCGCCAGCGCGTCCTGTGAGACCAGCTCCGCCGCCTCCTTGGCGTCGGTCAGCAGGACGACGTCCTGCGGGGCCTGGTCCGCGAAGTTCTCCGGGTGGTGGCAGGCGACCTGCTGACCCGGCCGCAGCTCCTTCAGCGGGGGCTCGGTGGTCTTGCAGATCTCCGTCGCCTTCCAGCACCGGGTGTGGAAGCGGCAGCCGCTCGGCGGGGCGATCGGCGAGGGCACGTCGCCCTTGAGCAGGATGCGCTCGCTCTTGGCGGCCTTGCGCGACGGGTCCGGGATCGGCACCGCCGACAGCAGGGCCTTGGTGTACGGGTGCATCGGCGACTTGTAGAGCTGGTCGCGGTCGGCCAGCTCCACGATCTTGCCGAGGTACATCACCGCGATCCGGTCGGAGACGTGCCGGACGACGGACAGGTCGTGCGCGATGATCACGTACGTCAGGCCCAGCTCCTGCTGGAGGTCGTCGAGCAGGTTGACGACCTGGGCCTGGATCGAGACGTCGAGCGCGGAGACCGGCTCGTCGGCCACGACCAGCTTCGGGTTGAGCGCGAGCGCGCGGGCGATGCCGATGCGCTGGCGCTGGCCGCCGGAGAACTCGTGCGGGTAGCGGTTGTAGTGCTCGGGGTTGAGCCCGACCACCGACAGCAGCCGCTGCACCTCCTTCTTGACCCCGCCCTCGGGCTCGACGCCCTGGAGCTTGAAGGGGGCGCTGACGATGGTGCCGATGGTGTGGCGCGGGTTCAGCGACGAGTACGGGTCCTGGAAGATCATCTGCACGTCGCGGCGCAGCGGGCGCATCCCGCCGACCCCGAGGTGGGTGATGTCCTTGCCCTCGAACTCGACCTTGCCCGCGGTCGGCTCCAGCAGCCGGGTGATCAGCCGGCCCATCGTCGACTTGCCGCAGCCGGACTCGCCCACGACGCCGAGGGTCTCGCCGGCCCTGACCTCGAAGTCGAGGCCGTCGACCGCGCGCACCGCGCCGACCTGGCGCTGCAGCAGGCCCTTCCTGATCGGGAAGTGCTTCTGCAGCCCGGTCACCTTCAGCAGGGTCTCGCCGGGGGCGGCGCCCTTGGTGAGAGTGGCGGCCCCGCCGGCCTCGCCCCGGGTGCCGTCGCTCTGCGCAGGGATGTCCACTGCCTTGTCCTCTGCCTTGTCGCTCACAGCTTCGGCGCAATCTCTTCGGTCCAGATACGCTCCCGCTGCTCCTGCGACATGTGGCAGGCGGCCCAGTGCTTGCTGCCGACCTCGGTCAGCTCCGGGCGGACCGTGCGGGTGACGTCGTCCTTGGGCACGTCGGCGTACGGGCAGCGCGGGTTGAAGGCGCAGCCGGACGGGAGGTTGATCAGGGAGGGCGGGGAGCCCTTGACCGGGATCAGGCGTTCCTGCTGGTCGCGGTCGAGCCGCGGCATCGAGCCGAGCAGGCCCCAGGTGTAGGGGTGCCGGGGCTCGTAGAACACCTTGTCGGCCGGGCCCCGCTCGACGCAGCGCCCGCCGTACATCACCAGCAGGTCGTCGGCGAGTTCGGCGACCACGCCCAGGTCGTGGGTGATGATGATGACCGCGGAGCCGAACTCCTTCTGCAGGTCCCGGATCAGGTCGAGGATCTGCGCCTGGACGGTCACGTCCAGGGCGGTCGTCGGCTCGTCCGCGATGAGCAGTTCGGGGTTGTTGACCAGGGACATCGCGATCATCGCGCGCTGGCGCATACCGCCGGAGAACTCGTGCGGGTAGCTGTCCACGCGCTTGTCCGGCTGCGGGATGCCGACGCGGTCGAGCATCTCCACGGCACGGCGCCTGGCGGTCTTCTTGTCCACGTCGTGGTGGACGCGGTACGCCTCCACGATCTGCTGGCCGATCGTGTAGTACGGGTGCAGCGCGGACAGCGGGTCCTGGAAGATCATCGCCATCTGGCGGCCGCGCAGCTTGCGCACCCGGTCGGGGTCGGCGGACAGCAGCTCGGTGCCGTCCAGCCAGATCTCGCCCGAGAGCCGCGCCTTGCGCTTGCCGTACTGGCCGGCGGTGTGCAGGCCCATGATGCCGAGCGAGGTCACCGACTTGCCGGAGCCGGACTCGCCCACGATGCCGAGGGTCTTGCCCTTCTCCAGCTGGAAGCTGAGCCCGTCGACGGACTTGACCACACCGTCGTCGGTGGGGAAGTGCACCTTGAGGTCACGCACTTCGAGGAAGGCGGTCGGCGCGGGAGAGGTGCCGGTGGGCTCGCCCACGGCCGCTCCGCTCTTGCTCAGTTCGGTCATGCGAGCCTCACTCGGGGGTCGATCACGGCGTACAGGATGTCCACCACGAGGTTGGCGATGAGCACCGCGAGGGAAGTGATCAGGACGACGCCCAGGATGAAGGGCAGGTCCTGGTTCTTGATCGCGTCCAGCACCTTCTGCCCGAGGCCGGGGAGGCTGAACGTGGTCTCGGTGAGGATCGCCCCGCCCATCAGGGCGCCGAGGTCCATGCCGAGCATGGTCAGCAGGGGCGTCAGCGTCGACCGCATGGCGTGCTTGCGGATGACGACCTGCTCCTTGAGGCCCTTGGCGCGCGCGGTGCGGATGTAGTCCTCGCCGAGGATCTCCATCATGGTGGCGCGGGTGATCCGGGCGTACATCGCGGCGTACAGGAAGGCCAGGGTGACCCAGGGCAGGATCATGCCGCCGAGCCAGCCGGTCAGGCTGTCCTCCAGGGGCACGAACTCGCCGTTGATCCAGCCGAGTCCGTAGGAGAAGATCGCGAGGCTGAGCAGACCGGTGAAGTAGATCGGGAGGGAGACGCCCGCCAGCGCGACGATCATCGCGCCGCGGTCCCACAGGGTGCCCCGCTTGAGCGCGGAGAGCACACCGGCGGCGAGGCCGAAGATCAGCCACAGGACGGCCGCACCGAGCGCGAGAGCCAGGGTCACCGGGAAACGCTCGGTCAGAACCGGCCAGACGGCCTGCTCGGTGCGGAAGGAGTACCCGAAGCACGGCGCGGAGCACTGGGTGACGTCACCGCCGCCCGCGTAGGTCCGGCCCACGAAGATGCCCTTGAAGAACTCCCAGGCCTGGACGAAGACCGGGTCGCCCAGACCCAGCTTCTGCCGCACACCCTCGACGGCGGCGGGGTCCGCCTGCTTGCCGACGAAGTTCAGGGCGATGTCGACACCCGCCCACTTGGGGACGAGGAAGAAGATGCTGAAGACCACCAGGATGATGACCACCAGCATCACTGCGGCGGCGAACAGCCGCCTGATGAGGTAAGCGAGCACAGCTTACGGCCCGCTGCGGACCGCGGGCCGCCGGAGATCGTCCGGCGGCCCGCCATCACGCCGCGCCGGCCTTCACCTGCCTTTCGTGCCGTACGGCGGGTGTACCGGTTACTTCGTGGACTTCAGACCGAGGTTGACGAAGTCGTACATGCCGCTGTAGCCGTCGGTCGTGTACACGTTCGCCAGCCGGTTGGAGCGCCAGTTGATGAACTTCTCGAAGACGAAGGGCAGGTAGTAACCGCCCTCCATGACCTTGTGGTTGATCTCAGTGGCGATCTTGGCCTTGCCGGCGTCGTCCAGCTCGGTGAGGTAGTCGGCGAACAGACCGTCGATCTTCTTGTCGTTGATCATCGCGAAGTTGTTGTTCGCGCTCTCGAGGATGTAGTCGCTGTGCCACAGCGGCAGACCGTAGCCCTGCACGGACGGGAAGTCCGGGCCCCAGCCCATGATGATGATGCCGTAGCCCTTCTTCTTCACGTTCGCCGGGCTGCCGATGACGCTGGCGTACTGCGAGCCGTCGTACTGCGAGATCTCGACGTCGATGCCGACCTTCTTCAGCGACGCCTGGAGGGACTCGGCGGTGGCCACCTCGACCGGCTTGTTGTTGCGGACGGCGATGGTGGTCTTGAAGCCGTTGGGCTTGCCGCAGGCCTTCAGCTCTTCCTTGGCCTTCTCGACGTTGCCGCTCTTGTTGGCGCCGGCGATCTCGTACGGGTCGTACTTCTGGCCCTCGGAGCCCGGGACGGACGGCGGCAGCATGTTGGTACCGATGTCACCACCGGCGATCGGGCCACCGCGGGCCGTCTGCAGCGAGACGTGGTCGGCACCGTAGATCACGGCCTTGCGGCAGTGGATGTTGTCGAACGGCGCGACGTTCTGCGGGAAGGAGGCGTACCGGATGTAGCCGGAGACCGGGTTGTCCAGGTTGCCCTTGTGCTCCTTCAGGGCCGTGGTGCGGCCCTGCGGCGACAGGCCGGTCTGGGCGAGGTCCAGGTCGTAGTCGCCGGCGATCAGGCGGGCGTCCAGGTCGTTGGCGTTGGAGAAGAACTTGATCGTGATCTTGTCCGGGTACGCCTTGCGGACCGGGTCCGACTCCTGCTTCCACTCGGTGTTGCGGACCAGGGTGAGGTCCTTGCCCGGGTTGTAGGACTCGAACTTGTACGGGCCCGAGGAGAAGGGACGCAGGCCGTACTTGGACTTGGTGTCCTTGTCCTGGCGGACCGGGGACGCCGAGGTCAGCGCGAGCATCTCCTCGAAGTCCGAGTTGGCCTGCGGCAGGCGGAAGACGATGGTCTTGTCGTCCGGCGTCTCGATCGCCTTCAGGCCGAGCTTGTCCTTGGACGTGTCCTTGTACGGGCCCTTGTACTCGTCCTTGGGGTCGAGTACCTCCTTGAGGTACGTCGGACCGCCGGACAGCACGTCCTGCGCCCAGACGCGCTCGATGCCGTACTTGACGTCCTTGGAGGTGATCGGCTTGCCGTCCTCCCAGGTGACGCCGTCACGCAGGGTGTACGTGTAGGTCTTGCCGTCGTCCGAGACCTTGGCGAGCCCCGTGGCGAGGTCCGGGGTGACCTCGGCGCCCGCGGCACCGGGCTCGGTCTTGTTCGTGACGAGCTGACGGCTGTAGTAGCGGGAGAAGTTCCACATGAAGCCGTAGTAGCCGCGCGTGGTGTCCCACGAGTCGGCGTCCTGCGTGCTCGCGAACTTCAGGGTGCCGCCCTTCTTGGCGGCGGAGGCCTGGGCGACCTTGTTGTTGGCCGCGTCGAAGCCGGCCGCGCCGTTCTTCGAACCGCCGCTGCCGCCTTCGTCTCCGCCGCCGCCGCCGCACGCCGCCGTGGTCAGCAGCGCGGCGACCACTGCGGCAGCGGCCATGGCCTGCTTGCGCCGCCCTGAGGTGCGTTGGGTAGTCACGATCTCGGTTCCTCCGGATTAGATGAGAGACCCCGTGCAGGTGCCACGGGTCGCTTGCCGGTACGGCAGGTCAGCGGGAGCCCTTCGGGTCCAGCGCGTCGCGTACGCCGTCGCCGAAGAGGTTGAAGGCAAGGACGGTGATGAAGATCGCCACACCCGGGACCACCATGTACATGGGGTCCGACTTGTAGTAGTCGATCGCGCTCGAGAGCATCTGCCCCCACGACGAGGTGGGCGGCTTGACGCCCACACCCAGGAAGCTGAGTGCGGCCTCGGTGAGGATGTTGGTGGGGATCATCATCGTGGTGTAGACGATGATCGGCGCCACCAGATTGGGCAGCAGTTCCTTGAACAGGATGTAGAACCGTCCGGCGCCCAGCGACCGTGCCGCCTCGACGTACTCCCGTTCACGCATGGAGAGGGTCTGGCCACGGACGACGCGTCCGATGTAGGGCCAGCCGAAGAAACCGATGACCAGGATCATCATGAGCAGGCGGACACCCGTGCCGCTCAGGCCCAGCATGTGGTCCGGCATGACGGAGACCAGGGCGATGATGAACAGGAGCTGCGGGAAGGCCAGCAGACCGTCCATCACCCGGCTGATGAGGGAGTCGACCCAGCCGCCGAAGAAGCCGGCCAGCACGCCCAGCACGGTGCCGATGACCACCGCGACCAGCGCCGACAGGAAGCCCACGAGCAGCGAGATCCGGGCGCCGTGGACGATGCGGGCGAAGATGTCACGGCCGTTGACCGGTTCGACGCCCAGCCAGTGGTCACCGCTGATCCCGCCCAGGGACCCCTTGGGGGTGCCGAACAGCGGGTCGATCATGCTCTCGTTGTAGGCGTCGGGATCCTGGCCGTAGAGGTTGGTGATCAGCGGAGCGAGCACCGCGATCACGATGAGGACGAGCACCACGATGCCGCCCGTGAGGGCCAGCTTGTCCCTCTTCAGGCGTTCCCAGGCGATCCGGCCCAGGGAACGGCCCTGGACCGCTTTGGTCTGCGCGCCGGCAACCGCCGCTTCCTCGGCAGCACTCGGGGCCGCTTCCGCGGTCGGCTCGTGCAATGGTGCCGTCATCTGGCAGGGACCCCTCTCAACCGGCGGTAACCGGCCCGCACTTGCCGCTGTAGCGGCGTGATCAGTCCGTCGTACACAGGGGCGGACCTCCACCCCTTGTTGCGGGAGTCTTCAACGGTTTGGCGACATGGAGCCAGACTTGACGGGGAATGGATGCGCAACCGTGATGCTGTCTGAGGTGTTCCGTTATCCGGACAGCGGGTAACGGCGGCCGGACACGGACGAGTTGGACATCATGGGCGGGAGCGGGGCCTTACGGCCTCCCTCTACGCGCGAAGATGTCCGCACACCGGTCGCGGAACGGTCCTCACGACCGTCAGTAGCGGCCCCCGGCCGGGGGATAGCCGTAGCCGGACGCGGGCGTCCGGGCGGGCGCGGGCGCGGGCGCGGCGGCGTGGGCCTCGCGGTCGTAGAACGGACGGGCGTTGGCGCGCAGCCACATGGCGACGGGGTCGTGCGCGTCGGTCATCGCCACCGTCGACACCGGCAGTCCCTCCGGCACCGCGGTGACGGACTGCTGCATCATCGCCCGGACCGCGTCCACGGCCGGCGGCGACGTGTCGTACACGTCCAGGCCGATGGCGAGGTACGGGGCGCCGAGGGCCGGCTGCACCCAGGCGCGGCGCAGCGCGCGGACCGCCGGGGTGCGGTGGGCGTTCTGCGCGAGCAGGGCGTAGAACTGCGGGATCTCGATGGCCGGTTCGGACAGGCGCAGGGGTCCGGCGGGCTGGCGGTCCAGGCCGGAGGCGATGCGGCGCAGGTCGAGCCAGGGGATGCCGACGCCGCCGCCCGGGGCGTGCGGGTTGAGCCAGAGGCCGTAGTGGTCCGGGTAGAGGGCGCGGGCGACTTCGAGTCCGTCGACCACCTCGTACGAGCGGTTCCAGCCGCTGGCGGACAGCTCCTGGGCGGAGGTGACGCAGGGCGCGTAGCCGTAGCCGTCGACCTCCATGTTCCCGTACTGGGCGTCGGGCGAGCCGGCCTGGCCGTGCCACAGCAGCATCCAGACCTGGCCGGAGGCGGGGGTGGCGAGCGCGCGGAGCAGAGCCTCGTAGGCGTCGTAGCGCCCGGGCGTCACCTGGCGCAGCATGTGCTCGACCTGCCCGGTCGCGGCGGTACCGCTCGCGCTCACCTTTTACCGACCCTTCGAGAATCGTCCCCTGTCGGGGAACCAGCTTAGGTGGCTTCGGGAGTTGTCCCCGGCCGGTGTCACACGTCCTGCTGGTAGAACGGCCGGACCTGGGACCTCATCCAGTCGCAGACCGGGTCCTGGGCCGCTTCCAGCAGGACCAGGTTGACCGGCCACGCGACGGGGACCGCGCCGAGCGCGCGGCCCAGGGCGTCCATCGGGAGGGTGGGGGCCTCGCCCTCCCAGTGGGCCAGCTCGACGCCCACGAACATCACCGGGTCCGCGGTCTCGACGGAGGCGAGGCAGCGGCGGGCGGTGCGCACGACGCCGGTGGCGGCGAACTCCTTGGAGGCCGCGGCCAGGAAGTCCACCGGGTCGTCCTGCCAGTCCGGCTCGAACAGCCGGACGCGGCCGCCGGACGCGGGCCCGTCCAGCGGGGTGCGTCCCGCCCGGCACAGCTCGGCCACGGCGGCCGGCGGCAGCGGGACGCCGACCACTCCGTCCGGGTTCACGGCGATGCCGGCCTGCGGGGGCAGGCCGCGGGCGAACTCCGCGGCGGGGGCGACGGTGTAGGCCATGTGGGGGCCGGCGACGCGGCGGAGCTGTTCCTCGGAGCTGAACACCGGCACGTACGCCTGGCCCTCGATCTCCACCGTGGGCAGGTCGAGGGGGCCGGTGTCCGGGCCGCCTCCGTTGGGCAGCGGGACCCAGACGGAGCTGCGCCCGAGCACCTCCACGATCCGGCCGCCGGCGCCCGGCACGCCGAGGGACGCGGACAGCACCTCCTCCAGCTCGTTGCCGGGCCATCCACCGTGCGGGTGGGGATGCGCCTGCGCCGGGAAGTCCGCTGGGAAGTCCATCTGCCTACCGCCTGCCTGGTACCGCTGCTGTGGCTGAAAAGGCTAACCCGTTCGGACCGGCGGGCCCACGGTCCGTCACCTCAGCCGGTGAAGGCGACGCGGTGCAGCGCGTCGGCCGCCGCCCGGTCCAGCAGGACCGCCGAGGCGCAGCCGGCGGGCAGGGTGCCCTCGGTCACGGAGGCCAGCAGCCGGCCGGTCGCCGTGCGGTGCCGCAGGAAGGCGTACCGCGAGACGCCCCGGCCGCGCTCGCGCTGCCCGGCGAGGGCGTCGTCCACGCCGACGTCGAGGAGCAGCAGGTGCAGGGTGCCGCCGCGGCGGCGGGCCTCGCGGGCCAGCCAGCCGCGCACCCAGGCCTGGGTGCCGCAGTCGTGCACGACGACGCCCTCGCCGCTGCGCAGCGCGCGGCGCAGCCCGGCGTAGTGGGCGAGCCGGACGAGGGGACGGTAGAGCGCGTACGGGACGAAGCGCGGCATGCGGCGGTCCCAGCGGTCGCGGGTGTCCTGGGAGTCGACGCGCAGCCCGCGCACGGTGCGCCGCATGAGGGTGGATTTGCCGCTGCCGGGCAGGCCGGTGATCACCACCAGGTCCCGGGGGCCGAAGAGCAGGGCGTGGGGGCTGCGGCCGGAGCGGTCGCGCAGGTCGCGGACGACGGGTGCGGGAGAACCGGCACACGCCTCCCCGGCCGTGGCGGCCCGCTTCGGCAGCGCGATTCCCGAGGTCGTGGCGTAGGCCGTGGTCCTGTTCACCGTGATCGTCCTCCCCTGGGGCGGTTCACGAGTTCCCGTCCCCGTCGAGTGTAAAGAGAAGGTAATGGCGCGGTCTCGCGTTTTCGTGCGCTCCCTGCCACAAGCCGGTTACAGATCACGGTCTGCCACGAACGGGCCCGGCATGCAATGATGGCGGCGCCAACTGCATACCGGCCGTTTGAATCCGCGCGGGAGAGTCCCCGGCCGTCGCCGGGGCGCCGAAGGAGCAAGTCCCTCCCTTGAATCTCTCAGGCCCCGTTACCGCGCGGGCGAGGCACATCTGAAAAGCGGGCCGCCGTGCGACGGCCGCCCCACCCAAGGTGCAAGTCCTGACCGCCGCGTCCCGGTGGTCATGGCGAACCTCTCAGGTTCCGATGACAGATGGGGAGGATCCACCTCGCCCGTGCCGTCCTGTCCTGGGAGACGACCGACCGATGAGCAGTACCGAACTCCGCCGTACCGCGCTGGATGCCACGCATCGCGCGCTCGGCGCGACGATGACCGACTTCGCCGGCTGGGACATGCCCCTGCGCTACGGCTCCGAGCGCGACGAGCACAACGCGGTGCGCACCCGCGCCGGGCTCTTCGACCTCTCCCACATGGGCGAGATCGCCGTCACCGGTCCGCAGGCGGCCGATCTGCTGGACTTCGCGCTGGTCGGCAACATCGGCAGCGTGAAGCCGGGCCGGGCCCGCTACACCATGATCTGCCGCGAGGACGGCGGCATCCTGGACGACCTGATCGTCTACCGGCTGGGCGAGACCGAGTACATGGTGGTCGCCAACGCCTCCAACGCCCAGGTGGTGCTGGACGCGCTCACCGAGCGGGCCGCGGGCTTCGACGCCGAGGTCCGTGACGACCGCGACGCCTACGCGCTGCTCGCCGTGCAGGGCCCCGAGTCCCCGGGCATCCTCGCGTCGCTCACCGACGCGGACCTGGACGGCCTGAAGTACTACGCCGGCCTGCCCGGCACGGTGGCCGGCGTCCCGGCGCTCATCGCGCGCACCGGCTACACCGGCGAGGACGGCTTCGAGCTGTTCGTGAAGCCGGAGCACGCCGTGGAGCTGTGGCAGGCGCTGGTCGAGGCGGGCGAGGGCGCCGGGCTGATCCCGTGCGGCCTGTCCTGCCGCGACACGCTCCGCCTGGAGGCGGGCATGCCGCTGTACGGGCACGAGCTGACGACCGCCCTGACGCCCTTCGACGCCGGGCTCGGCCGGGTGGTGAAGTTCGAGAAGGAGGGCGACTTCGTGGGGCGCGCGGCGCTCGAGCAGGCCGCCGCCCGGGCCGAGGCGAACCCGCCCCGCGTCCTGGTCGGCCTGGTCGCCGAGGGCCGCCGGGTCCCGCGCGCCGGGTACGCGGTCGTGGCCGGCGGCGAGGTGGTCGGCGAGGTCACCTCCGGCGCCCCCTCCCCCACGCTGGGCAAGCCGATCGCCATGGCGTACGTCGACGCGGCGCACGCGGCCGTGGGCACCGCGGGCGTCGGCGTGGACATCCGGGGCACCCACGAGCCGTACGAGGTCGTGGCACTGCCGTTCTACAAGCGCCAGAAGTAGACACTGGGCGTGCGGGGCCCGTCGGTGCCCCCGCACGCGCCCGCGCCGCCCATCAGCGGTTTCCGCACTCCCCCCGTCATCAGCACTGTCCCGCGTACAGGAGAATTCAGGCCATGAGCAACCCCCAGCAGCTTCGCTACAGCAAGGAGCACGAGTGGCTGTCGGCCGCCGAGGACGGCGTCTCGACGGTCGGCATCACGGAGCACGCGGCCAACGCGCTCGGTGACGTCGTCTTCGTCCAGCTCCCCGAGGTCGGCGACACCGTGTCCGCGGGCGAGACCTGCGGCGAACTGGAGTCGACCAAGTCGGTCTCCGACCTGTACTCCCCCGTCTCCGGCGAGGTCACCGAGATCAACGACGACGTCGTCAACGACCCGTCCCTGGTGAACTCCGCGCCCTTCGAGGGCGGCTGGCTGTTCAAGGTGCGCGTCAGCGAGGAGCCGGGCGACCTGCTCTCCGCCGACGAGTACTCCGCATTCGCCGGCGCCTGAGGAGTCACGGACGCATGTCGCTTCTGAACACGCCCCTGCACGAGCTCGACCCCGACGTCGCCGCCGCCGTCGACGCCGAGCTGCACCGCCAGCAGTCCACCCTCGAGATGATCGCCTCGGAGAACTTCGCCCCGGTCGCGGTCATGGAGGCCCAGGGCTCGGTCCTCACCAACAAGTACGCCGAGGGCTACCCCGGCCGCCGCTACTACGGCGGCTGCGAGCACGTCGACGTGGTCGAGCAGATCGCCATCGACCGGGTCAAGGCGCTCTTCGGCGCCGAGCACGCCAACGTGCAGCCGCACTCGGGCGCCCAGGCCAACGCGGCCGCGATGTTCGCGCTGCTCAAGCCGGGCGACACCATCATGGGTCTGAACCTCGCCCACGGCGGGCACCTGACCCACGGCATGAAGATCAACTTCTCGGGCAAGCTCTACGACGTCGTCGCGTACCACGTCGGCGACGACGGCCAGGTGGACATGGCCGAGGTGGAGCGCCTCGCCAAGGAGAACCGGCCGAAGCTGATCGTGGCGGGCTGGTCGGCCTACCCGCGGCAGCTCGACTTCGCCGAGTTCCGCCGGATCGCGGACGAGGTCGGCGCGTACCTGATGGTCGACATGGCGCACTTCGCCGGTCTGGTCGCGGCGGGCCTGCACCCGAACCCGGTGCCGCACGCCCACGTCGTGACCACCACGACCCACAAGACGCTGGGCGGCCCGCGCGGCGGTGTGATCCTCTCCACGGCCGAGCTGGCCAAGAAGATCAACTCCGCTGTCTTCCCCGGTCAGCAGGGTGGCCCGCTGGAGCACGTGGTGGCCGCCAAGGCCGTCGCCTTCAAGGTGGCCGCGAGCGAGGACTTCAAGGAGCGCCAGCGTCGTACGCTGGAAGGCGCCCGGATCCTGGCCGAGCGCCTGGTGAAGGACGACGCGAAGGCCGCGGGCGTGTCCGTCCTGACCGGCGGCACGGACGTCCACCTCGTCCTGGTGGACCTGCGTGACTCCGAGCTGGACGGCCAGCAGGCCGAGGACCGCCTCCACGAGGTCGGCATCACGGTCAACCGCAACGCGGTCCCGAACGACCCGCGCCCGCCGATGGTGACCTCCGGTCTGCGCATCGGCACGCCGGCGCTGGCGACCCGCGGCTTCGACGCCGAGGACTTCGCCGAGGTCGCCGACGTGATCGCCGAGGCGCTCAAGCCGTCGTACGACGCGGCGGCGCTCAAGGCCCGGGTGACGGCCCTGGCCGACAAGCACCCGCTGTACCCGGGTCTGAACAAGTAACCAGAAGTACGACCCCCGGGGCGCCGCGCCCGCCACAAGCGAGCACGGCGCCCCTTCGTCTGCACCCCCGTTGTGAGGAGTCCCCGTGGCCATCTCGGTCTTCGACCTGTTCTCGATCGGCATCGGCCCGTCGAGCTCGCACACGGTCGGCCCGATGCGCGCGGCCCGCATGTTCGCCCGGCGCCTGCGCAACGAGGAGCTGCTCGGCTCCGTGACCGCGGTCCGGGCCGAGCTGTACGGCTCGCTCGGCGCCACCGGCCACGGCCACGGCACCCCCAAGGCGGTACTGCTCGGCCTGGAGGGCGCCTCGCCGCGCACGGTGGACGTGGAGACGGCGGACGACCGCGTCGAGGCGATCAAGGAGTCCGGGCGCCTCAGCCTCCTCGGCGAGCGCGAGATCGCCTTCTCCTACGACGACGACATGGTCCTGCACCGCCGCAAGGCCCTCCCGTACCACGCGAACGGCATGACGCTGTGGGCGTTCGACGCGGACGGCACGGAGGTGCTCTCCAAGACGTACTACTCGGTCGGCGGCGGTTTCGTCGTGGACGAGGACGCGGTGGGCGCGGACCGCATCAAGCTGGACGACACCGTGCTGAAGTACCCCTTCCGCACCGGTGACGAGCTGCTGCGGCTCACCCGGGAGACCGGACTGTCGATTTCCGCGCTGATGCTGGAGAACGAGCGGGCCTGGCGCGACGAGGACGAGATCCGCGAGGGTCTGCTGGAGATCTGGCGCGTCATGCAGGCGTGCGTGGCGCGCGGCATGTCCCGCGAGGGCATCCTGCCGGGCGGTCTGAAGGTCCGCCGCCGCGCCGCGAACACCGCGCGCAAGCTGCGCTCCGAGGGCGACCCGCAGGCCCTGGCGATGGAGTGGATCACGCTCTACGCGATGGCCGTGAACGAGGAGAACGCGGCCGGCGGCCGGGTGGTGACGGCCCCGACGAACGGCGCGGCGGGCATCATCCCGGCGGTGCTGCACTACTACATGAACTTCGTGCCCGGCGCCGACGAGGAGGGTGTGGTCCGCTTCCTGCTCGCCGCGGGCGCGATCGGCATGCTCTTCAAGGAGAACGCCTCCATCTCCGGCGCCGAGGTCGGCTGCCAGGGCGAGGTCGGCTCCGCCTGCTCGATGGCGGCGGGCGCGCTCGCCGAGGTCCTCGGCGGCTCCCCGGAGCAGGTCGAGAACGCCGCGGAGATCGGCATGGAGCACAACCTCGGCCTCACCTGCGACCCCGTCGGCGGCCTCGTCCAGATTCCGTGCATCGAGCGCAACGGCATGGCCGCGGTGAAGGCGGTCACGGCGGCCCGCATGGCGATGCGCGGCGACGGCTCGCACAAGGTGTCCCTGGACAAGGTCATCAAGACCATGAAGGAGACCGGCGCGGACATGTCGGTCAAGTACAAGGAGACGGCGCGCGGCGGGCTGGCGGTGAACATCATCGAGTGCTGAGGGGCGCGCCCCGGACCGGCACGTCGCCCGTGGTGGGGGGCCCCCCCCCCGGGGGCCCCCCCCCGCCGGCCCCCCCCCCCCGCCCCCCCCCCCGGCCCCCGCGTTGCCCGTGGAAAAAAACCCGCGGTACGTTGACGGCCCACCCAAGTGCC
>NZ_JBIRZD010000010.1:268553-298198 GCF_044390505.1 Streptomyces sp. NPDC018947
CGTCTCTCGGAGGCCCTGCGCCGTACCGGCTGACGCCCCCCCTTCGCCCACCCGGGCCCGGGGGGGGGCGCCCCCCCCCCCCCCCCCGGGGGGGGGCCCCCCCCCCCCCCCCCCGGGGGGGGGGGGGGCCCCCGGGGGGGGGGCCCCCCACCACGGGCGTCCCACCTCGTCGCGTCTCACATCGTGGCATCGGCTTTCCGAGTGACAAGACACCTGAGATCGTTGCAGGGCACACACATGTCGCACGATGAAAGACCGAGCCATGCCCGCACCAGCCACCGGTTCAGCCCAGGCACCCGTCAACCCGCGGTCCCGGGTACTCATCGCCAGTCTCATCGGGACGACGATCGAGTTCTACGACTTCTACATCTACGCGACCGCCGCCGTACTGGTCTTCCCCGCGCTGTTCTTCCCGAGCAGCGACCCGACCACGGCCCTGCTGTCGTCCTTCGCGGTGTTCGGCGCCGCGATGGTCGCCCGCCCGATCGGCGCCGTCTTCTTCGGACACCTCGGCGACCGGCTCGGCCGCAAGAAGACGCTGGTGGTCTCGCTGCTGACCATGGGCATCGCCACCTTCCTCATCGGCGTACTGCCCACCTACGCGCAGGCCGGCTGGGTCGCCACCGCGCTGCTCGTGCTGATGCGGCTCGCGCAGGGCTTCGCGCTCGGCGGCGAGTGGAGCGGTGCCGCCCTGGTAGCCACGGAGAACGCCCCCCGCGGCAAGCGCGCCCTGTACGGCACCTTCCCCCAGCTCGGCGCCCCGCTCGGCTTCATCATCGGCAACGGCCTGTTCCTGATCATCGGCGCGCTGCTGCCCTCCGCGGCCGGCGCCGACCCCACCCAGCCCTCCGAGGCCTTCACGAGCTGGGGCTGGCGCATCCCCTTCCTGTTCTCCGCCGTGATGGTCGCCATCGGTCTGTGGGTGCGCTCGCGCCTGGTGGAGTCGGCCGTGTTCGCCAGGACCCGCGAGGCGGGCAAGGTGCGCAAGCTGCCGCTGGCCACCGTGGTGCGCGGCCACTGGAGGCAACTCGTCCTGGGCACGTTCATCATGCTCGCGACGTACGTGCTCTTCTACCTGATGACCACGTTCTCGCTGAGCTACGGCCGTACCGCCGAGGACGCCGCCGTGCCGGGTCTCGGGTACAGCTACACCACGTTCGTCCTGATGATGATCTTCGGGGTGCTGTTCTTCGCGGTGTTCACCCTGGTCTCCGGCCCGCTCGCCGACAAGTACGGGCGCCGCACGACCCTCGTGTGGATCACCGCCGCGATCGTGGTCTTCGGCCTGGTCTGGGCGCCGCTGATCGGCCTGGGCACGCTCGGCGTGGTGCTGTGGCTGGTGCTCGGCTTCACGCTGATGGGCATGACCTTCGGGCCGATGGGCGCGCTGCTGCCCGAGCTGTTCCCGACGAGCGTGCGCTACACCGGCTCCGGCATCTCGTACAACGTCAGCTCGATCCTCGGCGCGGCCGTCGCACCGTTCATCGCGGTGGCGCTGTGGGAGGCCGGTGACGGCTCGCCGTGGCTGGTCGGCGTCTACCTCTCCGCCATGGCGGTGCTGACGCTCGTCGCACTGCTGCTCGGCAAGGAGACCAAGGACGTCTCCCTGGACGAGGGCGAGGCCCCCGCCGCGGACGGCGAGGACACGCGCGCCCCGGCCGCCTCCTCCGCCTCCTGAATCCGACCGGCGCTCACCACCGCCGTACGCCGAGCGCCCACGCGCCCGGCGTACGGGGTCGGATGCCCGGGCATAACAACAGCCTCCGCCCCCGGAGAACTTCCGCCCCCACCGGCATCCGAGGGAGTCCGCATGCTGCGCGGCATCGACGTGAGCGCCTATCAGTCCTCCACCTACGACACGGACGGCCTCTCCTTCGTCTTCATCAAGGCGACGGAGGGGCGTTCGTACGTCAGCCCGAAACTCGCCGCCCAGACGAAGCGGGCGCGCGAGGCCGGGCTGGTCGTCGGCTTCTACCACTTCCTGTGGCCGGGCCATCTCACCGGCCAGGCCGAGCACTTCCTGTCCAGGTCCCCGGAGAGGAAGGGTGACATCCTCGCCGTCGACTGGGAGGCGACCGGCGCGGGCACCCACGCGAGCAACTCGGAGAAGGACCGCTTCATCCGGAAGCTGAAGGAACTACGGCCGGACAACAGGGTCGTCCTGTACTGCAACCGGCACTTCTGGCTGAACGTCGACACCACCTCGTACGCCGGCGACGGCCTCTGGATCGCCGACTACGTCACGGCGGGCAAGCCGCGCATCAAGGCTAAGTGGCGCTTCCACCAGTACACCGACGACCCGCTGGACAAGAACGTCGCGGCGTTCGACAGCGAGTCCGCGCTGAAGGAGTGGGCCCGGCAGGCGTGAACGCCCCTCCGGCCCGAGGCATGACGAAGGGGCGCCCGCCGGGTGATCGGGCGGGCGCCCCTTCAGGGGCTCGTCACTTGTTCAGGTGGGCCCAGAACTCGTCGAACGACAGCATCTTGTCGCCGTTGAGGTCGCGGCCGGCGATGATCGCCTCCGCCACCGACTCGGTGACGTTCCAGTCACCGCCCTGGGCCAGCGCGGTCTTGAACTCGGCAGCGGTGATGAGACCGTCACCGTCCGTATCGATCCGCTCGAACTGCTTGCGCGCTTCCTCGATGTCCGCCACCGATCCGCCCCTCATTCCGTGCTCCGGTCGTGCTGTCGCACACCACTGACGCAGGTCAGATTAGCTGCCCCCGCGCGCCTCCAGTGCGGCGACCACCCATGCGAACTCCTCGCGGTGCGCCGGCAGCGGTCCCGTCCCCCGCACTGTGGCCAGCAACTCGCGGTAGCGGGCGACCCGGTCGCCGAAGGAGGCGCGCAGCCGTTCGAGGACGGCCTCCCGGTCGCCGTCGCCCAGCAGCTCCCGCAGGACGGGCTCGGCCTCCGGCGACGCGGGGTCGATGCCGCGCTCCCGGGCCTGCCGGGCTAGCTCCACGAGCCGCTTGGCGAACCACATGGCCGCCCCCTCGGCCACCCCGTCGTCCCGGCCCGCCGCGTTGAACTCGGCCACCTGGCGCATATGGACCCGGAAGGCGGGGTCCTGGACCATTTCGGCCAGTTCCACCCAGGCGTCGACCTGTTCGGGGGTCGGATCGTCCGGCAGGCCGGCCGCGAGGGTGCGCATGCGCTCACGGATGTCGGGGTCGGCGAGGTCCAGTCCGTGGAACATCTCGTCCACGAACTCCCGCAGGATGCGCTGTCGTTCCGCGGCGGACAGCCGCGCCAGTCGGTTCATCAGGGTCATCTCCTCGGCGGTCGAGCCGCGTCGTGCCACGGTGGACAGCACCGCACGGGTCACCTTCAGCGAGCCGATCCGCGCGTCCAGCGCGCTCACGTGCGCCGCCGCGATCCGCGCGAGGGTCGCCTCGCCGGACAGGATCCGGCGTACGTCGTCGAGGCCGAGGCCCAGCTCGCGCAGGGTGCGGATCAGCTCCAGGCGGGCGACGGACGCGGCGTCGTACAGCCGGTAGCCGCCCGTGGAGCGGGTGACCGGGGGCAGGGCGCCCTCGTCGGACCAGTAGCGGATGGTGCGCACGGTCAGGCCGGTGGTCCGCGCCAGTTCGCCGATGGTCATCAGACCGGTGCCGTCGTTCATGTGTGTGAGTCTGGGCCTTCCAGCGGGTGGAGACTCAAGGAGCGCGGAGTGGCGGAGGAACTGCGGGACATTCTGGAGGCGGCGGCGCGGGGGGTCTTCCCGCCGGCGGACGGCGGGGTCACCGTCGTCGCGCAGCCGGGGCCGCGGGACGCGGGGGTCGTCGCGTTCACGGCGCACTCGGTCGTCTTCACCGACGAGGACGAGGGGTGGGTGCGCGAGACGCTGGGCGCCCTCGGGTGCGACGCGCTGGCCGCGACGATGAACGCGCGGTTCCTCGTGGCCCTCATGGAGCGGACGGGGCGGACGACCGACACGATCGACGTCTTGCTGACCGGCGCGCCGCTCGCCGGGCGTCCGTCGCTCGCGCTGACGGAGGTCGCCGATCCGGGGCATCCGCGGGTGGCGGCCGCCCTCCGGCGGCGCGACGACGTGCGGGTGTGGACGGCGGACGGCGGGGTGCTGGTGCTGGGCCGCGGCGTCGCCGGGCGGCTGGAGGCCGCGGTGGAGGTGTCCGAGGGGGCGCGGCACCGGGGGCTGGGCCGGCGGCTGGTGACGGCGGCGCGGCAGCTCGCCGGGGGTGAGACCGTGTGGGCCCAGGTGTCGGCGGGGAACGCCCGCAGTCTGCGGGCGTTCCAGGCGGCGGGTTACCGGCCGGTGGGGTCGGAGGCGTTGCTCGTCCGGCCTTGAGGGACGGTGTCAGTGCCAGGGCTTGTAGTGCGGGTTGCTCTCGCAGTCGCTCATGATCTCGGTCTTGGTCTGCCTGTCGACGGGGCAGACGCCGATGATGTACTGCCGCTGGATGCCGCCGGGGAAGGCGACCTCGACCTGGTCGGCCCACTTGTGGGTGTCGCCGATGGTCTTGTTGACGTCGATGCCGCCGGGGGCGTCGATGTAGTAGTTGTAGCCCGACTTGTACCAGGTCTTGTAGAGGTCGTGGTCGTAGGTCGTCGACACGTACGGCGAGGGCTGGTTGACCAGCACGTACTTCTCGACGTCGTACTGGCCGTCGCGGACGTCCTTGGCGTGGAAGCCCTCCTCGAAGACGATCTGCGGGCCCCGGCTGTCGCTGCGGTAGAGGGTGCCGCAGGTGGTGCGCCAGACCGGCTCGGGTGTGATGCGGTCGATGTCGACGCCCGGGTCGGCGGCGGCCTCGAGCTTGTCGTCGAACCGGGGGCAGGCCGGGGCGGCCTTCGCGGGCGCCGCCGCCGGGGCCGGGGCCGCCGCGCCCGGGACGGTGGCGGCGGAGGTGGCGAGGACCGCGGAGAGGGACAGGACGGCGGCGGCGGCGCGGCGCCGCGGACGAGTGCTGATCATGCGCGTACGATCCCGGCTGCCCGTCGGCGGACCGCGGATCGTCACCCGATGGTGGCGTGTTGACCCAACCCCCGTGCCGACGGGGGAAGATGCCGCTCGGGCCCTGGGCGGCGGGCGGGGTCAGCGGTCGGCCACGCGCATCTCGAACCAGGTGGTCTTGCCGACCGGCAGCAGGTCCACCCCCCACCGGTCGGACAGCTTGTCGACCAGGAAGAGTCCGCGTCCGCTGATGTCCGTCTCCTGCACCGGCATCAGGCAGGGCAGGCCGCGGGACGGGTCGCGGACCTCGACGCGGATCCTGCCGGGGCGCCGGCGCATGTGGAGACCGAAGACGCGGGCGCCGGTGTGGCGTACGGCGTTGCCCACCAGTTCGGAGACGAGCAGGACGGTGTCCTCGGTGACCTTGGGCGAGAGCTGCCACTGGCGCAGGACGACGACCTGGGCGAGGCGGCGGGCGGTGGCGGCGGACTCGGGCCGGGACGGCAGCGCGATCTCGCGCTCCGTCGGATTTCCGTACAACTCCAGAGCCCTGAGCGCGTGTTCGTCCTCGACCGCCGGTGACCAGCGTGCCGCGGTCGCCCGTCCGGCCTCTCGCGGCCGTTCCGTACCCTCCAGCCCCGCCATGCCCCCATCATGGCCGTCCGGCGCGGGGCCGGGGGCCGTTCCCGGGGAATACGCCCGCGCAAAGCCGACGCCCGACAGGGGGCGTGTGGCATGTGCCGGGGGCAGTTCAGGACCGCAAACAGCGTGACTGACCTGCGCGGACGGCTCGGCCGAAGACACTCGGCGGACTCCCTCGACAAGGCGCGCTCAATGGTGCGTCAAGGCTGCCACACACCGCCCCGCCGAGGGGCCCGAATCAGTCACCGGGTCAATTGCGCGGCCTCACGGGCACTTCGGGGGGCTCCCCGAGGTACCCGGAGGCCGGCGGGCCCGCGTCAGACGAACTTCGCCTTTCCGGGGCCGTCCTCCACGAAGCTGCGCATCCCGCGTTCGCGGTCCTCGGTGGCGAACAGGCCCGCGAACCAGTTCCGTTCGACGGCGAGACCGGTCTCGATGTCCGTCTCCAGTCCGGTGTCGATCGCCTCCTTCGCCGCGCGCAGGGCGATCGCGGGGCCCTTGGCGAGGCGGGCGGCCCAGGCGTGCGCCTGCTCGTAGACCTCGGCGGCGGGGACCACGCGGTCCACCAGGCCGATGGTCAGCGCCTCGTCGGCCTTGACCTGGCGGCCGGTGAAGATGAGGTCCTTGGCCTTGGAGGGGCCGACCAGCCGGGACAGGCGCTGGGTGCCGCCGGCGCCCGGGATCAGGCCGAGCAGGATCTCGGGCTGGCCGAGCTTGGCGTTGTCCGCGGCGATGCGGATGTCGGCGCAGAGGGCGAGTTCGCAGCCGCCGCCGAGGGCGTAGCCGGTCACCGCGGCGACGACCGGCTTGGGGATGCGGGCGACCGCCGTGAAGGCGTCCTGGAGGCCGCGGGCGCGCAGGACCATCGCCGCGTGGTCCATCACCTGCATCTCCTTGATGTCCGCGCCCGCCGCGAACACCTTCTCGCCGCCGTAGATCACCACGGCGCGCACGTCCTCGCGGCGCGTGGCCTCCTCGGCGAGCTCCTTCAGCCGGTCCTGCGTGGCGACGTCCAGCGCGTTCATGGGCGGGCGGTCCAGGCGCAGCGTGCCGACGCCGTCCGCGACTTCGAGATGTACGGTCATGGCAGCAGGTTAACGGCGATTAACGCGGTCGGCCCCGGTGCGGTACCTCACACCGGGGCCGTGCGCGTCACGCGGGACCGGTCAGGCCTTCCACTCGTCCCAGGACATGTTCCAGCCGTTGAGACCGTTGTCGGGGGCGATGGTCGCGTCGTTCGAGTTCTTGACGACGACCACGTCGCCGATGAGGGAGTTGTCGAAGAACCAGGCGCCCGGCGCCTTCTCGTCCCAGCCGCCCTGGACGTCGCGCAGGCCCACGCAGCCGTGGCTGGCGTTGCGGTTGCCGAAGGCGTCGCCGCCCCAGTAGTTGCCGTGGATGAAGGTGCCGGAGGTGGACAGGCGCATGGCGTGCGGGACGTCCTTGATGTCGTACTCGCCGCCGTAGCCGACCGTGTCGCCGTTCATACGGGTCACGGAGAGCTTCTCGGTGATGACCATCTGGCCGTTCCAGGTCTCGTAGCCCGGTGCTCCGGTGGTGACGGGGATGGTCTTGAGGACCCTGTCGTCCCGCGAGACCTCCATCGTGAGCTTCTTGGCGTCCACGACGGAGACCTGCTTGCGGCCGATGGTGAAGGAGACGGTCCTGGACTGCTTGCCGTAGACGCCCTCGCGGCCCTCGACGCCGTCGAGCGCGAGGTCGACGGTGACCTTGGTGCCGGCCTTCCAGTAGTTCTCCGGGCGGAAGTCCAGGCGGTCGTTGCCGAACCAGTGGCCCTCGACCTCGACGGCCGGCTCGGTCGTGACGCGGATGGCCTTCTCGACGTCCTCGGGGTGGGTGATGCCCCGGGTGAAGCGGATCGAGAACGGCATTCCGACGCCGACCTTCGACCCGTCCTCGGGGGTGAAGGTGCCGGTGAAGGTGTTCTTCGGCGTCAGGGTGGTGAAGCGGGACTCCTCGGTCGCCGTGCGGCCCTCGGAGTCCTTGGCGACCGCGTGGACGGTGTACGTCGTGGAGGCGGCCAGGTGGGTGGACGGCGTCCAGGTGGCGCCGTCCCCGGATATCTCGCCGTCGACCTTCCCGCCCTCGGGGTCCTTGACGACGACCTCGGTCAGCTTGCCCTTCGCGGCGCCCACTTCGAGGACGCCGCTGGTGTCGACGGCCTCGGCACCGTCGGCCGGCGCGATGGTGACGACCGCCTCGGACTGCCCGCCCTGCGCCGCGGTGGAGTCCTTGCCGGCCTTGCCGTCCCCGGCGCCGGCGCCCGCTCCGCCCCCGCCGCACGCGCCGACCGTGAGCAGTACTCCGAGCACCAGCGCCGACAGCCCCTTGCGGGTCCCCCTGCCTCTCCGCCCCCGGATGCCGGCCGACGACGTCCCCGATATCGGACGCACGTTCACCTTTGTCTCCCCTCGCCGGGCCTCGCAGGACCCGCGCCCCAGCGCGCCCGCGCGCGCTCCGGCGCATCGTAACCGCAGGCCAGGGAGGTTGCGGCCAGGGGAATTGTCACCGTTCCGTACCGAGTTGGCGGAACGAAGGGGTCCGCGGGAGCCGTGATCCGTACGGGGCCCGGAGAGCCGCGGCGGCCGGGGGACCCTGGGCGGGTCACTTCACCGCGCTGCCCGCCTTCCAGGCGTCCCAGCCCATGTTCCAGCCGCCGAGGCCGTTGTCGGGGGCGACCTTCTTGTCCTTGCTGCGGACCACCTCCACCACGTCGCCGATCAGGCTGCGGTCGAAGAACCAGCCCGCGGGGGTCTCGGAGCCGCCGCCCTTGACGTCGCGCAGACCGACGCAGCCGTGGCTGACGTTGGCGCGGCCGAAGGTTCGGCCGGCCGTCCAGTAGTTGCCGTGCAGGAAGGTGCCGGAGCTGGTCAGGCGGATGGCGTGCGGGACGTCCGGGATGTCGTACTCCCCGCCGAAGCCGACCGTGCGGCTGTTCATGCGGGTCACGTCGAGCATCTCGGTGATCACCATCTTGCCGTTGTAGGTGGGCGTCTTCGGCGCCCCCGCCGTGATCGGCACGGTGGCCAGCAGGACGCCGTCCCTGCGCACCTGCATGGTCCGTTCGGCCGCGTCGACGAGGGAGACCTGGCTGCGGCCGACCGTGAAGGTGACGGTCTTGCGCTGGAGCCCGTAGACCCCGGGCGCGCCCTCCACGTCCCGCAGCGCGAGGTCGACGGTGACCCGGGTGCCGGGCTTCCAGTAGTGCTCGGGGCGGAAGTCGAGACGGTCCTTGCCGAACCAGTGCGGGCGGATCTCGGTCGCGGGCTTCGCGGTCACGGAGACGGCGCGCTCCACGGCGGCGCGGTCGGTGATCTCCCGGTTGAACTCCAGGGAGACGATCATGCCGGTGCCGACGACCGAGCGGTTCTCGGGGGCGACGTACCCGATGAAGCGTTCCTCGGGGACGTAGGTGGTGAAGGTGGTGTGCCGGGCGTTGCGCCGCCCGCGGCCGTCGACGGCGACGACGTCGACGGTGTACTTGGCGGCGAGCGCGAGCCGGTCCTCGTCGGGTTTCCAGGTGCTGCCGTCGCCGGAGATCCGGCCGGGCACCGGGGTCTCCTGCGCGTCCTGGGACCTGACGACCTTCACCGTCTCCAGCCGCCCGTCGGGTACCCGCACCGACAGCCGGGTCTGCGGCCGGACACCCTTGCTCGCGTCGTCGGGGGTGACGCGGATGACGTCCTCGGGTGCGGGCGGTTTGCCCAGCGCCTCCCCGATGCCGGAGCCGGTGCCGCCGCTGCCCGAAGTGCAGCCGGCGGCTCCGACCAGCAGTCCTGCCCATGTCATGACGGCGGCCAGCGCGGCCCCCGCGCGCCGTGCGCGCCCTTGTACGTGCCTCACATCCACCCGTAACGACCGGCCGGCCCTGGGGAAACGTGAGTGCGAGCCACCCGGTGGGCAGAACACTGGGGAGGACGACGCGACGGGGAGCCGCGGTCGGGACGCCGTGCGCCCTTCTCCCGTCCTTGCCACGTCGTTCCACGAGCCGCGGGAGGCTGACAGGTGTCCAGCGCAGCCGAGCAGGAGGCGGTGCCCGGTGAGCGGGCCGCCGAGGACGGGCGGCCGGCCGTCGTGGTGACCGGCGCGCGCCGTGCCGCGCCGCCGCCCGCCGTGCCGGCCCGGCCGGGCACGCCCGTGCCGCTCGGGGCCCGGTTCCGCAGGGGGCCGGACGGGGTGGCGGGGACCAACTTCGCGCTGTGGGCGGGCGGGGCGGAGGGCGTGGACCTGTGCCTGTTCGACGAACACGGCGGGGAGAAGCGGGTGCGGCTGACCGAGCTGACGCACGAGATCTGGCACGGCTTCGTGCCGGGCGTGCTGCCCGGGCAGCGTTACGGCTACCGGGTGCACGGCCGCTGGGACCCCTGGACCGGCGCCCGCTGGAACCCGGCGAAGCTGCTGCTCGACCCGTACGCCCGGGCGGTCGACGGCGACTTCGTGCTGCCGCCCGAGGTGTACGGGCACGTGCGGGACTGGCCGGAACAGCATGTGGCCGACACGGTGCGCGACGACCGGGACTCGGCGCCGTACGTCCCCAAGGGCGTGGTCGTGCACGACGACGACGACTGGTCGGACGACCGGCGGCCCAAGACGCCGTGGGCGGACTCCGTCATCTACGAGCTGCACGTGCGCGGTTTCACCCGGCTGCACCCGGACGTCCCGCCCGAGCTGCGCGGCACGTACGCGGGCCTCGCCCATCCGGCGGCGGTCGGGCACCTGACGCGGCTGGGGGTGACGGCGGTGGAGCTGCTGCCCGTGCACCAGTTCGCGCACGAGAGCCACCTGCTCGACCGCGGCCTCAGGAACTACTGGGGCTACAACTCGGTCGGCTACTTCGCCCCCCACGCGGCCTACGCGGCGTCCGGCACCACCGGCGAACAGGTCGGCGAGTTCAAGCGGATGGTGCGCGCCCTGCACGCGGCGGGCATCGAGGTCATCCTCGACGTGGTCTACAACCACACCGCGGAGGCGGGCGAGCTGGGCCCGACGCTCTCCCTCAAGGGCATCGACAACCGCGGCTACTACCGCCTCCAGCCGGACGCGCGCCGCTACGCCGACTACACGGGCTGCGGCAACACCCTGCACGTCGTGCAGCCGCAGGTGCTGCGGCTGATCACCGACTCGCTGCGGTACTGGGTGACGGAGATGGGGGTGGACGGCTTCCGCTTCGACCTCGCGGCGGCACTGGCCCGTTCCATGCACGACGTCGACATGCTCTCCCCGTTCCTCGCGGTGATCGCGCAGGACCCGGTGCTGCGGCGGGTGAAGCTGATCGCCGAGCCGTGGGACGTCGGCTCGGGCGGCTACCAGGTCGGCGCCTTCCCCCCGCTGTGGACGGAGTGGAACGACCGCTACCGGGGTGCCGTGCGGGACTTCTGGCGGCACGCGCTGCCGGACGTGCGGGAGATGGGCTACCGGCTGTCCGGCTCCAGCGACCTGTACGCGTGGGGCGGGCGGCGGCCGTACGCGTCGGTCAACTTCGTCACCGCGCACGACGGTTTCACGCTGCGGGACCTGGTGTCGTACGAGCGCAAGCACAACGAGGCCAACGGGGAGGGGAACCGGGACGGTTCGAACGACAACCGGTCCTGGAACTGCGGTGCGGAGGGCGAGACGGACGACGCCGGGGTACAGGCGCTGCGGCGGCGCCAGCTCCGCAACCTGCTGACCACGCTGCTGCTGTCGACCGGGGTGCCGATGTTGGTGGCGGGCGACGAGATGGGCCGCACCCAGCGCGGCAACAACAACGCCTACTGCCAGGACAACGAGCTGGGCTGGGTGGACTGGAGCCTGCTGGACGACCCCGACTGGCGCCCGCTGTTCGCGCTGACCTCCCGGCTGATCGCGCTGCGCCACCGGCATCCGGTGCTGCGCCGCCGGGCGTTCTTCTCCGGGCGGGCGCACTCCGCGGACGGCCTGCGCGACCTCGCGTGGTTCACCGCGCGGGGCACGGAGATGACGGAGGGAGACTGGTACGCGCCCGCCGCCACCCTCGGCATGTATCTGTCCGGGCGGGACATCCCGGGGCGGGACGAGCACGGCGCGCCGATCACCGACGACAGCTTCCTCGCCGTCCTGCACGCCGGGGAGCGCCCGGTGCGGTTCGCCCTGCCCGGGCCCCCGTGGGCCGAGCGGTACGAGGTGGTGGTGGACACCGGCCGTGAGGAGCAGGCCGAGGCGCCGGGCGGGACCTGCCCGGCGGGGACGGAGATCACCGTGGAGGGCCGCACGGTACTGCTGCTGAAGGTGACCGGCTGACGCCTCGTTGCGGCTGCGTGAAGCCGGCGGCGATCTTCTTGACCCCCGGCCGGCCCGGCTGGCAGCGTCCCGGGTCATGAGGCCCATCGCCGCCCGCCGGTGCGTGTGCGCCGCGCTCGTGCGGCGCCGCCACGTCGACCTGTGCCGCCAGTCCAGCGCCGTCTGTCGCTGACCCGCGCCCTCGCACGTCCGTCTCCGCCTTCGTCTCCCCCTCTTTCTCCTCCTTCTTCTCCCCCTTGGATCACCCATGCCCGAGATATCCCGTCGTGTCTTCGGCGGCCTGGTCGGCGGCGGCGCCGTCACGGCCGTCGCCGGTTCCCCCGCCCCCGCGTCCGCCGCTCCCGCGGCCCCTCCCGCCGAGCGCCCGTTCCGCTCCCGGCCCGCCTCCGCCCGGCCCCGCAGACGCCCCAACATCCTGTTCGTCCTCGGCGACGACCTCGGCTGGGCCGACCTGTCGTCGTACGGCGCCCCGCACATCCGCACGCCGCACCTGGACCGGCTCGCCGCGCAGGGCGTGCGGTTCACGAACGCCTACTCCGGCTCGGCGACCTGCTCCCCGACCCGCTTCAGCCTCTACACGGGCCGCTTCCCCGGCCGGACCCGCGGCGGGCTCGCCGAGCCCATCGGCAACCGCACCCAGGGCCTGGACCCGAACCACCCCACGCTGGCCTCGCTGCTGAAGAAGGCCGGCTACGCCACCGCCCTGATCGGCAAGTGGCACTGCGGCTTCCTGCCCGACTACAGCCCCACCAGGTCCGGCTGGGACGAGTTCTTCGGCAACTTCGGCGGCGCCCTGGAGTACTTCTCGAAGCTCGGCCAGCTCGGCGAGTACGACCTCTACGAGGGCGACGCCGAGTACCAGGACCTGCGCTACTACACCACGGTCCTGACCGAGCGGGCCGTCGAGTACGTCTCCCGCGACCACGACCGGCCCTGGCTGCTCAACCTCAACTTCACCACCCCGCACTGGCCGTGGCTGACCGAGGACGACGCCGCGACGGGCGCCGAGATCGCCGCGAAGGTCCGGGCCGGGGGCGGGGTGCGCGCCCTGCTGCACGGCGACGGCGGCTCGGTGGAGAAGTACCGGCGGATGGTCGAGGACCTGGACGCCTCCGTCGGCACGGTGCTCGCCGCGCTGCGCCGCTCCGGCCAGGAGGAGAACACCGTCGTCGTCTTCGCCAGCGACAACGGCGGCGAGCGCTTCTCGTACCAGTGGCCGCTCAGCGGCGGCAAGGGCGGGCTGCTGGAAGGCGGCATCCGGGTGCCGACGATCCTGCGCTGGCCGGCCGGCGTCGACGCCCGTCAGGTCAGCCACGTCCCCGTCTACTCCCCCGACTGGACGGCCACCCTGCTGGAGCTGGGCGGCGCCCGGCCCGACCCGGCGTACCCGCTCGACGGGCGCAGCTTCGCCGGCCATCTGCTGCGCGGCGAGAAGGCGCCCGAACGCGACCTGTTCTGGCGGGTGCGGGGCAACCGGGCGCTGCGGCGCGGCGACTGGAAGTACTACCGGGACGCGAGCGGCAGGGACCACCTGTACGACCTCGCCGCCGACGCCCGCGAACAGGCCGACCTCGCCGCCGAGCGGCCCGGGCTGCTGGCCGAGTTGCGGGCGGCCTGGGAGAAGGTGGACGGCACGCTGCTGCCGTACCCGGCGTCCTGACCGCGGGGGCCGGTCCCGGCCGGGGGTGGCGCGCTCGCGGGCGCATCCGCCGGCCGGCCGATGCCTCCGTACGACCCCGGCGCGCGTGAAAACTCGGTGGGCAGTGTCAGTGGTGATCCGTAGAGTCGCTGCTGATGCCCACCACACCTGCCCCCGCCCCGGAATCCGCCGAGAAGCGTTCCGCCGTACGGTCGCTGATGCGGCTGTGGCCGTACGTGCGGCCCGTACGGGCCCGGTTGGGGACCGCCGCGTTCGTGGCGGTCATCGCCTCCTGCGTGGGACTGGTGATCCCGCTCGTCCTGAAGTGGATGGTGGACGGGCCGGTCGCCGACCGGGACCCGGCGGGCGTGTGGCTCGGCGCGCTGTACCTGCTGCTCCTCGGGCTGGCGGAGGCGCTGCTGTTCGGGCTGCGGCGATGGCTGGTGGCCCGGCCGCTGGCGGGCGTCGAGGCGGGGATGCGGGCGGATCTGTACCGGCACCTCCAGCGGCTGCCGGTGGCCTTCCACGACCGGTGGGCCTCGGGGCAGTTGCTGTCGCGCGGGACGACGGACCTGATGCTGCTGCGCATGTTCCTCGCCTTCCCGCTGACGTTCCTGCTGGTCAACGGGGTCACGATCCTGGTCGGCGTGGGCATCATGCTGGTGCAGGACTGGACACTGGGGCTGGTCGTGCTCGGCCCGGCCGTGCCGGTGATGATCATGTGCGCGGTCTTCGAGAAGAAGTACTCCGCGGTGGCGCGGCGCGCGCAGGACCAGGTCGGGGATCTGACGACCGTGGTCGAGGAGAGCGTGCTCGGCATCCGGATCGTCAAGGGCTTCGGACGGCACCGCAGCCAGGCCCGCGCCTTCCACGAGCTGTCACGCACGCTGCGGGGGACGGAGCTGCGCAAGGCGCGGCTGCTGGCGGCGATCTGGGCCGTCATCGTGACGCTGCCGGAGCTGGCGATCGGCGCGGCGCTGGTGGTCGGGGCGGTGCAGGTGGCGGACGGGGCGCTGTCGGCGGGGACGCTGGTGGCGTTCTTGTCGACGGCACTCGCGCTGCGGTGGCCGGTGGAGTCCATCGGCTTCCTGCTGGCGATGAGCCAGGAGGCGGCCACGGCGACGGACCGGTACTTCGAGGTGATGGACGCGGAGGCCGAGTCGTCGGTGACCGCCGGTGACCCGGCGCCGGCGGACGGGCCGAGCGGGTGGGCGCCGCGGGCCACCACCGCGCCCGCCCGTGCGGCACGACGGCCCGGGGCCGGGGACCCCGGCCCGCGCGACGGCGGCCTGCGGTTCGAGGACGTCCGGTTCCGTTACCCCGACGCGCCCCCCGGCTCCCCGCCCCTGCTCGACGGGGTCGACCTGCACATCCGCCCCGGCGAGTCCATGGCCCTGGTCGGCGCGACCGGAAGCGGCAAGACGACGCTGACCGCGCTGGTCCCCCGGCTGTACGAGGTGACCGGGGGCCGGATCACGCTGGACGGCGAGGACATCGCCGCCCTGCCCCGCGAGGAGCTGCGCGCCATGGTCGCCGTGGCCTTCGAGGAACCCACGCTGTTCTCCGCGAGCGTCGGCGAGAACGTGCTGATGGGTGCCGGTGACGGCACCGGTGCCGAGCACCTGGGACGGGCGCTCGCCGTCGCCCAGGCCGACTTCGCGCACGCCCTGCCCGAGGGCACGGACACCCAGGTCGGCGAGCAGGGCCTGAGCCTGTCCGGCGGGCAGCGCCAACGCCTCGCGCTCGCCCGGGCGGTGGTCGGCGGACCGAGGTTCCTCGTCCTGGACGACCCGCTGTCCGCGCTGGACGTGCACACCGAGGCCGCCGTGGAGGCCGCCCTGCGGCAGGTCCTCGCGGACACCACCGCCCTGATCGTGGCGCACCGCCCCTCCACGGTCCTGCTCGCCGACCGCGTGGCCCTGCTGTCCGAGGGCCGGATCGCCGCCGTCGGCACCCATCACGAACTGCTGCGGACGAACGCCGAGTACGCCCATCTCATGTCCGGCGCGCAGGAACAGGAGGACGACCGGCGATGACGGCCCCCACGACGTCCCCGCCCGCTCCCGGCGAGGCGGAGGACCCGCCCCGGCCCGGCGGCGCGGAGCACACCGGCGACGACTTCGACCGCGACGTCCTGCCGAGTCCGCCGGGCGCCACCGCCGCCCTGCTGCGCTCGCTGCTCGCGCCCCTGCGGGCCCGTGTCGTCGTCGCCGTCCTGCTCCTGCTGCTCCAGCAGGCGGCCGTGCAGGCGGGCCCGCTGCTGGTGGCGTACGCCATCGACCGCGCCGTCCCGGCCTTCCGCGACCACGACCGCGGTCCGCTGCTCGCGGTCGGCGCCGGATACCTGCTGTGCGCGCTGGCCGCCGGCGGGCTGCAGTACGCGTTCATCGCCGCCTCCGCCCGCGTCAACCAGGACGTGCTGCTGGACCTCAGGGGCCGGATCTTCCGGCACGCGCAGGCGCTGAGCGTCGACTTCCACGAGCGGTACACGTCGGGGCGGCTGATCTCCCGCTCCACCACGGACGTGGAGTCGCTGCGGGAGCTGCTCAGCGAGGGGCTCCAGGAACTGGTCACGGTCGTCCTGTCGTTCGTCTACATCTCGGCGATGCTGCTGTGGCTGGACCTCGGCCTGGGAGCCGTGGCGGTGGCGTCGTTCGTGCCGCTGTACGGATTGATCCGCATGTACCAGCGCCGCGCGGGGCGCGTGTACCGGACGCGGTCCACGGCGATCGCGGCGGTGATCGTGAAGTTCGTGGAGACGATGAACGGCATCCGGCCGGTGCGCGCCTTCCGCCGGGAGGCCGCCAACGACGCCGCCTTCGCCGCGCTGAACCGGCGCCACGAACGGGCCAACGGCGACGCGCTCCTGGAGATGGCCCGCTACGTCGTCGGCTCCCGGCTGGTCGCCAACACGGCCGTCGCGGGGATCGTGCTGTGGGGTGCCTACCGGGTCGCGGACGGCACGCTCGCGCTCGGTGTGCTGGCCGCGGCGGTGCTGTATCTGCGCCGGCTGTACGACCCGATCGACCGGCTCGGCATGTTCCTGAACTCCTACCAGTCGGCGGCGGCCTCGCTGGAGAAGATCGCCGGGCTGCTGGCCCAGACACCGTCCGTGCCGGAGCCGGCGACGCCGAAGGAGCTGCCGCCGCCCGTGTCGGAGCACCCGGGCCGGGAGGTCGTCTTCGACGGGGTCCGCTTCGGGTACCGCACCGGCGGCGAGGTGCTGCCCCGCTTCGGCCTGACCATCCCGGCAGGGCAGACGGTCGCCGTGGTCGGCTCGACCGGCGCGGGCAAGTCGACGCTGGCCAAGCTGCTCGCCCGGTTCTACGACCCCTCCGGCGGACGGGTGCTGCTGGACGGCGTCGACCTGCGCGACCTCGCGGTGCCGGAACTGCGGCGCGGGGTGGTGATGGTGACGCAGGAGGCGTTCCTGTTCTCCGGCACGGTCGCCGAGAACATCGCCATCGGGCGTCCGGAGGCGACGCGGGAGGAGATCGAGCGGGCCGCGAAGGCCATCGGCGCCCACGACTTCATCGCCGCGCTGCCCGACGGCTACGACACCGACGTCCGCAAGCGCGGCGGCCGCATCTCCGCCGGGCAGCGGCAACTGGTGGCTTTCGCACGGGCGTTGCTCGCCGATCCGGCGGTGCTGATCCTGGACGAGGCGACCAGCTCGCTGGACGTCCCCGGGGAGCGGGCGGTGCAGCGGGCCATGGCGACGGTACTGAAGGGCCGTACGGCGGTGGTGATCGCGCACCGGCTGTCGACGGTGGAGATCGCCGACCGGGTGCTGGTGATGGAGCACGGCCGGATCGTGGAGGACGGAACACCGGCCGAACTGATCGCCGGTACCGGGCGGTTCGCGGACCTGCACCGGGCGTGGCGGGACAGCCTCGCGTGAGCCGGATCGCGGCATGGCGGACCGGCGGCACCACGGTCGACGTGTACGAGGACCCCGGCACGCCCGACGGCCGGGGCGGCTGGCGGTATCTGTGGTGGCTGGTCGGGATGCAGTGGCGGCGCTGCGCGGCCGGGGCGGTCCTGGCCAGTGTCTGGATGGTGCTGCTGGCGGCGACGCCGTACCTGATGGCCCGGGCCGTCGACCGCGGGCTGGAGAGCGGTGACCTGGGCGCGCTGGCCGGCTGGACGGCGGCGCTGGTGGCGGCGGGGGCCGTCAACGCGTGGCTGGGCGTCCTGCGGCACCGCGTGATGACGCGGGTGCGGATGGACGCCAACTTCCGCACGGTCAAGGTGGTGGTCGCCCACGCGACCCGGCTGGGCGCGGCGCTGCGCCGGCAGGTGGGGACCGGCGAGGTCGTCACCATCGGTGTGGGCGACGTCCAGACGATCAGCCAGGCGCTGACGGCGGTCGGACCGGGCGTCGGGGCCGTCGTCGCCTACGCGGCCGTCGGCGCCCTCATGCTGTCGGTGTCGGCGCAGCTCGCCCTGGTGGTCCTGCTCGGGGTGCCGGCGCTCGGGGTGCTGGTGGGGCCGCTGACGGGCCGGCTGCAGAGCCGGGAGGCCGAATACCGGGAGCGGCAGGGGGTGCTGACCGCGCGGATCGGCGACCTGGCGGGCGGCCTGCGGGTGCTGAACGGGCTCGGCGGCAAGAACCTGGTCGCGGACGCCTTCCGCCGCGACTCGGCGCGGCTGCGGGCGCAGGGCTACCGGGTCGGGGCGGTGACGAGCTGGATCCAGGCCCTCGGTGTGGGGCTGCCGATGCTGTTCCTGGGCCTGGTGACCTGGCTGGGCGCCCGGCTGGCCGCCCGCGGGGAGATCAGCGTCGGCGAGCTGGTGTCGGTGTACGGCTATGTGGTGGCGCTGGGCTGGCCGGTGGCGTTCCTGATCGAGATGAGCCACCAGCTCGGCCGGGGCGTGGTGGCCGCCCGTCGGGTGGTCGCGTTCCTGCGGCTGGAGCCCGAGCCGGACGAGGGCACGCGCGACGCCCCGGCGGGACCGTCGGTGCTGTACGACCCGGAGTCCGGGGTGCGGGTGCTGCCGGGGCGGCTGACCGTGCTGGCCGGGGCGCGGCCGGCCGACGCCGCCGCCGTGATCGACCGCCTGGGCCGGTACGCCCCCTCCGACGCGACCTGGGGGGACGTGCCGCTGCGGGAGGTGCCGCTGGCCCAGGTCAGGGAACGCCTCCTGGTCGCCGACGCGGAGGCCGACCTGTTCGCGGGCACCCTGCGCGAGGTGATCGGCGCAGCGGGGGACCCGGCCGCCCGGCACCACCCGGGAGACGGTCACCGTGAGGGTGCGGACGCGCGGGACCCCGACGCGAGGCTCGCCCGGGCCGTTCACGCGGCCGCCGCCGACGACATCGTCCGGGGACTGCCCGAGGGGCTGGACACCCCCGTCGCCGCCCAGGGCCGCAGCCTCTCCGGCGGCCAGCGCCAGCGCGTCCGGCTCGCCCGGGCCCTGCTGGCCGCCCCGGAGGTGCTGCTCGCCGTGGAGCCGACCTCCGCGCTGGACGCGCACACCGAGGCGACGGTGGCCGAACGGCTGCGGGCGGCGCGGGCGGGCCGTACGACCGTGCTGGCCGGCACGTCCCCGCTGGTGCTCGACCGGGCGGACGTCGTGCACTGGCTGGTCGACGGCAAGGTCGCGGCGACCGGCCGCCACCGGGAGCTGCTCGACGCCGAGCCGGGCTACCGGAGCCTGGTCGCGCGGGACACCGAGGACGAGGAGGCCGCGCGATGACCGACCAGCTCCCTGTCGCCGAACCCGCCGTCGTGCGCCGCGCGATGGCCGCTCTGGTGCGGGCCGACCGGCGGGCGTTCGCCGCGCTGCTCGGCCTGAACGCGCTCGCGGCCCTCGCCGGGCTCGCCGGGCCGTGGCTGCTGGGCCGGATCGTGGACGAGGTGCGGGCCGGGGGCGGAGTGGACGCCGTGGACCGGATGGCGCTCGCCATCCTGGTGTGCTCGGCGGCCCAACTCCTGCTGGCCCGCTGGGCCCGGTACGTGGGGCACCGGTTCGGTGAGCGGACGCTGGCCCGGGTGCGGGAGCGGTTCGTGGACCGGGCTCTGGCGCTGCCGGCGTCCGCGGTGGAGCGGGCGGGCACCGGGGACCTGACGACGCGGGGCACCGCCGATGTGACCACCGTCGGCACGACCCTGCGCGACGCGGGCCCGGAGCTGCTGGTCAACGCCGTGCAGGCGCTGTTCCTCGGCGCCGCGGTGTTCGTGCTCTCCCCTCTGCTGGGCGTCGTGGCGCTGGTGCTGCTGATGCCCATCCGGTGGGCGATGCGCTGGTATCTGCGGCGGGCCCGCGACGGCTACCTCGCCGAGGGGGCGGCGGGCTCGGACGTCGCCGAGGTCGTCGCCTCCACGGTGGCGGGCGCCCGCACGACCGAGGCGTTCCGGCTGGCCGGCGAGCGCGTGGCGGCGAGCCGCCGGGCGCTGGCGGTCTCGCGGCGCACCCGCTTCCACACCCTGTATCTGCGCAGCGTGCTCTTCCCGGTGATCGAGGTGTCGTACGTCGTGCCCGTGGCCGGTGTGCTGCTGGCGGGCGGGGTGCTGCACGCGCGGGACACGGTGAGCCTGGGGGCGGTGGTGGCGTGCGCCCTGTACCTGCAGCAACTGACCGTGCCGCTCGACGAGGTGCTGATGCGGTTCGAGGAACTCCAGCGCGGCGGGGCGTCGTTCGCGCGCGTGGAGGGGCTGGCGCTGGCTCCGCGGGCCGCGGCGGACGACACGGCGGTCCCTGAGCACGACCGCATCGACGTGTCCGGGGTGAGCTACTCCTACGACCGGGGCGGCGAGGTGCTGCGTGGGGTGGACCTGAGCGTGCGGCCGGGCGAGCGGCTGGCGGTCGTCGGGCCGTCCGGGGCGGGCAAGTCCACGCTGAGCCGGCTGCTGGCCGGAGTCGACGCGCCGACCAAGGGCTCGGTGACGGTGGGCGGGGTGCCGGTGGTCGCCCTGTCCCCGGAGCGGCTGCGCCGCCAGGTGGTGCTGGTCACCCAGGAGCACCATGTCTTCCTCGGCACGGTCCGCGACAATCTGCTGATCGCCGGACCGGACGCGACCGACGAGGAGTTGTGGGCCGCGCTGGCCGCGGTCGGCGCCGAGGAGTGGGTGCGGGAGCTGCCGGACGGCCTCGGCACCGAGCTGGGCGGCGACGGCAGCCGCGCCGACGGCCCGCGGGCCCAGCAGCTCGCCCTCGCCCGGGTGGTGCTGGCCGACCCGCACACGCTGATCCTGGACGAGGCGACGGCACTGCTGGACCCGACGACGGCCCGGCACACGGAGCGGGCGCTCGCCGCCGTGCTGGAGGGCCGTACGGTCATCGCCGTCGCGCACCGCCTGCACACCGCGCACGACGCCGACCGCGTGGCCGTGATGGAGGACGGCCGGCTCACCGAACTCGGCACGCACGACGAGCTGGTGGCGGCCGGCGGGGCGTACGCGGCGCTGTGGGGCTCCTGGCACGGCGAGCCGCCGTCCGCGACGGCCGGCTGACGGCGCGGGCGGCCCGCGGGAGCGTGAGCGCCCCTCGGCACCCGCCCCGCACCAGGGCCGGGGGCGTCTTCACATCGCCCCGGCAACGGGTCCGTTTATCGAACATGAACGCCCGGACAACGAACGATTTCCGGCCAACTTACTGACGCGGTCCTGACAAGTACCGAGATCCCCTGCCACTCTTCCCACGGCCGCTCACAGCGCCCCCACAGCTTCAGGTCAGTGCTGTGCCGCGGCCAGCTCCTAGCACGTGGTTTCTGCGTTCCGCCCAGTTCTGCCCGGCCGGCCCACCCGCCGACCGGTCTCCCCGGCCGCGCGATGCGCGGCCACGCAGAAGGAGTCAGTGTTGAGCAGCAGTTCTCCCCACAGACGCACCTCCCACACCACGCACCGCCGCGCCGCGGGCCTCGCCCTCGCCGGCGTCGCCGCCCTGATCGCCACGGCCGTACAGGCCGGCGGCGCCACGGCGGCCCCGCAGCCCGCCCCCGCCCCGGGGGCCGAGTCCGTCAAGCTCACCCCGGCCCAGCGCGCGGAGCTGATCCGGGACGCGAACGCCACCAAGGCCGCCACGGCCGACGACCTGGGCCTCGGCGCCAAGGAGAAGCTGGTCGTCCGTGACGTGCTCAAGGACCGCGACGGCACCGTGCACACCCGCTACGAACGCACCTACGACGGGCTGCCCGTCCTCGGCGGTGACCTCGTCGTCACCACCGCCGAGTCGGGGAGGACCGAGCGGGTCGTGAAGGCCACGGCCAAGGCGATCACGCCGGCCACCGTGACGCCGAAGATCACCGCCGCCAAGGCCGAGCAGCAGGCCGTGTCCGCCGCCAAGGACCGGGGCGCCGAGCAGCCGGACGCCGAGCGCGCCCCGCGCAAGGTGATCTGGGCGGCGAACGGCACACCGGTCCTCGCCTACGAGACGGTCGTCGGCGGCCTCCAGGAGGACGGCACCCCGAACGAGCTGCACGTCGTCACCGACGCGGCCACCGGCGCCAAGCTGTACGAGTACCAGGCGATCCACAACGGCACCGGCAACACCATGTACAGCGGCACCGTGACGCTGGGCACCGCGCAGTCCGGGTCGTCGTACACGCTGACCGACACGGCGCGCGGCAACCACAAGACGTACAACCTGAACCGCGGCACCTCGGGCACCGGCACGCTCTTCTCCGGCGCCGACGACGTCTGGGGCAACGGCAACCCCTCCGACCTGGAGACCGCCGCGGCCGACGCCCACTACGGGGCCGCTCTGACCTGGGACTACTACAAGAACGTCCAGGGCCGCTCCGGCATCCGCGGCGACGGCGTGGGCGCGTACTCACGGGTCCACTACGGCAACAACTACGTCAACGCCTTCTGGTCCGACAGCTGCTTCTGCATGACCTACGGCGACGGTTCGAGCAACACCCACCCGCTGACGTCCATCGACGTGGCCGCGCACGAGATGACGCACGGCGTCACCTCCAACACCGCGGGCCTCGTCTACAGCGGCGAGTCCGGCGGTCTGAACGAGGCCACCTCGGACATCTTCGGCGCGGCCGTCGAGTTCCACGCGAACAACTCCTCCGACGTCGGTGACTACCTCATCGGCGAGGAGATCGACATCAACGGGGACGGCACCCCGCTGCGCTACATGGACAAGCCCAGCAAGGACGGCGCGTCCAAGGACAGTTGGTACTCGGGGATCGGGTCCATCGACGTGCACTACTCGTCGGGCCCCGCGAACCACTTCTTCTACCTGCTGAGCGAGGGCAGCGGCACCAAGACCATCAACGGTGTCACCTACAACTCGCCGACCTCGGACGGGCTTCCGGTCACCGGCATCGGCCGGGCGAAGGCGGAGAAGATCTGGTTCCGCGCCCTGACCACGAAGTTCACGTCGACCACCAACTACGCGGGCGCCCGCACCGGCACCCTCGCGGCGGCCGGTGAGCTGTACGGCACCGACAGCGCCGAGTACAAGGCGGTGCAGGACGCGTGGGCCGGCATCAACGTCGGCTCGCGCTCGGGCGGCGGCACGCCCGGCGGCACGACCTACGAGAACACCGCCAACGTGAACATCCCCGACTACGGGGCCGCGGTGACCTCCTCGATCACGGTCTCCGGGCGCTCCGGCAACGCGCCGAGCAACCTCCAGGTGGGCGTGGACATCGTGCACACCTGGCGTGGTGACCTCAAGATCGACCTGGTCGCCCCGGACGGCTCGGTGTACGCCCTCAAGGCCAGCGGCTACGACTCGGCGGACGACGTGCACGAGACCTACACGGTCAACGCCTCCTCCGAACCGGCCAACGGCACCTGGAAGCTGCGCGTCCAGGACACGGGCCGGCTGGACACCGGCTACATCGACGCCTGGCGCCTCACCTTCCCGTAGGCACCGCGGCACCCCGCCACAGACAGGGCGCCGTCCCCGGAGGATCCGTTCCCGGGGGCGGCGCCCCTCCCATGCCCGCCCGTTTTTTGCCAAGCCCATACGCACGGGTGGTTGCGGCTTTGCCGAGGTCACAGGGGTTCACGTTCCCGCAACATTCGCCCTGCCGTCGATTTTCGGCCAACGTCATTCGACCCTCCTGACATGTACGCGACCTCGGTGCCACTCTTCCGTCACCCGCCGCACAACTCGCAGTTCTCCCCCGGCCGGTCGCACCACGAGGCCGGCCGGACTCCCCCACAGAAGGAGCTTGTGTGTCTTCCCTCTACTCGCGCCACAAGCGCACCACGCTGGCCGTCGCCACCGCCGTCGCGGCCGGCGCCCTGCTCACCACCGGCCTGACCGCCGGCAGCGCCACCGCCGACACCTCCGCGCCGCGGGCCCTGCCGGGCGCCCCGGTCCTGCTGTCGGACACCGCCCGCACCGCGCTCATCCAGGAGCAGCAGCGGTCCGCGGCGGCCACGGCCCAGGAGATAGGCCTCGGCGCCAAGGAGAAGCTGGTCGTCAAGGACGTCGTCAAGGACGTCGACGGCACCGTGCACACCCGTTACGAGCGCACCTACGAGGGGCTGCCCGTCCTCGGCGGCGACCTCGTCGTGCACCGGGCGGAGTCCGGCGCGGCCAAGGGCGTGACCAAGGCGACGAACGCCGCCATCAAGGTCGCCGGCGTCACCGCGAAGGTGCCCGCGGCCAAGGCCGAGCAGCAGGCGCTGAGCGCCGCGAAGGAGGCCGGCTCCTCCCAGACGGCGGCCGACTCCGCGCCGCGCAAGGTGATCTGGGCGGCGACCGGCAAGCCGGTCCTCGCCTACGAGACGGTCGTCGGAGGCCTCCAGGAGGACGGCACCCCGAACGAGCTGCACGTCGTCACCGACGCGGCCACCGGCGCCAAGCTGTACGAGTACCAGGGCATCGAGACCGGCTCCGGCAAGAGCCTGTACTCGGGCACCGTCACCCTCGGCACCACTCTGTCCGGCTCGACGTACCAGCTCTACGACACGGGCCGCGGCGGCCACAAGACGTACAACCTGGCCCGCAAGACCGCCGGCACCGGCACCCTGTTCACCGACGCCGACGACGTGTGGGGCACCGGCACCGCCTCCAGCTCCTCCACCGACCAGACGGCCGCCGTGGACGCCGCCTACGGCGCCCAGGTCACCTGGGACTTCTACAAGAACAGCTTCGGCCGCAGCGGCATCAAGAACGACGGCAAGGCCGCCTACTCCCGCGTCCACTACGGCAACAACTACGTCAACGCCTTCTGGTCCGACAGCTGCTTCTGCATGACCTACGGCGACGGCTCGGGCAACACCCACCCGCTGACCTCGCTGGACGTGGCCGGACACGAGATGAGCCACGGCGTCACCTCCAACACCGCCGGCCTCAACTACAGCGGCGAGTCCGGCGGCCTCAACGAGGCCACCTCCGACATCTTCGGCACCGGGGTGGAGTTCTTCGCCAACAACACGTCCGACAAGGGCGACTACCTCATCGGCGAGAAGATCGACATCAACGGCAACGGCACGCCGCTGCGCTACATGGACAAGCCCAGCAAGGACGGCGCGTCCAAGGACTACTGGTCCTCCAGCCTCGGCAGCGTCGACGTGCACTACTCGTCGGGCCCGGCCAACCACTTCTTCTACCTGCTGTCCGAGGGCAGCGGCGCGAAGACCATCGACGGGGTGAGCTACAACTCCCCGACGTACAACGGCTCGACCGTCACCGGCATCGGCCGCGCCAAGGCGCTGCAGATCTGGTACAAGGCGCTGACCACGTACATGACGTCGACGACCAACTACAAGGGCGCCCGCACGGCGACCCTGAACGCGGCGTCGGCCCTGTACGGCTCCACCAGCGCCGAGTACCAGGCGGTGGCCGCGGCCTGGACCGCGATCAACGTGGTCTGACGGCCGGCTCCGAACGGCGGGCGGCACCCGGGAACCACCGGTTCCCGGGTGCCGCCCTACCCTTGGTGCCCATGTCCTTCACGTACGACGACGTCGGCGCCACCCGTGAGCAGGGCCACTGCCCGCCCGGCTTCCGCTCCCTGCACGTGCGCACCCGCCTCGGTGAGGGCGAGCGGGTGTTCCGGCGGGCGGCCGAGGCCGTGCTCACCTGGGAGATGCACCGGGCGACGGGCGTCGGCATCGACGCGAGCGCGGAGCGCGCCGCGCCCGGCGTCGACGTGACCGTCACCCTGGCCGGCATGATCAAGGCTCCCTGCCGGGTGGTGTGGACGCTGGAGGAGCGCCGCCGGGCGGGCTGGGCGTACGGCACGCTGCCCGGCCACCCCGAGTCCGGTGAGGAGGCCTTCGTCGTGGACCGCACCGGCGACGGCACGGTCTGGCTGACCGTGACCGCCTTCAGCCGCCCGGCCGCCTGGTACGCCAGGGCCGGCGGACCGGCGACGCGCGGCCTCCAGCACGCCTACGTCCGGCGCTGCGGTTCGGTCCTGCGGCGCCTCAGCGGCGGCGGCGAGGAGGACTGACCCCGCCGCCTGCGCCCTCACCTCATCAGCAGCCCCGCCGCCTGCGCCAGCTCGCCGGACGGCACCGCGACCAGTCCCGTCTCCGCCGGGGAGGCCAGCAACCGGTGCGCGGGCAGGATGCGCACCGTGTAGCCGAAGGGCCCGGTGCGGTCCAGGGCGAGCGGGCCCTCGTACACCCAGCGGCCCTCCAGGTCGGGGCCGCCGACCGGCTTCAGGGGCACGGTCGCCGCGTCCGTGATGCGGTCCTCCAGGTCCACCCGGCCGGAGACCACCTGGACCTCCACGTCGTCCGGGGCGAGGTCGCCGAGGTTGACCCGCACCCGCAGCCCGAGCGTCGAGCCCAGCTCCGCCGTGGCGGCGGACGCGGACGTCTCCACGTGGTCGACGCTCACACCGGGCCAGGCCGCCCGCAGCCGGGCCTTCCACTCGGCGAGACCGCGGGCGGAGTCCGGGTCCATCGCGCGGTGCGCCTCCGCGGCCGGGGAGTAGAGCCGCTCGACGTACTCCCGGACCATGCGGCCGGCCAGCACCTTGGGCCCGAGCAGGCTCAGGGTCCGGCGGACCATCTCGATCCACCGGTCGGGCAGCCCGCTCACGCCCCGCTCGTAGAAGCGGGGGGTGATCCGCTGCTCCAGCAGGTCGTAGAGGGCGGCGGCCTCCATGGCGTCGCGCCGGTCGGCGTCGGTCTCCTCGCCGTCGGCGGTGGGGATCGCCCAGCCGAAGTCCGGCCGGTACCACTCGTCCCACCAGCCGTCCAGCACCGACAGGTTGAGGCAGCCGTTGAGCGCCGCCTTCATGCCGCTGGTCCCGCACGCCTCCAGGGGACGCAGGGGGTTGTTCAGCCAGATGTCGCAGCCGGGGTAGAGCTTCTGCGCCATCCCCATGCCGTAGTCGGGCAGGAACACGATGCGGTGCCGCACCCGCGGGTCGTCCGCGAACCGCACCAGCTCCCGCACCAGCTTCTTGCCGCCGTCGTCCGCCGGGTGCGCCTTGCCGGCGACGACGATCTGGACCGGCCGCTCGGGGTGCAGGAGCAGCTCCGTCAGCCGGTCCCGGTCGCGCAGCATCAGCGTGAGGCGCTTGTACGACGGCACGCGCCGCGCGAATCCGATGGTCAGGACGTCCGGGTCGAGGGCGTCGTCGATCCAGCCCAGCTCGGCGGTGCCCGCGCCGCGCTGCCGCCAGGAGGCGCGCAGCCGCTCGCGCACCTCGGTGACGAGTTGTTCGCGCAGGGTGCGGCGCAGCTCCCAGATGTCCGCGTCGGGGATGTCGGCGACGGAGTCCCAGCGGTCCGGGCCGCCGACGGTCAGCGCGTCCTCGGCGCGCTGCACGCCGATCCGCCGGGCGCCGAGCCGGAACACCTCGGGGGCGACCCAGGTCGGGGCGTGCACCCCGTTGGTGACGGAGGTGATCGGCACCTCGTCGGCGTCGAAGCCGGGCCACAGTCCGGAGAACATCTCGCGGCTGACCCCGCCGTGCAGCCGGGAGACGCCGTTGGCCCGCTGGGCCAGGCGCAGGCCCATCACGGCCATGTTGAACAGGCCCGGCTCGCCGCCGGGGTAGGTCTCCATGCCGAGCCGCAGGACGCGTTCGGTGTCGATGCGCGGGAGTTCGGCCTCGGGGCCGAAGTGGCGGGCGACCAGGGCGCGGTCGAAGCGGTCGATGCCGGCCGGGACGGGGGTGTGGGTGGTGAAGACGGTGCCCGCCCGCACCGCCTCCAGCGCCGAGTCGAACTCCAGCCCCTGGTCGCAGAGTTCGTTGATGCGCTCCAGCCCGAGGAAGCCGGCGTGGCCCTCGTTGGTGTGGAACACCTCCGGCGCGTCGTGCCCGGCGAGCCGGCAGTACGCGCGTACCGCCCGGACACCTCCTATGCCGAGCAGCATCTCCTGGAGCAGCCGGTGCTCGCTGCCGCCGCCGTAGAGCCGGTCGGTGACGCCGCGTCCGGCGAGGTCGTTCTCCTCCACGTCCGAGTCGAGCAGCAGCAGCGGGACGCGGCCGACCTGGGCGAGCCAGATCCGGGCCCGCAGTTCCCGGCCGCCGGGCAGGGCGAGGGCGACGTGGGCGGGGGTGCCGTCGGGCTCCTCGAGGAGGGCGAGGGGCAGCTCGTGGGGGTCGAGGACGGGATAGTGCTCCTGCTGCCAGCCGTCGCGGGACAGGGACTGGCGGAAGTAGCCGTGCCGGTAGAGCAGTCCGACGCCGATCAGCGGCACCCCGAGGTCGCTGGCGGCCTTCAGGTGGTCGCCGGCCAGGATGCCGAGGCCGCCGGAGTACTGGGGCAGCGCGGCGGTGATGCCGAACTCGGGTGAGAAGTAGGCGACGGCGGCGGGCAGTCGGCCCGGCTGGGCCTGGTACCAGCGGTCACCGGTCATGTAGTGGTCGAGGTCGTCGGCCGCCGCGGCCAGCCTGCGCAGGAACCGGCGGTCGTCGGCCAGCTCCGCCAGGCGCGCGGACGGGACGGTGCCGAGCAGCCGCACCGGGTCGCTGCCGCAGGCGGTCCAGCACTCGGGGTCGACGGACCGGAAGAGGTCGCGGGTCTCCGGATGCCAGGACCAGCGCAGATTGCGGGCCAGTTCACTGAGCGGCCGGAGGGGGCCGGGGAGAACGGGACGGACGGTCAGTCGACGGATCGCCTTCACACTCCACCTCAGCGCGTTCGCTCGATTGGACGGGATGTGCGTCATCTCGCCGCTTATGACGTTACCGGTGACGGTGCGTCCCGTGCCGGGTGCTTCGCCCCCCGCGTCCCGGATCGGCCTGAACGGGTTCCCCGTCAAACGCCGGACGGGCTAATGGGTACCGGCGTGGTGATATGGCCGGATCTTTCCCCGGCGGCCTTCTTGTGGCATGTCGTTCCGCACGAAAAGCTGCACTCGTCGCGGTGGCACTGATTGCGGGGGCGACGCGCGGGAAGGCGTTCGGTCGGGACCCGCCGCATGTGTCGACATACGCGCGAGTAGTCAACAAAGTGCCGGATTGCCCACCCGGAAAGTCGGGAAAGGCTCCTGCGGTACACCCTCGGCAGTCCCGCAGGACCCACCTCCCCACAGTCATCCCCACCCTCGTTGACGCGGACAGGAGCGGTCATGCCCGCCACGCACCACTCAGCCCCGGCCCCGGCCGTCGGGCGCATCCCCGTTCTCGACGTGCGTCCCGCGGTCCTGCAGGGACGCCGTCCCGCCAAGGCCGTGACCGGAGAGGCGTTCGAGATATCGGCCACCGTGTTCCGCGAGGGACACGACGCGGTCGCCGCCAATGTCGTCCTGAGAGATCCGCGGGGCCGGCCGGGCCCGTGGACGCCGATGCGGGAGCTGGCCCCGGGCACCGACCGCTGGGGGGCCACCGTGACGGCCGGAGAGCCCGGTCTGTGGTCGTTCACCGTGGAGGCCTGGGGTGATCCGGTCACCACCTGGCGGCACCGGGCCCGGATCAAGGTCCCGGCGGGCACCGACACGGAGTCGGTGCTGGAGGAGGGCGCGCGGCTGTACGAGCGGGCCGCCGCGGACGTGACGGAGAGCCAGGGACGCCGGGACCTGCTCGCCGCGGCCGGTGCCCTGCGGGACACGTCGCGTCCCGCCGCCTCGCGGCTGGCGGCGGCGCTGACGCCGGAGGTGGACGCGGTGCTGGCCCGGCACCCGCTGCGGGAGCTGGTCACCACCTCCGACCCGCTGCCCCTGCTGGTCGAACGCGAACGCGCCCTCTACGGCTCCTGGTACGAGTTCTTCCCCCGCTCCGAGGGCACCCCCGAACAGCCCCACGGCACCTTCCGCACCGCCGAACGCCGGCTGGACGCCAT